>CP107926.1:5497500-6132500 GCA_036015235.1 Streptomyces sp. NBC_00433 | reverse complement strand
GATCTTCGCGAGGCCGGCCATGTCGATCTCGTTGTCGAAGTGGCCGATGTTCCCGACGATCGCCTGGTGCTTCATCCTGGCCATGTCGGAGGCCATGATGATGTCCCGGTTGCCGGTGGTGGTGACGAAGATGTCGGCCGTCTCGACCACGTCGTCCAGGGTGGCGACCTGGTAGCCGTCCATGGCCGCCTGGAGCGCGCAGATCGGGTCGATCTCGGTGATGACGACGCGGGCGCCCTGCCCGCGCAGGGACTCGGCGCAGCCTTTGCCGACGTCGCCGTAGCCGCAGACGACGGCGACCTTGCCGCCGATCAGGACGTCGGTGGCGCGGTTGATGCCGTCGATGAGGGAGTGCCGGCAGCCGTATTTGTTGTCGAACTTCGACTTGGTCACCGCGTCGTTGACGTTGATCGCCGGGAAGAGCAGCGTGCCTTCCTGCTGCATCTCGTAGAGGCGGTGGACGCCGGTGGTGGTCTCCTCGGTGACCCCGCGGATCTCGGAGGCGAGCTGGGTCCACTTCTGCGGGCTCGCGGCGAGGGTGCGGCGCAGCAGGGCGAGGATGTAGCCGTATTCCTCGGGGTCCTGCTCGGTGCCGGCCGGTACGGCGCCGGCCTTCTCGAACTCGACGCCCTTGTGGAGGAGCAGGGTGGCGTCGCCACCGTCGTCCAGGATCATGTTCGGGCCGCCGGTGGGGGTGTTGGGCCAGGTCAGGGCCTGCTCGGTGCACCACCAGTATTCTTCGAGGCTTTCGCCCTTCCAGGCGAAGACCGGGACGCCCCTGGGGTTGTCCGGGGTGCCCTCGGGGCCGACGGCGATGGCCGCCGCCGCGTGGTCCTGGGTGGAGAAGATGTTGCAGGACGCCCAGCGGACCTCGGCGCCGAGGGCCACCAGGGTCTCGATGAGGACGGCGGTCTGCACGGTCATGTGCAGGGAGCCGGTGACGCGGGCGCCGGCCAGCGGCTGCGTGGCGGCGTATTCGGTGCGCAGGGACATCAGGCCGGGCATCTCGTGCTCGGCGAGGGTGATCTCCTTGCGGCCGAAGGCGGCAAGGGAGAGGTCCGCGACCTTGAAGTCGGTGGCGGTAGTTGTCATGCGGGCTGCTCCTCGGTGCGATCGAGGTGGACGGGAATGTGGCGCGGCCACAGGGCGGGTGCGGGTGCGGCCTGCTGCGGGCACACCTGTCCCCTTGCGGCAGCGCAATCCGTCGGAGGCCCTCTCTCCCTCGGCCGGTCACCGTGGGGCGACCGCCCGACCGCCATCAGCAGCGACGTCTGGCTGGATACGAATCTACACCGGTCTGCGGACCGTCCGCAGTCCCTCGGGTCACCGGCCGCCGGGCGACTGGTCGGGGTCGGGGCCCGCCGCGGCGGCGGCATCGCTGTAGATGTCGGGTTCGAGGTAGATGACGCGGGCGAAGGGTTCGGCGGCCCGGATGCGGGCTTCCGCGGCGTCGATGGCGCGGGCGATCTCGGCCGCGGTGTCGTCGTGCTTGACGGCGATCTTGGCCGCGACCAGGAGTTCTTCCGGGCCGAGGTGGAGGGTGCGCATGTGGATGATGCCGATGACGGTGTCGCCGTCGACGGTGGCCGCGCGGATGCGGTCGAGGGACTCGGCTCCCGCGCCTTCGCCGAGCAGCAGGGACTTCGTCTCGGCGGCCAGGACGAGGGCGATGCAGATGAGCAGGGTGCCGATGCACAGGGTGCCGATGCCGTCCCAGACCCCGCTGTCGGTGGCCAGGGCGATACCGACGCCGAGCAGGGCGAGGACGAGGCCGATGAGCGCGCCGAAGTCCTCCAGCAGCACGATCGGGAGCTCCGGCGCCTTGGCGCGGCGGATGAATTCGGTCCAGGACATCGTGCCGCGCGTGTGGTTGGACTCCTTGATGGCGGTGCGGAAGGAGAAGCCCTCGGCGGCGATGGCGAAGATCAGGACGCCCACCGGCCAGTACCAGTGATCGATGGCGTGCGGGTGGCGGACCTTCTCATAGCCCTCGTAGAGGGCGAACATGCCGCCGACGGAGAAGAGGACGATCGAGACGAGGAAGGCATAGATGTAGCGTTCCCTGCCGTAGCCGAAGGGGTGTTCCTCGCTGGCCGCCTGCTTGGCCTTCTTGCCTCCGATGAGGAGCAGTCCCTGGTTGCCCGAGTCGGCGAGGGAGTGGACGCCTTCGGCGAGCATCGAGGAGGATCCGCTGAATGCGAAGGCCACGAACTTCGCCGCGGCGATGGCGAGGTTGGCGCTCAGTGCCGCGACGATCGCCCTGGTTCCGCCTGAGGCGCTCATATGTACGGGGTGTCCCTTCCTCGGCCCTGGCGGCTGCCTCGCCGTGACGGGCGTTGCGGACGGACATTGTTGCAGTCCGTGTCGCGGTCGATGTGTCAGGCCGCCACGGTGGCGCGGAAGACGGCGCCGTCGCCGCTGAGTTCGGTGCGTTCGCCGGCCGGGATCCAGCAGGACTCACCGCGGTCGAGGGTCAGCACCCTGCCGTCGTGGGCGCGCAGCGAGGCCTGCCCGGCGGTGCAGAGCAGGATCTGCGGGGTGCCCTGGTCGAGGGTGCGGGGGTCGGAGCCGGGGGCGAGTACGTACCGGGAGAGCCGGAATTCGTCGATGGGGGCGGCGTACAGCTCCTCACCGTCGGGGGCGGCCTCGGGGCGGAGCACTCCGGGGTCGCCGGCTTCGAAGCGGACGACGCGCAGGAGTTCGGGCACGTCGATGTGTTTGGGGGTGAGGCCGCAGCGCAGCACGTTGTCGGAATTGGCCATGATCTCGACGCCGAGGCCGTCGAGGTAGGCGTGCGGGACTCCGGCGCCGAGGTAGAGGGCTTCGCCGGGCTGCAGGCGTACGTAGTTGAGCAGCATCGCGGCGATCACGCCGCGGTCACCGGGGAAGCTGTGGGCGGCTTTGGCGTAGGCGGCGTAGTCCGCGGCGTGCGGGGTGCCGGGGGTGGCGGCCAGGCGGGCGGCGGCCTCGGTGGCGGCGTGGACGGTCTCGGCCGTCGCGTCGGGGTCGGCGCCGAGGACGGCGGCGAGGACTTCGCGCAGCGCCCGGTCCTCGGGGTGGGCGCGGAGGATGTCGGCGTAGGGGGCCAGCGCGCCGACGCCGAGGGCGTCGATGAGGTCGGCGGCCTCGGTGGGCCGGCGGAAGCCGCACAGTCCGTCGAAGGGGGACAGCGCGACGAGCATCTCGGGCTTGTGGTTGGCGTCCTTGTAGTTGCGGTGCGGGGCGTCGAGCGGGATGCCGCGGGCTTCCTCGTCGGCGTATCCGGCCTTCGCCTGGGCGAGGTCGGGGTGGACCTGGACGGACAGTGGTGCGCCGGCGGCGAGCACCTTGAAGAGGAAGGGGAGCCTGGGCCCGAAGCGCTTGACGGTGGCGTCGCCGAGTTCGGACGTGGGGTCGGCGTCGATGAGGGTGTCGAGCGGTACGGGTCCCGCGCCGCGGTCGACGCGGGAGGGTGCGCCGGGGTGGGCGCCCATCCACAGTTCGGCCTGGGGTTCGCCGGTGCTCGGGGTGCCGAGGAGTTCGGGGATGGCGGTGGTGGAGCCCCAGGCGTAGGGGCGGACGGTGTTGAGGAGGCGGTTCATGCCGGTCATGGTCTCTCGGTCGAGGCGACGGCCAGGTATACGGCGGCGAAATCGGTCAGGGCGAAGACTTCCGCCGCGATGTGCAGATCGCTGCCGCCGGAGGCGGCGATCTCGCTGAGCGGGGTGTCGTGCGCGTAGGCCTGTTCGCGGGCGGCGGGCGCCGCGGAGCCGGGCTGGTCGGGGGCTTCCTGGAGCAGCACGACGCGCATCCGCAGTCCGTCGGATTCCTCGACGCGGTCGCGGAAGAAGTCGTCGGGGTCGGCGGAGAGCGCGTGCACGCCGGCCTGGAGCGGGCCGTGGGCGGTGAGGGCGGCGGGCAGTTCCGCGCTCAGCGCGGGCCGGCCGGCCCGGGCGGCTAGGGCGGTGGCGAAGCGGCGGGCGCCGGCGCCGGCGATCGGGCCCTGGCTCCACAGCAGCGGGAGGGCGTCGTCGAGTTCGGCGGCGAGGGTCTTGGCGGGGTTGGTGTAGGTGGCGACGGCGGGGCCGCAGCGGGCGGCCACTTCGTCCAGGGTGTCGGCGAGTGCCTGGAGTTCGCGGGTCGGCGCGGTGATCAGGCCGAGCCGGTCGGCCAGGGCGAGCAGCGGGGTGAGCAGTGCCCAGAAGGCGCCGGTGTCGGCGGCGTCGGCCGGGGTGTCGGTCCGGCCGTTGTCTTCGGGGGCGGCGAAGGGCAGGGCGAGGCCGTGTACCTGCGCGACGGCTTCGGCCAGCGGCGCCTTGGCGGGGGTGACGGCCGCGGCGGTGCAGCCGCGGCGGTAGGCCTGCTCGACCAGGTCGGTGAGGCCCTGCTCGGTGCCCTGCGGGGAGATCAGCAGCAGCAGGTCGAGGGATCCGGCCCAGCCGGGCAGGGTCCAGCGGGCCTGCTGGGGGGTGGGGCCGGTCGGGGTGAGCGCCTCGACGGGGCAGCTGCCGGAGCCGAGGGCGGTCAGCAGGTCGGCGACCGCGGCGGCGTCGGGCCCGCTGCCTGCCACCAGGACCGTACGGGGCCGGCCGTCGGGCTGCAGCGCGGTCACGCCCGCTTCTTCGGCGAGCCGCAGTGCGGTGCGGACCCGGGCGCCGGAGGCGGCGACTCCGCGGAGCAGTCCGCGGGTGTCGGCGCGGGCGAGGCCTTCGGGGTCCTCCAGCAGCGACTCGTCGAGCAATGCGACCTCCGGGGCGTGGTGTCGTGACGCGGTCGGACGGAGTCCGAGCGCGGTGGTGTGGGCGTCGGGTCAGCCGGGGCGGCGGGCCTCGTCCACCAGCAGGACCGGGATGTCGTCCCTGACGGGGTAGGCCAGGCCGCAGCTGTCCGAGGTGCAGACCAGCTCCGCGGCGTCCTCGTCCGCGCGGAGTGCGGCGTGGCAGGCCGGGCAGGCGAGGATGTCCAGAAGGCTGTCTTCGACGAGCGGCATGCGGGGTGTCCTCCTGGCATTGTGCGGGCCGGCGGCCCCGGCCTGTGCCGACCAGCCTATCGCCGCACGCTTCGTGGCAGTGCCGGCCCCGGGCGGTGGTCCAGCGGTGCTGGTCAGGTGCCTTGGATCCGGTGGTCCGTCCGGCGGTGGCGGGGCTCAGCCGCGGACGATGGCGAGCACCTGGTCGCGGATGCGGGCGACGGCGGCGTCGTCCGCGGCCTCGACGTTGAGCCGCAGCAGCGGTTCGGTGTTGGAGGCCCGCAGGTTGAACCACCAGCCGGCGGCGCTGACGGTGAGTCCGTCGAGTTCGTCGAAGTCCACGCCGTCCTGGCCGGTGAAGGCGGCGCGCACCGCCGCGGTGCGCCCGGCCTGGTCGGCGACGGTGCTGTTGATCTCGCCGGAGGAGGCGTAGCGGTCGTAGCCGGCGACGAGTGCGGACAGCGGCCCTTCCTGGCCGCCGAGGGCGGCCAGCAGGTGCAGGGCGGCGAGCATGCCCGTGTCGGCGTTCCAGAAGTCGCGGAAGTAGTAGTGCGCGGAGTGCTCGCCGCCGAAGACCGCGCCGGTGGCGGCCATCTCCTGCTTGATGAAGGAGTGGCCGACCCGGGTGCGTACCGGGTTGCCGCCGTGCTCCCTGACGACTTCGGGCACGGAGCGGGAGGTGATGAGGTTGTGGATGATCGTGGCGCCGGGATTGGCGGCCAGTTCGCGGGCGGCGACCAGGGCGGTGACGGCGGACGGCGGTACGCCTTCGCCGCGTTCGTCGACGGCGAAGCAGCGGTCGGCGTCGCCGTCGAAGGCCAGGCCGAGGTCGGCGCCGGTCTCGCGGACCCGGGCCTGGAGGTCGACCAGGTTCTTCGGGTCGAGCGGGTTGGCCTCGTGGTTGGGGAAGGTGCCGTCGAGGTCGAAGTACATCGGCACCAGGTCGACCGGCAGGCCGGCCAGCACGGTCGGGACGGTGTGGCCGCCCATGCCGTTGCCCGCGTCGACGACGACCTTCAGCGGCCGCATCCCGGACAGGTCGACCAGCGAGCGCAGGCAGGCGGCGTAGTCGCCGAGTACGTCGCGGTCGCCGATGGTGCCGGTGACTGCCGCGCCGGCCGGGATGCCGGTCTCCAGCCATTTCTCGGCGAGCGCGCGGATGTCGGCGAGGCCGGTGTCCTGGCCGACGGGTGCGGCGCCTGCCCGGCACAGCTTGATGCCGTTGTATTGCGCAGGGTTGTGGCTCGCGGTGAACATCGCGCCGGGAAGGCCGAGCCGCCCGCTGGCGAAGTACAGCTCGTCGGTGGAGCACAGCCCGATGCGGGTGACGTCGGCTCCCCGGGAGGCGGCGCCGCGGGCGAAGGCGTCGGACAGGCCGGGGGACGAGGGCCGCATGTCGTGCCCGATGACGATGGCGTCGGCGCCGGTGACCGTGGCGAAGGCCGCGCCGAAGATCTCGGCGAGCGGGATGTCCCACTGATCGGGTACGACTCCGCGTACGTCGTAGGCCTTGACCAGCTGTGACAAATCGGCCACTGCACACCTCTGCTGTACGGGGTCGCGGGATCGGACGTTGCGGCGCGGCAATATGCCGCGGTTCCGGCCACAACCTACCCCGGACGGGAAGAGGCGCGTTCCGCGCGGAGCAGGGGCGGCGGGGGCGGGTCCTACTCGGGTGAGCGCAGGACCCGCAGATGGCCGCGTCGGGCGACTTCCAGCGGGTCGATGTCGCGGGTGCCGGGCCGGGTGCGGTCCTGGGGGCGGGCGGCTTCGCGTACCGCGTTGGCCAGTGCTTCCAGGTCGTCGCCGCTGGGCCGCACGGGGCCGGTGTCGACGGCGAGCCTGACGACTTCCCAGCCGCGGGGCGCGGTCAGCCGCTCCGAGTGCTCGGAGCACAGGTCGTAGCAGTGCGGCTCGGCATAGGTCGCGAGGGGGCCGAGGACGGCCGTGGAGTCCGCGTAGACGTACGTCAGCGTCGCGACGGCGGGGCGGCCGCAAGCGGTGCGCGAACAGCGACGTACAGGGCTCACGAGGTTGGACGGTACCGCACTCTTGAGCGGGCCGCGACGACTCTCCGCAGGCTCACCCGGTCGTGTCGCCGCGGCGCGGCTTTCCGGGAGTTGGCCGCCGTCGCGGCGTCGACCTGCGGTGATGCCGGGGCCGTCGGAGGTACGTACCAATGCGGGTGAGCGGTCATGACGGCGGCACGTGACGGGTTCGATCGCCAGGTGGCGCGTTTCCACCACTTCTGTGGCCTGATGCGGTCTGAAACTCGGCGCGGGATGACGATAAAGGGGCCGCGTCCACTCGGGTCGCGACACGGCGCGGGGCGGGAGCTAGGCTCACGCTGATGGACAGTTCGGCGCCACCTCCCTCCGACCCGCGTCCGCGGCACCGCGACCGGCACGGTCGCGGCATGCGCGGCCCCATCGCGCCGCCGCAGGTGCCGCTCGCGCTCAGCCGCGCCGACGCCTTCGACGACCTGGTCAGGGATGCCGCCGACCGCCTCGAAAGGCGCTGGCCGCAGCTGGCCGACGTGGAATTCGCGGTGCAGGAGGTGCCCTGGCCGCAGGACGGTACGGCCGACGGCGACGCCGTGCCGCTGGGGCGGCTGGTCGGGGCGGCCAAGGGGCGGCCGAGCCGGATCGTGGTCTACCGGCGGCCCGTCGAGATCCGGGCCAAGAGCCGCGACGAGCGGGCGCTGCTGGTCCACGAGGTGGTGGTGGAGCAGGTCGCCGAGCTGCTCGGCCTGTCGCCGGAGAATGTCGATCCGAAGTACGGCGAGGACTGACACCTCCCGGCGCCCGTCCCCGCCCCCTTCGCTGTCCGCACGGCTGTTCGCCGCCCGCTATTTGTCGAGGATGGCCAGGTCGGAACCGGCCTGCGGCACCTGGACCATGCCCCGGTCGTCGGGCAGCGGCTGGATCGTGAACATCGGCACCCCGCCCAGCGGCAGCGCCAGCATCCGTGAGGCGTAGACGGTGCCGCCGGAGAGCCGCTCGACGGTCACGGCGTAGCCGCCCTTGCTCTGGGACGGCGGCTGCGGTTGCAGGGACATCGTGGTGCCGGCCTTGAGGATGACGGTCTTGGTCACCGTCGTGCCGCCGGACGGGCCGGGCGACGAGGTGATCTTCACGTCGGCGTCCTTGCCGATGGCGATCAGGCCCAGCGTGGAGCCCTTGGCGCGGTTGTCCGCGACGGTGGCCCTGGTGCTGATCGCCGGGGTCGCGGGCAGGAAGGCCAGCTCCTGCTTGGCGCCCTTGCCGCGGGTGATGCGCAGCCCCGCCACGACCGGCACGGGGGTGTGCACCGTGCTCGATCCGATGACCAGCGAGCCCGGGTCGCCCCTGGTGATGTTCCCCAGGTCGGCTGTGGCGGTCATCCCGGCCTTGACGTGCAGCGTCTCATGGCCGGCCGGGGAGATCAGGCCGGTGGAGGTGGCGAGCTTGAGCGTCAGGTCGGCGTCGTCGGTGCCGGTCGCGTAGGCCACCAGGTGCACCGAGGTGGCGTCGGCCGGGATGCCCGGCATGACGAGCGAGGTCGCCGGATCCGCTGCGGGCGCCAGCCAGTCCGTGCCCGCCTTGCTGTCGGTGGCCTGGACGGCAGCGCCGACCCGGCCGCTGCGTACGACGACGTGCACGGTCAGGTCGGCGACCTTGTCGGCGACCAGGGTGGACAGCAGCACCGGCTTGGCGCTCTTGCCGGGGACGGTGATGCCGTCGCCGGTCGACGCCTTGAGCAGGCCGTCCTTGCCGTACAGCTCGACATCGACGACGGCGGGGGCCTCGTCGGGGTCCACCAGGTGCAGGTAGTCCTTGCGGTTGGTCGCGGTGCTGGCGCCGGGGAACCAGAACTCGCTGTCCGGGGTGATGCAGGAGGTGCCGAGCAGCCCGCGGCCGGGTCCCGCGTCCACCACGGTGGTCTGCTGGACCGACCAGCCGGGCGCCAGCGGCCCGTCGGCGGTGCCGATCAGGGCGGGTGCCTCGGGCTTGTCCGTGGTGGCGGTGACCGCCTTGCCGGTCTGCTTGAGCGGCGCGAGCGGCTTGGCCTTGTCGAGGGCGGGAACCAGTTGGGCGCTGCCGGTGCCGCCGGTGCCGGTGGCCGTCGTCGAAGGGGTGAACGACGTGTAGACGGTGTCGGCGAATTCCGACGGGGAAGGCGCCGGGCACACCACGGTGCTGCGCTGCACGGGCAGCGTGGCCACCGCGCCCTTGGGGGCGGCGGCCGAGTCGCTGCCGCCGCTCAGGGACGCGGCGCCGGTCAGGACGGCGAGCACGACGACGGCGCCGCCCAGGGAGAGGGTGCTGCGGTTCACTGGTGGTCGCTCCCGTCACGGCGCTGGTCGCCTTCTGCGTAGTACGGCCCGGCGTCGCCATATGCGGCGGGGTCGGCGTAGCCGCCCTGGTCGGGGTAGGGCGCCTGGTCGCCGTAGCCGCTCACCGTCCCGTCCTGCGGCTGCTGACGGCCCTGCTGTGCGTAGGGGTCGTAGCCGGGCTGCTGCGGGACGTAGCCGTACTGGTCGCCGTAGCCGCCCTGCTGCTCGTAGCCGCCGCCCTGTCCTGCCGGATAGGGCGGCTGCTCCCACTGCTGGTCGGGGTAGGGCGCGTAGTACGGGTCCGTGGTCTGGGCGGCGTCGGGGGCCTGGACCGCGTAGGGGTCGTAGCCGGCCTCCGCGGGGTCGTAGCCGGCCTCGGCCTGCTCGTAGAGCGCTCCCACCGGTTCGTACGGGTCGGGCTGCTGCCGGTGCCCCGGGTCGCCGTCGGGGGCGTCCTGCCCGCCGTCGTCCTGGGTGCCGTTCGCGACGGCCTCGGCCTCCGCGGCGGCCTGCAGGCGGCGGGCCCTGCGGCCCTCGCCGCCGGACTGGCCGGGGATGTCGGCGACCACGTCTCCCTCGGCCTCCGGGAGGTCGTCGTCGACCTCGCGGCGGCGGCCGGGCAGGGCGAGCACGATCATGACGAGCAGCAGGAAGGCCTGCGCGCCCAGCCAGCCGATGTGGGTGACCGGCTCCTTGAAGGTGACGTCGAGCCGTCCGCCGGAGGCGGGCAGCTGGAAGCCCTGCGCCCAGCCGTCGACGGTGGTGGGCGCCAGCGGGGCGCCGTCGAGGGTGGCCTGCCAGTCCTCCGACGCGGAGTCGGCGAGCCGCAGGATGCGGCCCTGCGGGCCCGATGGCAGCTTGCTGTGCGCCTCGACGCGGCCCGAGGGGACCGCGACGGGCTTGGCGCCCTTGGCGGTGATGGTGATGCGGGAGACGGTCGTGTCGACCCGCCACAATGCGCTGCCGTCGGCCTGGCTGACCCGGGACAGGCCCGGGGTGCTGTCCATGACGCGGCCGAGCGCCCGGGGGGCGCCCTTCTGCGCGAGGACGTAGCGCACCGCGTATCCGGCGAGCCGGCTGCCCTGGTCCGCGCCCGAGCCGGCCACCAGGTTGGCGACGAGGGTGTCGAGGGCGGCGTCCTGCGGGGCCTGTGCGGCCAGCTCCGCGTCGCCGATGCGGACGCCCGCGCCCCGCACCAGGGCGTAGGCGACATGGCCTTCCGTACCGCTGAGGACCAGGGTGCGGGCCTGGTCGCCGCTGGTGCTCTCCTCGGCGACGAAGGCGGGCACCTGCTGCGGATCGCGGCGGTCGAGCGGGCCGTCGGCGCCGTGCGCGACCCAGGTGAAGGCGGCCAGCAGCGGCGCGGCGGCGGCGGCGAGCGCGATCAGGCCGGCGACGGGCTGCCGCCAGCCGAAGCCGCTGGCGGCGATCCGCTCGTTGGCGCCTTCCGCGCCGACCGCGGCGGCCGCGAGCAGCGCGAGGCCGTAGACGAGCGTGGCCGGTCCCGCCCACGCCTTGCCGTTCTCGATGCCGGCGAAGAGCAGGCCGGTAGCGGCGACGGCCCAGGCCGCGGTGATCGCGGTGCGGCGGGTGTCGCGCAGCAGCGCGGCGAGCGCGGCCAGCACCAGGCCGACCAGCAGCAGCCCGCCGGAGGCCTTGGGGCCGCCGGGGCTGAGCAGCAGCAGGTCGACGCCGGACGCGCCCTTGGTGCCGTAGGGCAGGCCCACCTCGTGCAGCAGCCGCCCGGGGTGCGACAGCAGCGTCAGCGACCAGGGGGCGAGCAGGACGATCGGGGTGACGATCAGCGCGGCGAAGCGCAGCAGGTGCGGTACGAGCAGCGCGCCGCGGCCGGTGGCCAGCCGCCAGGCGATGGTCGCGGCGGCGAGCACCATCGCGATGGGCCAGGTGATCGGCGTGAAGGCGGTGGTGAAGGTGAGCATCAGGGCCAGCGCCCAGGTCGCGCGCCAGCTGGGGCGCGCGCCGCGGTCCAGTGCGGCGCCGCCGAGTTGGAGCCCGGCGGAGGCGACCGCGGCGCGTGCCATCAGCGGCAGCAGGATGGCGAGCACGGCGGTGCCGAGCCTGCCGGTCGCCAGGGCGCCGGTCGTGGCCGGCAGGAAGGCGTAGGCGACCGAGGCCCAGGCGCGCAGCAGCCGGGACTCGACCAGCGGCCGGGACGCGAAGTAGGCGGTGAATCCGGCCAGCGGCACCGACGCGACCAGCAGCAGCGTCAGGGTGAGGCCGGTGGAGCCGAACAGCACGGTCGAGAACAGGCCGAGCACCGCGAGGTAGGGCGGCGCGGACTGGGTGCCGCCGGTGCCGAGTGCGTGCCAGGACCCGGCATAGCTGTGCCACAGGTCGGAGGCTCCGGGGTCGGCGGGCAGCAGGGTGCCGCCGGCCAGCGAGCCGCCGCCGAGCAGCGAGCGGCAGGCGGCGAGCGAGACGACGAGCAGCACCGCGAAGAGCACGGGGCCCGGTTTGCGGGCGATCCGCTTGAGGCGGGCGAACTGCTCGATCTCCAGGAATTCGCCGCCGTCGTCGTCGCCGGGCCCGGACTCGACAGCGCCGCCGTGTCGTCCCGCCGCGGCGGAGGAGGCGTCGGCGCGGCCGGCGATATTGCTGACGACCTGGTCGACGGTGGCGCGTACGGTCGCGCCGGGCGGCGGGAAGAGCGGGCGCAGTTCCGAGGGGGGGACGACGCCCCTGCCGCGCTGGTGGCGGGCGCCGAGCAGGCGCCCCGGGCGCAGCAGGACGCCGAGCAGGCCGACGATCTCGTCGACGGCCTGTCCTGGCACCTTGCCGACGAGGTAGGCCAGGGTGCGCAGCAAGGTGCCGAGGACTATGCGCAGCGCCACATACGGCAGCAGCGGGCCGCGGGTGTTGGCGAGCAGCGTGTAGACGGCGCCGGCCTTGTCGACACGGTGCGGGTTGACGGCGGAGCGGCCGGCGCAGTCCACCGGGCGGCGCTCGCGGGAGGCGGCCTCGGCATGCCAGAGCACGGCGTCGGGGGCGACGAGGACGGTGTGGCCGGCGGCCTGGGCACGCCAGCAGAAGTCGACGTCGTCGCGCATCAGGGGCAGCCGGCGGTCGAAGCCGCCCAGTTCCTCCCACACGTCGCGGCGGATCAGCATGCCGGCGGACGACACGGAAAGCACCGGGCGCACCTGGTCGTGCTGGCCCTGGTCCTGCTCGCGGCGTTCCAGCGCGGTCCAGCGGCGGCCGCTGCGGGCGATGCTGACGCCGACTTCGAGCAGCTGCCTGCGGTCGTACCAGCTGCGCAGTTTGGGGCCGATGACCGCGGCGGACGGCGAGGTGTCGGCGACCCGCAGCAGCCCGGCGAGGGCGCCGGGGTCGGGCTCGCAGTCGTCGTGCAGCAGCCACAGCCACTGGACGGGCTCGCCGTGCGGCTGGTCGGGCTCGTCGTAGGCGTCGTCGTTCCAGCTGCGGCTGACGGGGTCCCAGCCGCTGCGGCGGGTCAGGTACGGCAGCTGCTCGGCGGTGAGCGGCGCGGCGGTGCGCGCGGCCTCCTCGACCGCGGCGCCGAAGGTCGTGCGCCGGGCCAGGTGCAGTACACGCTGGTCGCCGAGCGACTCGGCGAGCAGCCGGGCGGAGTCGTCGGCGCTGCCGGTGTCGGCGGCGATGACGTCCTGGACCGGGCGGTCCTGGGCGAGCAGGCCCGCGAGGGCCTTGGGCAGCCAGCGCGCGCCGTCGTGCGCTACCAGCACGGCGGTCACGACATGGCGCGGGAACTCAGGGATGCCGGCCGGGTGAGCGGCCGGTGCTGTGCTGTTCACGGACATCGAGGTTCGGGCCCCGGTTCGCTGGACTGCGGTGGACGCTGGCGCCCGCTCGCGGCGGGGTTGCATCTCGGACGGCCCCCCACACTAACGGCTTACGCGGACACCACCGCCCTGACGTGAGCACAGTGTGAGAACAACAGCAGCCCGCCGGTCGCGTCCGGGGACGCGGCGGGCGGGCTGCGGGGCGGGTGCGCGGGGCCCGGCCGGCGGGCGGCCCGCCGCTGCTCACGGGGGCGGGCCGGGGGCCGGGCGGGCGGCGTGCGGGTCAGACGACGCCCTTCTTCAGGCGGCGGCGCTCCCTTTCCGACAGGCCGCCCCAGATACCGAAGCGTTCGTCGTTGGCGAGGGCGTATTCGAGGCAGTCGGAACGGACTTCGCAGGCGAGGCAGACCTTCTTCGCCTCACGTGTGGAACCGCCCTTTTCGGGGAAGAACGACTCGGGGTCGGTCTGCGCACACAGCGCGCGCTCCTGCCAGCCGAGTTCCTCGTCGGCCTCTTCGGCCAGCAGCAACTGGAACTGCTCGGTCATGCGCGCCCCTCGTCTGTCGTGCTTCCCCGTGATGTGGGCCGTCACCATGTGCGGCTGAACGACACGAGTGAAATTACAAGTGCGCCGATCCAGGCCAGTCAAGCCGGGATCTGCTATTGGGTCCGTTATTCACTCCGCTGAACCAAGGCGTGACAGAAAGTGTTGTTATCGGGCCAAAAGCCTGGATCCGTCAACCGCGGTCCGGTCGCTCCACCACTCACACCTCGTCAGACGCTGCGGCAACGCGCCACGTTCCGCCCGTACGGATGAAGCGTTGTGGATCACATTTCGATCACAGAAACACACGTCTCGGGGAATGGTCGGACAAGTGCGCGACGCCGGACTGCGCGGCGCGCGGGTTTCCCAGATCAGCGCGTCCGGTAACCGGAATACTGCGGTTGCACGGATGTCGCACCACCTATCCGCACACGTCTACGCACAAACCTTTCAGCAACTCACAGTGCCGGATCAGGTGAAAGAAGGACGACATAACGGACATTGAGTTGACAGTGGGTTGTCCGAACCGGTCTCCTTGTGTGCATGCCTGCCGAGCACCACGCGCCCTACCGGACCCGCCGCCGCGAGTCCTGCTGCGTCGCGCTCGCGCAGAACTGTTGTTGTCCCTGCCGCTGTCGCTGAGCCCCCTGCCCAGGACCCGTATTCCCGGCCCTGGCACCGCCCGCCACTCGCGCACACCCCCAGGGACACACCTTCATGTACTCCGACGTCTCCATCGCCGGTGACCCGCTCGCCCTGCCCCACCTCCTCCCCCCGGTGCCGCAGCACCCCGGCACCGTGGCGGAGTTCGCCGGACTCGCCCGCTCCATCGCCGCCGACCGCGGGCGATGGGCCCCGCTGGTGCGCTACGACGCCACCACCCGCTGGTATGCCCGCCTGCAGACCGGCCCCGGCTACGAGGTGTGGCTGCTCAGCTGGCTCCCGGGCCAGGGCAGCGGGCTGCACGACCACGGCGGTTCGTCCGGCGTGCTCACCGTCGTGCAGGGCGCGCTGCGCGAGCGCGTGCTCGGCCGGCACGGCGAGTCCGTCCGCGCGCTGGCCGGCGGCGCCCAGCGTGCCTTCGCGCCCGGCTATGTGCACGAGGTCGTCAACGACAGCCTGGAGCCGGCGGTCAGCGTGCACATCTACTTCCCCGGCCTCACCGAGATGACGCCGGCCGGCGTCATGGCGGCCTCCCCCGCCCAGGCCCCGGCCCAGGCCGCGACGCAGCCGTAGACACGGCCGTACGGGCCGCTTCGGCGGGCTGACAGACTGGGACCCATGCGAATCGTGGTTCTGGCCGGAGGAATCGGCGGGGCGCGCTTTCTGCGCGGCCTGCTGGCAGCGGCGCCGGAGGCGGAGATCACCGTCATCGGCAACACCGGAGACGACATCCATCTGTTCGGCTTGAAGGTCTGCCCCGACCTCGACACCGTGATGTACACCCTGGGCGGCGGCATCCACGAGGAGCAGGGCTGGGGCCGGTCAGACGAGACCTTCACCGTGAAGGAGGAGCTGGCCGCGTACGGCGTGGGACCCGAGTGGTTCGGTCTGGGCGACCGGGACTTCGCGACCCACATCGTGCGCACCCAGATGCTCGCCGCCGGCTATCCGCTCAGCGCCGTCACCGAGGCGCTGTGCGCCCGCTGGAAGCCGGGCGTCCGGCTGATCCCGATGTCGGACGACCGGGTCGAGACCCACGTCCTGGTCGAGACCGACGGCGAGCGCAAGGCGATCCACTTCCAGGAGTACTGGGTGCGGCTGCGCGCCGCGGTCCCCGCGCATGCCGTCGTGCCCGTCGGGGCCGAGGCGGCCAAGCCCGCGCCCGGGGTCCTCGAAGCGATCGGCGCGGCCGATGTCATCGTCTTCCCGCCGTCCAACCCGGTGGTGAGCATCGGCACGATCCTGGCCGTGCCCGGGGTGCGCGAGGCCATCGCCGAGGCCGGGGTGCCGGTGGTCGGACTGTCGCCGATCATCGGCGACGCGCCCGTGCGCGGTATGGCGGACAAGGTGCTCGCCGCGGTCGGCGTGGAGTCCACGGCCGCCGCGGTCGCCGCGCACTACGGCTCGGGCCTGCTGGACGGCTGGCTGGTCGACACCGTCGACGAGGGCGCCGTCACGCAGATCGAGGCGGCCGGCATCCGCTGCCGGGCCGTCCCGCTGCTGATGACCGACCTGGACGCCACCACGCGGATGGCGCGAGAGGCGCTGGCGCTCGCGGAAGAGGTACGGGCATGAGCGGGGCACGCTTCGAGGTCTTCGCCCCGGAGGGCATCGGCGAGGTCCAGCCCGGCGCGGACATCGCCAAGCTGATCGCCGCCACCGGGGTCGAACTGGCCGACGGCGACGTGCTGCTGGTCACGTCCAAGATAGTCAGCAAGGCCGAGGGCCGCCTCGTGCACGCCGACGACCGGGAGGCCGCGATCGACGCCGAGGCCGTACGGCTGGTGGCGCGTCGCGGGCCGACGAGGATCGTCGAGACCCGGCACGGCTTCGTCATGGCCGCGGCCGGCGTGGACGCCTCCAACACCGCGCCCGGCACCGTGCTGCTTCTCCCCGAGGACCCCGACGCCTCCGCCCGCAGGATCAGGGCCGGGCTGCGCCAGGACCTCGGCGTCAACGTCGGGGTCGTCGTCACCGACACCTTCGGGCGGCCCTGGCGCGAAGGGCTCACCGACGTGGC
The DNA here is from genome assembly GCA_036015235.1 of Streptomyces sp. NBC_00433. Lineage (NCBI taxonomy): Bacteria > Bacillati > Actinomycetota > Actinomycetes > Kitasatosporales > Streptomycetaceae > Streptomyces > Streptomyces sp. NBC_00433. The sequence goes on along the minus strand of CP107926.1, from coordinate 6,116,231 downwards.
GATCGGCGCCGCGGGCGTCCACGTCCTCGACGACCTGCGCGGCGGCCAGGACTCGCACGGCAACCCGCTGAACGTGACGGTGACCGCCACGGCCGACGAGCTGGCCGCGGCCGGCGACCTCGCCAAGGGCAAAGCCGCCGGCCGTCCGGTCGCGGTCGTCCGCGGCCTGCCCGGCCTGGTCCTCCCGCCGGACGCCGGCGAGGCGGCCGACAGCGGGGCCAGACCCCTGTTGCGCAGGGCCGCCGACGACATGTTCCGGCTCGGCACGTCGGAGGCCGTAAGGGAGGCGGTGTCGCTGCGGCGAACGGTGCGCGACTTCACCGACGAGCCGGTGGACCCCGCGGCCGTACGGCGGGCGGTCGCCCTCGCGGTGACCGCGCCGGCGCCGCACCACACCACGCCGTGGCGCTTCGTGCTGCTGGAGACGCCCGCGGTGCGCGAGCGGCTGCTCGACGCCATGCGCGACGCCTGGGCGGCGGACCTGCGGCGGGACGGCTTCTCCGAGGAGAGCGTCGCCAAGCGGCTGCGGCGCGGCGACGTCCTGCGCAAGGCGCCCTACCTCGCCGTGCCCTGCCTGGTCGCCGACGGCGCCCACCCCTACCCCGACGCCCGGCGGGCCGCGGCGGAACGCGAGATGTTCGTCGTCGCCACCGGCGCCGGCGTGCAGAACTTCCTCGTCGCACTGGCCGGCGAGCAGCTCGGCTCCGCCTGGGTGTCGTCCACGATGTTCTGCCGCGACGAGGTCCGCTCGGTCCTCGACCTCCCGGCGAACTGGGACCCCATGGGCGCGGTCGCCATCGGCCGCCCATCCGCCACTCCCCCGGCCCGCCCCCCGCGCGGGGCGGAGGCCTTCATCGCGGTGCGGTAGCCCTTCGGGGCGGCGCCGCGGGTCCCGGCGCAGGCCACGGGGGGCGGGCAGCGACGGCTGCGGACGACCCTCCGCCCCGCGACTGCGGGACAGCCCTCAGGAGTGGCGCGTCGGCGGGTTCGGGGCCAGCCGGGGGCCGCGGCGGGGCGGGCTCGGGGCGGCCAGCAGGATCAGCCGGGTGGCCCGGTGGCGCTGGCCCGCGTACGGGGCGAGCAGGTCGAGCATCGTGGCGTCGTCGGAGCGCCGGGCGCCGGTCAGCGCGTAGCCGACGTGGTGCGGCAGGTGCAGATCGCCGACCGTGACCGCGTCCGGGGCGCCGTGGCTGCGCTGGAGCGTCTCCGCGGCCGTCCACGGGCCGATGCCGGGCACGCTCTGCAGCCGGGTGCCGGCCTCCTGCGCGGGCAGCGACGCCAGCGCGTCGAGCCTGCCGCCGAGGCGTACCGCCCGCATGACCGTGGACGCCCGCTTGTCGTCCACCCCGGCGCAGTGCCAGTCCCACGACGGCACCCGCGCCCAGCCGCGCGCGTCCGGCATCACCCGCATACGCCCCGCGGGCCCCGGCGCCGGCTCCCCGTGCTGGAGCAGCAGCAACCGCCACGCGCGGTACGCCTCCGCCGTGGTCACCTTCTGTTCGAGCACCGACGGGATCAGCGACTCCAGTACGAGCCCGGTCCTGGTCAGCCGCAGGCCCGGATGGCGCCGGTGCGCCTCGTGCACGACCCGGTGCCGCGGGGTGAAGGCCGACGGGTCGTCGTCACCGCCCATCAGCGCGGGCAGCGCGTCGAGCAGCCACTGCGCACCGGGCCCCCACGCCTCGGCCTCCAGAGCCGCCGCGCTGCCCCGCAGCCGCAGTGTGCCGGCGCCGTCGGGCGTACGGCTGGCCCGCCACACCGTGCCGTCGGCGTCGATACGGAACGCCGGGTCGCCCGGGCCCCGGCGCAGCGGCAGGAGCGTCCGGCGGACGTCGAGCGGGCCCCGCGGGGTCCAGGTGCGGATACGCCCCCGCTCCGGCCTGGGGGCGGGGACTGCGCCGGTGGGCAGCGGTCGGGGTGAGGGCACCCGCCCGAGGGTAGCCGCCGCGGGGCCGCAGCACGGCCGGTAGCCTGGCCGGCGTGACCTCACCCGCCCAGGACACCCCCGCCGGCCTGCTCGCCACCGCCCTGCGCGCCGACCCCGGGCGGCCGCTGATCACCTTCTACGACGACGCCACGGGCGAACGCGTCGAGCTGTCGGTGGCCACCGTCGCGAACTGGGTCGCCAAGACCTCGAACCTGCTCCAGGACGAGTTGGGGGCGCAGCCCGGCGACCGGCTCGCGCTGCTGCTGCCCGCCCACTGGCAGACGGCGGTGTGGCTGCTGGCCTGCTTCTCCACCGGCGTGGTGGCCGAACCGGGCGGCGACCCCGCCGGCGCCGACCTCGTCGTCAGCGGGCCCGACACGCTGGAGCAGGCGCTGGTCTGCGGCGGCGAGCGCGTGGCGCTGGCGCTGCGCCCGCTCGGCGGTCGCTTCCCGCAGGCGCCCGCCGGCTTCGTCGACTACGCCGTCGAGGTGCCTGGGCAGGGCGACCGCTTCGTGCCGTACGCGCCCGTCGGCGCGGGCTCGCCGGCGATCAGGCTCCCCGGCGAGGGCGCCTTGACCGGCGGGGCGGTCGTGGAGCGGGCCGTCGCCTCCGCCGAGGAGTACGGGCTCGCGCCGGGGGCGCGGGTGCTGTCGCGGCTGTCCTTCGACGCGTGGCCCGGCCTGGCGGCCGGCCTCCTCGCGCCGCTCGCCGTCGGGGGGTCCGTCGTCCTCTGCCGTAACGCCGCCGCTTTGAGCCCGGAACAACTCGCTGCGCGCGAGGCGACAGAACGGGTCACCCTGACCCTCTGACCCGCACCCCGGGCGGGTGCCCTCCCTGTTGCGTTCACAGTTGCGGCCCCGCCGTGGCGGGGCGCGCAGTTCCCCGCGCCCCTTTTAGCCTGCGTCCTCCTACGCCCAGCGTTCGCCCCTGCCAGGGGCGTGCCCTTCTGCGCAGGAGGGCACGCGTTTTTCAGGGGCGCGGGGAACCGCGCGCCCCGCCGGAGAGGCGGGGAAGAAAGCAACGCACCGCAAGGGGCAATCACCCAGGGGCGCCTGGGGGTACCCCCAGGCGAAGCGCTGGGGGAGAACGGAGCGAGAAGCCACCCACACAGCGCAACTGTGGAGTCCGTAACAGCGCCCCGCGGGGGAGAGGCAACCAAGCGGCGGATTCGACTGTCTGAACGAGTGGCGTACGGGCACACGAGCCCGGGGGTGCGCAGGGATGAGGGATGGGCGGAGACGTGACGTCAACAGAGCCTCCGGAGGAGGACCGTACGGATCCGGCGCCGCCGCGCCGGAATTACCGGTGGCTCAAGGTGCTGGCGGCGGTCACCGCCCTGGTGGTGCTGGCTCTCGCCGGCGGCATCTGGTACCTGTACCAGCGGCTGGACGGGAACATCACCACGGACACGGCGACCGAGACGCAGCTGAAGGTGCACGCGTCTGAGCGGCCGACGCAGGGCCCGACGTCGGCGGAGAACATCCTGCTGCTCGGCTCGGACAACCGCGGCGACGGCAACGAGAAGTACGGCGAGGACAGCGGCACGCAGCGTTCGGACACCGCGATCCTGCTGCACCTGGCCGCGGACCGGCACAGTGCGACGGCGATGAGTATTCCGCGCGACCTGATGGCTCATGTGCCGAGCTGCGACAAGCCGAACGGTGGCAAGACCGAGGCGAAGCTGGAGCAGTTCAACTGGGCCTTCCAGTTCGGCGGAGCCGCGTGCACGATCCGTACGGTCGAGAACATGACCGGGATCCGGATCGACCACCACCTGATCGTGGACTTCTCGGGGTTCAAGAAGATCGTGAACGCGATCAACGGCGTCGACGTGTGCCTGGCGGAGCCGGTGCACGACACGAAGGCGCATCTCGACCTGCCGGCGGGGCGGCAGACGCTGAACGGCGAGCAGGCACTGGGCTATGTGCGGGCCAGGCACGGCTTCGGCGACGGCAGCGACACGGAGCGGATGGACCGCCAGCAGGGCTTCCTGGGCTCGCTGTTCTCCAAGGTCAGCAGCAACGGCGTGCTGCTCAACCCGACGAAGGTCTACCCGGTGCTGTCGGCCGCGACGTCGTCGCTGACCGCGGATCCCGGCCTGGACTCGCTCAGCGAGCTGTACGCCCTGGCGCGTGACATCCAGCGGATACCCGCGGGGCAGCTGCGCTTCCTGACGGTGCCGCGCGAGCAGTACACGCTGGACCGCAACCGTGACCAGCTGGTGCAGCCCGAGGCGGACCGGCTCTTCGCGGCGCTGCGTGACGACGTGCAGGTCACGGTGACGCCGGACGGGAAGCCGGACAGCGGGAAGCCTGGTTCGACCGGCACTCCGGCCCCGGGCGGCACGCCCACCGGGAACGGCGGGCCGAGCAGTCCGGCGCCCGTCTACCGGGGGACGACCGCTGATGCCGACATCTGCGGCAAAGCCTGATGAACTAAGGTGAGCGGTCGGCCGGCCGTGGATGGAGGACCCGATCGACCGTGGACGCGGAGGAGCCCGGGTACGTCGACCCGGCTGACCAGTGGGTGCTCGACCCGGTAACCGGACTGTACGAGCTGCGCCTTGACGCGCCGTCGGAGCCGGTGCCGGTCGCTGCGCCCGCGCCGGCCGAGCCCGTGGCGCACAGGCCCGCCCGGTCCGCCGCGGTACGTGCTCCGGCCGGCCGCGGGGGCCACGGCGGGCGGCGGGCCGCCGCTCCCGCGGCGGGGTCGCGCCGCCGCAAGGCCAAGCCGCGCAGGCCGCCCGCCCTGGTGTGGGCAGTGGGCGCGACCTGCGCCGTGCTGGTCGCCGGTGTGATCGCGGGGATCGCCGTGCTGCGGCAGGGCGACGGGCCGACCATCCACACCGTGGACATCGGCGCGGCCGGCAGCAAGGACCCGGTCCACACCGGTGCGATGAACATCCTGGTGCTCAGCAGCAAGCCGACGGACACCGCCGTGCTGCTGCACCTCGCCGCGGACCGCGGCAACTCCACGGCGCTGGGCATTCCGCCGGCGCTGGTGACGGACATCCCGGACTGCCCCGCCGGGGGCGGCACGGTGAAGGGCACGAAGGAGCAGCCGTTCTCCGCCGCGCTGGCCGGGCGCGGCCCGGGCTGTGCGCTGCGAGTGGCCAAGCAGCTGACCGGGCTGCCCGTGGACCATGTCGTGATGGTCGACTACGCGGCGGCGCGGGCCGCTTCGGCGGAGGTCGGGGCGGCGGACCTGTGTGTCGACCGCACGCTGGCCGACCCGCGGACGCTGACGGCGCTGGCTCGTACCGCCCCTGCCGCGCTCACCACCGACGCCCCGCTGGGCAGCGTGGAGGCGTTGGGCGCGCTGGCCGACGCGATGGGCGCGGCCGATCCGAAGCACGTCACCTTTGTGACGGTGCCGGTGGCCGACCGGGCGAAGGCCTCGCAGCTCTACGCCCTGATGGCGAACGACGTGAATCTGTCGCCCGACCACCCGCCCGCGGCCGATCCGAAGCTGGTCGGCCCGAAGGCGACCCCGCACAACACCCGGGTGGAGGTCTACAACGGCACGGGGGTCTTCGGCGCCTCGCAGGACGTGCTCACCTGGCTGCAGAACAGCCAGGGCGTCAACCGGTCGACCAACGGCGGCGACGCCCATGGCAGGGCGCCGAAGACGACTCTGCGATATGCGCCGAACCAGGCCGACCAGGCCCGCTCGCTGGCCGCGATGATGGGCCTGCCCGCGTCCGCGCTGATCCCCGGCACGATGGACGCGGCGCCCAGGGCGAACATGACGCTCACCTTGGGCGCGGACTTCACCGCGCCCGGCGTCCGGGTGGGGCCGCCCACCGCGCCGCCCAAGGGCGTGGCACTGACACCCGCCTCCGGCGTCCGCTGCTGACCCGCCGCAGCGCACGCGTACAAACGTGCGGATTTGGGTACCGGCGGCAAAGTACGGTGAAAAGCCGCTGAAAAACCCCGTCAATTCCGGTGGGAGTCGCGGCTCTTTGTCCGCTTGCAAGGAGGGTGAATCCACCGGGATCACCCCTCCCTGCCGCCTCGGGCGACTACTGTAAGCGATTCGGCGGTTACCGGACGGAGGGCCCGAGGGACCGTGGACACGCAAGGCCGAGACGACATCGATCCGGCAGACCAGTGGGTCATCGACCCGGCGACCGGCGCCTACCGGCTGCGCCGGCAACCGGAGAAGGACCCGGCGCGGAGGGCCGGCCTGCCGCGGCAGGCCGGCCCCGCTCCCGCCGCCCCCGCGACCGTGCCGCCGCCCAGGACCCCCCGTACACCCGGTGCGGAAGGTCCCGCGGCGCGCAGGAAGGGGCGGCCGCCGGGCAGGGGGCCGTCCCGGCGCAGGAAGGCGCTGCTGTGGACGGCGGGCTCCATGGGCCTGGTCCTGGTCGCCGTCGGCGTCGGCGGCTACCTGGTCTACGAGCACTTCAACGGCAATCTCACCACCGTGGACGTCGGCGACGCGGGCAGCAAGGACGTCCTCGGCGACGGCCCGCTCAACCTGCTGGTCATCGGCACCGACAGCCGCCAGGGCATGGGCGACGCCTATGGCGACGCGGACAACGTCGGGCATGCCGACACCACAATCCTCTTCCATGTGTCGGCCGACCGCGGCAATGCCACGGCGATGAGCATCCCGCGCGACATCGTCACGAGCATCCCGGCCTGCCCGACCAGGCAGCAGGACGGCACCACGACCACGATCCCCGGCATCCCCGCCGGACTGACCACGCCGAAGTTCAACGAGAGCCTGGGCGTCGGCGGGCGCGACCCGGGCTGCACCATGCGGGCGGTGACCGCGCTGACCGGGATCCCGGTGGACCACTTCATGATGGTGGACTTCGAGGCGGTCAAGGAGCTGTCGACGGCGGTCGGCGGGGTCGACGTGTGCCTGGCCAGGCCGCTGGTCGACCCCAAGTCGCATCTCGACCTGAGCGCGGGGCCGCACCGGATCGAGGGCGAGCAGGCGCTGCAGTTCGTCAGGACCCGGCACGCGCTGCGCAACCAGAGCGACCTGGACCGGATCAAGCTGCAGCAGCGCTTCCTCGGCGCGATGATCCGCAAGATCAAGTCCAGCGGCACCCTGACCAATCCGGGGAAGCTCTTCTCGCTGGCCGACGTGGCCACCCGGGCGCTCACCGTGGACAGCGCGATCGGCAGCGTCTCGAAGCTGACCAGCCTGGCCAAGGACCTCAGCAAGGTCGACGCCAAGCACATCACCTTCACCACCCTGCCGGTGGTCGACAACCCCAACGAGAAGGTCCATGCCACGGTCGTGGTCGACCAGGCCAGGGCGCAGCGGCTGTTCACCATGATCAAGGACGACGTCCCGCTCAGCGGGCGCAGGAAGCGGCCGCGCAGCGACGCCCTGCTGCGCGGCCCGAGGGCCGCGCCCGCCGACGTCCGGGTGCGGGTCTACAACGGCAGCGGCATCCTCGGCGCGGCCCGCGGCACGGTGGCCTGGCTGCACGGCACCGAGGGCGTCGGCAGCCCCGCCAACGGCGGCAACGCCCCTGCCCCGGCGGCGCGCACCACCCTGATCTACGCCCCGGAGCAGGCCGACCAGGCCCGGGCACTGGCCGCGATGCTCGGGCTGCCGGGCTCGGCCCTCAGGCCGTCGCCGGGAGCAGGCAGCACGGCGGCCACGGGCCCGGGGGGCACAGCCGACACGGGGGCCATGGCGCTCACCCTGGGCGCCGACTTCACCCGGGCCGGCGTCCCGGTCGCGGACCCCGATGCGGCCCCCGACGGCCTGGACCGGACAGAAGCCGACAATTCTTCCTGCGTGAGCTGATTCACGAAACCTCCCCGTGACCCGCGTCGTGTTAAGTCAGGGCCCCTGGATTGCAACTCAGTGCGGCCGACGGCCGTCTGACAGGAGGACGACCGAGATACGGCCGGAGCTGGGGAGGGTTCTTGATGCGGGACGGGGCAACGGGGGGCCAGGGTGCCGCGTCGAACCACGGCGACTTCGGCTGGGACGACGGCCTCTACGGGGACGACGCGCCCTCGTACGCCCCGGGGAGTACGGATCACAAGGGCGGCCAGGTGCCGGGCCCGAGAAGCCCGCACAGCGGCGGTGACGGCCCCGACGCGATACCCGGCGGACCTGGCGCGGGCGGCGCCGAAAGCAGCACCGGGGGGCACGGCGGCGGCCACGGCAGGAGCCGTGCCGCGGGCCAGGGTCCGGGCCAGGGCGGCGGGCACCGCAGGGGCGGGCCGCGGCGGCAGCGCAGCCGCAAGCGCAAGGCGCTGCGCTGGGTTGCGATCGTGGCCGCGGTGGGCGTGCTGGGCACGGCGGGGGCCGCGTTCGGCTACTACGAGTACCTGTCCGGCAAGATCCGCAAGGGTGAGCGGGTCAGCGGCAAGACGACCGTGGCCAAGCCGAAGGCCAACGCCAACGGCACCGCGGCGATGAACATCCTGATCCTCGGCTCCGACAGCCGGCTCAGCGCGGACGACCAGAAGCTCGGCGGCGCCGCGGACAGCGCGGGCGCCCGGGCGGACGTGATCATGATCGCCCACCTGTCCGCGGACCGCAGCAACATGTCGGTGGTCAGCATTCCCCGCGACACCCGGGTGGACATTCCCGAGTGCGAGGACCCCAAGACCCACCACGTCTATCCCAAGACCAACAACATCATCAACTCCTCGCTCGGCCGCGGCGGCCCCGGCTGCACGCTCGCGACCGTGCAGAACCTCACCAACGTCTACATCGACCACTGGCTGATGATCGACTTCTCGGGTGTGGTCAAGATGGCCGACGTGCTCGGCGGCGTGCAGGTGTGCGTCGAGCACAGCGTCTGGGACCGTCCCACCAAGTACATCAAGCACGGCGGGTCCGGGCTGAAGCTGCCCAAGGGCAAGAGCATCATCAAGGACAAGCAGGCGCTGCAGTGGCTGCGCACCCGTGACGCCTTCGGTGACGACTCGGGCCGCGCCAAGGCCCAGCACATGTACATGAGCTCGCTCATCCGCACATTGCGCAGCCAGAACCTCTTCACCAACCCGGCCCGGCTGAACAAGATCGCCACCACCGCGATGGGCGCCTTCGAGGTCTCCGCGGAGATCGGCACCCCGAAGAAGCTCTACGACCTCGGCATGGAGCTGAAGAGCATCTCGCCGTCCCGGATGACGATGCTGACCATGCCGCACGATGCGGACCCGGAGGCACCGAAGGCGCACTACATACCGGCTGAGGACGCCACCACCGTGTGGTCGCTGCTGCGCAACGACGTGGCAATGGACGCGGGCGGCAAGGCGATGGTCCCGGGGGCGGCGGGCGCGACGCCCAAGCCGAGCGCCCCGACGGGCCCGCCCGCCGCGGCCCCCGCGGCGATCCCGGTCACCGTGGTCAACGGCACGGCGGGGACGGCGGAAAAGCAGGCCGTCGGACACCGTGCCACGGACATCGCGACGGCGCTGAAGACCGCGGGCTTCACCAAGGCCGAGCCGAGCCAGACCTCCGTCCCCAGCCCCGGCACCAGCGTGGTCTATCCGACGGCCGCCGGTGACCAGGGCAAGGCGGACGCGACCTCGGTGGCGAAGGCGCTCAAGATCCCGGTGAGCAATGTGAAGCCGTCCACCACCGCGCAGGCCATCACCCTGACGGTCGGCGCCGACTGGAAGCAGGGCACCGACTACAGCGCGACGCTGCCCAAGGCGGGCGGCGTCCCGAAGACCGCGGACGTCGTCAACGGCGCCGACACCACGGGCTGCATGCCGATCCAGCCGATCTACCGCTGGGCGGGCTGACCGGGCCGCACCGCGTACGGGAGAGGGGTCCGCCGGAGCTTCCGGCGGACCCCTCTCCCGTACAGGCAGGCGTGATTACGGGCGTACGGTCACGCGTCGGCCCGGGCCGACTCCTCGGCGCGTGCGGTGACGGCGGGGCGGCGGCTGGCGATGACCGTGCGGGCCAGCGAGCGCGGGCTGGTCAGGAAGCCGTAGCCCCAGCACATGTGCATGGTGGCCAGCGCGAGCGGTATGCGCAGCCGGGCGCCGGCGCCCAGGCCGCGGCCGGCCGGGAGCGAGCCGACGGTGATGGCCGCGAGGTAGGCCGCGGGCACCAGCAGCGCCCACGGCGTCAGCGCGGCGCCGACGACGATGCCCGCGGCATTGGCCAGCACGGCGCCGGGCGCCGCCAGATACCGCAGGTTGACCGAGCCGCGGTGGTAGCGGGTCACCACCCGGCGCCACCGGCCGTAGTCCTTGTACTGCTTGGCGAGAGTGCGCACGCTCGGCCGCGGCCGGTAGGAGACCCTCAGCTCCGGCGAGAACCAGATGAGGTGGCCGGCCTCGCGTATGCGGTAGTTCAGCTCCCAGTCCTGGGCGCGGATGAATTCCACGTTGTAGCCGTCCTGCTGCTCGAGCACCTCGCGGCGGAAGACGCCGAGATAGACGGTGTCGGCCGGGGCGGCGGCGCCACCGGTGTGGAAGGCGGCATTGCCGACGCCGATCTTCGCGGTCATGGCCGCGGCGACGGCTTCCTCCCACGCGTTCTCGCCCTCGGCGTGCATGATGCCGCCGACATTGGCCGCGCCCGTCTCGTCCAGCAGGCGTACGGCGGTGGCGATGTAGTCGGGCGAGAGCATGCCGTGGCCGTCGACGCGCACCACGACCGGGTGGCGGGAGGCCTTGATCGCGGCGTTCAGCGCGGCGGGCGTGCGCCCGGTGGGGTTGGGCACCGTATGGACCCGGGGGTCCTCGGCGACCAGCTCGGCCGCGATCGCGTCGGTGCGGTCCTTCGAGGGACCGAGCGCGATGACGACTTCCAGCTCGCCCGGATAGTCCTGTTCCAGGATGTGCCGGACGGAGTTACGCAGGTGGCGCTCCTCGTTGAGCACCGGCATGATCACGGAGACGGCCGGGAGCGCGGGGTCAGTGGCGGCGTTCATTGCGGCAAACGTTACCGCCAATGGGGGACACCAGCGCGTGGGGGCAAGGCTGACAGTCCTATTTGTCCCTAGCCTGAACGGGTCTTCCTGTCTGTCCACCGCGGAGGGGATCCCGTGCTGCCGACCAGTCGACGTCCAGTCCGCCCACAACGGCCGCAGCCAGGGCGACGGCCGGCGTCGGGGCGGCGGCCGCCCATCCGGCTGAGCACCAGGATCGTCGGCGGGGTCGCGCTGCTGGTGATCACCGCGAGCGGCATCGGCCACGCGGTGGTGACCGGGGTGAACGGGGCGATCGGCCGGGTCGACGCCTTCAGCGGCATGCAGGGCCGCCCCGACGGCGGCAAGGGCACGAATTTCCTGCTGGTGGGGACGGACGGCCGGGACAACCTCACGCCGGACGAGAAGAAGCTTTACCACCTGGGCGGCGCGCCCTGCCACTGCACCGACACGATCATGCTGGTGCACCTGTCGCAGGACCGCTCCCGGGCCAGCGTGGTCAGCATCCCGCGCGACACCTACGTCCTGCTGCCCACCAAGCCCGCGACGGCCGCCCGGAAGGCCGATACGAAGCCCGCCGCAAAAGACGCGAAGGACGCCAAGAACGGCGGGAACGGCGGGAACGGCGGGAACCGCGGGAAGCCCGCCGCGGCGCCCACCCCCGCCACCAAGCCGGCCAAGCTCAACCAGGCCTACGCCCTGGGCGGCCCCCGGCTCACCGTGCAGACGGTCGAGCAGCTGACCGGTGTCCACATCGACCACTACCTGGAGGTGGACTTCACCAGCTTCATGAAGACCGTCGACGTCATCGGCGGCGTCCCCGTCTGCACCTCCCGCCCGCTCAAGGACCCCTACTCGGGCCTGGACCTGCCGGTGGGCACCACGACCCTGAACGGCGGCCAGGCGCTGCAGTACGTACGCTCCCGGCATCTGGACCCGGCCGCCGACCTCGGGCGGATGCAGCGCCAGCAGCGATTCCTCGCCCAGGTCATCCACAAGGTCACCAGCGGCAGCACGCTCTCGGACCCGCTGCGGCTCGGCAAGGCCGCCTCGACCGTGCTCGGCTCGGTCCGCGCCGACCAGGGCCTGGACAGCCACGACATGATCGGCCTCGCCCGCGCCATGAAGGGCTTCTCGCCCGCCTCGTCGGAATTCACCTCGGTGCCGCTGAGCGTGACCAGCTTCAACGTCCCCGGCATCGGCTCCACCGTGAAGTGGGACGCGCTCAAGGCGGGCCGGCTGTGGGCGACCGTCCGCGCCGACAAGCCGCTCACCGCCCCGCGCCCGACCCCCGGCGGCAGCAGCACGCCCGCGGGCGTACAGGTCGCGGTCGACCCGGCGAAGATCCGGGTGAGGGTCGAGAACGGCACCGGGGTCGGCGGGCTGGCCGGCAGCACCCAGCAGGCGCTGCGCGCCACCGGCTTCGCCACCACCGGCGTACCGGCCACCGCGCGCCAGCACGTGCCGCACACCGTCATCCGCTACGACCCGCGCTGGGACGACTCGGCGAAGGCGCTGGCCGTCGCCCTGCCGGGCGCGCAACTGGTGCCCGCGGCCAAGCAGGGGCCGGTGATGCGGGTCACGCTCGGCCCGGACTTCGCCATGGCCAGGGTGAAGCCGGTCACCGCGCCGCTGCCCGACCCGGGCACGCAGCCGGATCAGGGCGCTCTCACCGGCGACCAGGTGGGCTGCCGCTGACGCCCGGACCGGGCAGCGTGCGCCGCCGGCGTCAGTCGTCCAGGCCCTCGGCCGCCCGCTCCCTGCGCAGCTCCAGGATCGCCCGGCGGCGGGCCAGCCGGTGCGTGCGGCGGATCTGCGCCTCCTGCCAGCGGCGCCGGTCCTGCGCGGTCTCCGGCAGGACCGGCGGCACCCGGCGCGGGTGGCCCTCGGCGTCCACGGCGACGAAGACCAGATAGGCGCTCGCGACCTGCTTGGCGGGCCGCCCCGCCTCGTTCCAGCGCTCGGCGACGACCCGGACGCCGACCTCCATGGAGGTCTTCCCGGTCCAGTTGACCTGGGCTTTCACCTGGAGCAGGTCGCCGACCCTGACCGGTTCGAGGAAGGCCATCTCGTCCATCGCTCCGGTCACCGCGGGTCCCTCGGAGTGCCGCCCGGCGACCGCTCCCGCGGCGTCGTCGACCAGTTTCATCACCACGCCGCCGTGGACCGTGCCCAGCAGGTTGGTGTCGTGGGCGCTCATGATGTGCGAGAGCGTGATCCGGGCGGCGGACGTCGGCTTGCCCGGGATCACCGGGACCCGCGCGATGTCCGGCGCTTGGTGGACCTGGGAGGCGGCAGGATCTCCCGGGGTGCCGGAGCCTGCGGATGATTCGATCATGACAGCCACTTTATGTCCGTTACGAAACCGCTGCGGCCCGTGGCCGAATGCATCGGATCTGCTACAGAACCGCCCTGGATTCAAGGTCCCACGCCGCAGCCGGGCACACTGACGGACATGAACGGTTGGAGCGATGACACCGAGCAGCGCAGGCTCTCCGAGCCTCCGCTGCCCCCAGAACTGTCGCCGCGCCGGGCCGCCGCTGCCTCGGGCGGGGTCCCGCCGCAGCCTACTCGCCGCCCCGCGCAGGGCGACCGGCTGCCGGCCGGCGCGATCCCGCAGCCCGGCAGCGGAGGCGACGGCTACGGCCCGCCGACCACCGGCGGACCCGGCAGCGCCGGACCGCACACCCCGCGGACCCCCCGCTGGAGCACCCGCAGGAAGGTCGGCTACACGGCCCTCGGCCTCGTCGTGGTGCTGCTCGTGGTGTCCGTGTCGACGTACTTCTGGGCCGACTCCAAGGTGCGGCGCGAGGTCGACCTGAGCAAGGTCGAGGACCGCCCGGCGGCCGGCAAGGGCACCAACTATCTGATCGTCGGCTCGGACAGCCGTGAGGGGCTGACCAAGCAGGACGAGAAGGACCTGCACACCGGTGCCGCGGCGGGCCAGCGCACGGACTCGATGATGATCCTGCACACCGGCAGCAACGGCACCACGATGATGAGCCTGCCGCGCGACTCCTACGTCACCATCCCGGCCTTCACCGGCCAGCAGTCGCACAAGCGGTACGCGGCATCCACGCACAAGCTGAACCGCGCGTACGCCGACGGCGGCCCCGAGCTGCTGACCAGGACCATCGAGTACAACACCGGCATCCACATCGACCACTACGCCGAGATCGGCTTCGCCGGCTTCGTCAACCTGGTCAACGCGCTCGGCGGTGTGAACATGTGCCTGGACAAGCCGCTGCACGACAAGGCGTCGGGCGCGGACTTCGCCGCCGGCTGCCAGAAGATGAACGGCCAGCAGTCGCTCGCCTTCGTCCGGCAGCGCCACCAGGAGGCCGACCAGGACCTCGGCCGGATGCGCAACCAGCAGAAGTTCCTGTCGACCCTCGCCCACCAGGCGGCGTCGCCCTCGACGGTGCTGAACCCCTTCAAGCTCTACCCGGTGATCGGCTCGGGCCTCGACACGCTCGTCGTGGACAAGAACATGAGCCTGCGCAATCTCCTGTCGATGTTCTGGGCCATGAAGGGCGTCACCGGCGGCAGCGGAAACTCCATCACCGTGCCGATAGCCAACGCCAACTACCAGACCTCCAACGACGGCGACGCCGTCAAGTGGGACATGACGAAGGCGAAGACGCTCTTCGGCGAGCTGATCGACGACGACAAGGTCACCGTGACCAAGTAGCCGCACCGGCCCGCGTCCTGACACGCCGGACGGCCCCGGCTCCCCCGCGATCACGCGGTGGGAGCCGGGGCCGTCCGGCGTGTTACGCCATCTGCCGGGGAGCGGACGTCAGTGACGGCCGGCCGGGTTGCGACGGCGCAGCATGAAGACCGTGCCGCCACCGGCCGCGACAAGCACCGCGGCAACACCGGCGATCATGCCGGTGTTGCTGCCGCCACCGGTCTCGGCGAGGTTGGACGTGCCACCGGCCGGCGACGGCGCGTTGGTGTCGGCCACAGCCGCGGCGGGCGCGGTGGTGGTCGCCGTCGGCGTGGGCGACTTCGTGTCCTTCGGCGGCGGGTTGTCAGCCGGCGGCGGGTTGTCGACGGGCGGCGGCGGGTTGTCGACCGGGGCGGTGCACGCCTCGCTCGGCGTGGTCACGCCGCCCTTGATGTCCTCGTCGACGAGCACCTTCTTGCCCGGCTGACCGGCCGTGACGTGCACGGTGTACGTCTTGCTGGGCGCCCAGGCGAGCGGGATCGAGACCGTGACGCCATCGGCGGTCGGGTGGTCGATGGTGCCGGACGCGACCTGGACACCGTTGTCGAGGATCGTGACCGTCGCGGGCGTACCCGAACTGTCGGCGTCCGTGACGTCGATGGTGGCCTTGCCGTTCGTCTTGTCACAGTTGGCGACGGCGGAGAAGTCACCGATCTTGCATGCGAACGCGTTGCCTGCAACGCCCAGCGCGAGCGCAGCTGCGACGGAGGCAACGCCGATGGAACGCACCGCTATTGCGGTGCGGCGGTTTATGGACACGTCTTCCCTTCACGGGATCGGATCACAAGCGCGGAAAAAGCCGGTCAGCGAACCGTGCGGCCCCCCGCCCCGCTGATGGCCCCCACACCTCTACAAGCCCCCGTGCACGCTTGTCAATTGAGCGCAAACCGACCACAACTCGACCCCAAACCCACAAAGAGCACCCGGTTGGGGTGCTCTTCGTGGGGCGGCTGTTACAGAGTTGCTACGCGGGCAGGTTGCGCGCCATGACGATCCGCTGGACCTGGTTGGTGCCCTCGTAGATCTGGGTGATCTTGGCGTCGCGCATCATCCGCTCGACCGGATAGTCGCGTGTGTACCCGTATCCGCCGAGGAGTTGGACGGCGTCGGTGGTGACCGACATGGCCACGTCCGAGGCGTAGCACTTGGCGGCGGCGCCGAAGAAGGTGAGGTCGGAGTCGGAGCGCTCCGACCTGGCCGCGGCGGCGTAGGTGAGCTGGCGGGCGGCCTCCAGCTTCATGGCCATGTCGGCCAGCATGAACTGGATGCCCTGGAATTCGGCGATGGCCTTGCCGAACTGCCTGCGCTCGGCCACATATCCCCTGGCGTAGTCCAGCGCGCCCTGGGCGATGCCGAGGGCCTGGGCGGCGATGGTGACGCGGGTGTGGTCCAGGGTCTTCATCGCGGTGGCGAAGCCGGTGCCCTCCTCGCCGATGATGCGGTCGGCGGGGATGCGGACGTTGTCGAAGTAGACCTCGCGGGTCGGCGAGCCCTTGATGCCGAGCTTCTTCTCCGGGGCGCCGAAGGAGACGCCCTCGTCGCCCTTCTCCACCACGAAGGCCGAGATGCCCTTGGAGCGCTTGTCGGGGTCGGTCACCGCCATGACGGTGTAGAAGTCGGACACCCCGGCGTTGGTGATCCAGCGCTTGACGCCGTTGAGCACGTAGAAGTCGCCGTCGCGTATGGCCCGGGTCTTCATGCCCGCCGCGTCCGAGCCGGCCTCGGGCTCCGACAGGGCGTAGGAGAACATCCCCTCCTTGCGGGCGAGGGCGCCGAGATACTTCGTCTTCAGCTCCTCCGAGCCGGACAGCTGCACCGGGAGCGAGCCGAGCTTGTTGACCGCGGGGATGAGCGAGGAGGACGCGCAGACCCGGGCGATCTCCTCGATCACGATGACGGTGGACAGCGCGTCGGCGCCCGATCCGTCGTACGCCTCGGGGACGTGCACCGCGTGCAGGTCGTTGGCCTCCAGCGCTTCTCGCGCCTCCTGCGGGAAGCGGCCCTGCTCGTCCACCTCGGCGGCGAAGGGGGCGATCTTCGCCTCGGCGAGGGAACGCACGGCGTCCCGCAGCATGTCGTGCTCTTCGGAGGTCCGGAAAAGGTCGAAGTCGGAGGATCCGGCCACAGAGTCTCACTCCCGATGCTAACTACCGTTAAGTAACCGTACAATCCTAGGGCCGCGTCCATGATCAGGCCTACGTGACCTTCCCGACAGGGGCCCGCCGTACGCGCGCGCCTTCACGACACCCGGGTGCCGAGCGTGTCGAGGCTGTGGGTGGCCATGAAACCCGCCAGGGTGTCGTTGCGCATCGCCTCCCACAGCTCGGCGCCGCCGTTGCCGTCGAGCAGGACGACGGACTGCTTGTCGATGGTGTCGAAGCCCGCGACGGGCGCGTTCATGAAGGCCATGTCCGAGGCGCGCACCGAGCGCATGTCCCACGCCAGGTCGCGCAGCGCGCCGTCGGACAGCCGGTCGTCCACGCTCACCACGGAGGTGACCTGGTCCAGGGTGCGCTTGAGCTTGAGCGGATTGGCCGCCGTGCCGCCGGAGAGCGTCTTCGACAGCACCGCCCGCAGGAAGTTCTGCTGCCGGTGGGTGCGGTCGAGGTCGCCGTTGGGCAGGCCGTAGCGCTCGCGTACGTAGTCCAGCGCGTCGTCGCCGTTCATGTGGTGCCGGCCCGCGGTCCACACCCCGCCGGGGCCGTTGCGGCGCGAGACCGTGCTGTCGACGGTGACATCGACGCCGCCGACCGCGTCGGTGAGCTTCTTGAAGCCGCTCCAGTCGATGACCGCCAGGTGGTCGACCCTGACCTTCGTCAGCCGCTGCACCGTGTCGATCAGCAGCGGTGGGCCGCCCCAGGAGAAGGCGGCGTTCAGCTTGGCCATGCCGTGGCCGGGGATGTCCACCCAGGAGTCGCGGGGCAGCGAGACGACGTAGGCGTGCTTGTGGTCGGCGGGCAGGTGCACCAGCATCACCGTGTCGCTGCGCTGGGCGCCCCGCCTCCATTCCGGCGCCTCGGCGTCCTTGCCGGTGGTGGGCAGGTCGGAGCGGGAGTCCACACCGACCAGCAGGAAGGTCTGGCTGCCGCTCCTCGACGGCGGCGGGAGCGCGCCGGCCGGCAGATCGGTGGGGAAGGCGTGCGGGATGCGCTGGACGCGGCCGGTGTAGTGCTCGTAGGCCCAGTAGCCGGTGCCGGCGATCAGCAGGGCGCCGGTGCACAGCAGGACGAGCGATCCGTACAGCACGCGGCGGGTGCGGCGGCGGATCCGGGCGCGGCGGTGCGCGGGCGGCTCGGGTCTACCCGGCGGCTCGGAGGGCGGCTCGATTCCTCCCGGCGGCTCCGACAACCACTCGGACGGCTCAGCAGCCTCCGGTGCACCGCCCGGCTCGGGTATGTGCCCCGGCTCGGCCTTGTCACCCGATTCCGCCACGCCTTCGGCCGCGGGTGCGGCGGGCGGCTCCGCTGCCCCCCGCCGCGCCGGCTCTGTCGTCGTCGCCACCAGCCACGATCGGCCCCCCACCCCGGATTCCCACCCCTTCGGACCAGTCACCGCATTGTGGACCCGCCGACCTGCGCGCACCCCCCTTTTGGCCCACCCGGTGCCGACTATGCTCTGGCCCATGCCTCTCAAGCTCACCGTCATCGGTACCGGCTACCTCGGCGCCACCCACGCCGCCGCCATGGCCGAACTCGGCTTCGACGTGCTCGCCCTCGACATCGAACCGCGCAAGATCGAGATGCTGTCGCAGGGCCGGGTGCCGATGTTCGAGCCGGGGCTCGAAGAGCTGCTCGCCCAGCACGTGGCCGGGATCGAGGGCTCCAGCGGGCGGCTGCGCTTCACCCTTTCGTGGGAGGAGGTCGCCGAATTCGGCGACGTGCACTTCGTGTGCGTCAACACCCCGCAGAAGCAGGGCGAATACGCCTGCGACATGAGCTACGTGGACCGCGCCTTCTCGATGCTGGCCCCGCACCTGCGGCGGCCCGCGCTGGTGGTCGGCAAGTCCACCGTGCCGGTGGGCAGCGCGGCCCGGCTGGCGGCGCTGCTGGCCGAGCTGGCACCGGCGGGCGCGGGCGCTGAGCTGGCGTGGAATCCGGAGTTCCTGCGCGAGGGCTTCGCGGTGCAGGACACCCTGCACCCGGACCGGATCGTGGTGGGCGTGACAAGCGAGCGCGCCGAATCCCTCCTGCGGGAGGTTTACGCCAAGCCCGTCGCAGAAGGCACGCCTTTCATCGCCACCGACTATCCGACGGCCGAGCTGGTCAAGACCGCGGCGAACGCCTTCCTCGCCACGAAGATCTCCTTCATCAACGCCATGGCCGAGGTCAGCGAGGCGGCCGGCGGCGACGTGGCCAAGCTCGCCGAGGCCATCGGCCACGACGACCGGATCGGCCGCAAATTCCTGCGGGCCGGCATCGGCTTCGGCGGCGGCTGCCTGCCCAAGGACATCCGCGCCTTCATGGCCAGGGCCGGCGAGCTGGGCGCCGACCAGGCGCTGACCTTCCTGCGCGAGGTCGACTCGATCAACATGCGGCGCCGCACCCACATGGTGGAGATGGCCCGCGAGGCACTGGGCGGCGGCTTCCTCGGCCGCCGGGTCGCGGTGCTCGGCGCGACCTTCAAGCCCGACTCCGACGACGTACGGGACTCCCCCGCGCTCAATGTGGCCGGCCAGATCCAGCTGCAGGGCGGCCAGGTGACCGTCTACGACCCCAAGGGCATGGACAACGCCCGCTCGCTCTTCCCCACCCTCGGCTACGCCCCGACCGCGCTGGACGCGGTCCGCGGCGCCGACATAGTGCTGCACCTGACCGAGTGGCGGGAATTCCGCGAGCTCGACCCGGGCGAGCTGGCCGACGTGGCGCGCGGCCGCGCGGTGCTCGACGGCCGCAACGCGCTTGACCCGGCGGTGTGGCGGAAGGCCGGCTGGACCTATCGCGCGATGGGCCGCCCGCAGGCGTAAGGAGCCCGGGTCCGGGCGGGCCGTGCGGGTCAGCCCGCTTCCGGCCTGCTGTTCTTCCGGTAGGTCCGCATCTTGGCCCGGCTGCCGCAGATCGCCATCGTGCACCAGCGGCTGCGGCCCGCCGGGCTGCGGTCGTAGTAGACCCAGCGGCAGGTGTCGGCGGCGCAGGCCTTGAGCCGCGGCCAGGTGCCGTCGGCGGTCGCCCGCACGACGGCCGCGGCGACCGCGGCGGCCATCTCGCCGGCGCCGGTGAGCCCGTCGGCGGGGCGTACGGTCGCGCGGCCCTCGGTGTCGACGGCCAGCCGCAGGGGCGCGCGGGCCAGCAGCCGATCCAGGGCGGCCGCGGTGGCGGCGGGGACGTCGGTGCCCGCGTGGGCCGCGCAGACGTCCCGCAGGGCCTCCCGCAGCGTCAGGACGTCGGCGAGGGCGTCCGCGTCGTAGCCGCGCCCCGACAGGCCCCTCCCGCGCGCCCAGGCCGCGGCCTCCTGCGCGGTGCGCAGCTCCTCGCTGCCGCCCTCCAGGTCCGCGGTGTTGACCAGGTCCTGCACGAGCCGCAGCGGATCGGGCGCGGGATCGCGTACTCCGGGCTGCTCCACCCTTGCCACGTTACCGCCGCACCGCCATCATGAAGTAACGGTTACCGGTACATGGCCATAGCCGGTAACACCGTCCGACGAAAGGACCCGCCATGATCGGCCGGCTGAGCGCCGTCGTCCTCGACTGTCCCGACCCCGCAGCCCTTGCCGCGTTCTACGCCGAGCTGGTGGGCGGCACCGTCGAGGCCGAGGACGAGACGTGGGTGGACCTCAAGCGGGAGGAAGGTCCCGCGCTGTCCTTCCAGCTCGCCCCCGGACACCGGGCGCCGCAGTGGCCCGACCCGGAGCGCCCGCAGCAGTTCCACACGGACATCGCGGTGCCGCGCCCGGAGCTGGACGACGCGGAGAAGCGGGTCCTCGCGCTGGGCGCGACCCTGCTCGAGGGCGACCTCGACGGCACCCGCAACTGGCGGGTCTACGCCGACCCGGCGGGACACCCCTTCTGCCTGTGCGCCTGCTGAGGCGGGCGGCGCGGCCCTGACCGGGGCCGGACCGGGTCAGCCGACCGGCTCCGCCATGGTCGACGGGCCGCGCTTCACCCGGAGCACGGCCGCCGCGGACTCCGCGTCACGCAGCACCCGCACCGCGTTGTGCCAGGTCAGCTTTGCCAGGTCGGCGTCCGACCAGCCGCGGCGCAGCAGCTCGGCGACCAGGTTCGGATAGCCGGCCACGTCGGTCAGGCCCTCGGGCGTGAAAGCGGTGCCGTCGTAGTCGCCGCCGATGCCGATGTGGTCGACGCCGGCCACCTCGCGCATGTGGTCGAGGTGGTCGGCGACGGTCGCCGCGGTGGCGGCCGGGCGCGGGTGCTCCGCCTCGTACGCCCGCTGGACGGCCATGCCCGCCGGAGTGGTGTCCAGCGGGTGCAGGCCGTGCGCGCGCATGTTCCCGTCGGCCGCCGCGGTCCACTCGATGGCGGCGGGCAGGATGAATTTCGGTACGAAGGTGGCCATGGCCACGCCCCCGTTGGCGGGCAGCTGGGCGAGTACGTCGTCGGGGATGTTGCGCACGTGGTCGCAGACCGCGCGGGCCGAGGAGTGCGAGAAGAGCACCGGCGCCTCGGCCACCCGCAGGGCGGCGCGCATGGTGTCGGCGGAGACGTGCGAGAGGTCCACCAGCATGCCGAGCCGGTTCATCTCCCTGACGACCTCCTCGCCGAAGGCGGTCAGGCCCCCGGCGGCGGGCTCGTCGGTCGCGGAGTCCGCCCACGGGGTGTTGTCGTTGTGCGTGAGCGTCATGTAGCGCACGCCGAGCGCGTAGAAGGCCCGCAGGACGGCCAGGGAGCAGTCGATGCTGTGGCCGCCCTCGGCGCCCATCAGCGACGCGATGCGGCCCCTGCCACGGGCTTCCTCGATGTCGTCGGCGGTCAGGGCGAGCGCCAGGTCGTCGGGGTAGCGCTCGGTCATCCGGTGGACGACGTCGATCTGCTCCAGGGTCGCGGTGACCGCGTCCGCGCCGGCCAGCTCCACCGACACGTAGACCGACCAGAACTGCCCGCCGACGCCGCCGGCCCGCAGCCGCGGGATGTCGGTGTGCAGCCGGTCGCTCTGGTCGGCCGCGATGTCCAGCCGGTCGAGGTCGTAGGAGACCTGCTTGCGCAGCGCCCACGGCAGGTCGTTGTGCCCGTCGACGACAGGGTGGGCGGCGAGCAGGTCACGGGCGCGGGCGAGGAGGTCCATGCAGGCCAGCCTATGCGGCGGCGTACATTGCGCCGCCACCGCACACGGCCGTGCCCGGCGCCCTACTTGGCGAAGCCGAAGCCCGCCGCCCCGGTCACCTTGGCGCGCAGCCTGCGGCCCTTCTCGGTGGCCTGCTCGTTGAGCGACACCTGGAAGTCCCGCATCCGCGCCTGCAGCACCTGGTCGTGCGCGGCCAGGATGCGGACCGCGAGCAGCCCCGCATTGCGCGCGCCGCCCACCGAGACCGTGGCGACCGGCACACCGGCCGGCATCTGCACGATGGACAGCAGCGAGTCCATGCCGTCCAGGTACTTCAGCGGCACCGGTACCCCGATGACCGGCAGGGGGGTGACCGAGGCGAGCATGCCGGGCAGGTGCGCGGCGCCGCCGGCGCCCGCGATGACCGCCTGGATCCCGCGGCCCGCGGCCTGCTCCCCGTAGGCGATCATCTCGTGCGGCATGCGGTGGGCCGAGACGACGTCGACCTCGAAGGTGACGTCGAACTCCTGCAGCGCGTGGGCCGCGGCCTCCATCACCGGCCAGTCGGAGTCGGAGCCCATGACGATGCCCACCGCGGGCGCGGTCGTCTCGCGCGCTTCACTCATCGATCGTCCCTCGCAGGTAGTCGGCCGCGTGACGGGCGCGCTCGCGCACGTCGTCCAGGTCGTCGCCGTAGGTGTTGACGTGGCCGACCTTGCGGCCGGGCTTCACGTCCTTGCCGTACATGTGGATCTTCAACCCGGGGTCGCGGGCCATGCAGTGCAGATAGCCGGCGTACATGTCGGGGTAGTCGCCGCCGAGCACGTTGGCCATCACCGTCCAGCGGGCCCGCGGGCGCGGGTCGCCGAGCGGCAGGTCGAGGACGGCCCGCAGGTGGTTGGCGAACTGCGAGGTGGCGGCGCCGTCCATGGTCCAGTGGCCGCTGTTGTGCGGGCGCATCGCCAGCTCGTTGACCAGGATGCGGCCGTCGGCGGTCTCGAACAGCTCGACCGCGAGGTGGCCCACCACGCCCAGCTCTCGGGCCACCGTCAGCGCGAGGCGCTGGGCCCGCGCGGAGAGCGCGTCGGACAGGCCGGGCGCGGGCGCGATCACCGTGTCGCACACCCCGTTGACCTGCACGGACTCCACCACCGGATAGGCCACCGCCTGGCCGTGCGGCGAGCGCACGACATTCGCGGCCAGCTCGCGCACGAAGTCGACCTTCTCCTCGGCGAGCACCGGCACACCGGCGCGGAAGGCGTCTGCCGCGTCCGCCTCGGCGCGGACGAACCACACGCCCTTGCCGTCGTAGCCGCCGCGCACGGTCTTCAGGACCAGCGGGTATCCCGCGGTCTCGGCGGCGAAGCGGCTGACGTCCGCCGGGTCGGCGACGATCCGGTTGCGCGGGCAGGGCACGCCGAGCTCGGCGAGCCTGGCCCGCATGACGCCCTTGTCGTGCGCGTGCAGCAGCGCCTCGGACCCCGGGCGTACGACGACGCCCTCCGCCTCCAGGGCGCGCAGGTGCTCGGCCGGCACGTGCTCGTGGTCGAAGGTGATCACGTCGCAGCCCTGTGCGAAGGCACGCAGCGTGTCGAGGTCGCGGTAGTCGCCGACGGTGACGTCCGCGGCGACCTGCGCGGCCGAGTCCTGTGCGGTGTCGCTGAGAATCCTGAACCTGATGCCGAGCGGGATGCCCGCCTCGTGGGTCATACGGGCGAGCTGGCCGCCGCCGACCATGCCGACTACGGGGAATGTCACGTTGATTCCTGCCGGTGGTGCACGGGGGCCGGTCCCCCGCTGATGGCCCTACCAGCGTATCCGCCGTACGGCCGCACGAACGACGGACGGCTCCGCGGCGGACTTCACGGGGGCGGTTAGCATGAGGGACACCGAAATCCTCCCCGCCGGCCGGCGGCATCGACCTACCCCCCACAGACAGGGCCCGAGCGATCACCATGACCGGATTCAGCGCCCTGCGCGGCAAGCTGGCCCTGATGTACCGCGAGATCGCGAAGTTCGGGGCGGTGGGCGGCGCGGGCGTCCTGGTCAACATCGGGGTCTTCAACCTGGTGCGGCACAACACCGGGCTGCAGACGGTCCGCGCCAGTGTGCTGGCGACGCTGGTGTCCATCGCCTTCAACTACGTGGGCTTCCGCTATTTCACCTACCGGGACCGCGACAAGGCCGGCCGCACCAAGGAGCTGGGGCTCTTCCTGCTCTTCAGCTGCATCGGCCTGGTGATCGAGAACGGCGTGCTGTTCGTGGCCACGTACGGCTTCGACTGGGACAGCCAGCTGCAGAGCAACATCTTCAAATTCCTCGGCATCGGTGTGGCGACGCTCTTCCGCTTCTGGTCGTACCGCACCTGGGTCTTCCGGGCGATCCCCGCGCGGGACGCGGTGGAGCAGGCCGAGTCCTTCCTGGCGGCGGGCGGCGGCGCGACGGGCGTGTCGGAGGACCGGCGCAAGCGGCGGAGGGCCGGCGCGAACCGCCGCGTCTGACCGGCCCGCGTCCGCGCTCCTTCAGCTGACGATGTCCTCGCGGGGCGGCGGGGGCTGCATCTCCCTGGCGAGGAAGAGCGCGAAGACCGGCGGGTGCTGCTGGAGCAGTTCGAGCCGCCCGCCGTCGGCCTCGGCGAGGTCACGGGCGAGCGCCAGGCCGAGCCCGGTCGAATTGCGGCCGCTGACCGTGCGCTCGAAGACCCGCGCACCCAGGTCGGAGGGCACCCCGCGGCCCTCGTCGGTCACCTCGACCACCGCCTGGTTGCCGGTCACCCTGGTGCGCAGCCCCACCGTGCCCGAGCCGTGCATCAGGGAGTTCTCGATCAGCGTGGCCAGGACCTGCGCGACCGCGCCCGGGGTGCCGACCGCCCGCAGCGCGGGGGTGCCGGAGCGGACGATGGCCCGGCCCTCGTTCTGGTAGGCCGGGCGCCACTCCTCGACCTGCTGCTTGATCACCTCGTCGAGGTCGAAGTAGACCGCGGAGCCGGTCCGCGGGTCGCGCGCGTTGGTCAGCAGCCGCTGCACCACGTCGGTGAGCCGCTCGACCTGGCCGAGCGCGATCGTCGCCTCCTCCTTGACCGTCTCCTGGTCGTCGGTGGCCACGATCTCCTCCAGCCGCATCGACAGCGCGGTCAGCGGGGTCCGCAGCTGGTGCGAGGCGTCGGAGGCGAGCCGGCGCTCGGCGGTGAGCATCCGCCCGATCCGCTCGGCGCTGGCGTCCAGCACGTCGGCGATCCGGTCCAGCTCGGGCACGCCGTAGCGGCGGTGCCGGGGGCGCGGGTCGCCGGAGCCGAGGCGCTCGGCGGTCGCCGCGAGGTCGCTGAGCGGGCTGGCCAACCGCTTGGCCTGGCGTACGGCGAGGCCCACCGCGGCCATCACGGCGAGCAGCGCGACGGCCAGGATCACCAGCAGATTGCGGCCGATCTCCTCGCTGACGGTGGACCGCGGCTGCTCCACGGTGACGGACTCGCCGTGGTCGCCGCGCTGGGTGGAGGTGATGACCTTGCCCTTGGGGCGGCTGCCGAGGGTGACCTGCGGGCGGCCGGGCACCTGCACCACGGCGAAGCGGTCGGCGGCGATCTGCCGGTCCAGGCCCTTGGCGTCGATGCTCTCGCCGGCAAGGATGCGGTTCTCCACGATGCCGACCAGCCGCACCGCCTCGGACTCGACGCCGTCGCGCGCGCTGCTCTCGATGGTCCTGGTCTCCACGAAGATCAGGGACAGCCCGAAGACGGCGATGACGACGAGCACCACGGCAAGCGTGGAGGAGATGAGACGGCGGCGCACGGCGGTGGCGGGTCAGTTCTTCTCGAACCGGAAACCGACTCCGCGAACCGTGGAGATATACCGCGGGTTGGCCGCGTCGTCGCCGAGTTTCTTGCGCAGCCAGGAGATGTGCATGTCGAGGGTCTTGGTGGACGACCACCAGGTGGTGTCCCACACCTCGCGCATCAACTGCTCGCGGGTGACGACCCGGCCTGCGTCCCGTACCAGCACCCGGAGCAGGTCGAATTCCTTCGCGGTGAGCTGCAGTTCGTCGTCGCCCATCCAGGCGCGGTGCGACTCGACGTCGATCCGCACCCCGTGGGTGGACGGCTGCGCGGGCTCGGTGGTGCCGCGCCGCAGCAGGGCGCGCACCCGGGCCAGCAGTTCGGCGAGCCGGAAGGGCTTGGTGACGTAGTCGTCCGCGCCGGCGTCCAGGCCGACGACCGTGTCGACCTCGTCCGCGCGGGCGGTCAGCACCAGCACCGGGAAGGTGTGGCCCTCGGTGCGGATCCGCCGGCACACGTCGAGGCCGTCCATCCCGGGCAGGCCCAGGTCGAGCACCACCAGGTCGACGGAACCCAGCAGCGCCGCCTCCAGCGCGGTGGGTCCGTCCTCGCGCACCTCGACCTCGTAACCCTCGCGGCGCAGAGCGCGCGCGAGCGGTTCCGAGATGGATGCGTCGTCCTCGGCCAGAAGTACGCGGGTCATGGGCTTGATGGTAGTCCGCACCCCGCGGGCGCGAGGTGGTGGTACGCCGCTGTCCGCTCACGCCCCCCGCGGCCGCCCCGTGCCGGCCGCGGAGCGGTCAGGACAACGCCCAGGGGCGGGCGGTGGCGCCCAGCCTGTTCCAGGCGTTGATGACGGTGATCGCCCAGATGAGTTCGGCCAGTTCCCTGTCCTCGAACTGGGCGGCGGCGCGGGCGAAGACCTCGTCGCTGACATGCCCGTCGGTGAGCCGTGTGACGGCCTCGGTCAGCTCCAGGGCCGCCCGCTCGCGTGCGGTGAAGAAGGGGGTCTCCCGCCACACCGGCAGCGCGTAGAGGCGGCGCTCGCTCTCGCCGCCCTCGCGGGCGTCCTTGCTGTGGGTGTCGACGCAGTAGGCGCAGCCGTTCAACTGCGAGGCGTGGGCCCTGACCAGTTCGAG
This sequence comes from Streptomyces sp. NBC_00433, assembly GCA_036015235.1. Lineage (NCBI taxonomy): Bacteria > Bacillati > Actinomycetota > Actinomycetes > Kitasatosporales > Streptomycetaceae > Streptomyces > Streptomyces sp. NBC_00433. The sequence continues at coordinate 6,089,577 of CP107926.1, read as the reverse complement.
CAGCGGCGCTTCGACGCTGATGTCGCGGGCCGCGGCGTCCAGCGCGTTCATGGCCCGGTTGACGTGCGGGACGAGGGTGTCCACGGCGAGGCGGACGGCGGGGACCACGAAGTCCTGCCCGGTGGTGGGGGCGCTCGCGGCGGTGGAGGTCTCAGTGCTCATGACACTGAACCTACCGACCGGGTGGATCCTGGGTAAGGTCCACTTTCATGGACGATTCCTGGCCCACTTCATCGGTGGGCGAGCACCGGGAGACCGGTGTGGACCTGCATCTCGACCTGCGCCTCGACCTGCCGCCCGGCGCCTCGTACGGGCGCAGGGCGGCCCTTGAGCGGGCGCTGCGCGACGCTGTGCGCCGCGGGCGGCTCGCCCCCGGCAGCCGGCTGCCGTCCAGCCGCCGGCTGGCCGGGCAGACGGGGCTGTCCCGCGGCACGGTCAAGGCGGCCTACGACCAGCTCACCGCCGAGGGCTACCTGACCGCCCGCCAGGGCTCGGGCACGGTCGTCGCCGACCGCCCGCAGGGACCGCCCCCGCAGGCGCCGGGCAGATCGGCGGCCGCCCGCCCGCCGCGCCACGACCTGCGGCCCGGCAGCCCCGACGTCACGTCCTTCCCCACCTCCGCCTGGCTGCGCGCCACCCGCCGCGCGCTGGCCGCCGTGCCGTCCGCGGCCTACGACTACGGCGACCCGCGCGGCAAGGCCGAGCTGCGGGCGGCCCTGGCCGAATACCTCGGCAGGACCCGCGGGGTGGTCGCGGAGCCCGACCGGATCGTGGTCGTCTCCGGCTACGTGCAGGGCCTCTCGCTGCTGACCGGGGTGCTGGGCGGTCCCGTGGTCGGCATGGAGGACCCGGGGCTGCCCTTCCACCGCGAGGTCGTGCGGCGGGCCGGCGGCCGGGTGGTGCCGCTGCCGGTCGACGGGCACGGCGCGGGCGGGGACCTGCGGCCGATGGACGCGGTGGTGGTCACCCCGGCCCACCAGTACCCGACCGGCGTCACCCTCCACCCGGCCCGCAGGCACGCGCTCACCGACTGGGCGCGGGAGAGCGGCGGCCTCCTGATCGAGGACGACTACGACGGCGAATTCCGCTACGACAGGCAGCCGGTGGGCGCGCTCCAGGGCACCGCTCCCGACCAGGTCGTCTACCTCGGCACCGCGTCCAAGACGCTGGGGCCGGCGCTGCGGCTCGGCTGGATGGTGCTGCCGCCGCACCTGGTGCAGCCGGTCGCCGAGGCCAAGCTCTACAGCGACTACCACACCGGCGCCGTGGGCCAGTTGGCACTGGCCGACCTGATCGCCGACCACGCCTACGACCGGCATGTCCGCGCCGCCCGGCTGCGCTACCGGCGCCGCCGCGACCTGCTGGTCGAGCGTTTAGAAGCCGCCGCGGTGCGTCCGGGCGTCGAGGTGCGGGGCATCGCGGCCGGGCTGCACGCGCTGGTCAACCTGCCGCAGGACGGCCCCGACGAGGCGGCGACGCTGCGCCGGGCCGCGGCCGAGGGGCTCGCCGTCGGCTCCCTGGGCGAGCACTGGCACACCGCGGACGGCACCACCAGCCCGTCCCCCGGCCGCCCGCAGGGCCTGATCATCGGCTATGGCACCCCCGGGGAGGGCGGTTACCCGGCGGCACTCGCCGCACTGACGCGGGTACTGCGGCCATGAGGGCGCGGCCGGCGGGCGTACGGGCGAAGACGCGGCACATTGCCACGGACCGGCCTGCGTAAGGAGAAAAGCTCGGCACACAGCAGTCGACGGGCCCGCGTAAGGACAAAAGCGCCGCACACTGCCACGGACCCGAGGACGTATCAACGGCGTGGCGCATTGCCGGCGGCCCGGGGGCTCACCGGCCGTTCAGGACGGCGCCGCGAGCTCCGCCCAGACCGTCTTGCCCGGCTGGTCGCCGTTGCGGATGACACCCCAGTCGAGGCACAGGCGCTGGACTATGAACATCCCGTGGCCGCCGGGGCGTCCCGCCCGGTGCGGGGTGCGGGGGGCGGGCTCGCCGGGGCCGCTGTCGACGACTTCGAGGCGCAGCGACTTGGGGCTGCGGCGCAGCAGCAGCTCCTCCGGACCGCCTGCGTGCAGGCACGCGTTGGTGACCAGCTCGGAGACCACGAGCAGGACGTCCTCGGCGGCGGCTCTGCGATCGGCGGTGGCGGCGGGCAGCCACCCCCAGTCGCGCAGCGCCTGCCGGGTGAAGTCCCTGGCCCGCGGCACGATGCCGCTCTCACCGGTGAGCTGGAGCCGCCGATCGGACTCCGCCTCACGGGATTGCGTCTCGCCGATCTCGGCGGGGTCGCCCGAATCCGGCTCAGGGTCATCCGCGGCGAACGGCCGGGTGGTGCTCATCTAGGCCTCACCTCACGGATGTACGTCTGGGTCCGACCTTCTTCTGCCCGAAGGATCTCCCGGAACACGTCCGGGAGACCACGAAACCTGGGATGCATTGCGGCACCCTTCGCGCCTTCCGCCCCCCTCAGCATCCGGCTACTCCCTGAGAGCCTGGTCGAGGGTGTCGTGCAAGGTGAAGACCGCCTCGGCGCCGGTGATCTCCAGCACCCGGGCGACAGTCGGCCGCATCGCGACCAGGTGGACGGCGCCGCCGTCCGCCTCCGCCCGCAGCCGTGCGCTCAACAGGACATTGAGGCCCGTCGAGTCGCAGAACTCCAGCTGCGAGCAGTCGACCACCAGCCGGCTCACGCCGGCGTCCATGGCCGCGCCGAGCGGTTCACTCAGCAGATCGGCAGTGTGGTGATCCAGCTCACCTGCCGGAGTGAAGACCGCGGTGTGGCCATGCTGCGCGACCTCGACATGCAGCCGGCCGAGACCCGCTGTGTCGACCGCTTCGCGGTCCATTCGCACTCCTTCGCCCTTCGTGACGACGCGATTCCAGACCCTACGCGTTCCGCTGGTGCGGCGGTAGTCGTCATCATGACGCAACCAGAGCGACCCCGGGTCGTACTCACGTACGATAACGCGGCAGGCACGGTGAGTGAAGGTCCAGACCGGGCAAAACTCGCAAGACGCCCCCAGAACTTGCGACGCCCCCGGCAACAGGCGTAGGGGTGGAGATACGGCATAGGCACTGCCGACCGCCGCAAGAAAGGGAGGACCACATGGCACCCCGGCTCGGCCTGGATCACGAGGACCATGCGCTGGAGCAGTTCGAGGGGCTTGAGGGGCTCCCGGAGATCCCCCCGTACGACGAGATCGGGCCGGTCGACGCGCGTGCCCTGTCCAAGACGCTCTTCGCCCGCCTGCACGGGCTGGAGGAGGGGACCGAGGAGTACGCGTACGTCCGCAACACCCTGGTCGAGCTGAACCTCGCCCTGGTGAAATTCGCCGCGTCCCGGTTCCGCACCCGCAGCGAGCCGATGGAGGACATCATCCAGGTCGGCACGATCGGCCTGATAAAGGCCATCGACCGGTTCGAGCTGAGCCGCGGGGTGGAATTCCCGACCTTCGCGATGCCGACGATCGTCGGTGAGATCAAGCGCTTCTTCCGCGACACCAGCTGGTCGGTCCGGGTGCCCCGGCGGCTGCAGGAGCTGCGGCTGGACCTGGCGAAGGCCGGCGACGAGCTGGCGCAGCAGCTGGACCGCACGCCGACCGTGCGCGAGCTGGCCGCCCGGCTCGACCTGCCGGAGGACGAGGTCATCGAGGGCATGGCGGCGAGCAACGCCTACACGGCCAGCTCGCTGGACGCCCAGCCCGCCGAGGACGACCCGGAGGGCGCGCTGGCCGACCGGATCGGCTACGAGGACCACGACCTCGAAGGCGTCGAGTACGTCGAATCCCTCAAGCCGCTGATCGCGAGGCTGCCGCAGCGCGACCGGGCCATCCTGTCGCTGCGCTTCGTCGGCAACCTGACGCAGGCCGAGATCGGCGACGAGCTGGGCATCTCGCAGATGCACGTGTCGCGGCTGCTCACCAGGACGCTGTCAAAGCTGCGCCGCGGACTGCTCGTCGAGGAGTAGGCCGCCGGCCCCCCGCGGGACGCGCAGCACACCGTCCTTCCACACCGCCGCCGCCAGGGGCACACCCGGGCGGTAGGCCAGGTGCACATGGCTGGGCGCGTCGAGCAGCAGCAGGTCGGCGCGGGCGCCCGGGGTGATCCTGCCGATGTCGCCGCGCCGCAGGGCGCGCGCGCCGCCGAGGGTCGCTGCGTGCACCGCCTCGTCGGGGGTCATACCCATGTCCCGGACGGCGACGGCGACGCAGAAGGGCATGGACGTGGTGAAGGACGAGCCCGGGTTGCAGTCGGTGGACAGCGCGACCGTGGCGCCCGCGTCCAGCAGCCTGCGGGCGTCGGGGTAGCGGGCGCGGGTGGAGAACTCCGCGCCCGGCAGCAGCGTCGCCACGGTGGTGTCGGCGGCGCTCGCGAGCGCGTCGACATCGGCGTCGGCCAGGTGTGTGCAGTGGTCGGCGGAGGCCGCGCCCAGCTCGACGGCGAGCTGGACGCCGGGGCCGGGGCCGAGCTGGTTGGCGTGCACCCGCGGGGTCAGCCCGCGGGACATTCCCGCGGTCAGGACGGCGCGGGCCTGGTCGCCGTCGAAGGCGCCGCGCTCACAGAAGACGTCGACCCAGCGGGCGTGCGGGGCGCAGGCGTCCAGCATCGCGCCGGTGACCAGGCCCACGTAGCCGGCCGGGTCGTCGGCGAACTCGGGTGGGACGACATGGGCGCCGAGGTAGGTGACCTCGTCGGTGTGCCGGGCGGCGATCTCCAGGGCGCGGGCCTCGTCGTGGACGGTGAGGCCGTAACCCGACTTGGTCTCCTGGGTGGTCGTGCCCTGCCGGAGCGCCTCGGCCAGGAAACGGGTGAGGTTCGCGGCGATCTCCGCGTCGCCGGCGGCGCGGGTGGCGGCGACCGTGGTGCGGATGCCGCCCGCCGTGTAGGGCCTGCCGGACATCCGGGCGGCGAATTCGGCGCCGCGCTCGCCGGCGAAGAGCAGGTGCGAGTGGGAGTCGACGAAGCCGGGCAGCAGCGCGCGGCCGCCGGCGTCGAGCCGGTTGTCGGTGGCGGGTGCTTTGCTGGAGGAACCGACCCAGGCGACGCGGTCGCCGTCGATGACGACGGCCGCGGGGCCCGGGACCAGCCCGAGGGGGTCGCGGCTGCCGCCGCTGCCGGACGCGGAGAGGGAGGGATCGTTGGTGACCAGGCTGCCGATGTTGGTGATGACCGTGCTGGTCGCCTTGCCTGCCGCGTTGGCGGTCGTCGTCATCATCCGTGCTTTCGCTGGCCGGTGGGTGCTGGTCGGGGTCGCCCGGCGGGCCGCACCCGGCGTCGGGGGCGGCCCGGGGGCGCGGGTCAGCCGCGGAGGGCGCCGATCGCGTCGGCCAGCGCGGCCGGCACGTCCTGGACCAGCAGGTGCTGCCCGTCGCGGACGATCTGCCGGCCCCCCACCACCGTGTGGCGTACGTCGGCCGCGGTCGCCGCGAATACGGCGGTCTCGCCTGCCAGCCGGGCCGGCGGCCCCGCGGTGCGTACGGAGTCCAGCGCGATCGTGGTGAAGTCGGCGAGGGCGCCCGCCTCCAGCTTGCCCGCGTCGGGCCAGCCGAGGCTCGTGTGGCCGTCCTCGGTCGCCGCGCGCAGCAGCTGGGCCGCGGTCCAGTGGCCGCGGGTCCTGGCCCGCAGCCGCTCGTTCAGCTCCACCGCCCGCGCCTCCTCGAAGAGGTCGATGACCGCGTGGCTGTCGCTGCCCAGGCTCATCGGGCTGCCGGCGCGGCGCAGTTGCGGCGCCGGGCCGATGCCGTCTGCCAGGTCCCGCTCGGTGGTGGGGCACATGCACACGGTGCTCCCCGCGGCGCCGAGCAGGGCGACGTCGCCTGCGGTGAGGTGGGTGGCGTGCACGGCGGTCGTGTTGCGCCGCCAGAAGCCCGAGTCGGCCAGCAGCCGCGTCGGGGTGCGGCCGTGCAGCGCGAGGCAGGCGTCGTTCTCCGCGGTCTGCTCCGACAGGTGGACGTGGGTGGGCACCTCGGCGGTGCGCTCGGCGAAGACCCGGTAGCCGTCGTGGTCGGAGAAGGCCCGCACCGAGTGCACGGCGGCGCCGATCTTCGCGTGGCCCTCGCCCTTGAGCTGCGACCAGCGGTCGTACCAGCCGTCGGCGCTGCCGTCGCCGAAGCGCAGCTGCGGGCCTTCCAGCGGGCGGTAGGCGGTGCGGGTGAAACCGCCGTGCAGATAGGCGGTGTCCAGCAGTGTGATCCTGATGCCCGCCTCGGCGGCGGCGGCGATCAGCGCCTCGCCCATGGCGTTGGGGTTGCCGTAGGGCGTGCCGTCGCCCTGGTGGTGCAGGTAGTGGAATTCGCCGACGCAGGTGATGCCGGCCAGCGCCATCTCGGCGTAGACGGCGCGGGCGAGAGTGAAGTAGCTGTCCGGGTCGAGGGCCCGCGCGACGTCGTACATGACGTCCCGCCAGCTCCAGAAGGACGTCGGCGCCGACAGCCGGCCGCCGCCGGGCGCCTGCCCCCCGGCCCCCGAGCTGATCTGCGCGGTGCCGCGCAGGGCCCGGTGGAAGGCGTGGCTGTGGGCGTTGGCCAGACCCGGCAGGGTCAGGCCGCGCAGCACGGCAGCGCCGGCGGGCGGGCGTTCGACTCCGGTGCGGACCTCGGCGATCCGGTCGTCGGCCACGGTCAGGGCGATGCCCGGTTCGGCGTGTGTGCCGAGCCAGGCGTTTTCCAGCCAGTACGTCACCTGCACGCGAGACCTTCCAATACGTCGGCGAGCGCGGACACTCCGGCGAGACAGTCGTCCTCGGCCGCGCTTTCTGCCGGGGAGTGGGAGACGCCGGTGGGGTTGCGTACGAACAGCATGGCGGTCGGGACGGCCGCCGAGAGGATTCCGGCGTCGTGTCCCGCCCCGGTCGGCAGAACGGGTGCCGGCGCACCCGCTCCGAGCAGGGCGGCAAGCCGATCGCGCAGGTCGTGGGCGAATTCGACCACCGGGGTGAACGACTCCCGTACGACGCTCACCTCGACGCCGTCCCGGGCGCCGCGCTCCCTGGCCGCGTGCTCGATCGCGGCCACCACCTCGGCGAGCGTCTCCTCGTCGGCGGCCCGCGAATCCAGCCAGCCGCGGACCTGTGAGGCGATCGCGTTGACGCCGCCCGGCTCGACGACGACCTTGCCGAAGGTCGCCAGCGCGCCCGCGAGGCGGGCCTTCTTCCTGGCGGCGAGCACCGTGGTGGCGTAGGTCAGCATCGGGTCGCGGCGGTCCACGAGCCGGGTGGTGCCCGCGTGGTTGGCCTCGCCGCGGAAGTCGAAGCGCCAGCGGCCGTGCGGCCAGATCGCCGAGGCGACACCGACCGGCCGGCCGAGCAGGTCGAGCGCGCGGCCCTGCTCCACGTGCAGCTCGACGAAGGCGCCGACAAGGGCCAGGCGCTCGGGGTCGGGGCCGATCGCGGCCGGGTCCTGCCCGGCCTGCTCCATGGCCTGCGCGAGGCTGACGCCGTCGGCGTCGACCAGGTCCCTGGCGTCCTGCGGTGCGAGTCGGCCCGCGGTCAGCCGGGAGCCGACGCAGGCCACTCCGAAGCGGGCGCCCTCCTCGTCCACGAAGTTGACGACGGCCAGCGGCCGCCGCGGCCGGGCGCCGCGGCCGCGCAGCTGGTCGAGGGCCGCGAAGGACGAGACGACGCCGAGCGGCCCGTCGAAGGCGCCGCCGTCGGGCACGGAGTCCAGGTGGGAGCCGGTGACGACCGCGTCGCCAGCCGCGGGATCGCCGAGCCAGGCCCACTGGTTGCCGTTGCGGTCCGTCTCGTAGGCCAGGCCCCGGTCCTCGGCCTGTGCCCGGAACCACTCCCGGCAGTCGGCGTCCGCCGGCGTCCAGGCGTAGCGCCGGTAGCCGCCGCTTCCCGCGTGCCTGCCGACCGCGGCCAGCTCCTGCCACATGGCGGTGAAACCGGTGGTGGACGTCACGACGATTCCCGCATCGGCACCCGGACGTCGCGCTCCACGGCGATCTCGCCGGCCCGGTCGTAGCCGGCGTCGACATGGCGGATCACGCCCATGCCCGGGTCGTTGGTGAGCACCCGGCGGATCTTCTCGCCGGCGAGCGCGGTGCCGTCGGCGACGGTGACCTGGCCGGCGTGGATGCTGCGCCCGATGCCGACGCCGCCGCCGTGGTGGATCGACACCCAGGACGCGCCGGAGGCCACGTTGACCATGGCGTTGAGCAGCGGCCAGTCGGCGATCGCGTCGGAGCCGTCGAGCATGGCCTCGGTCTCGCGGTAGGGGGAGGCCACCGAGCCGCAGTCGAGGTGGTCGCGGCCGATCACGATGGGGGCCTTGAGCGTGCCGTCGGCGACCATCTCGTTGAAGCGCTCGCCCGCCCGGTCGCGCTCCCCGTAGCCGAGCCAGCAGATCCGGGCCGGCAGGCCCTGGAAGTGGACGCGCTCACCGGCCAGCTTGATCCAGCGGGCCAGCGACTCGTTCTCCGGGAAGAGGTCGAGGATGGCGCGGTCGGTGCGGTGGATGTCGGCGGGGTCGCCGGACAGCGCCGCCCAGCGGAAGGGGCCCTTGCCCTCGCAGAACAGCGGGCGGATGTAGGCGGGGACGAAGCCGGGGAAGGCGAAGGCCCGCTCGTAGCCGGCGAGCTGCGCCTCGCCGCGGATGGAGTTGCCGTAGTCGAAGACCTCGGCGCCGGCGTCCTGGAAGCCGACCATCGCCTCGACGTGCCGGGCCATCGACTCCCGGGCGCGCCGGGTGAATTCGGCGGGCTCGGCGGCCGCGTAGTCGGCCATGTCGGCGTGCTCGACGCCGAGCGGGAGGTAGGCCAGCGGGTCGTGGGCCGACGTCTGGTCGGTGACGATGTCGACGGGCGCCTGCATGGCCAGCAGTTGCGGCACCAGCTCCGCCGCGTTGCCCAGCACGCCGATGGACAGCGGGCGGCGCGCGTCGCGGGCCTCGGTGGCCAGCCGCAGGGCGTGGTCGAGGGAGTCGGCGCGCACATCGAGGTAGCGGTGCTCGATGCGGCGCTCGATGGCCCGCGGGTCGGCGTCGACGCACAGGGCCACGCCGCCGTTCATGGTGACGGCGAGCGGCTGGGCGCCGCCCATGCCGCCGAGGCCCGCGGTGAGGGTGATCGTGCCGGCGAGCGAGCCGCCGAAGCGCTTGGCGGCGACCGCGGCGAAGGTCTCGTAGGTGCCCTGGAGGATGCCCTGGGTGCCGATGTAGATCCACGAACCCGCGGTCATCTGGCCGTACATCGTCAGGCCCAGCGCTTCGAGGCGGCGGAATTCCTCCCAGGTGGCCCAGTCGCCGACCAGGTTGGAGTTGGCGATCAGCACGCGGGGGGCCCACTCGTGGGTCTGCATGACGCCCACCGGCCGGCCGGACTGGACGAGCATCGTCTCGTCCTGCTTCAGGCCGCGCAGGGTGCGGACCATCGCGTCGAAGGATTTCCAGTCGCGGGCGGCCTTGCCGGTGCCGCCGTAGACGACGAGCTTGTCGGGGTGCTCGGCCACCTCGGGGTCGAGGTTGTTCTGCAGCATGCGCAGCGCGGCTTCCTGCTGCCAGCCCAGGGCGCTCAGTTCCGTACCGCGCGGCGCGCGTACCGGCCTCGGTCCCGTCATCGGTGCGGCCTCCTCGTCATGGCATTGAATATTCACATCCTGACCAGCTGAATAGCTCTAGTCAACAAGGCCCCGCCCAGCGCTCGCCGCGGCCAGGGCGCGCTGGCGTCGCGGCAGGCCGGGATGGTGGGATGGCGTCCATGACGGACGACGCGGCGGTACGCCGGGACCAGGCGCTGCGCTCAGCGGTGGACTCCGGCCTGGTGAGCGAGGCGGAACCGGTCGTCGGGCTGCTGGACATCGCCGGCATCCGGCAGTCGGCGACCTCGCTGCACGCCGCCTTCGCCACCCCCGGTGTCGCCGTCGAGCACACCTTCGCGGTGAAGGCCGCCTCCCTGGTGCCCGTCCTGGCGCTGCTCGGGCAGTACGGGCTCGGCGCGGAAGTGGCCAGCCCCGGCGAACTGGCCCTGGCCCGCGCCGCCGGCATCCCGCCGGAGCGCACCGTGCTCGACTCCCCCGCCAAGACCACCGCGGAACTGCGCGAGGCCCTGGCCCTCGGTATCGCCGTCAACGCCGACAATCCGCAGGAGATCGCCAGGATCGACGCCCTGCTGGCCGTCGCCCCCTCCGCCTCCCCCATCGGGCTGCGGGTCAACCCGCAGGTCGGCGGCGGCAGCATCGACGCGATGAGCACCGCGACCGCCACCTCCAAATTCGGCGTGGCGCTGCGCGACCCGGGCGCCGAGGAATGGGTGCTGCGCACCTATGCCGAGCGGCCCTGGCTGAACCGCCTGCACACCCACACCGGTTCCCAGGGCGTGCCGCTGCGGCTGATGGCCGCCGGTGTGCGGGCCGCCTACGACCTGGCGGAACGGATCAACGCCGCCGCCGGCCGCCGGCAGGTCACCGTCCTGGACATCGGCGGCGGACTGCCCGTCAACTTCGGCTCCGACGACGTCACCCCCACCTTCGGCGAATACGCCGACCTGCTGCGCTCCGAGGTCCCCGGCCTCTTCGACGGGCGCTACGGCATCGTCACCGAATTCGGCCGCGCGCTGCTCGCCAAGCACGGCACGGTCCTCGCCCGGGTCGAATACGCCAAGTCCGCCGGAGGGCGGGCGATCGCCGTGACCCACGCGGGCGCCCAGGTCGCCACCCGCACCGTCTTCGCCCCGGACGCCTGGCCGCTGCGGGTCCTCGCCCTGGACCCCAAGGGCCGGCCCAAGAGCGGCGACCCGGTCGTCCAGGACGTGGCGGGGCCCTGCTGCTTCGCCGGCGACCTGGTCGCCCGCGGCCGTACGCTGCCGCGCCTGGACGCCGGCGACCATGTCGCGCTGCTGGACACCGGCGCCTACTACTTCTCGACGCACTTCGCCTACAACTCGCTGCCCCGCCCTGCCGTCTGGGCCTACACCGGCGCCCCCGGCTCCGCGCCCGCCTTCTCCCCGGTCCGCCGGGCCCAGTCCCTCGCCGACCTCCTCACCGAGAGCGGCGCCGGCCTTCCCCCGCTCACCCCGTAGGACACCGCCTGGGACCGCCGGCTTCAGCGCCGGCGGCGGCCGCCGCCGGGCGCGGCGTCACCGGCGGCTATGCCGGTGAACTGGTACGCGGCCGGGTCGCCGTCAGGGCGCACCCACAGCAGCGCGTCCTTGCCGCGTTCGATCCGGGCCAGCCGCAACGACCTGGCGAACAGCCCCGCGCCGACACCGCCGAGGAGCATGCCGCCCGCGCAGGGCAGCGCCGGCGAGGACGCCGCCGCCACGACGAAGGCCGCGACCAGCCACCACCGGCGCCGCCGCGTCCAGGCGCGAGCGGTCACCTTGCGGTCCTGGAGGTAGACCGACTTCGCCGCCTTGGTCGCCGCCCCGGCGCGGGCGCTCTGCCGGCCGCCGCGTATCAGGAAGACGGCCACCGCCGCGATGACGAACAGCGCCGCACCGGCCATGACCCCGATCCGCCGCCCGGTGGGACTGAACGTCACCGCCGTCCCCGGCACCGCCGCGACGACGCCCAGCCACCACAGCCAGGTCCCCGCCGTCCGCACCGGCACCGCCACCCGCGTCAATGTGTAGGCCCCGCGCACCACGTCGCGCCTCCTCCTCCGCCGCCGCGTCCATCGCACGGCTTCGCCTGACAAGTGCTCGGGAGGTTACTTCGGAATTCTCAGATTTTCGTTAAGACGTACGATTTCGGCCGGCGTCCGTTTCACTCCACGAAGACCCCGCGCGCCGCGGCCTGCGCGTCGAACTCCTCCAGCCGCGCCTGCGCGTCGGGCAGTTCGTCGCACATCGACTCCAGCAGCACCCGGCTGAGCAGCATCGGCGCGCACGCGGTGTCGAACGCCAGCCCGGTCCCGACCGCGGCCGGCAGCAGCAGGTCGCTGTGCGCGGCGACCGGCGCGAACGCGCTGTCCGCCACGGTGACCACGGTCAGCCCCGCCTCCCGCGCATGGACCAGCGCCTCGACCACCTCCCGCGGATGCCGGGGCAGCGCGAAGCACAGCAGGGCGCTGGCCCCCGCCCGCGCGGCCGCGTCGATCCGGTCGGCGAGCATCGTGCCGCCCTCGTCCAGCAACCGCACGTCCGGGTGGACCTTCGCCGCGAAGTACGCGAAGCCGCGCGCCTGCGCCCCGGCCGCCCGCAGCCCGAGCACCGGCAGCGGCACCGATCCAGCGAGCACCGCGCCGGCCCGGGCGACCGGCCCGGAGTCGGCGAGCAGCGCCGCGAGATGCCGCAGGTTCTCGATCTCGGCGAGCACCGCCTGCTGGTATTCGTTGCAGCCCGCCTCCGGCGCCGCCGACGAGGGCGCCACCTCGCGCAGATGCCTGCGCAGCGCCGGATACCCGTCGAAGCCGAGCGCCACCGCGAACCGGGTCACCGACGGCTGGCTCACCCCGGCGAGCTCGGCCACCTCCACGCTGGACAGGAAGGGCGCGTCGGCGGCCCTGCGCACCAGGCAGTGCGCGATCCTGCGCTGGGTCGGGGTCAGCCGGTGCGCCTCGAAGAGCTTCAGGAGCCGGCCCGCGGCACCGCCGGCCGCGCCCGAGGTCCCGTTATCGCCCCCGGCCGCGTTACTCATCGCCGCCCCTCCCTGAACCCGCCCACCGGCACTTATTCACTAGCCCAAGACTCTGCATGACGGTATGCAATTCCGGCAAGAGTCGCGACATCGCCCGTCCGCGTCACTGGAGCAGCGCCGCCAGGCCTTGCGCCCCGGGCAGCACCCGGGCGCCGGCGCAACTCCAGTAGCCCACGCCGGCCTGGGCGTGCACCGCGTACACGGCCGTCGCCTCGAACAGCACCGCGAGCGCACCGGGCACGGATATGACCAGCGCGAGGCTGCCCTGCCAGGAGTCCACCCCGCGCCGCCCCTCCCGCCGCGCCGCCCTGAACAGCAGCCCGCACACCGCCAGCGCCGCCACCCCGCACACCAGCGCCGCGTAGGTCAGCGCGAACAGCGACCACGGCACCGGCAGCTGGTGGCACAGCGCGTCCGCCCGCTTGCCGCGCCGGTTCAGCAGCAGCGCCGCGCCGACGAGTACCAGCGCGCCCAGCAGCACCAGGCCCGGCACCGCCAGCGCCCGCCGCCGCCACTCACTCCCCGGCGGCGGCCGCCGCACCCGCGCCGCCGCGCCCCCCGCCCTACCGCCCGCGTCCGCCCCGCCCATGGCGAGGCCCGTCAGATCGCCCATACCCGCCCCACGCCCCCTCTTTCCCCGTCCCCCGCCGACCGGCCGCCGCCTCCCGGGCCGCCGGTCACTCACTGCTGTCTCAGCGTAACCGAAAGGGCCGGACAGGTGATCGACACCTGTCCGGCCCTGTGGATAACTCGGTTACCGCCGAAGAATCCGCAGCTCAGCGCGCCTGCGAATCATCCAGCTCCGCGTCGCGGGCCCCGCCGGGACCGCCCTGGCCACCGCCGCCGCCGACGCCGCCGGCGGTCGGCGACCCGGTCGCCGCGGGCTCGGTGGCCCGGTCGGCATGCCCCGGCCACCACGCCGCGTGACCGATCAGCGCGGTGAGGCTCGGCGTGAAGAACATCGCCATCACGAAGGCCGCCATCACGATGCCGAAGGCGACCGCGAAGCCCATCTGGGTCAGGAAGGCGTTGCCCGACAGCATCAGCGTCGCGAAGGTCGCCGCCAGGATCACCCCGGCCGCGCCGATCGTCGGACCGGCGTGCCGCAGCGCCATGCTGGCCGCCTCCCGCGGGTCGCGGCCCGCCTTGGCCTCTTCCCTGAGCCGCGCGATCATCAGGATGTTGTAGTCCGTGCCGATGGCGACCACGAACAGATACATGATGATCGGCAGCAGGAAGATCAGTCCGTCACCACGGCCGAAGATCAGCACCGTCGTGCCGAGGGTCGCGCCGAAGCCGAGGCCGACCGAGGCGATCAGGTACCAGGGCGCGATCACGCTGCGCAGCAGCAGGCCCAGGATCAGCATGATGAGCACCGCGGCGACCGGGAAGACCGTGCGGTAGTCGTGGTTGACGGCCGCGTTGATGTCCTTGAAGACCGACGAGGAGCCTCCGACGAAGGCCTCGCTGCCGGGCGGCGCGTTCTCGTGCGCGACCGTCCTGACGTCGCCGACCGCCTTGATGGCCTGGTCGGTCGCGGCCTCGAATTTGAGCGTCACGGTGAAGTCGGCCGTGGTCCCGGCCTTGTTCAGGTCGGTCTTCCGGTCGAAGGTGACGTCCGCGACGCCGTCCGCCCCGTGCAGCTTGTTCGCGTAGGCGGTGAAGTCGGCGGTCAGCGGCTTGCCGTCGGTGCTGGTGAGGTAGACGTCGGTCGGCTCGGCGGCACCGGCGGAGTAGGCCTTGGCCAGGGTGTCCTGGACGACCATCGACTCCTTGGTCTTCGGGATCGAGCCGGACGCCAGGTCGTAGGACGCCTTGTAGCCGAGGGTGCCCAGCGCGAGCAGCACCATCACCAGGCCGGAGACGATCGCCACCATCCCGGACCTGCGGCCGACCAGCCGGCCGATGGCGGCGAAGCGGGTGCCGGTGGGCTCCTGGTGCCACTTCTTGCCGGGCCAGAACAGGACGCGCGGCGGGATCACCGAGCAGATCGCCGGGAAGAGCGTCAGACCTGCCACCAGGGTGACCGCGACCAGGATCGCCAGCGCCGGGCCGAGCTGGGTGAGGAAGCCCAGGGTGGACAGCGCCAGCGCGCAGAAGGCGATGATGACCGCGCCGGCCGCCGAGGCGATCGCCTCGCCGACCCTGGTGACGCTGTTGATCATCGCTTCCTTGGGTTCGTCACCCGCCCGCAGCCGTTCCCGGTAGCGGAACATCAGGAAGAGGAAGTAGTCGGTGCCGACGCCGAGCACCACCACGATCAGCAGAGCGGAGATCGAGCTGTTGGCCTGGAGTCCGAAGACCTTGGTCGCGTCGGCGATGAGCGCGTTGGAGACCGTGAAGACCACGCCGAGCAGCAGGATCAGCGGCATCACGGCGATCAGCGGGGATCTGAAGATGATCGACAGCGTGATGATGATGATCAGCAGCGAGCCGATCAGCGCCACCGCGTCCGAGGTCTTGCCCGCGTCCTGCTGGTCCAGGTTCTGTGCGGCCTGACCGCCGACCTGCACCTTCAGCGCGGTGCCCTTGGCCAGCGCCGTGGAGTCGGTGCGCAGCGCCTTCGCCGCGTCGGCCTGTTTCGGCTGGCCCGCCGACTTCTTGTCCATCTGGACCAGCGCGGTGTCGTACTTGCCGTCCTTGGACAGCGAGCCGTCGGTCACCTTCTGGACCTGGTCGATCTTCTTCTGACCGAGTTCCTTGGTGATCCTGGCGATGTCGGCCTTGTCGGTCGCCGTCAGCTTGCCCTGGTCGGCGCGCTGGTAGAAGACGATCGCGGACGGGGTGAAGGCCGAGGGGAAGGCCTTCTCCTGCAGGTCCATGGCCTTGATGGACTCGTAGCTGCTGGGCAGGAAGCTGCTCTCGTCGCTGTTGGACGGCAGGCTGGGCGCGGTCGCGATGATCGCGACCGCCGCGATCAGCCACGCGACGATGGTCCATACGGGATGGCGGACGACTGTGCGTCCTATGCGGTGGAACATGCGGTGCTGCCTCCATGGCAGGACGTATCACCGCCACCCTTCGGAGCGGGA
Source organism: Streptomyces sp. NBC_00433 (assembly GCA_036015235.1). Classification (NCBI taxonomy): domain Bacteria; kingdom Bacillati; phylum Actinomycetota; class Actinomycetes; order Kitasatosporales; family Streptomycetaceae; genus Streptomyces; species Streptomyces sp. NBC_00433. The sequence goes on along the minus strand of CP107926.1, from coordinate 6,073,962 downwards.
CCGGGGTATCGGCGACCCGGGCGGCCTGGGTGGGCCACCCGGTTGGTGCGGGCATCGTTATCTCAGGCCTGAGCTTACTTGCCGCCCGGCTAGGAACCACCGCGGGGTGGGGCGACCCCAGCGGTCCGGAGCGGCCCGCACGCACAGGCCCATCCCCTACCCCTATCCCGGTCAGACGGGAGGCAGCAACCGCTTTTGCGGCTTGCCCATGGCATTGCGCGGCAGCTCGGCGAGGAAGCGGACGGTACGCGGCCGCTTGTGCACCGACAGCCGCGCCGCCACGAAGTCCGTCAACTCCGCCGCGCTCACGCCGTCCGCCACCACATAGGCGACGATCTCCTGCCCCAGGTCCGGGTGCGGTGCGCCGACGACGGCCGCCTCCCGTACCGCCGGATGGTCGAGCAGCGCGTTCTCCACCTCCCCCGCGCCGATCCGGTATCCGCCCGACTTGATCAGGTCGGTCGAGGCCCGGCCGACGATCCGGTGGGTGCCGTCCGCCTCGACCGCCGCGATGTCGCCGGTACGGAACCAGCCGTCCGCGGTGTACGACGCCGCCGTCGCCTCCGACCGGCCCAGGTAGCCGTCGAAGAGGGTGGGGCCCTTCAACTGGAGCTCACCGACGCCGTCGGCGGAATCGGCGATCCGGGTGGAGATCCCGGGCAGCGCGGTGCCGACCGCGCCGGGCCTGCGCTCGCCGTCGGCCCGCGCGCTCACCGTGATCAGCGTCTCCGTCATGCCGTATCGCTCCACCGGCTCATGCCCGGTCAGCGCCCGCAGGTCGCGGAAGACCGGCGCGGGCAGCGGCGCGCTGCCCGACACCAGCAGCCTGGCGGCGGCCAGCGCCCTTGCCGCGGCCTCGTCGCGCACCACCCGGTGCCAGACGGTGGGCACCCCGAAGTAGAGGCTGCCGCCCGCCGCCGCGTAAGCCCGCGGGGTGGGCCTGCCGGTGTGCACCAGCCGGCTGCCGGTACGCAGCGCGCCCAGCACCCCGAGCACCAGGCCGTGCACATGGAAGAGAGGCAAGCCGTGGACCAGGGTGTCGTCCGCGGTCCATTGCCACGCCTGCGCAAGGGCGTCGAGATCGGCGGCGATGGCCGCCCGCGACACCAGGACGCCCTTCGGCGGCCCGGTGGTGCCCGAGGTGTAGAGCACCAAGGCCGCGCCCTTGTACGACGCCTCGTCAGTACGCCCCCGAGCCGGGTCCGTATCCGCCGCCCGCGCGGGCGCCCGGAAGTCCGCGCGTTCGGCGAAGTCCACCGCCACGACCTCGGCGCCGGAATCCCGCAGGATGTGCTCGCTCTCCGCGGGACCCGCGTCGGGCGCCAGCGGCACCACGGGCACCCCGGCGAGCAGCCCGCCGACCACCGCGGCCACCGTCTCCAGGGACGCCGTGGCCCTGACCGCGAACGCCTCGGCCCCCGCCACCCGGCGGGCGACCGCTCCTGCCGCGCCCAGCAGGTCCTCATAACCGCAGCTCCGCCCGTCGACGGTCAGCGCGTCCGCCCGGTCCGTTCCCCCGTGAAGGGCGGTCAGCAGCGGTACGTCGGCCATGGCGTGGTCCTCCTACGGGACGGCTGGCCCCCGGGCAAGTCGGGGGCTAACCCCAGTGTCGCCCACGGTCCCCGCTCTCTACGGTGGGCGTATGGACGCCCGCGACCCGGAACTCAGCAGAGAACTCTCCGCCACCTTGCAGGCCCGCAAGGATCTCGGAGCGGAGTACGAGTCTGAACTCATCGACTCGTTCATGGAGAAGGTGACAGAGCGGCTCGACAGCCGTGTCGAGCAGCGGGTGCGCCGCGAACTCGCGCAGCAGCAGACATCCTTCGCCCGCGCCGACCGCCGCCCCATCGGGCCGCCGCAGGCCGGCGCGCGTTTCGCCCGCTACGGATTCGCCGGCTTCAGCATGATCCTGGCGATCCCGCTGTCGGCCATCGGCGCGGTGAACGCCGGCACAGCCGGGCTGTTCATCAGCTGGGCGGGCATCGTGGGGGTGAATCTCGCGCAGGGGCTGAGCAGCGCCTGGTCGAAGTCCCGCCAGGACGAGGACTGACGGGCGGGAAGGGATTGGTCGCGGGGACCGCCGCACCCCCGGAGCGAGTCCGGAGGGCGGGACGACGGCGGTCCCCGCGAGGGACGCGGGCCGGGTCAGGACCAGGCCGGCGCGTCCGGGTCACCATGGAATCCGGGAGCCGCTCCGGAGGTCCTTGGCGCCGTTCGCGTGTCGTTCGGGCCGGTGAATCGCCTGCCCTTTCGACATCGCCCAATCTGCCGGACGCTTGTTAAGCCCGTGCTGCGCGTACGTGTCGCGGGTGTACCAGTTCCGCGAATCCCCGCCGCTCCCGCGCAGGCCGCGGGAGGTGCGGGGCACCGGAACCGCCGGTCAGGCCGCGCCGTGCCCGGCCAGGAAGGCCAGCAGGTCCTGGCGGCTGACGACACCGGTCGGCTTGCCCTCGACCAGCACGATCGCCGCGTCGGCGCCCTCCAGCACGGTCATCAGGCCGGCGACCGGCTCGCCGGAGCCGACCTGCGGCAGCGGCGGGCAGAGGTGCTTCTCGAGCGGGTCCTCCAGGGTGGCGCGCTTGGTGAACAGCGCGTGCAGCAGTTCTCGCTCCACGATCGAGCCGATCACCTCGGCGGCCATCACGTCGGGGTGGCCGGCGCCCGGCTTGACCACCGGCATCTGCGACACGCCGTATTCGCGCAGCACCTCGATCGCCTGTCCGACCGTCTCGTCCGGGTGCATGTGGACCAGTTGCGGCATCCCGCCGTCCTTGTGCGCGAGGACGTCGGAGACCCGCGCCTCGCCCTCACCCTCGTCGAGGAAGCCGTGCGAGCTCATCCACACGTCGCTGAAGATCTTCGACAGGTAGCCGCGGCCGCTGTCGGGCAGCAGGACGACGACCACGTCGTCGGGGCCGAGCCGCTCGGCGACCCTGAGCGCGGCCACGACCGCCATCCCGCAGGAGCCGCCCACCAGCAGGCCCTCCTCGCGGGCCAGCCGCCGGGTCATCTGGAAGGAGTCCTTGTCGGAGACGGCCACGATCTCGTCGGCGATGTCCCGGTCGTAGGCGGTCGGCCAGAAGTCCTCGCCGACGCCCTCGACCAGATACGGCCGCCCGGAGCCGCCGCTGTAGACCGAGCCCTCCGGGTCGGCGCCGACGACCTGGACCCGGCCCTCGCTGACGTCCTTGAGGTAGCGGCCGGTGCCGGAGATGGTGCCGCCGGTGCCGACGCCCGCCACGAAGTGGGTGATCCGCCCGTCTGTCTGCTGCCACAGCTCGGGTCCGGTGGACTCGTAGTGGGACAGCGGGTTGTTGGGGTTGCTGTACTGGTCGGGCTTCCAGGCGTTCGGGGTCTCGTGCACCAGGCGGTCGGACACGTTGTAGTACGAGTCCGGGTGCTCGGGGTCGACGGCCGTCGGGCAGACGACGACCTCGGCACCGTAGGCCCGCAGGACGTTGATCTTGTCCATGGAGACCTTGTCCGGGCAGACGAAGATGCAGTGGTAGCCCTTGCGCTGGGCGACCATGGCCAGGCCCACACCGGTATTTCCGGAGGTGGGCTCGACGATGGTGCCGCCGGGCTTCAGCTCGCCGCTGCGTTCCGCGGCCTCGATCATGCGCAGTGCGATGCGGTCCTTCACAGAACCGCCGGGGTTGAAGTATTCGACCTTGGCCAGGACGGTCGCCTGGATGCCCTCGGTCACACTGTTGAGCCTCACCAGCGGGGTGTTGCCGACGAGGCTGATCATCGAGTCGTGAAACTGCACCGTAGTGTCTCCGGGTTCTCCGTGTTGGTGGGTTCAGCCTAGGTGCTCCCACGCGGACCGCGGCGAAACGCGGACGACGCGGACAGCGTCGACGTTGCCGGGCGTGCTCTTCTGGGCAACAGGTTCTTGTACCGGCTAGTACACAGGAGGTGAGCGGGCTCGATGTCGAGGGCGAGGGTGGCACGGCGGATCGCGACCGCGGCGGCGTTCGGGGGTGGCGGGATCAGCCTGCTGAGCGGGGCGGCGGTCGGCCTGGTGCTGGCGGAGGTCCGGCTGGCCAAACGGGTGGTCGGCGGCTCGGGGGACGTGCCGCCGCGAGCCGACGGCCGGTACGGGTCCGCGTTCGCGCACCGCACCGGCGAGCCGCCGCTGCGGCTGGTCTTCCTCGGCGACTCCACGGCGGCGGGGCAGGGCGTGCACCGGGCGAGGGAGACCCCCGGCGCGCTGCTCGCCTCGGGGCTGGCGGCGGTCGCCGAGCGGCCGGTGAAGCTCGTCAATGTCGCGCAGCCCGGCGCCCAGTCCGACGACCTGCCGCGCCAGGTGGCGCTGGTCCTCGACCCCGCGGCGGGGCCGCCCGACGTGGCGGTGATCATGATCGGCGCCAACGACGTCACCCACCGCATGCCGCCCGCCACCTCGGTACGGCTGCTGTCGGACGCGGTACGCCGGCTGCGCGCGGCCGGCGTGGAGGTGATCGTCGGCACCTGCCCCGACCTGGGCTCGGTCGAACCGGTCTACCAGCCGCTGCGCTGGCTGGCCCGGCGGATGAGCCGGCAGCTGGCCGCGGCGCAGACCATCGCCGTGGTGGGGGTGGGCGGGCGCACGGTCTCGCTCGGCGACCTGCTGGGCCCCGAGTTCGAGGCCAGGCCGCGCGAGCTGTTCGGTCCTGACAACTTCCACCCCTCGGCCGAGGGGTACGCGACGGCCGCCATGGCCGTCCTGCCGACGCTGTGCGCCGCGCTCGGCGTGTGGCCGCAGGCCGACGAGCGGCCGGACGTGCGGCGCGGCGAGGGCTTCCTGCCGGTCGCCCAGGCGGCGGCCGAGGCGGCCGCGGAGGGCGGCACCGAGGTCACCGCGGCGCGGGACGCGGTGTCGGGCCCGCGCGGGCGCTGGGTGCTCATCAAGCGGCGCAGGAGGCGGCTGCTGTCGGAGGAGCACCCGGAGCAGGACTCCGGGGACGCGACGGACGAGGAGAGCGCCGCGCACCGCTCGGCGTAGCTCCCGCCGGGGCGGGGTACGGGCGTAGCATCACCGGGTGAGCAAGCGCTCAGAAAGTAGCCCGCATCACAGCGTCCGGCTGGTGACTCGCTGCGATACGTGCGGGTAACTTTCCAGAGAGTCCGCGGCCACGTACCGGCGGCCAGGCCGCGGGGACACCGTCGGCGCCGCAGATCCGCCGCACCAAGCACCCGCCCGCCCGCAGCTCGCCGAGGAGTGTCGCGATGCCAGAAGCCGTCATCGTCTCAGCCGCCCGTTCGCCCATCGGTCGCGCCTTCAAGGGGTCGCTCAAGGACCTGCGACCCGACGACCTGGCCGCCACGATCATCAGCACGGCGCTCGCCAAGGTGCCGCAGCTCGACCCGCACGACATCGACGACCTGATGCTGGGCTGCGGCCTGCCGGGCGGCGAGCAGGGCTTCAACCTGGGCCGGATCGTCGCGGTGCGGATGGGCATGGACCACCTGCCGGGCTGCACCGTCACCCGCTACTGCTCCTCGTCGCTGCAGACCACCCGGATGGCGCTGCACGCCATCAAGGCGGGCGAGGGCGACGTCTTCATCTCGGCGGGCGTCGAGATGGTGTCGCGGTTCACCAAGGGCAATTCCGACTCCCTGCCCGACACGATGAACCCGCTGTTCGGCGACGCCGTCGCCCGCACGGCCGCGCGGGCGGAGGAGAGCGGGGCCGGCTGGCACGACCCGCGCGAGGACGGCCTGGTGCCGGACGCGTACATCGCGATGGGGCAGACGGCGGAGAACCTGGCGGCGCTCAAGGGCGTCACCCGGCAGGACCAGGACGAATTCGGCGTGCGGTCGCAGAACCTGGCCGAGAAGGCGCTGGGGAACGGCTTCTGGGAGCGCGAGATCACCCCCGTGACGCTGCCTGACGGCACCGTGGTGGCCGCCGACGACGGTCCCCGGGCAGGAGTGACCCTGGAGGGCGTTCAGGGCCTCAAGCCGGTCTTCAGGCCCGACGGCACCGTGACGGCGGGCAACTGCTGCCCGCTCAACGACGGCGCCGCCGCGCTGGTGGTCATGTCCGACACCAAGGCGCGCGAGCTGGGCGTCACCCCGCTGGCCCGGGTGGTCTCCACCGGCGTGTCGGGGCTGTCCCCCGAGATCATGGGCTACGGCCCGGTCGAGGCCTCGCAGCAGGCGCTGCGCCGGGCCGGGATGTCCATCGGCGACATCGACCTGGTCGAGATCAACGAGGCCTTCGCGGCGCAGGTCATCCCGTCCTACCGCGACCTGGGCATCGACCTGGACCGGCTGAACGTCAACGGCGGCGCCATCGCGGTCGGCCACCCCTTCGGCATGACCGGCGCTCGCATCACCGGGACGCTGGTCAACAGCCTTCAATTCCACGACAAGCAGTTCGGCCTGGAGACCATGTGCGTCGGCGGCGGGCAGGGCATGGCCATGGTGATCGAGCGGCTCTCGTGACACTCCGCCGTCGACCGACTCCGTAATGCAGAGTTGTGACGTAAGTCGCAATCAAATCGCCCCCGGGATGTGATTTTCCCCCGGGGGCGGTGCATTGTTGCAGGTCAGACCGTATATATAAAAACTGGACAGCCTCCCAGACCCACCCAACTCATGACTTTCCGCACTGCGAGGGCCAGGGGTTTACCGGCACAGTGATGTGAGGGGAAAGTTTCGTCCACTGTTCAGGTGGGCATTGCTCGGGTCGCGTCAATCGGGAGAACGTCAGTGAGTGCCAACTTCACCGTCCTGCTGGTCGCCGCGGGTCTCGCCGTGGCGGCGGGTTCCGCCGCCCTGCTCTCCGCCCGCGGTATGCGCCGCGAGCTGTCCGCGCTGCGCCAGGACCTGGCCGGTCTGTGCCTGCCGGAGCAGCGCGCGTCGGCCGGCGACATCAGGACCGCGGTAGCCGACGCACTGGCGGACGAGCGGGAGCGCGAACTGGCCGAGGCGCGCGCCTTCTGGGCCGAGCAGGAGGCCCGCGAGACCGCGGGCGACACCCCCCTCTTCCGCGGCGGCCTCTACAGCAGCGCCGCTGACGGCGCACTGTCCGGCGGCGACTACGAGGTGCCGCCGGTGCTGCCCTTCCTGCCCCGCCAGGCCGACTTCGCCGGGCTCGACGCCGCATATGACGCCGGGTTCGAAGCCGACACGGCGGAGGCGCCCGAGGCGACACTGCCCGCGCCGGGCGTGATCCCGCACCCGTCGGGCCCCGACTACGCGCCCTCCCCGGTCGTCGCCTCGCAGGACCAGACCGCGGAGCGGCTCGCCGACCTCGCCGACGCCCGGGTGCCGCTGTCCGACGTCCGCCCGGGTCCGCTGGGCACCCTCGACGTCTACGTCTTCGCCGACGGCACCACACTGTGCATGACCCCGGGGCACCGGGAGACCGCGCTGCGGCTGTGCGACGCCCTGGACCGCGGCGACGTCCCGGTGCTGCGCGGCGGTTCCGCGATAGCCGGCGCCTACGCGCTGACCTTCGCCTTCGGCGAGGAGAGCGTCTACGTACTCGCCGACCGGGTCGTCGCCTCGCTCTGACCGACGGGGCCGCCGCCCCGCCGTGGAGCCTTGTGCCGCGCGGGAACTCCTGCCCTGCGGAGCCTCACGCCGCACGCCCGCCGCTCAGTCGACCGCCCTGGCCGCCCGTGCCACCCGCTCGCGCGCCTCGGCCAGCAGGTCGCGGTGCTCGGGCAGCCTCGCCACCGCGATCAGCTCCCGCCCGGCGAGAGCCAGTTGGTCGCCCACCACGAAAACGCCGTCGTCCGGCATGGCGTAGGGCTCGCGCCCGGGGAATTCCAGCGACTGCGCCTCGCGGTCCAGCCAGCGCGCCAGTTCCAGCCCGATGGCCGCGGCGCCCGCCTGGAGCCTGCGCTGCGGAAGGGCCCGCAGGCGCCCCGCGAGCCGCTCCACGGCGGCGCCCAGATCGGTGTGCGGGTCGGCGTTCTGATCGCTGCGCTCCGGCATGACGCGACCCTATCGGGGTACGGGAGTCAGCCTCGCACCCATATCCGCACGTCCACGATGGTTGCCATTGGCCGACCTCTCGGGCACGGTGGGGTGACCGGACCACATACCGGAGGCGCCGATGTCCCAAACGCACTTCTCCGAGGAAACCCACCGGAATCTGCTCGACCACATCCCGAGTTGCACCGGCCGCGAGGTCAACGAGTGGCTGTCGGCCCTTGCCGACGGGCCGTCGTTCTTCCGCTTCGACGAGAAGGTCAGCTGGCTCCGCTCGGAGCACGACCTCTCCTACGGCCACGCCAAGGCCATCGTCCACGAGTACGACCTGCGGCGGGCCGCGCGCAACCTGCTCTGACCCCGCCTCCCCCCACACGACGCCGAACGGGCTGCCGGGAAGCATTGCTTCCCGGCAGCCCGTTCAGCCGTCCGGTGGACCGGCTGTCGCAGCGTCAGCCGATCCGCCCCGCGGTCAGTCGCGGAGGATCGCGATCAGTCGCAGCAGTTCCAGATAGATCCACACCAGCGACAGCGTCAGTCCGAAGGCCGCCAGCCAGGACTCCTGCCGCGGAGCGCCGCCCCTGATGCCGTCCTCGACCTGCTTGAAGTCCAGGGACAGGAAGAAGGCGCCCAGCGCGATGCCGAGCAGGCAGAAGACGATGCCGAGGGGACCGGTGCGCAGCCCCAGGCCGTCGGAGCTGCCGAAGGCGGCGAAGAGCAGGTTGACCACCATCGCCAGGACGAAGCCGATGGCGACGGCCAGGCCGATCCGCTGGTAGCGGGCGGTGACGCGGATGATCCGCGCCTTGTAGGCGAGGAGCATGCCGGCGAAGATCGCCATGGTGCCGAGCACCGCCTGGACTGGGGCGCCTTGCCATGCCTCGTTGTAGGCCCGGCTGAGCACCCCGAGGAAGACGCCCTCGAAGACGGCATAGCCGAGGATCAGCGCGGGTACGGGCGTGCGCTTGAAGGACTGGATCATGGCAAGCACGAAGGCGACAAGCGCCGCGCCCACGGCGAGGCCGGTGTTGTCGGGCAGTGCGACCCAGCCGAGGACCGCGCCGACCACGACCGTGCCCAGCGTCATGCCCGTACGGGTGACGACGTCGTCGATCGTCATCCGGCCCGTCTGGGCGGGGCCCGCGGCGGGCGCCGCGTACATCTGCTCCATGCCCTCGGCGGTGAGCGGCTGGTCGTAGGGGTTGCGCGGCGCCTGCGCATAGGGGTTGCCGCCCTGCGGGATACCGCCGGGCACGCCCTGGGCGCCGCGGGCACCCTGCGCCTCGAAGCCGGCGTATTCATTCCCGCGGGTGAAGCCCCGCCGGGAGAAGACCGGGTTGCTGCTCCTCATCTCACTCCTCCATGGCCGCGTCCTGCAGCTCTGCGTCAAGGGTAATGGCTTGGCAAAAAGTCGGCCCGCCCCCGAGTAGTGATCTTCCCCGCACGCCGATCCGCACTCCCACCGTGCCGGTGGTCCCTCGCGGGCATACCGCGGCCCCGTACACGTCTGGCGCGATTCACGGTGGACGGTGGCGCCCCGGCGCGGTATCACTGAAGAGTGCAGACGAACATGCGTTCGAACATCAGGGAGCAGGCCATGCCACGCCCCGACCACACCCGCGCCCTGCACGCGGCCCTGCTGACCGCGGCCCGCGGTCTGCCCGTCATCCCGCTGTCCCGTACGAAGCTGCCCGCTGTCCGCTCCCCGCACCGCGACGAGCCGCGGTCCGCGGCGATGTGCCGCGGCGAGTGCGGCAGACCCGGGCACGGCGTCCACGACGCGACCACCGACCCGGTCCGTATCCGCGCCCTCTTCGCCGTGGCACCCTGGGCCACCGGCTACGGGGTCGCGTGCGGGCGCGGGCCGCATCACCTGATCGGCCTCGACCTCGACGTCAAGCACGGCGCCGACGGCATAGGCGCGCTGCGCACGCTGGCCGAGGCGCACCGCTTCGCCCTGCCCGACACGGTCACCGTGATCACCCCCAGCGGCGGCCGCCACCTGTGGCTCACAGCGCCGGGCCCGGTGCCCAACTCGGCCGGCAGGCTCGCCGCCGGCATCGACATACGCGGCGAGGGCGGTTACGTGGTCGGCCCGGGTTCGCGTACGGTCGCGGGCCGCTATCTGCTCGCCCCCGGGACCGCCGACCACCCGCTGGCCGCGGCCCCTGCGGCGCTGCTGCGGCTCGCCGCTCCCCCGCCGTCGCCGTACGAGCGGCAGCCCCGGCACGCGGCAGGGCCGCGCCATCCCGCCGAGAAGCGGGCCGCGGCCCTGGTGCGGTTCGTCCTGGACTCACACGAAGGAGAGCGCAACGGGCGGCTGTTCTGGGCCGCCTGCCGCGCCTACGACGCCGGCCTTGGCGACGCCCTGGCGCCCGCCCTGGTGACGGCGGCGGTGCACACCGGCCTGAGCGAGCGCGAGGCCGCCGCCACGGTGGCGTCGGCCGGACGGCTGCGTGCCGCCCCGCACCGGTGATGCGGGGCGGCTGCCGGCGGCCCGGCGTCAGGCGCCGTCAAGCGCCGTCGGACGCCGTCAGCTCAGGACGCGCTGGTGCAGGGCGGTCACCGCCTTGCGCGCCGAGCTGAACGCCCCGTGCTGCCAGGCGTCCATGTAGCTGAGCCAGTCACCGGCGAAGTAGACGTGCCCGGTGGGCTCGTTGAGCGGCTTGTACCGCACGTGGTCGGGGCCGCCCGGAGTGCTGTGCCAGGCCGCCTCCTGGTAGGGGAACTGCCGCCAGTGGTGCGAGAAGGACGTGGCCAGTTCGCTGCGGTATTTCTCGCCGTATATCTTCACGCCCGCCGCCACGGCGCGCGCCTCCCGGTCCTTGGGGCTGAGCGCGGCGTAGGAGTCCGCGTGTGAACCGGTGTTGTAGTAGCCGATCATCACACCGCGCTCGCCGTGGAAGCCGTACGACGGGTGCCAGATGTGGGTGACGTCGAGGTCGGTCTCGGTGATGCCGCCGTAGATCCGGTGGTCGGTCTCCCACCAGCGGGAGCGGTATTCCAGGCCGATCTTGCCTGCCGAGGAGGGCGTGATGGCCGTCAGTGCGGTCTGCACGTCCTGGCCGAGGTTGTGCGGGACCTTGGCGAGGATGTTCGGCGGCATGGCCGCCACGCAGTAGTCGGCGTCGACGACCCTCGTCCGGCCGCCCTGGGTGTAGGTCACGCTGACGCCGTGCGCCTTGTCGGTGATCTGGGTGACGGCGCAGCCGGTGCGCACCTTGTGCTTCCCGATCGCCCCGGCCAGCGCGTGCGGTATACGGTCCATGCCGCCGACCGGCTGGAACATCAGCATGGCCTGGTCGAATTCGAACTCGAAGGCGAAATAGCGACCGACTCCCGAGGCGAAGATCTCGGACGCGCCGGGCACATCGCCGTTCACCACGCCCGGAGTGCCGGCGGCGGCCGGCCACACGGAATAGCCGCGGCGCGAACTGCCGGTGTAGTCGAGCGTATTGCCGAGGTCTCCGTAGTCCTTGAGGAATTCCATCAGGCGTTCCCGGTCGGCCGCGGTGAGCGCCTGGTCGAGAGCGCCCTGGTCGGAGGCCTTGGCCAGGAGTTCGGTCACATAGCCGAAGACGTCGGCCTTGGCCGCGCGGTAGCGCATCGGCGCGGTCATGCCGGCCGACTCGTTGTAGAGGTAGGTGTCCGCGTTGACGTTGGTGAAGACCTCGATGGGCACGCCGAGTTCACGGCAGTAGTCGAGGGTGATCATCCACTGGGCGATGCGCGCGGGGCCGGCGTTCATGTACTGGCCGTCGGAGAAGCGCGCGGTCTGGTGGTTGCCGTACAGGTCGGTGGTGCTGTCGCCGCCCCTGACGGTGAAGTTGCGGCCGCCCGGCCGGTCGCGCGCCTCCAGGATCGTGCAGTCATAGCCCGCCTTGCCGAGTTCGTAGGCGGTGGTCAGGCCCGCTATGCCGCCGCCGAGGACGACCACCTTGGCGGCGGCCCTCCCGGTGAGGTGGAAGTCGCCCCGGCGCGGGGCGCGGAAGGCCGCCTCGCGGGACGCCGCCGCCTCGGCGGTGGGGGTGAGGCCGAGCGCCCCCATGGTGGCGAGCATCGCGCCCGCCCCGCCTGTCGCGCCGACGGCACGCAGGAAGGCACGTCGATTGAACTGGGTCATCTGTCATGTCCCCTTTCACTACTGGCGCAGGGGACTTTCGCAGCGCGGCGTTACACGTGATCGTTCGGCATATGACGCGGATGTAAGGGGAAGCTCCCCCCGGTGCCCACTACAGGCCTTCGGCAACCCGCCCGCGGGGCCGTGCGGCCGGCCGTGAACGGCCGACCGTGGCATGCCGGAGCACGGGCGCCACAGGACGCCGTGCGGTACGCGCGGTGCATATGGTGCGGGAAAGCCGGTACTGCCACGGTGTGCCCGCGTCACCCGGCGTTCGGGGGCGTTTCGCGCCCTTCCCGCCCTTCTCACGGACCAACACCCTGGGGTGAGGTGCCCGGAGCCGGACTTGAACCGGCACGCCCACGACGGGGCAGCGAGGTTTAAGCTCGCCGTGTCTGCGTTCCACCATCCGGGCCGGCGGGGCGCAGGGAAAAGCGTATCGGGGACGGCGGATCCGAACAGGGCGCCTCAGTTGTCATGTTGTCTTATTTTAGGGGTTACTGACAGCGCATCAGTCGTCCTACAGGACAAGTCAGGCTGTCCAGGCCGTCAACACCGCGTCCACAGTTGCCCCACGCAAGTGACGTGAAATCGCTCCCCCAACTACCACAAACGCGCCAACACAGCCCTCACGGTGGCGCGTCCAGGCCACGCGCCGGCTCCCGGGCCTGTCCGGCACTAGGACAGCCAGCCGCCGCGGGTAGGGGGCATGCCCGACGTGCCGTCCGCGTCCGTGCGGACCGCGAGCACCTGGTTGACGCCGATCCGGTTGCGCTCGAAGGACAGCGCGGACGCCGCCATGTACAGCCGCCAGACCCTGGCCCTGCCGACGGTGGTCGCGCGCGCGGCCGCGGCCCAGTGCGCCTCCAGGTTGGCCACCCACGCGCGCAGGGTGCGCGCGTAGTGCTCGCGCAGCGCCTCCACGTCCCGCACCTCGAAGCCCGCCTCCTCCAGCCGGGCGACGGTCGAGCCGACCGGCGCGAGTTCGCCGTCGGGGAAGACGTAGCGGTCGATGAAGTCGTCGATGCGGTACGCCTCCTCGTCGCGCATGGGCCGCCGGGCGATCTGGTGGTTGAGCAGGCGTCCACCGGGCCGCAGCAGGCCGTACAGCGTGCGCGCGTACTCCAGGTACTGCTCGCTGCCGACGTGCTCGGCCATGCCGATGGACGAGATCGCGTCGTATGGGCCGTCGGCGACGTCGCGGTAGTCCTGCACCCGGATGTCGATCCGGCCGGTCAGCCCGGCCTCCGCGACGCGTTTGCGGGCGTAGGCCGCCTGCTCCACCGACAGGGTGATGCCGGTGGCGTGGACGCCGTAGTGCTCGGCCGCGTGCAGCACCATCGAGCCCCAGCCGCAGCCGACGTCCAGCAGCCGCTGCCCCTCGCGCAGGCTCAGCTTGCGGCAGACCAGGTCGAGCTTGGCATATTGCGCGGCCTCAAGGGTGGTGTCCTTTTCCGGCCACACAGCGCACGAATAGACCATGCTCGGGCCGAGCAGCAGCGCGTAGAAGTCGTTGCCGACGTCGTAGTGGTGGGCGATGGCCGCCTTGTCGCGGCGCTTGGTGTGGGCGATGCCGGAGCGTCGGCGGACCTCCTCGGGCGGCGGCGCGGGCGGCAGTCCCGGGCCGGCCAGCACCAGCGCCTCGCGGACCAGGCGGTAGCTGCCGGGGTCGCGCGCCAGGTCCGCGAGGCGCCGGGCGGTCCGCAGGGTGCCGCCGGCCGCCGGGTCGGGCTCGGCGCGCTCCCACAGCAGCCCGGACAGCTGGTCGAGGGCCTCGTAGAGGTCGCCGGACACCGTGAGGTCGCCGGACACCCAGCCGCGGACCAGGCCCAGCTCGCCGGGCCGCCACAGCAGCCGGCGCAGGGCGCGGCGCCGGCGCAGGACCAGGACGGGTGCGCCGGGCGGCCCGGCCTCACTGCCGTCCCAGGCCCGCACGCGCAGCGGGAACGGTCTGGAGAGGGCGTGTTCGGCGAGTTCGAAGATGCGATGAGCCGCGTCAGCCATGCTTCTGAGCCTACGACTGAAAACCGCCGTTGACCCGTAAATCTACATAGCGGATACACGCACTTCGCCCGGACGGCGGTTGCCGCCGGGTGCGGGGACGCCGTAAGGGCGCCCGCACCACGGATGGCGGGCGCCCTTACGGCGTCGTGCACGGTGCGGCCTGCGCCGCGTGGCGCGTCAGGCCGCGCCGGCCTTCTCGGTCTCGACGGCCTTCGGCTGCTGGACCACCGCGGGAGCCGGGGCCGGGCGGGCGGCCTCGTAGAACTCCTCGCGGGGGTTCTCGATGGCGCCGAGCGAGACGACCTCGCGCTTGAGGAACATCCCCAGGGTCCAGTCGGCGAAGACCCGGATCTTGCGGTTCCAGGTCGGCACCGCCAGGCCGTGGTAGCCGCGGTGCATGTACCAGGCCAGCCGGCCCTTGACCTTGATCCTGGCCTTGCCGACCACGATCATCGCCACGCCCTTGTGCAGTCCGAGCCCGGCGACCGCGCCCTTGTTGGCGTGCTTGTACTGCTGCTGCGGGAAGCCGCGCAGCCCGGAGATCACGTTGTCGCCGAGCACCTTGGCCTGGCGCAGCGCGTGCTGGGCGTTCGGCGGGCACCAGGCGCCCTCGCCCGCGGCGAGGTCGGGGATCTGGGCGTTGTCGCCGGCGGCCCAGATGTAGTCGGTGCCGCGCACCTGGAGCGTCGGGGCGGTGTCCACGTGGCCGCGCGGGCCGAGCGGCAGGCCGAACTTCGCCAGCGCCGGGTTCGGCTTCACGCCCGCCGTCCACACGATGGTGGAGGCGTCGACCTCAAGGCCGTTGGCGAGCACCACGTGCTTGTCCACGCAGGACTTCATCGAGGTGTTGAGGTAGACCTCGATACCGCGCTCCTGGAGGTGCTCCAGGCCCCACTTGCCCAGCTGCGGCCCGACCTCGGGAAGGATCTTGTCGGCCGCGTCGACCAGGATGAAGCGCATGTCCTCGCGCTTCACGTTCGGGTAGTACTTGGCCGCGTCGCGCGCCATGTCCTCGACCTCGCCGATGGTCTCGGCGCCCGCGAAGCCGCCGCCGACGAAGACGAAGGTCAGCGCCCTGCGGCGGATGTCCTCGTCGGTCGTGGAGTCGGCCTTGTCCAGCTGCTCGAGCACGTGGTTGCGCAGGCCGATCGCCTCCTCGACACCCTTCATGCCGATGCCGTTCTCGGCGAGGCCGGGGATCGGGAAGGTCCGGGAGACCGCGCCGAGCGCCATCACCAGGTAGTCGAAGGGAAGCTGGTAGGACTCGCCGACCAGCGGCTCGACCGTGGCGACCTTGCGGTCCTGGTCGATGTCGACGACCCGCCCGGTCAGCACTTCGGCCCCGGGCAGCACGCGCCGCAGCGGGACGACGACGTGACGCGGGGAGATGCTGCCTGCTGCCGTCTCGGGAAGGAAGGGCTGGTACGTCATGTACGAGCGCGGGTCGACGACCGTGACGGTCGCCTCGCCGTACCGCATCTTCTTCATGATGCGACGCGCCGCGTACAGGCCGACGTAACCGCCGCCTACTACGAGGATCCGTGGACGCTCCGTGGTGCTCATGCGTCGAGTATCCAGCACCCGCAGGGGGGTACCTCGTGAGCCCCTTCACAAGGGTCTGGACACCCTGTGCTACCCTGCGCGGTTTCTCGACCAGGCACAACGTGACCCGCACCCCTCACCATGCGCCCGACAACCTTGCACCTGGCGCTGATCAGCGCGGATCGTGCGGCGTCCAGCGGTCGACGGGGTCCTCGTCACACCAGAGAAACACACTGCGGCCAAGGATTGTGGGGGTCCCACGGGCTCACACCTTGGAAAATTGGGCCGCAGATCGGGAACTTCATGTGAAGAGTTTCACAAAGCTTTTTCCGCGGACCCGTCCGCCGCGGCGAAAGCGATGCCGTCGAGGATGTCGTGCTCGCTCACGACGACCTCCTCCGCGCCCGTGAACTCCATGATCCGCAGCAGCACCAGAGCGCCCGCGCCGATCACGTCGACCCGGCCCTCGTGCATGACCGGGATGGCCGCGCGCTCCTCACGGGTGGCCGCGAGCAGCCGCTCGGTGACGGCTCTGACCTGGGCGAGGCTGATCCTGGCGTGGTGGATCGCCAGCGGGTCGTACGCGGTCAGCTCCAGCGCGACGGCCGCGACCGTGGTGACCGAGCCGGCCAGGCCGACGAGCGTACGGGCGCGGTCCATCGCCACGGTTCGGGACGCCTCGGCAAGGGCCGCGTCGATGTCGGCGGTCATCGCGGCGACGATCTCGGGCGTCGGCGGGTCCACCGGCCCGTCTTCGCGCACGATGTGACGCTCCGTCATCCTGACGCAGCCGACGTCGACCGACCGCGCCGCCGTCACCGTGTCGGAGCCGAGCACGAACTCGGTCGAACCCCCGCCGATGTCGACCACCAGATACGGCGTCAGCAGGCCGTGTTCCCCGGTGAGTTCACGGGTGGCGCCGCTGAAGGACAGCGCCGCCTCCTGGTCGCCGGTGATGACCGCCGGCTCGACGCCCAGCAGGTCCACCACGCCCCGGACGAAGTCGTCGCGATTCTCCGCGTCGCGCGACGCGGACGTGGCCACGAAGCGGGTGCGGGACGCCGGGACGCCGTACTGCCTGATCACCTCGGCGTATTCGCGGCAGGCGGCGAAGGTGCGCTCCAGCGCCTCCGGCGCCAGCCGGCCGGTGCGGTCCACGCCCTGGCCGAGCCGGACGATCCGCATCCGCCGGTCCAGGTCCTTCAGTTCACCGGTCGCCGGGTCCACGTCCGCGACCAGCAGCCGGATGGAGTTGGTGCCGCAGTCGACGGCGGCGACGCGGGTCGTCATGAGGTCTCCTCGCTCGGGCCGGTCGCACCGGCGGGATCGGCGGAGTCGGCCGCGTCGGAGCCCGCCGCCTCCTGCTGCAACGGGACGCACGGCCCCTTCGCCCACCAGTCGGGCAGCATCGCCAGCGCCTCGTCGCCCAGCGGGTTGACACCGGGACCGGCGGCCAGGGAGTGGCCGACCAGCACGTGCAGGCACTTCACCCGGTCGGGCATGCCGCCCGCGCTGGGGAAGCCGTCGAGCACCTCGATGGCGTCGCGGCGGGCGATGTAGTCCTCGTGGGCGGCGCGGTAGGCCGCGGCCAGCTCCGGGTCCTCGGCCAGGCGCGCGGTCATGGCCTTCATCACCCCGTCCGCCTCCAGCGTGCCGATCGCGGAGGCGGCCCGCGGACACGTCAGGTAGTACAGCGTCGGGAAGGGCGTGCCGTCCTCCAGCCGGGGCTGGGTCTCGACCACGTCGGGGTTGCCGCACGGACAGCGGTGCGCGACCGCGCGCAGGCCCCGCGGCGGACGGCCGAGCTGCGCCCTGACGGCGGCGGCCTCCGCGGGGGTGGCGGGGACGGGACTGTGCTGGGAGGAGTTCATGTGCCGTTCTGTGTCTCTTGGCCGTCTGTGGGGGTCGGTGCGCGGGCTGCGCGGCCGCCGGGGTCCGCGGGAGGCGTCAGTGCCGTGGCGGTGCCGCCGCGTCGGCATGGTCCACGCCGTCCCACAGGTTCGCGTACCAGGGGCGGTGGGCGGCCGCGTCTGCCTGGCCGCCGCTGTCACCCGGGCTGCCGGCGCTCTTGTGCCGGGTGCCCGAGGTGCCGGCGGTGGGCGCGGGATTCGCCACGGAGTAGCCGTTCTCACCCGGCATCACATAATGCAGCTGCTTGCGGGCCTGGGTGCGGACGTACTCCGGGTCCTGCCAGCGGGCCTTCTGCTCGCGCAGTTCCTCGACCTTCTGCTTCGCCTGCTGCGCCTCGCGGCGCTGGTCGGCGATGTCGGAGCGCTGCGCGATGTACTGCCGCATCGGATAGGCGAGGGCGACCACCAGGGCGCACAGCACCAGGGCGAGCAGCGCCGCCCGTCCGGTGAGCCTGTTGCGGCGGGCCGGGCGCCGGGCCGCGGCGGCACGGTAGACCCGCGCGTGCGCCTCCTGCCCGATGGCCTTGAGCCGGGCCGCGGTGGAGAACCGTTCGGACCCCACGCCGTCGCTCCCCTCGTGCGTCCTGCGGGACGCACGTACGCCCCGCGGAACCGAACATACTGCCCCGCCCTCCCGTACGCCGGTACGTCCCCGCCCACGGTGCGGAACCGGGTGCGGGGACGTACGGACGCTGAGGGCGTTCGCCCGCGGTGTCAGCCCTTGAAGCGCGGGAAGGCGCTGCGGCCGGCGTAGACCGCCGCGTCGTCGAGAATCTCCTCGATGCGCAGCAGCTGGTTGTACTTGGCGACGCGCTCGGAGCGGGCCGGGGCGCCGGTCTTGATCTGGCCGCAGTTGGTGGCGACGGCCAGGTCGGCGATGGTGACGTCCTCGGTCTCGCCGGAGCGGTGCGACATCATGCACTTGTAGCCGCTGCGCTGGGCCAGCTCGACCGCGTCCAGGGTCTCGGTCAGCGAGCCGATCTGGTTGACCTTCACCAGCAGCGCGTTGGCCGTGGCATTGTCGATGCCCTTCTGCAGGCGCTCCGGGTTGGTGACGAACAGGTCGTCGCCGACGATCTGCACCTTGGCGCCGAGCTTGTCGGTCAGCACCTTCCAGCCGGCCCAGTCGTCCTCGAACAGCGGGTCCTCGATGGAGACCAGCGGGTAGGCGGCGACCAGCTCCTCGTAGTACTCGGTCATCTCGGCGGCCGACTTCTCGCCGCCCTCGAACTGGTACTTGCCGTCCTTGTAGAACTCGGAGGCGGCCACGTCCAGGGCGAGCGCGATGTCCTGGCCGGGGGTGTAGCCGGCCTGCTTGATCGCTTCGATGATCAGGTCGAGCGCGTCGCGGTTGGAGCCGAGATTCGGCGCGAAACCGCCCTCGTCGCCCAGACCCGTGGACAGGCCGCGGGTCTTGAGCACGCCCTTGAGGGTGTGGTAGACCTCGGCGCCCCAGCGCAGCGCCTCGGAGAAGGACTCCGCGCCGATCGGCGCGATCATGAACTCCTGGATGTCGACGTTGGAGTCCGCGTGCGACCCGCCGTTGAGGATGTTCATCATGGGGACCGGCAGCACATGGGCGTTCGGTCCGCCGAGGTAGCGGAACAGCGGGAGGTCGGAGGCCTCGGAGGCGGCGTGCGCGACCGCCAGCGACACGCCGAGGATGGCGTTGGCGCCGAGCGAGGACTTGTCAGGGGTGGCGTCCAGGTCGAACATCGCCTGGTCGATCAGCCGCTGCTCAGTGGCGTCGTAGCCGACCAGCTCGGGGCCGATCTGCTCGATGACCGCGAGGACGGCCTTCTCGACTCCCTTGCCCTGGTAGCGGTTCTTGTCGCCGTCGCGGAGTTCGAGGGCCTCGAAAGCGCCGGTGGAAGCGCCGGACGGCACTGCAGCGCGGCCCGTGCTGCCGTCATCGAGGCCGACCTCGACCTCGACGGTGGGGTTGCCTCGCGAGTCGAGGATTTCCCGGGCTACGACGACGTCGATGGACGGCACGTTGTCTCCTTCAGATGATGTCTTCTCGTCTTTTCCGGGACGAGCCTAACCGCCTCACACCCCCGCGCCGGTTCCCGGCCCGGCCCCTGAGACGGAAAACCGGCCGGGCACGCGGCGCCCGGGGGCAAGCCGCGTAGCCGGCCGGTTCGGTGAGGTTCCGCCGGGCGGTCAGCCGAGGTGCAGGTGCTGGCCCGGGTAGATCAGGTTGGCGTCCTTGACGCTGTCCTTGTTGAGCTGGAAGAGCTTGTGCCAGCCGCCGGACACGTGGTGGCTCTTGGCGATGGCGGACAGGGTGTCGCCGGAGACGACGGTGTAGTCGCCCTTGCGGCCCGTGTGCCGCTGCCAGTCAGAGGCGGTGTGCTTGGCGGGCTTGGCGGCGGGCTTGGCCGGGGTGCTCTTCGCCGGGGTGGTGGTCTTGGCGGGCGTGGAGGTGCTCGCCGAGGAGGAGCCGCCGGGGTTGATGTCGGGCGACGGGCCGCCCGCGGTCAGGCCGCCGGCCGAGGCGCAGGACCAGGCGCCGGGGCCCTGGATGGCGAGCAGCTTCTCGGCGACCGCGATCTGCTGGTCCTTGGTGGCCAGGTCGGCGCGGGAGGCGTACTGCAGGCCGCCGGCCGCTTCCCAGCTGGACTGCGAGAACTGCAGGCCGCCGTAGTAGCCGTTGCCGGTGTTGATCGACCAGTTGCCACCGGACTCGCACTGGGCGACGGCGTCCCAGGTGGCCACGGAAGCGGCCGAGGAGGACGTGGCGCCGATCAGCGGTATGGCGATGGCGGTACCGGCAACACCGGCGAATGTGGCGAATCGGACCATCTTTGAGGCGCGACGGTGCTTACCCATGTGTGTGTCCCTCACCGACGCCTACGAGGTCAGCTGTCGGGTTCGGACGTGAGTTGCCCGGCCGGCACCGCGAAAGGGGACGCGGATGCCCGGCTTCACCCCGAGCCGGACCGGTGGCGTACACCTGGCAGCGGTGTGCTGTTCGCTGCGCGGCGCAATGCCTCTGATCCGGCGGAAGACCGTGGGTCCCCCGCTCCTGCCTGCGGCGCTTTCGCGTCGACTGTTCCCGTCGGGCGCGGCGGCAGGACTCGGCGTTCCGCTCCGGCGGGGCCCGCTGTGGCGAGCGGTTAGACGTTAAGCACAGCGACCCCCGTTGAACAAACACTCGCGTTTCGGGCGCCAACTGCCGTCCGGGATTCGGGGAGTGGAAGAACCCGCAGGTCGGACGGCCGGATTTCAGCAGGGAGCGAGCAGCCGGTCACAGCCCCGGCGAGAGCCTTGTCACACCGCCGCGCGGCACGTAAATACCGTACGTCCGTTTTGTCGACAGGCTTGCGCGACACGGTCGTTCGACTCTCCGGCGGCCGGGGCTCAACCCAGATCGAGAATCTGTCCGGGTTTGATGAGGTTTGGATTGTCGCCGATCACGTGCTGATTGGCGTCGTAGAGCCGGGTCCAGCCACCCGCGACATCATGATCGGCCGCGATCCCGGACAGGGAGTCGCCCGCGTCGACCTTGTACGTGCTCGGATCCGTATCGGCCTTCGTGTCCGTATTGCCGCTGTTGCCAGGCCTGTTGGCATCCAGGGTGTTCGCGGTGACCGCGGTGGTTTCGGTACGGGTCGCCCGGTCGGCCGCAGCCAGCTCCTCGTCGGAGGGGCTGTAGGGGCGCGCGTGGCGGCCGCTGCCCTCCGTGGGGGTGCCGGGGGCCGCGGGGGCCGTCGAGGCGGCGGGAGGGGCGCTCCGAGTGGGCGTGCCGGCGGTGGCGGGGGGCGGCGTCATCGTGCCCGTGCCGGGGTCGGTCGGCGTGGCGACGGTCGACGGCACGGTGGTCGGCGAGCTGGGGACGGCGGGAGTGGCGGGCGTCACCGGAGTCGTCGGGGAGGCCGTGGGCGCACCGGCGTCCGTGGGCGCGCTCGGGGTGGTCGGCGTCGCCGGAGCCGTCGAGGCAGTCGGCGCCGGCGTGACGGTGGTGGGCACGGTGGCGCCCGGGTCGACGTCCGGCTTCCGGGTGTCCCAGAGCAGCCCCGTGCCCTTGTCGCAGCCGGGCCAGGCGTCGGGGCCGAGGTCGGCCAGGATGTTCTCGGCCACGGTTATCTGCTGCGCCCTGGTGGCCATGTCGGGCCGTGGGGCGTAGGCCGTGCCGCCGTACTGGCTCCAGGTGTCCTGGGTGATGGCGAGGCCGCCGTAGAAGCCGTTGTGCGTGTCGGCGCTCCACATGCCGCCGGTCTCGCACATCGCGACCCTGTCCCAGGTGCCGGCGTCCGCGGCGTGCGCGGCACCCGCGCCCGCCCCCAGCAGGGGCAGCGCGAGTCCGGCGCCGGTCGCCGCGACCGTCACCATGGCCGCGGGGGCCTGGCGGGGGCGTCGGTGCCTGCCGTTCCCTGACGAGAGCATGCGGTCGCCTTTCTTCACAGCCTTACGCGCCCGGCGCGGCCGCCGTCACCGGCATCTGCCGCGCACCGTGGGGTCCGGCGCGTCCCGCGGGCCGTACGTGCCCCGCGTTGACCGCAGAACGTAGCGGTGTTGGCCAGTGGATCACAAGTCGATGTAGCGCGCATCACGTCGGGGTCACGTTGGTGACGCACGGTCAGTTCGCTTGCGCCACTTCGGGCGTGAAGGCCACCGGCAGTGTCCGCAGCCCCCGCATGATCAGGCCGCCGCGCCACCGCAGATCGCCGGGATCGGCGGCGAGCCGCAGGTCCGGCAGCCGGGTGAGCAGCGTCGCCAGCGCGGTCCTCGCCTCCAGACGGGCCAGCGGCGCACCGAGGCAGTAGTGGATGCCGTGTCCGTAGCCCAGATGCGGATTGTCCGCCCGCGCGAGGTTCACGGAGTCCGGCGCGGAGAAACGCACGGGATCGCGGTCGGCCGCGGCCAGGACCACAAGGACCGGGTCCCCGGCCGCGACCGGCTGACCGCCCACGGTCACCGCGGTGGTCGCGTAGCGCCAGGTCGCCAATTCCACCGGGCCGTCATGGCGCAGCAGTTCCTCGACGGCCGTCTCCAGCAGGGCCGTCTCGCCGCCGGCGAGGGACGCCTGCAAGTCGGCGCGCGGGCCCGGGTGCGTCAACAGGGTGTGCATCCCGTTGCCGATCAGGTTGACCGTCGTCTCGAAGCCGGCGAAGAGCAGGATGAAGGCCATCGCCGCGGCCTCGTTCTCCGTCAGGTGCTCGCCGTGGTCGCTCGCCCTGATCAGGCCGGAGATCAGGTCGTCGGGCGCCTCGCCGTCCGCGCCGCCGCCCGCGGCCAACTCGGCGCGCTTACGGTGGATCAGCTCGACCAGATACGCGCGCATCCGCTTGACCGAGCGCGCCACGCCGCCGCGCGGGCCGCCGCCGTGCCGGATCATCATCCCGGCCCAGTCCCTGAAGTCGTCCTGGTCCTCGGCCGGCACCCCCAGCAGGTCGCAGATCGCGTAGATGGGCAGCGGAAAGGCGAACTCGTGGATCAGGTCCGCCTCGCCGCGGGCCGCGAAGCCGTCGACGAAACGGTCCGTCAGCTGCTGCACCCGCACCCCGAAGCCGGCCACCCGGCGGGGGGTGAAGGCCTTCGACACCAGGCGGCGCAGCCTGGTGTGGTCCGGCGGGTCGATGTTGAGCAGATGCGTCATCAGGTCCGCGCTTCGCTCGCCCGGGATACCGGTCTTGCCGCGCGCTCCCGGCGACTCCGCGTGATGCACCGGGTTCTTGCTCAGCCGCGGGTCCGCCAGCGCCTCACGGGCGTCCGCGTACCGCGTGACCAGCCAGGCCTCGACTCCGCTCGGCAGCGTCGTACGGTGCACCGGGGAGTGCTCGCGCAGCCAGGCGTACGCCGGGTAGGGGTCGGTGGCGAATTCCCAGGTGAACAGCTCGGGCATGGCGGCGGGGTCGGTCATCCCCCGACCGTACGTGAACCGGCCTACCGCTCCGGCTCGTCCTCCCCGGCCGCCGCTCTCCCGCCGCCGCCACCGGTCCCGGCGCCCGCCTCCGCCTCGCGCAAGGCCGCGCGATAGCGGCGTGCCGCGTGCCGCAGCGCCGCTTCCGGGTCGATGCCGGCCGCCTGGGCCGCGGCGGCCTCGGCCAGCAGGTGGTCGCCGAGGGCGGCCTCGTCGTCGTAGAGCGGGGCCCGCGGGGCGACCGGCAGCGGCAGGCCCGCCCCTCTCGCGCGGCCGGCGAGCTTGGCGGCCAGCGCCAGCGCCGGGGAGGCCGGCGGGACGCCGTCGGTGACCGAGTCGCGGGCCTTCTCGACGCCCTTGAGCCGTATCCAGTTGGCCTGCACCTGCTCGGGAGTCTCGGCCACCTCGTCGCCGAAGATGTGCGGGTGCCGGTGGACCAGCTTGGCGACCAGGCCCGCGGCCACGTCGTCGATCCCGAACGGCTCGTCCGGGTCGCCCTCGGCGATCGCCGCGTGGAAGGCCACCTGGAGCAGGACGTCGCCCAACTCCTCGCGCACCGCCTCCCGGTCTCCCTCCTCGATCGCCTCGACCAGCTCGTACATCTCCTCGATGCCGTATGTGGCCAGGTCCTGGTGGGTGCGCAGGCTGCTCCACGGGCACTCGGCCCTGATCCGGTCCATCACCTGCACCAGGTCGAGCAGCCGCGCGCCCGGCAGGTCGTACGACCCGGGCAGCAGCTCCAGGTCGGGCATCGCGACCCGCCCTGAGCCGCCGAGCCTGGCCAGCTCGTCGGTGACGGCCCGGTCGCCCTCGCCGCCGCCCGCGGGCAGGTAGACGACCGTACGGCCGCCCGCTGTCGCCTCGGCCAGCTCCCGGCCGGTGGGCGCCGCCACCTCCACGCCCACGCCCGCCTCACGCAGGAACGGCAGCTGAGGGTGGTCGGGGTCCGCGCACAGCACCCGGTCGGCGTCGCGCAGCGTCTGCCACGCGGGCCAGGACAGCTGGCCGGGCGCGACCCGGTGGCTGGTGGTGAGCAGGATCAGCCGGCCGGGGCCGCCCGCGGTGTCGTCGACGTCGTTCACACCTCGAACGTACCGCGACGGTCGGACAACGGCGTCACGCCGCCGGCGCCGCCTCGCTCGGCGTCCTGGTGACCACCCACGGGTCGGTGGCGTCGCCGATGATGGCCTTCTTCGAGTCCCAGGCGCCGTAGCGCGGGTTGATCTTCACACCCAGGTGGTCCGCGGTCTTGGCGATGGCGTCGACGACCGCCGTCTGCCCGCCGTCACTGCCCGGCTGGAAGCCCAGGCTCACGATCAGCTTGCCGACCAGCGCGTTCGTACGGAAGAAGCTGTCGGCGCCGGACGGCACGATGTCGTACTGCTGGAGGAGCGCCGCGTCCAGCGCCTGCTCGTTCCCGCCGAACTGCTGCAGCGCGGCCGCGTGCTGCTGCTGCACCTCGTCGTCGCTGACCGTCACCCCGGCGTCGGAGGCGGCCCGCTCGATGACGGTGTTCTGCACCAGCATGCTCAGCGTCTGGGAGGACAGCTTGCCGCCCGCCGAGATCAGCTGGTCCGCCTGCGGGGAGGCGGCCTGCGCCGCCCGCACCTGGTTGACCTTGCTCTCCAGCGTGGACACGGTGATCCGCTGGTCGCCGACCACCGCCGCGGCACCTGGCTGCGCCGGCCCCGACCCGCACGCGGTGAGGGCGGGCGATGCCAGCAGCAGCGCGGCTGCGGCGATCGAGACGGCGGTGCGGCGGCGGACCATGGGTGCCTCCCGGCAGGGAACAAGCCTCGCGATGCTGATGTGATGATCGAGCACGAGGATATTGATCCTTGGCCGCCGATATCCAGCACTACGCCCAACAGGATCCCCACAGCTGCCGCGGGAAGCCCCGCCGGAGCCGCCGGCGGCCGGGCCGGGGAGGCGCCGGGGCAGCGGATCAGCCGGTCGGCAGCGGCTCGTCGGGGCAGCCGTTGAGGACCTTGCGCATGGCGTCGCGCTCCGCGGAGGTCACCCATACGCCGTACTTCTTCTTCACCGCCACCTGCCGGGCCACATAGGCGCAGCGGTATGCGGTGTTCGGCGGCAGCCAGGTCGCGGTGTCGCCGTCGCTCTTGCGGCGGTTGGTGGACGAGTCGACCGCCAGCAGGTTGAGCGGGTCGTTGGCGAAATCCCGCCGCTTGTCGTCCGTCCACTGCGCGGCGCCTTTCTGCCAGGCGTCGGACAGGGCGACGGCGTGGTCGATGTCGACCTTGCTCGCACCACGGGTGTAGGTGATCCGCTTGCCGGTGTAGGGGTCGGCCAGGGTGCCCCCGGTCACGATGCACTTCTTGGCCCCGTCGCGGAACGACGTCTGGCGCAGATCGCGTTTGAGTATGTCGTCGCGTGTGTCGCAGTGGTTGTGGTCGGTGTCGGCCCATGCCGGGCCGAACCGGTCCCGCGAATAACCGGTCTTGGGCGCCCGGCCCTTGACCGTCAGCCCGCCGACCGCTGCCAGTGCGCTGCCCTTGCCGCCGCCGTGGCCGCTCGGGGCGCCCGCGCCGGGCGGGTTGGCGCTGCTGGTGCCCGCGCCGACCGTCGGGTCCTTGCAGCCCGCCAGGGTGCCGCCCAGGGCGAGCGCGAGGGCCGCCGTGCAGACCAGGGTGCGGGCGGTCCCGGTGTTCTTGTACGCCGTCTGCGCCATCTGCGCCTCTCAAAGATCGTCCGGGAGCCCCGGGGCCGGGTCGGGTGTCGGCGGACCGGCCCGCCGGGGCGGCGGGCCGGTCCGAAGAGCGGAAGAACAGTTCGTCAACTGCCTTCCCCCATCGGCGGAGAGTACGGCTCCCGCGGTGCCACTCGTGCCGCGGGCTGCGACGAGCGGACCGCTGTCGGCGTGCCGCGGCCGGCACCGGCCGTCGTCATCGCCAAGCTGGCAACACCCCTAATCGGGGCGAAACGGTCAAGCCGTGGAGTGCGGCGGGGCGGCCGACGCGAAGGAGGAGCCGCACATGGACGGCGACAGGGACAGTGCGGAGGCCGTACTGCCGGCCCAGGAGTCCGGGGCGCGGGACATTGCCGCGCCCGCGCCTGTGCGCCGGACCGCGCCGGTCGCGGCGGCACGCCCGCTGCGGCTGCCGGCCCGTCTCGACCCGTGGCTGCTCGCCACGGGCTTCCTCGCCCTCTACTCGGCACTGTCCCTGTCGCGCTACCGCCGCATGGAGACGATGTCCTGGGACCTGGGCATCTTCGAGCAGGCCGTACGCGGCTACGCCCGTCTGCACGCCCCCGTCGCCGATCTCAAGGGGCCGGGCTTCAACGAACTCGGCGACCACTTCAGCCCGATCACCGCACTGATCGCGCCCCTCTACCGGCTCTTCCCGACCCCGGTGACCCTGCTGGTGGCGCAGGCGCTGCTCTTCGCGCTCTCCGTCGTGCCCGTCACGCGCACCGCGGGCCGCCTGCTGGGCCGCGGGCGCGGGTTGGCGCTGGGGGCCGCGTACGGGCTGTCCTGGGGTGTGCAGCGGGCGGTCGACTTCGACTTCCACGAGATCGCCTTCGCCGTACCGCTGCTCGCCTTCTCCCTGGCGGCCGTGCTGCGGCGGCGCTGGCGCACCGCCATGGGCTGGGCGGTGCCGCTGGTGCTGGTCAAGGAGGACATGGGCGCAGCGGTCGCGATGATCGGCGCGGTGGTGTGGCTGCGGGCCGGCCGCGAGACGATGCGCGGCCCGAAGGGCGGTGGCGCCGTGCGCACCTGGGCGCTGAGCCTCGCCGCCTTCGGGGCCGTCGCCTCGGCGTGGGAGGTCAGCTGGCTCATCCCGGCCTTCCACGGCGCCGGCTACGACGCGCTGACCCACATCAACGGCGACGGCACGCTCACCTCCCACGTCCCGCCCATCACCGCGCTGCGCACATTGCTGTGGATCCTGCTGCCGGCCGGCGGACTGCTCGCCCTGCGCTCACCGCTGCTGCTGGTCGTGCTGCCGACACTCGGGTGGCGCTTCCTGTCGTACTACCCGGAGAACTGGGGCACCGCATGGCACTACAACGCCGTGCTCATGCCGGTGGTCTTCCTCGCCGCGGTGGACCGCGCCGCAGCGATCGGCGCCGCCGGGCCCGGCCGCTGGACGCCGCCGTGGCTACGCTCGTCCGTCCGCGCGCTGCCCGCGGTGATGCTGGGCGCCGCGCTCGCCCTGAGCGCCCAACTGCCGGTGGCCGGACTGACCCACCGGGCCGCCTACCAGGTCGACGGCCCCACCAGGGCGGCCAAGCGGGCGCTCGCCGAGATCCCGAACGGGGCCACCGTGGAGGCGAACGTCGGCCCGCTCAGCCGCCTGGTGCGGCGCACCACCGTCTACTGGGTCGGCCAGACCGGCAGCCTGGCACCGGACTACCTGGCCTTCGAGAACCGCTCGGGCTGGCTGCAGGACCCGGTCGGCTACGCCCTCCAACTGCATCCGCGGGCCCGCTACTCGCTCGTCGCCGACGCCGGCGGCTATGTGGTGCTGCGCCGCGAGTGACCGGCGCTCTGCCCGCGCCCCGCCCCCCTCGGACCGGACCCACGCCTTGGACCGGACCGGACCTAGCCCTGGACCTGGCCGAGCCAGGCCAGCGTCCTGCGGATCTCGGCGGGGAAGGGGTGGTGCGGGCCGTGCACGCGGCCCGCGTCGTAGAGGAGCCGGGTGAGGACGTCGCGGGCGGCGGCCCGGTCGCCGACGGACAGCAGCAGGTGGGCGGTCCTGCGGCGGATGTCCAGCGGCGTGCCGGGGCTGGTGGCGGCGTACCGCTCGAAGTACGGGAGCAGCACCCGGTATTCGGCCAGCGCGGCCCTGGGGTCGCCGAGGTGCTCCAGGCACTGCGCAGCCTCGTAGCGGAACTGCAGCGCCTGGCGGTCGGCGCCGCCGTACTGCGAGGCGAATTCGTCCGACAGCCGCCGCAGTTCGGGCAGCGCCCGGCGATATTGCCCGTCCTCCATCAGCGTCGCCGCATACTGCTTGCGCAGGGCGCGCAGGACCGGTGAGTGCTCGCCGTGCTTGTCCGCGGCGGCCGGGATGATGCCGCCGAGCAGGTCGACGGCCTGGGTGATCCGGCCCGCGTCGAGCAGCCGCTTGACCTCGTCGACGGCCATCGCCAGGTCGGCGCCCTTCGGCGCGTGTGCCGGCCGCGGGGGCGGCGGTGCGGGCACGGCGGGGGCCGGTGCCGCGACCTGGTCGGGCCAGGGCGCCTGGGGCCGCAGGAAGGGCCGCGTCGGGTCGAGCGGGCCCGGCGGCCGGTGCGCGGAACCCGGCGGCGGCAGCAGCGCGGCCAGTTCGCGGTAGACGTCCTGGGCGCCGGCGGGCCGGTGCTGCGGGTCCTTGGCGAGCAGCCGCAGCACCAGCGACTCCAGCGGCTCGGGCACTTCGGGACGCAGCTGGCGCAGCGGCACGGGCGCCTCGTACAGGTGCCGGTGCAGCACCCCGAGCGCCGTGGTGCCCGCGAACGGGACATTGCCGCTGAGCAGTTCGTGCAGCAGCACCCCGAGCGCGTACAGGTCGGTGCGCGGCCCGACCGCGCCGCCCATCGCCTGCTCAGGCGCCATGTAGGCCGGGCTGCCGATCGGCGAACCGGTGTGCGTCAGCCGGGTCGTGTCGGTGTCCATCACCGACGCCACTCCCAGGTCGAGCACGGTGAGCGTGCCGTCCGGCCGGATCATCACATTGCGCGGCTTGAGGTCGCGGTGGACTATCGGCACCGCGTGGACCGCCGACAGCACGGCACACAGCTGCGCGGCCACCGCCACGGCCCACGGCCACGGGTACGGCTCGTGCTCGGCGAGATGGTCGCCGAGGTCGGCGCCCTCCACGTACTGCATCACCAGATACAGCTCGTCGCCGTCCGCCCCCGCGTCATGGACCGTCACCAGACCCGGGTGGTCGACCTGGGCGGTGACCCGGCACTCCCGGTCGAACCGGCGGCGCAGCTCGTCGGCGTCCGCGCCGCCGGCGACCTTGTCGGGCCGCAGCAGCTTCACCGCGACCCGACGATCCAGCCGCCGGTCGTAGGCGGTCCACACCTGGCCCATACCGCCCTGGCCGATGACGGTGGCCAGTTCGTACCGGCCGGCGATGAGCCGACCGATCACCGGCCTTCCTCCTTGCGCAGGTAGTCACTCAACTCGTCCAGCTCGGCCCGCACCTGGTCGATCCGCGGCGCCGGCGGCTGCGCGGGCGCTGGGGTCTGCGAGGGCATGGGCGTCTGGCTCGGCCTCGGGGTCTGGTTCGGCATCGGCGTGGACTGGGCTATGCCGCCGTGCACCGGACCCGTGTGCACCGGCCCGGGCATCGGGCCGTACCCGGTCGCGTACGGATTCGGCGGATAGCCGGTGGGCACCGCGTAGCCGGCCGGCCGGGTGTGCCCGCGCCTGATGTCCATGACGAGGAAATAGGCGGGGGTGCCGAACATGCACACCAGCACGGTGAGCGTGCCCGCGTTGGACTGCCAGCTGTCGGTGTTGTCGTCGGCCAGCCCGACCAGGAGATAGCCGACGATGATCGCGACGATGTCGAACACCATCAGCGCCCAGTCCAGCGGGTTCCGCCGCACGATCGCCAGCCGCAGCAGCGAGCCCCAGGCGAGGAAGCCGATCGACAGCACCGGCAGCGCGGTGAAGAGCACGCGCAGCCAGATCGCCGCCGCCTGACTGGAGGGGCGGGGCTGCGGCGGGGCGATGCCGGGGCCGTACATCTGGTGCTCCTGGTCGTCGAAGCGGATGACTAGTCGAGAGCGTATCGGCCACAACAGACAGGCGGCGCCGCTTCGTCGACGGCCTGTGGACAACTATCCGGGCCGCACCGTCCCATCGGTCAGCCCGTCGTAGAGGCCCTGGACGAGCTGGTCGCCGAGCTGGGTCGCCTGGCGCAGCGTCTCCTCGAAGGCCGCCAGGGTGCGGAAGCGCTCGCCGTACCGCCGCTGGTCGGCCAGCGGCAGCCGCGGCACCTGGAGGCGGCGCACGTCGAGCCGGGTGGACGTCGAAGCGAAGCTGCTGGCCTGGCGGTTGTTGGCGGTGCCGCGCAGGAATCCGGCCAGGAACCACGGGTCGAGGGCGGTGGCGTCCGGGCGGAGCAGATACACGTTGCGTCCCAGGGCGGCGCCGGCCGAGGCACCGTCCACCACCCGGGCCACCGCGCCGCCGCCGAGGACCGGCACCACCACGTCGCCCTCCTCGACGAGCGCCGGCTCCTCGGCGGAGCCGTCCGGCCGGCCCGGCGGGAGCAGGCCCGTCGGACCGCTGCCGACGACCACGTCGTGCTCGGTCAGCACGGCATGGGCGGCAGCCGAGCCGTCCGCGCGGGCGGTGCCTCCGCCGCCTGCCCGCATCAGCAGGGCGCCGGCCCGGGCCAGTTCGCCGACGGTGGTGGTCGGCCAGCGGGCGGGCTCACCGGCCGCCGGAGGGGCGGGGGCTATTTCCGCGGTGCGCCGCAGGGTCATCGCCAGCCGGTCCCGCACGGATTCCAGCGCGGCCGCGCCGCCTTCCGCGGTGGGCGGCGGCAGATGCCGTGCGGGCGTCACGTCCACGTCGTCGTCGAGCAGTTCGATGACGGGGAGCGTGCGGTTGACCCCGGGGCGGTCGGGCACCGATCCGTACCGGTCGAAGGCCGTCCAGGCGTCGAGGACCGCGGCACTGACGGCGTACCAGGGCGCCTTCTCCGCACCGTGTCCCGGTATTCCGGCCGCGTCGAACACCAGCAGCTCCCCGGCGGGCCGCCGTTCGGGCTCCGGTTTGCGCAGCACCCACAGGTGGAGCGGCAGTCCGTGTGGCGGCGCGGCTCCGGCGGGCAGCGCCACGACCGCGCGCAGCGCACCGCGGCGCAGCAGGTCGGCACGGACCCGGCGGCCGGAACGGCGGGACGCGGCGGCGGGCGGCATGAGCATCACGACGGTGCCGCCGTCACGCACGTGGGCCAGCGAGTGCTGCAGCCAGGCCAGCTCCGATTCGGTGCGCGCCGGGAAGCCGTACTCCCAGCGCGGGTCGTAACCCAGCTCGTCGTGCCCCCAGTTGCGGTCGTTGAACGGCGGGTGGCAGAGCACGGTGTCGACGGCCAGCTCGCGGTAGGCGTCGTCCCGCAGGCTGTCTCCCGATCTGACCCGGACGCCGACGGCCGGGTCGGTGGACATCGCGAGCCGCAGCGCGGTGAGCGAGGCGAGCTCGGGGTCGATCTCCTGCGCGTGCACGGACTCGGTGGGAGACGAGGCGCGCAGCAGGGCCCCGCTGCCGCAGGCGGGGTCGAGCACCTGGCCGGGGCCTTCGCCGGCGAGCGCGGCCATCAGCTCGGCGGGGCCCTGCGGCGTGAGGGTGAACTGTCTCGGGTTGGCGTCCAGATAGCGGCCGAACAGGAACTCGTAGGTCTGCGCCGGGCCGGTGTCCTCGGCGAACCTCGCGGTCGTGCGCAGCAGCGGCACGGCGTCGTCGAGGCTGTCGGGCAGCCGCACGGGGTGCTCGGGGCCGAATCGCGCGGCCAGGGCCGACTCCATCTCGGCCGGCAGCCGGGCGGCGAGCTCGTCGTCTGTCGCGGCGGTGTAGCTGACGGAGATGGCGGGGTCGCCCTGGATGATCATCAACAGGGATCCCGCGATGCGCAGGGCGGCGGGCACCCCGTCGGGATGGCTGTCGGCCCGCTGCCAGAGGCGCTCGTGCAGCGGCACCGAGGGGAGCTTGCCCTGCTCGCGGAGCCAGCGCTCGACGGCGGACAGCTCGTAGGTGGGACTGGTGTCGGACCCGCCGACGGGCCTGGGGAAGTCGTCGTGGCGTCGGCGCCAGTTGCTGACGGCGGCCCTTCCGACACCGGCCAGCCTGGCGATTCCCGCCGCTGTCACCTCACTCGCGTGCTCGGGCACGGTCCTCTCCTTCCCCCGGTTCGTCCGCGATCTCTGTGTTCGTGTTGGCGAGCATACCCAGCGACCGTGGGCGGACCCCTTCACGACGTGAACATCACTCATTCGAGTTTTGCTGTTGACTCGGTTCACAGAGAAATGCTGTCATGGTGACAACGGTTCACAGGGCCACCGGGCCCGCCGAGCACAGGGGGGAATTCCCATGTCCACGATCTCTCTCGTCCGCCTCGCCGCCGCGGGCACCGTCGTCGCCGTCCTCGCGATCGGCGCGGCGGCCTGCGGTCCCGCGGACGACTCGGCCTCCTCGGCCGACTCGACCAGCGGCAAAGCGACCGCCGCCGCCTCGTCCGCCCCCGCGTCCGCGCCCGCAAAGAAGAAGGAGGGCAAGCCCGCGGCCAAGCCGGCCTTCAAGGGCGACGGCACCTTCCAGGTGGGCGCCGACATCAAGCCCGGCACCTACCGGACGAGCGGAGACGACGACGGCATGTGCTACTGGGAGCGGGCCAAGGACGCCAAGAACGACACCGACTCGATCCTGGCCAACGACACGGTCGCCGGCAGCAGCTACGTGACGATCAAGCCGACCGACAAGGTCTTCACCTCGACGGACTGCAAGGACTGGTATCCGGCCGGGGTGGACAAGCCGAGCGCGCCCAAGACGTCGATGGGCGACGGCATGTACAAGGTGGGCACGGACATAGCCGCCGGCACCTACAAGTCCAAGGGCGGCGAGACCTGCTACTGGGAGCGCACCAAGGACGCGCTGCACGACGTGGACTCGATCACGGCGAACGACAACGTCACGGGCCAGGCCGTGGTCACCATCACCGCCAAGGACGCCTTCTTCAAGACGGCCGACTGCGGCACCTGGACGAAGACCGGCTGAGCCTGCGGCCGCGCCCCGCCGCCACTTCGCCGCCCCCGGAGCCACCAGGGCGGGCGAGGCGGAGTGGGCGGGGGCGGAGGCCGCGCCGGGGAGGGGGCCCGTTTCGGGGCGGGCAGGCTCGTCCGTCCCACGGGTCCCGCGCGGACAGCGTCGTCCCGTATCTTTTCCCGCAGACCCGACCCCGCTTCCTCTGGAGGACGACGATGGACAGGGCCGAGGCCGTCATACCGGACAAGAGCGGCGAGGCCGCGCCGCGTGTCGCCTCGCCGGGCTCCACCGGCCTCGCGGGGCTGCGACTGCGGATCGCGGGGGCGCGGCTCGACCCGTATCTGCTGGGTGCCGTCTTCTTCGTCGCGTACGTTCTGCTGTCGCTGGTCCGGTATCGCCGGATGCTGACGATGTCCTGGGACCTGGGCATCTTCGAGGAGGCCGTGAAGGGCTACGCGCACCTGCACGCGCCGACCACTCAGCTGAAAGGCCCCGGCTTCAACGCGCTCGGCGACCACTTCAGCCCGGTCACCGCGCTGATAGCGCCCTTCTACCGGGTCTTCCCGACCCCGGCGACGCTGCTGGTCGCCCAGGCGCTGCTCTTCGCGCTGTCGGTGGTCCCGGTCACCCGGGGCGCCGCGCTGCTGCTGGGGCGGGGGCGCGGGCTGGCGGTGGGCGCGGCGTACGGGTTGTCGTGGGGGGTGCAGCGGGCCGTCGACTTCGACTTCCACGAGATCGCCTTCGCCATGCCGCTGCTGGCTTTCTCGCTGGAGGCGGTGATCCGCAAGCGCTGGGCGGCGGCAATGTGGTGGGCGCTGCCGCTGGTGCTGGTCAAGGAGGACATGGGCGTCACGGCCGCGACGATCGGCGCGATCGTCTGGTGGCGCACCAGGGAGTCGGCGGAGCCGGACGCGTCCGTCCCGGCGCAGGCGGCCGCGCCGGATGAGCAGAGCGCAGGCGGCCGACCCGCGGGCGACGGGGTCGGACCGGACGGGACCGAGCAGGGCAGCACACCGGAAGGAGGTGACCAGGTGGAGGCGCCGCTGAGCGACGCAGAGCGTTACGGGCCATGGGCGATCGGGCTGATGGGCTTCGGAGTGGCGGCGTCCGCGCTGGCCATCGGGGTACTGATCCCCGCCTTCCACGGCCCCGGCTACGACGCGTTCAACCACATCAACGGCGACGGCACGATGACCGGGCGCATCCCGTCCGGCACCGCGCTGCGGACCCTGCTGTGGATACTGCTGCCGACCAGCGGGCTGCTGGCGCTGCGGTCACCGCTGATCGTGGCGGCGCTGCCGACCATCGGGTGGCGCTTCCTGTCGCACTACCCGGAGAACTGGGGCACAGCCTGGCACTACAGCGCGGTGCTGATGCCGGTGATCTTCCTGGCCCTGGTGGACGCGGCGGACCGGTCCCGGCAGAGCCCGCGGCCGTGGCTGCGGTCGTACGCGTCGGGGGTGCCTGCCGCGGCGGTCGGCGCCGCGATGGCGCTGACCTTGTCGCTGCCACTGGCGTCGCTGGGCCATACCGACACCTACAAGGTCGACGCGCGCACCAAGTCGGTGGAGAAGGTCCTCGACCTGATACCCGACGGCGCCACCGTGGAGGCCAACGTCGGGCCGCTCAGCCGGCTGGTGCACCGCACCACCGTCTACTGGGTCGGCGGCACGAACGGGGTGGTGCCGCAGTACATCGCGCTGGACAACTCCAGCGGGTGGGTGACGGACCCGATGACCTACGGCACGTCGCTGCACCCCGGCGCGACCTACACGGAGATAGCCAACCAGGACGGCTACGTGATCCTGCGCCGGAACTAGGCGGACTAGGCAGGCCGGGTGCCGGCCGGACCGCCGTCGAGCGGGAGGTCGACCGGGTAGTCGACGTAGGCGAAGTGGCGGCTGTCGGGGGACCAGCTGTTGACGTTGAGGCTGCCCTGGCCGCCGAAGAAGGCGAGCAGGTCGCGGGGGGTGCCGCCGTCGGGGCCCAGCAGACGCAGGACGACGTCGCGGTCGGCGGGGTGGCCCTCGGTGCCCGGCGGGAAGCTGATGAAGAGGATGTGCCGTCCGTCGGGGGAGGGATGGGGGAACCAGTTGACGCGTTCGTCGGACGTCAGGCGGGTCAGGTCGGAGCCGTCGGGGCGCATACGGAAGAGCTGGGCGTGGCCCGGGGTGGCGGCGCCGTGCTCGGAGTTGAAGAGGATCCAGTCGCCGTCAGGGGTGAATTCCGGGCCGTCGGCGGGGGCCGGGGTGTCGGTCAGCCGGGTGTCGGGGCCGCCTGTAGAGGGGAGGGTGAAGATGTTGCGGTAGCCCCATTCGTCGCCGCCGTAGGGCTCGACGCCGACGTAGGAGAGGGTCAGCCCGTCCGGTGAGACGCCGTGCAGGAAGTGCCGGAAGGGGCCGGGGCCGCGGTCGTTGGTGACCCGGCGGGCCGGGCCGCCGGTGAAGGGCACCGCGTGGATGTGCCCGTCGCCGGCCGACAGGTAGATGGTGGCGCCGTCCGGCGAGAGCACATGGTCGTTGTTGGCGTCGGTGATGCCGCCGGTGTCGATGACCTCGGGCAGCACACCGTCGCCGGGGGCGGCGTCGGCGGGGATCCGCAGCA
Source organism: Streptomyces sp. NBC_00433 (assembly GCA_036015235.1). Taxonomy (NCBI): domain Bacteria; kingdom Bacillati; phylum Actinomycetota; class Actinomycetes; order Kitasatosporales; family Streptomycetaceae; genus Streptomyces; species Streptomyces sp. NBC_00433. Next base: position 6,038,260 of record CP107926.1, on the reverse strand, counting down.
GCAGGCCGTCCTGGTTGACGACCAGCCAGCGGCCGTCGGGAGACCAGTTCGGCGCTTCCAGGGCGCTGTCCGCGGTCTCGTGCACCAAGCGCGGCTCACCGCCGTCGATGTCGCCGACCAGCAGCCGGGCGCGCTGCCCGGGAGCCAGCGGCCGTACGTTCGTCCCCGCACCGGTGATCGTCACGCCCGCACTGTAACCGCGGGCGGGGCGGCGGTCGCCGGCCGGGGGCGAGGTCCGAGAGGGCAGGGACGGGGCAGGGAAGGGAGGAGAGGGATGTGCGGGGGTTACGTGCCGAGGACGGTGGTCAGGAAGTCCGCGGTCCACTCGAGCAGTTCCCGGCCCACCACCGGCTTGCCGCCGATGCGGGCGGTGGCCGGGCGGGGCACCAGGACCTGGTGGGTGGCGGGCTTGAGTACGGCACGCGGGTGGAGCCTGGACAGCCGCAGCTCCTGCGACTCGCGCAGCTCGACCGGGCCGAAGCGGACGTTGGCGCCCTGGAGGGTGATGTCGGTGACGCCGACCTTGCGGGCCAGCATCCGCAGGCCGGCCACCAGCAGCAGGTTCTCCACCGGCTCGGGCAGCGGGCCGTAACGGTCGACCAGCTCCTCGCGGACGGCGGTGACGTCCTCAGCGGAGTTGGCGGCGGCGATGGCGCGGTAGGCCTGCAGGCGCAGCCGCTCGCCGGGGGCGTAGTCGTGCGGGACGTGGGCGTCGACCGGCAGCTCGATCTTGACCTCGAGCAGCGTCTCCTCCGGCTCGCCGCCCGACTCCAGGGCCGAGCGGTAGTCGGCGACGGCCTCGCCCACCATGCGCACGTAGAGGTCGAAGCCGACGCCCGCGATGTGGCCGGACTGCTCGCCGCCGAGGAGGTTGCCCGCGCCGCGGATCTCCAGGTCCTTCATGGCGACGTACATGCCGGCGCCCATCTCGGTGTGCTGGGCGATGGTGGCGAGCCGCTCGTGCGCGGTCTCGGTGAGCGGCTTCTCGGGCGGGTAGAGGAAGTAGGCGTAGCCGCGTTCGCGGGAGCGGCCCACCCGGCCTCGCAGCTGGTGCAGCTGGGACAGGCCGAAGGTGTCGCCGCGTTCCACGATCAGGGTGTTGGCGTTGGGGATGTCGATCCCGGACTCCACGATCGTGGTCGAGACCAGCACGTCGAAGCGCTTCTCCCAGAAGTCGACCACGACCGACTCCAGGGCGGTCTCCCCCATCTGCCCGTGGGCGGTGGCGATCCGCGCCTCCGGCACGATCTCGCGCAGCCGGGCGGCGGCCCGGTCGATGGACTCGACCCGGTTGTGGATGTAGAAGACCTGGCCCTCGCGCAGCAGTTCACGCCGGATGGCGGCGCCGATCTGCTTCTCCTCGTACGGTCCGACGAAGGTCAGCACGGGGTGCCGCTCCTCCGGCGGGGTGGTGATGGTCGACATCTCCCGGATGCCGGTGACCGCCATCTCCAGGGTGCGCGGGATGGGGGTGGCGGACATGGTCAGCACGTCGACGTTGGCGCGCAGCTTCTTGAGCTGCTCCTTGTGCTCGACGCCGAAGCGCTGCTCCTCGTCCACGACGACCAGGCCGAGGTCCTTGAAGCGGGTCTCGGCGGAGAAGAGCCGGTGGGTGCCGATGACGATGTCCACAGAGCCGTCGAGCAGCCCTTCGAGCACCGCCTTGGCCTCGGAGTCGCTCTGGAAGCGGGACAGCGCCCGCACGTTGACCGGGAACTGCGCGTAGCGCTCAGAGAAGGTGCCGAAGTGCTGCTGCACCAGCAGCGTCGTGGGCACCAGCACGGCCACCTGCTTGCCGTCCTGCACCGCCTTGAAGGCCGCCCGCACCGCGATCTCGGTCTTGCCGTAGCCGACGTCGCCGCAGATCAGCCGGTCCATGGGCACGGACTTCTCCATGTCCTCCTTGACCTCGGCGATGGTGGTGAGCTGGTCGGGGGTCTCCGCGTAGGGGAAGGCGTCCTCCAGCTCGCGCTGCCAGGGCGTGTCGGGCCCGAAGGTGTGGCCTGGCGCGGCCATCCGGGCGGAGTACAGCCTGATCAGGTCGGCGGCGATCTCCTTGACCGCCTTCTTCGCCCGCGCCTTGGTCTTCGTCCAGTCGGCGCCGCCCAGCCGGTGCAGCGTCGGGGCCTCGCCGCCGACGTATTTGGTGATCTGCTCCAGCTGCTCGGTGGGCACGAACAGCCGGTCGCCCGGCTGGCCGCGCTTGGCGGGGGCGTATTCGACGACCAGGTATTCGCGCGTGGCGCCCTGGACGGTGCGCTGCACCATCTCCACGTAGCGGCCGACGCCGTGCTGCTCGTGCACGATGTAGTCGCCGCCGACCAGGGTGAGCGGGTCGATGGTCTTGCGGCGCCGGGACGGCATCCGGCCCATGTCCTTGGTGGAGGACCGCTGCCCCGACAGGTCGGTCTCGGTCAGCACCGCGAGCCGCAGCCCCGGGTCGATGAAGCCGTGCTCGATCGAACCGGTCGCGACCTGCACCACGGAGGCCGCCAGCTCGGTCAGCTCGATGTCGAGCCTGGCCGCGATGCCCTCGCCCGCCAGCACCTCGGCGACCCGGGCGGCCGGGCCGTGGCCCTCGGTGACGTAGACCGTCCGCCAGCCGTCGGCGATCCAGCCCTTGGTGTCGGCAAGCGCCCGTGCGGTGTCGCCGCGGTAGAGCTCGGGGGCGCGCATGCCCAGCTTGAGGGTGTCGCCGTCCAGGTCGCCGGCCTCGTCGGCGGCGAAGGGGCTCACCGACCACCACGGCACGCCCAGCTCGCGGGCCCGCTCGCGGACATCGGCGATCGGCCACAGCGACGCGGCGCCGAGGTCGATCGGCGCCTCGCCGCCGCCGGCCGAGGCCGCCCAGGACGCCTCGAGGAATTCCTGCGAGGTCGCCACCAGGTCGGCGGCCCGGGTCCGCACCCGCTCCGGGTCGCACACCACGGTCATCGACCCGGCGGGCAGCACGTCGAGCAGCAGCTCCATGGAGTCCACCAGCACCGGGGCCAGCGACTCCATGCCCTCGACCGCGATGCCCTCGGCGATCTTGTCCAGCAGTTCGCGCAGCTCGGGGTGCTGGACGGCCAGCTCGGCGGCCCGCGCCCTGACGTCGTCGGTGAGCAGCAGCTCGCGGCAGGGCGGCGCCCACAGCCCGTGTTCCGCGACCTCCAGCGACCGCTGGTCGGCGACCTTGAAGTAGCGGATCTCCTCGACCTCGTCGCCCCAGAACTCGACCCGCAGCGGGTGCTCCTCGGTCGGCGGGAAGACGTCCAGGATGCCGCCGCGCACCGCGAACTCGCCGCGCTTCTCGACCAGCTCCACGCGGGCGTACGCGGCTGCCGCCAGGCCGTCGACGACCGCGCCCAGGTCGGCGCTGCCGCCGCTGCTCAGCGCGACCGGCTCCAGGTCGCCGAGGCCCTTGACCTGCGGCTGCAGCACCGAGCGGATCGGGGCGACCACGACCTGCACGGGGCCGGCCGACGGGTCGTCGGCCCGCGGGTGCGCGAGGCGGCGCAGCACCGCGAGCCGGCGGCCGACGGTGTCGCTGCGCGGCGACAGCCGCTCGTGCGGCAGCGTCTCCCACGCCGGATACTCCACCACGGTGTCCGGCGGCAGCATCGAGCGCAGTGCCGCGGCCAGGTCCTCGGTCTCACGCCCGGTGGCGGTGACGGCGAGCACGGTGCGGTGCGCCTTGGCGGCGAGTGCCGCGACGGCCAGCGGGCGGGCGGCCGGCGGGCCGACCAGGTCCACATGCGGCCGCGATCCGGAGACCGCGGCCTGGACCGCCTCAGCGAGGGCGCTGTCGGCGAGGGCTGCGTCGACCAGACCGTTGAGACTCATACAGGGTTCCGTCCCGGGGTGTGCGTAGGGGGGCGCCGCCCCCTTTGCTTCCGCAGGCAACGCGAACCGCCCGACACGTGTCACGGGCCGGGGGTCTCTCCAGCGTACGGCCTCCGGCCCGGCTTCACCGCCGGACCGGCGCAAGGCGGCGGCCTTGCGCCGGCCGCGGGGGAACCGCGCGCGCCGGAACGCACAGGCACCCCCGCGCCCAGGCGGGCACGGGGGTGCGGGGGTGTGCGGCGGCGCTAGTCCGTCGCGATGGCGTTCAGGACGTTCATGCGGCCCGCCCGGAAGGCCGGGAGGAGGGCGGCGAGGAGGCCGACCACCGCGGAGCCGATGAAGACGACCACGATCGTCGTCCAGGGGATCTGCAGGATGCCCAGGCCCTGGGAGGCCAGGACCCGCTGGCCGGTGGCGCCCCAGCCGAGGCCGAGGCCGAGGCCCACGAGGGCGCCGAAGAGGGCGATGACGACCGACTCCAGTCGGATCATCCGGCGCAGCTGGCGCCGCGAGGTGCCGATGGCCCGCATGAGGCCGATCTCCCGGGTGCGTTCGACCACCGACAGGGCCAGGGTGTTCACCACGCCCAGGATGGCGACGATGATCGCGAGGCCGAGCAGCGCGTAGATCATGTAGAGCAGCTGGTTGACCTGGCTCTGGATGAGGTCCTTGTAGTCGGCCTGGTCGCGGACGTCGATCTGCGGGTAGGCCTTGACGGACGCCTTGAGCGAGGCGTAAGCCTCCTTCTCCTTGCCGTCCACCGCCTTGGCGAACATCATGAAGTCGCCGGGCATCTTGTCCGCGGGCAGGTAGCTGCGGGCGGTCGCGATGTTGGTGAACATCGACCCGTGCTCGATGCTGGTGTCGTCGCTGGTGATCGCGGCGACCTTGAGGTGGGCGGGCCTGCCGCCGGTCATGAGCACGGTCAGCTCGTCGCCGAGTTTGACCTTGTGGTCCTTGGCGAAGCCCTCGGGCACGGACATCGCGTCCTTGCCGTAGGCGTCGGTGAGCTTGCCCTGGACGGTCTTGAGCTCCAGGTCCTGCGGGTAGGTCGGGTCGGCCGCGCTCAGGTCGGTCTTGACGGTGCTGCCGTTCGGCAGCGTGAGCTTGGCGTTCACGATGGTGTAGTGGGTGAAGTGCTCGATGTTCCTGGTCGAGCTGAGCGCCTTCTCGGCGGCCGGGGTGAGGGTCTGGTTGCCGTTGTTGCCGACCTGGACGATGAAGTCCGCGCCGACCGACTTGTCGAGCTGGTCGTTGGCGGAGGCCACCATGGACGAGCCGACCACCGACATGCCGGCCACCAGGGCCAGGCCGATCATCAGCGCGGAGGCGGTGGCGCCGGTACGCCGCGGGTTGCGCAGCGCGTTGCGCTCGGCGAGGCGTCCCATCGGGCCGAAGAAGCGCAGCACCACCGCGCTCACCGCCCGGACGATGACGCCGGCGAGCAGCGGGCCGACGATGACGAAGCCGACCAGGGTGAGCAGCACGCCCAGGCCCAGCAGGCTGCCCCCGGAGGAGGCCTTGTCGGCCTGTCCCGCGCCGATCAGGGCCAGCCCGCCGGCCGCGCAGACCAGGATGCCGATCGCGGCGCGGATGCGTCCGGCCCTGCCGTCGGCCGGGGTCCCGGCGTCCCGCAGCGCGGCCATCGGGGAGATCTTGCCCGCCCGGCGGGCCGGGATGTAGGCGGAGACCACGGTGACGATGACGCCGATGGCCAGGCCGACGACCGGGGTGGTGGCCTTGATGGTCAGCTCGGAGGTGTCGAGCTTCATCCCGACCTTGCCCATCAGGTTCATCAGCCCGATGGCCAGCCCGATGCCGCCGCCGATGCCGAGCACCGAGCCGGTGATGCCGAGCAGCACCGCCTCGATCAGCACCGACCTGTTGACCTGCCGGCGGCTGGAGCCGAGCGCCCGCATCAGCCCGATCTCCCGGGTGCGCTGGGCGACCAGCATGGAGAAGGTGTTGACGATCAGGAAGATGCCGACCAGGACGGCGATCCCGGCGAAGCCGAGCATCGCGTATTTCATGAAGTTCAGGAAGCCGCCGAGGTCGTCCTGGTCCTTCTTCTTGGTCTCGGCCGCGGTGTCGATGGTGTAGCCGCTGCCGATGGCCGCCTTGACGTTCTGCTTGAGCTGGTCGTCGGTGGTGCCGGAGGCGGCGGTGAGGCCGAAGCCGGTGTATTCCGACGTGTTGCCGAGCAGCTTGGCCTGGGCGGTGGCGGTGTCGATGTAGACGACGGCCGCGCCCGGGTTGGTGGTCTTGAAGGTCGCGATGCCGGAGATGGTGACCTTGAAGTCGCCGGGGGCCGCGATGATCCGCAGCGTGTCGCCGATCTTCAGGTCGTGCTTCTTGGCGGTGTCGGCGTCGAGCACCGCCTGGTCGGAGCCCTGCGGGATGTGGCCGGAGGAGACCTCGACGGCCTTGGTCTCGGTCGGGTCCCAGTTGCTGACGATGGTCGGGGCGCCGGACGACGGGCTGATCTTGTCGTCGTTCGCGTCGGCGACGGTGACGTCCTCGCTGGTGACGTCGGGGTCGGACTTCGCGACGCCCGCCACCTTCTCCAGCTTCTGCTGGAGCGAGGCGGGGACGGCGTCCGGCATCCCGGTGGCCTGCCGGTCGTCGATCTTCTTGGCGCTGATGGTGACGTCGGAGGCGGTGGAGCCGAAGAGCTTGTCGAAGGTGGCGGTCATGGTGTCGGTGAACACCAGGGTGCCGCAGACGAAGGCCACCGAGAGCATGACGGCGATCGCCGAGAGGGCCATTCTTCCCTTGTGCGCGAAGAAGTTGCGCACCGAGGTCTTGAAGACGGTCATGAGGTCCTCCCGCGACCGTCGAAGGACTTCATGCGCTCCAGGACCGACTCGGCGGTCGGGTTGGCCATCTCGTCCACGATCCGGCCGTCGGCCAGGTAGAGGACGCGGTCGGCGTAGGAGGCGGCGACCGGGTCGTGGGTGACCATGACGATGGTCTGGCCGAGTTCGTCGACCGAGCGGCGCAGGAAGCCGAGCACTTCGGCGCCGGCCCGCGAGTCGAGGTTTCCGGTCGGCTCGTCGCCGAAGATGATCTCGGGGCGGGCGGCCAGGGCGCGGGCGACGGCCACGCGCTGCTGCTGGCCGCCGGACAGCTGGGTCGGGCGGTGCTTGAGCCGGCCGGCCAGGCCGACGGTCTCCACGACCCGGTCGAACCACTCGCGGTCGACCTTGCGGCCGGCGATGTCCATCGGCAGCGTGATGTTCTCCGCCGCGTTGAGGGTCGGGAGCAGGTTGAAGGACTGGAAGATGAAGCCGATCTTGTCCCGGCGCAGCTGGGTGAGCTTCTTGTCCTTCATGCCGGTGATCTCGCTGTCGCCGACCCAGATCCGGCCTTCTGTGACCGTGTCGAGTCCGGCGAGGCAGTGCATGAGGGTGGACTTGCCGGATCCTGAGGGGCCCATGATCGCGGTGAAGCGGCCGCGGGCGATGTCGACGTCGACCGCGTCCAGCGCGACGACCTTGGTCTCGCCCGCGCCGTAGGACTTCGTCACGGAGCGCCCCGCAGCGGCAACAGCCGAACGTTCTCCGTTGCCCCCGGACTTGGGAATCGTCACTGCCGTTGTCACTGTGTCTCCTGTGTCGTGTGTGTCATTGCGTGTCGTCGGTGGTGTCGTGGGTCGCGCTGCTGCTGTGGCACCAGCCTGCCGGAGCCGGCCGGGCGGGGCGATGGGGAAGGTCTCCGTCTTGCGGTGGGGGTATCCCCACCCCGCCCTATGACCGTATGGAGCGCATAAGGCGGGAGCGTCATCCGCCGGTACGAACCTGGGGACGCCGAAAGTAGGTGCCTCCCCCTAGGGGACGAACGGCCCCGGCTCCTACCGGAGTAAGGGGCGGGGGTCGCCGCCCGGCTCAGCGCGGGTGCGGGAGCGGCTCAGCCGGCCGCGAGGGTGAGCCGTACGGTGCGGCCGCCGCCGATCAGGGCGGCCAGCGCGAGGTCGATGTCGGGGCCGGCGTACCAGTCACCCGCGTGGTCGATGCTGTAGACCCGGCCCTCGGCGTCGATGGCCAGCAGGGCGCCGGAGCCGGGCTCCTCGCCGAGCGGGCTGACCTCGGTCTCCAGCGCCCTGCCGAGGTCGGCGAACGTACGCGCCATGTGCAGGCCCACCAGCGGGTCGACGGTGACCGCGCTGGGCGCGACCTGCCGGCCGGGGCCCGAGGCGGGCGGGTAGGCCAGGCCGCCGAATTCGGCCCACGCCTCGACGGCCGCCGGGAAGACGGCGTGCCGGTGCCCGCCGGGCGACACATGGTCGCGCAGCAGGCCCGCCCACTCCTCGGCCTGCTTGATGTCCCACCGGCCGGGCTCCCAGCCGCCGGCCCGCAGCGCGGCGTCGACGCCGACCGGGAAACGCACACTGACTGCCATCGGGTCGTTCATTCCCCCTCTGCCGACGGGTCGACGGCCCGCACACCGAAGTGCGCGAGCAGCGGTGCGCAGGAGCGGCACGGGGCGGCGTACGCGCCGTGCGCGGGGTCGCCGTCCTCGCGTATCCGGCGGGCCGTCAGCTTCGCCCCGCGCAGCGCCTTGCGCGCCTCGCTCTGGGTCAGCGGGCGGCGCGAGGCCCGCTTGCCCCGCTGCGCCTCGACCGCGGCGAGATGGCGTGAAATGAGCACCGGCTCCGCGCAGCGGCCGGTGAAGCGCTCCCGCTGGACGGCGGGCAGCGCGTCCAGGAACTCCTGCACGATCGGGTGCAGGACGGGCGGCTGGTCGCCCTTGGCTCCGGTGCAGGTGAGCACCTCGTCGCGGATGGACAGCGCGGCGGCGACCGCGGGCAGGATGCCGTCCCTGCGGTGCCGCAGCGGCGGCGGTCCCTCGCGGTGCCGGGGCGCGCTCCAGTTCAGCCTGGGGTCGGCGGCCCCTGCCGGCGGCAGTTGAGTTGTCATGTTTTACGTGCATCCCTCCGTCCGCCCGCCGGGGCGGGCGATCCCCCGTACGTTGATCAGAGTGCCAAACGGGCCACGAGATGGGGAAGCGGAACGCGGCGCCGCGCCCATTGTGTGTGGGCCATGTCACCGTCGGGTGACCGAACGCCGACACAGCAGGCACAGCGCGTACACGGCGAACACATGAACGGCACATCCGAAGCGCATGAACGCGCGGGCGCCGTACACAGCGGCGCCCGCCGTCGGCTGCGTACATTGCCGCGTCTCGCGCATATCGCGCATATGTACGCCGGCGGGCCCGCCGTCCGCAGGCGCCGCACAGGCGGGACACAGCGTCAGGGCCCGGCATGGACGCGGGGCACCGCGGCAGGGAGGATCGGCAGTCGGCCCGCTCCCGCGGGTCCCCCCACACCGCCGAACCAGGGAATGTGACCTCGATGCACAAGACCCGGCTCCGTCTGGCCGCCGCCGCGCTCCCCGCGCTGCTCCTCGCCGCCGCCTGCTCCTCCTCCGGCGACTCCCCCTCACCGGACGCCTCGAAGGGCCCCGACGGCACGTCGAACATACTCAGCGGCAAGGCGCCCCTGACCACCGAGCAGCTCAGCAAGGCCCTGGTCACGGACTCCGACGTGCCCGGCTGGACCATCCAGCCGTCGCAGACCGCCGACTCCTCCGACACCTCCACGCTGACCGCGGACAAGCCGGCCTGCCAGCCGCTGGCCGACATCACCAGCAGCAATCCGAAGATCCACCGGATGGCCTTCATCGGCGCCGCCTTCGCCAAGACCACGGCGACCACCGGCGCGACGCCCGAGGTGATCAACCAGATGCTGGTGGCCAGCCACGCGCCGGGCGACGCGAAGAAGGTCATCGACTCGGTCAAGACCGCGCTCGCCGGCTGCACGGGCTTCACCGCCGTCGACAGCACGGGCACGAAGACGCCGTTCACCGTCAGCAAGGGCCCGGCGGTGCCGACCGGCGACGAGTCGGTGTCGTATCTGATGAACGACGCGGCGGACAAGAAGACCGGTGCCGCGCTGGTGGCCGTCGTGCAGACCGGCGACACGGTGACCGCGTACCTGTCGGTCAAGTCCAGCGGCGGCGCGGGCCCGCTGCCGATCGACGTGGTGCGCAAGCAGAGCGAGAAGCTCAAGGCGGCGCTCGCTGCGAGGAAGTAGCACGGGCGGCAGGAAGAGGCAGCGAAGCAGGCGAGGAAGCAGGGGCGGAAGACCGCAGGACCTGTGAGCAGCCCCACAGCGGATGTGGCGGCCCGATTGCCGTAAAGTCGCGCGGCAACGGGCCGCCGCCCGTGGGATCGCCGTCGCCCAGGGGACGCCGGGGACGGACACGACACAGGGGATCGCATCGATGCCGATACGCGCAGACCATCGCCTACTGACCGGTAGACGGGCCGTGGCCGCCGCCGCGCTGCTGCCCGCCCTCGCGCTCGCGACCGGCTGCGGCGGCGGTGGCGGCGACAAGCCGGGGCCGGTGGCTTCCGGCGCCGTGCCCATCGCCAAGCTGACGTCGGCCCTGCTGACCTCCTCCGACCTGCCGCACGTCCAGGTGCTGCCGGCCGGCAGCAAGGACCTGCTGCTCGGCGCCGCGGCGAAGGCCGACGTGCCGGCCTGCCAGCCGGTGGTCGACCAGTGGACCAGCCAGCCCAAGCACCCGCGGCAGGTCTACACCGGCGCGATGGTCACCGACACCACGGACCCGGACAAGGGCGCGAAGGCCATCTCGCTGACCGTCATCGCCTCGTACAAGGTGGGCGACGCGAAGGCGGTCCTGGACGACCTGACCGCGGCTCTCGCCGCCTGCCACGACTACGCGGTGACGCGCGGCGGGGTGACCACGCACTTCGAGGTGAAGCCCGCGGCCGCCGACGCGGGGCTCGGCGACCAGCAGGCCTCGTACACGATCGGCGACACCGCCAAGGGCGCCGCGGGCCAGGTGCTGGTGACCGTGATCAGGGCCGGCGACACGACGGCGGCCTTCGAGACGGTGCGCGCCGACCACAAGCCGGCGTCCCTGCGCCGCACGATCCCGGTCGAGCAGGTCGCCAAACTCCGCACCGCGGCCAAGGGCAACTGACAGGCCCGCGCGGACCGGCACAATCGCCGGTCAGCGCACTTGCGACAGCTGATGACCTCAGGCCCTAGGCTGTCGTCATCACCCGTACGCACCAGGGGGCAGCAGTCATGACGACAGGTCGGCAAGGGCTGGGGGCAGCGCCTCCCGGCCCCGGAGCGGGGGGTCGGACCGCGCCGCCGAACGCGGCCTACGCCGGGCAGGTCGTGCACTTCCCCGACCCGCTACGGGCCGGCCGCCACCCGCAGGGGGTGTGGATCGACGACGAGGGGCACCCCGACTTCTCGCCGTACGCCCGCGCCGCGGCCGAGATAGCCGAGCCCCCCGAGGGCTTCGGTATCGACGAACTGCGGCTGACCGACTACGTCTCGGCGAATGCCGCGCTGCACGCCGCGGGCCACGAACTGTGGGGCAGCCTGCCCCCGGTGGCCACTCCGCACGGCTGGACCTGGCACCACGTGGCGGGCGGCCGCCGGCTCGAACTGGTCCCGGCCGAGGTCAAGGCGCTGCTGCGGCACCACGGCGGGCTCGCGGGGTCCGTCGCCGACCACGCCAAGCGCGGCACCCGCCCGCTCCAGGAGACCCGGCCGGTGCATTTCGCGCTGCCGAAGGACCCGGTGGCGGTCAGCGAGGCGCAGGTGCGGGACGTCGAGGAGGAGTTGGGCTACCGGCTGCCGGGGTCCTACCGGGCCTTCCTGAAGGCGGCGGGCGGCTGCGCGCCGCGCGGGGTGGCGCTCGACCCGGAGTTGGGGCTGCTGATCGACCAGCCGTTCTTCACCGTCCGCGACACCGCGGCGGCCAACGACCTGGTCTACGTCAACAAGTGCCTGCGCGACCACCTCACCAAGGACTACCTGGCGATCGGCTACGTCCAGGGCGGGCTGCTCGCGGTGCGGGTGAAGGGTCCGGGCGCGGGCTCGGTGTGGTTCTGCGCCTACGACGACGCGCGCGACGGCGACCGCTGGGACAGCCCGGCGGACCGGGTCGCCGAACTGCTGCTGCCGTGCGGCGATTCGATCGACGCCTTCCTGCTGCGGCTCGCGGGCAATCCGCCGGAGCTGGAGACGGTCGCGAACCTGATGGTCGACGGTGGTTTCGCCACCGCCGCCGCGGTGGAGGGGTGAGCCGGACATGGTGACTTTCGCTCAGGCGCAGGAGCGCGCGGAGCACTGGATCAACGGCGATGTGCCGCCGTACGAGCACCGCGACGTCCGGGTCCGCGAGTTCGACCTCGGCTTCGTCATCTGGTCGGAGCCGCGCGAGGGCGGCCCGTCGGCGGACGACGGCGGCGACATACGGGTGGTCATCGCCCGCGACAGCGGGGACGCGACCTTGTGGCCCGCCCTGCCCATCGGCGAGCTGATCCGCCGCTACGAGGAGGAGTACGGCGCAGTGCCGAACGACGCGGCGCCCGAACCGCCCCAGCGCATCGATCTGGAGGCGACGTCCTTCCTGCTGAGCCCGCCGCAGTGGCTGCAGGACGCGGCCGACCGGATGGGCATCCCGGACCGCAGGTCCGACAGCGCGGGTGACGGCGACAGCGGCTCGGACAGTGCGGCGACCCCGTCGGGCACCGGGGATTCCGTAGGCCGGATCGACTACCGGCGGCCCGCCGCCGCGCAGAGCACGCCCCAGGAGTCCGAGGGGCGGCAGCCCGCGGCCGCGTCCGAGGGTCCCGGCGGCGTCGACTACGTACGCCGGCCCGCCGCCGTGCCCGAGCAGAGCGGGCAGCAGGACGGCGGCAGCTGGGCGGGCAAGACGGTCAGCGACTCCGGCGAGGGCGAGTCCGTGCCGGTTCCCGCCACCGTCTTCGCGCCGCCGCTCAGCGGCGCCGAACTGCGCCAGGAGCCGCCGCAGCCCGACTCCGCCGAGGCGCGCACCAAGCTGCTGCCCGGCGGCAGCGGCCTGCCCCGGTCCGAGCAGCAGGACCGGCAGGCACCTCTCCCGGCGCATGGCGGGGTGCCGCACACGGTGGGCGGCTCCGCCTATCCCCCGCCGAGCGGCCCCGGTGTCCCCCTCCCCCCGCCGCCCGCGGGTGCGAGCGCCGGCAATATGCCGAGCGGCGCCGCGGACATCTCGGGGCTGGAGACGGCGAAGGCGGTCCGCGGCAGTGTGCCGCCGGCTCCGCCTTCCTCGCAGGGCGGTACGCCCCAGCCCCCGCCACCGCCGCCTTACGCGGGCGGTCCGACGCCCCCGCCGCCCCCGGCGGCCAACGACCCGCACTACGCCGCGACCATGCTCGCGGCCCCCGGCGGCGGCACCCCGCCGCACGTGCCCTTCGCCGGGATGCCCGGCGGCGGTACGCCTCCCCCGCCGCCCTATGCGGGCGGCCAGGACGCCCCGCCCCCGCCGCCGCCCTACGCAGGCGGCGGACCCGGCGCACCCGCGTCCCCGGCGGGCAATGACCCGCACTACGCCGCGACCATGATGGCCGGGCCCGGCACCCCGCCGCCCGCGCCCTTCCCGGGAGCACCCGGCGGCGGCATGCCCCAGCCCCCGCCCCCGCCGCCTTACGCGGGCGGTCCGACGCCCCCGCCGCCCCCGGCGGCCAACGACCCGCACTACGCGGCCACCATGATGGCCGGGCCCCCGGTCGGCGGGCCGGGTCCGGGCGGCCCGCCGCCCCCGCCGCCCGGCCCGTTCGCCGGTGCGCCCCAGCCCCCGCCGCCGCCCTATGCGGGCGGTCCTGCCGCACCGCCGCCGCCCGCGCCCGCCTACGGCTATCCGCAGCCGCCTGGCGGTGTGCCGACGGTGGGGCCCGGCTACATGGCGGTGCTGCGCTACCGCGGCCAGGACGGCAGCGAGCAGCAGATCATCCGGCGCTCCGCGCCCGGCACCCCGCATCCCGAGTGGCAGATCCTGCACGAGCTGCGCTCGGCCGGGGTGCGCCCCGAGCAGGTGCTCGAACTGCACACCGAACTGGAGTCCTGCGACCTGCCCGGCGGTTACTGCACCCGGATGATCAGGGAGACCTGGCCGCAGGTGCGGATCAGCCACACCGCGCCCTACGGGCGGGACCACGCGAGCCGCCGGCAGGGCGTACAGCACCTGCTGACGCACCAGGGCGAGCTGCACCAGGTGGCGGGGGCCCCGGCCCGCCCGCAGCCGCAGCGGGTGCCGATGCCGGACCCGCACACGGTGCTCCGGGTGCCGCCGGTCGGGCTCGACGTGATCGGGCAGGAGCTCGCCGGCGCCTTCGGGCCGCCCGGTGTCTTCCGCTTCGAGCAGCGGGCCGTCTCCCGGCAGGGGGTGCCGGACATCGTGGCGCAGACCCTGATGTGGGCGGGGCTGCCGGTGGACTTCGGGCCGTTCTTCTGGGCGCAGGCGCAGCCCGGCCAGCCGGTGCCGACGCTGGCGGAGCTGGCCGTCTCGCGCGGTGTGCAGCCGGCCGCGGACGCGGGCTCGTACCTGGTGATGGGCAACGACTTCGGGCGCCAGCTGTGCGTGCAGTACGGCACCGCGCACATCGTGGCGCTGCCGCTGGAGGCGGGTCCTGCCGGTTCGCCGCCGGCGGCGCCGCAGTTCGTCAATTCCAGCCTGCCCGAATTCGCCCGCAGCCTGGCGCTGCTCGGCCGGATGTGGCGGCTGCGGATCGGGCTCACGCCCGAGCAGGCGGGGCACTGGACGGTGGACTTCCAGGCGGAGCTGGCCGCGCAGGACCCGGCGGCGATCGCGTCGCCCGACAACTGGTGGTCGGTGCTGATCGAGCAGATGTGGGACGGGCTGCTCTAGGGCGTGCGTGCCAGGCGCCGCCAGCCGGACGGGATTTGTCGGACACGCCCGAGACCTGTCCGACGGTCCCGTCCGACCGACGGCGGCAACAACCGGACCGTTTCACGCCGTAGAGGCGGAGGGCCGGGCGCAGGGGTGTACATCCCCTGCGCCCGGCCCTCCGGCGTTTTCCGGGTAGGAGAACAGTTCGGAGTGTCGTAGCTCGTACAATTCGGTCATAAGCCATAAATAGATACGAGGGAACGGCGAGAGGCAGCAGCGGCAGGCCAGCGGTAAAAGGGGCAGACGGATGAGCAGCAACACGACCGCATCGTCAACAGGCTTCGAACAGGCGCGCGGGCGCAGCCACGGCTACCGCCCGGACCAGGTCGACCGATTCCTCGAAGAGCTGTCGGAGGACCGCGACGCCGCCTGGGAGCGGGCCGCCCGGCTCACCGTCCTCGCCAACGAGATGGACGCCGAGTGCGCGGCCCTGCGCGAGCAGGTCGGCGCCCTGCCGCCGGAGAGTTTCGACGAGCTCGGCCCCGGCGCCCAGGAGTTGATGCGGCTGGTCGAGGAAGAGGCCGCCGCCGTGCGGGAGCGCGCCGAGGTCGAGGCGCAATATGCCAGGGACGCCGCGGAGACCGCCCGCCGCACCCTCCAGGACGAGGCGCGCGCCGCCGCCTCGGCCCGGCTCGCCGCTGCGGAGGACCAGGCCGAGCGGATGCTCGACGAGGCGTGCAGCCGCGCCGCCGAGATCCTCGGCCAGGCCCGCACCGAGGCCGAGGTCGTCAGGGGCGAGGCCGGCCAGACGCTCGACGCGATGAGGCAGGACGTCGAACGCAGCGTGGCCGAGGCCGACCAGGAGCGGCAGGAGCGCCTCGACACCCTCGAACACGAGCTGGGCGAGCGCGACGCCGGCGTCGACAGCCGCCTCGGCGACCTCCTCGCCGACGCGGAGCGGCGGCTGGACGCGGCGCACAAGGAGCGGGCCGCCGCGGAGGAGGCGCTGCGCACCCAGCAGGACGAGGCCGAGGAGCGGGCCGCCTCGATGCTGGCGCAGGCGCGGGTGCACGAGGATCGGGTGCGGCGGGAGAGCGAGCGGTGCTTGCGCGAGCACGAGGAGCACCGCGACGAGATCCGGTCCCACCTCGCGCATGTGCGGGCGACGCTGGCCTCGCTCACCGGGCGGGGCGGGGCGCCGGCCGAGGACTGACACCGCCCCCCGCCCGGCCGGGCGGAAGGCTCAGCCGCTGCGCAGCGGCACCATCGCCGAGACGCGGAAGCCGCCGTCCGCGGTGGGGCCCGCGGCGAAGCCGCCGCCGTGGGCCGTGACGCGTTCCTTCATGCCGAGCAGGCCGTGGCCGCCGCTGGGGAGGGCGGCCTGCGGGGTGCCGTCGGAGGGGCCGTTGGTGATGAGTACCGCGACCTCGGCCTCGCGGTAGGCCAGGCGTACGACCGCGTCGGCCCCCGCCGCGTGCTTGTGGACGTTGGTGAGGGCTTCCTGCACCACGCGGTAGACGGTGGCCTCGATACGGGCGCCGCAGGGCCGCTGGGAGCCCTCGACGGTCAGTTCGACGCCCATTCCCGCGGCTTGGGACTCCTCGACCAGCGCGGCGAGCCGGTCCAGGCTCGGACCTTCCGCGTCGGGCTCGGCGCGCATCGCGGGAAGCACCGGCGCGGGCGCGGAGGCGGTGCGCAGCACACCGAGCATCTGGCGCAGTTCGGTGAGCGCCTGCCGCCCCATGTCGCCGAGCATCTCCGCGCTGGCCGACGCCTTCTGCGGGTCCTTGAGCGCGACCGCCTTGAGCGCCGCGGCGTGCACGACCATCAGGCTCACCCGGTGCGCGACGACGTCGTGCATGTCGCGGGCGATCCGGGTGCGCTCCTCGGCCCTGGCGCGCTCGGCGCGCTCGGCGGCCTTCTCGGCGAGCAGCTCCAGTTCGCGCTCCAGGCCGTCGGCCCGTTCCCGCAGGCTCTCCACCAGGCGGCGCCTGGCGCGTACGTAGAGGCCGAGCAGCACCGGAGGGCCGGTCAGGCCGAGGGCCATCAGGGCGGCGACGACCAGGGTCAGCGGCATGTGGAGGGAGCTGCTGCTGTCGGGGTCGCGCAGATTGTCCTGGAACTGGAGGAAGGCGACGAGCATGGTGCCGAAGCCGTTCATCCCGGCCAGCGCGGCGGTGATCCGGCGCGGCACCTCGGAGGCGGCCAGGGTGTAGAGGCCGACCAGGGAGAGCAGGAAGCCCATCTGGGCCGGCGTCATGGCGATGCTGACCAGCACCACCGCGACCGGCCAGCGCCGCCGCAGCACCAGGACCGCGCCGACGAGCACACCGAGCAGCGCCCCGGCGCTGGGGAGGATGCCGGTGCGGTCGGCGAAGGTCGCACCTTCGAAGGCGCACTCGATCGCGGAGACCGAGGCCAGCGCCACGTCCAGGACGAAACCGCGCCGCCGCTGCCACCACCACCAGCCGGGCCGCCGTGCCGCGGCCACCGCGACGGCGACCGCCGCGGCTCCTCCGGCTCCGTCGTCCGGTACGTGCGCCCCCGTCGTACTCATGGCGTCCAGCGTATGCGGTGTCCGCACCGGCGCACCGGCCGCATACCGGCCGGACACCGGGGCGCCACCGGCAGGTCGCCCGACGTCCGCCCGGCCGGCTCCCGCAGCCGGGACGCGCTGTCCGCCTGATGGGCTGGCCGTCTCGCCGCAGCTACCGCGACCTATCCTTGGACGGCCGGACAGCGCGGTCCGCGAGTACGCCGTCCACTTCCCCTGCACAAGGAGCCGCACCTGTGAGCAGCGCCGACACCGCCCCGGACAGCAGTACCGCAAGCAGTACCGCCCTGCGTGCCGACATCCGACGCCTGGGAGAGCTGCTCGGCGGCACCCTGGTGCGCCAGGAGGGCCAGGAACTGCTCGACCTCGTCGAGAAGGTCCGCGCCCTGACCCGCAGCGACGGGGAGGCCGCCGCCGCACTGCTCGGCGACACCGACCTGGAGACCGCCGCGAAGCTGGTCCGGGCCTTCTCCACCTACTTCCACCTGGCGAACGTGACCGAGCAGGTGCACCGCGGCCGCGAGCTGCGCTCCCGCCGCGCCGTCGAGGGCGGGCTGCTCGCCCAGACCGCGGACCTGCTCAAGGAGGGCGACCCCGAGCACGTACGCGAGTCGGTCCGCAACCTCAACGTGCGGCCGGTCTTCACCGCGCACCCCACCGAGGCGGCCCGCCGCTCGGTGCTGAACAAGCTGCGGCGGATCGCCGAGCTGCTGGAGAAGGACGGCCACGGCGAGGGCAGCACCGGCGACCGCCGCCGCGCCGACCTGCGGCTGGCCGAGAACATCGACCTGCTGTGGCAGACCGACGAGCTGCGGGTGGTCCGCCCGGAGCCGGCCGACGAGGCGCGCAACGCCATCTACTACCTGGACGAGCTGCACGCGGGCGCGGTCGGCGACGTCCTGGAGGAGCTGGCCGCAGAGCTGGAGCGGGTCGGTGTGCCGCTGCCGCCGCAGACCCGCCCGCTGACCTTCGGCACCTGGATCGGCGGCGACCGGGACGGCAATCCCAACGTGACGCCCGAGGTCACCTGGGACGTGCTGATCCTGCAGCACGAGCACGGCATCACCGACGCGCTGGAGCTGGTCGACTTCCTGCGCGGCGCGCTGTCCAACTCGATCCGCAATTCCGGCGCGAGCAGCGAACTGCTCGACTCGCTCGCCACCGACCTGGTGGCGCTGCCCGAGATCAGCCCGCGCTACAAGCGGCTGAACGCCGAGGAGCCCTACCGGCTCAAGGCCACCTGCATCCGGCAGAAGCTGATCAACACCCGCGAGCGGCTGGCCGCGGGCACCCCGCACATCCCGGGCCGCGACTACCTGGGCACCTCGGGGCTGCTCGACGACCTCCAGCAGATCCAGTCCTCGCTGCGCGCCCACCGCGGCGGCCTGATCGCCGACGGCCGGATGGACCGTACGATCCGCACGCTGTCGGCGTTCGGCCTGCAGCTGGCGACGATGGACGTACGCGAGCACGCCGAGGCCCACCACCACGCGCTGGGCCAGCTCTTCGACCGGCTCGGCGAGGAGTCCTGGCGGTACGCCGACATGCCGCGCGACTACCGCCGCAAGCTGCTCGCCAAGGAGCTGCGCTCGCGCCGCCCGCTGGCGCCGACCCCGGCGCCGCTGGACGAGGCGGGCGCCAAGACGCTCGGCGTTTTCCACACCATCAGGGAGGCCTTCGAGCGCTTCGGGCCCGAGGTCATGGAGTCGTACATCATCTCGATGTGCCTGGGCTCCGACGACGTCTTCGCCGCGGCGGTGCTGGCCCGCGAGGCGGGTCTGATCGACCTGCACACCGGGGTCGCCAGGATCGGCATCGTGCCGCTGCTGGAGACCACCGACGAGCTGAAGATCGCCGACAAGCTGCTGGACGAGATGCTGTCCGACCCGTCCTACCGGCGGCTGGTGTCGCTGCGCGGCGACGTGCAGGAGGTGATGCTCGGCTACTCCGACTCCTCGAAGTTCGGCGGCATCACCACGTCGCAGTGGGAGATCCACCGCGCCCAGCGCCGGCTGCGCGACGTGGCGCACCGGCACGGGGTGCGGCTGCGGCTCTTCCACGGCCGCGGCGGCACCGTCGGCCGGGGCGGCGGCCCCTCGCACACCGCGATCCTGGCCCAGCCCTGGGGCACCCTGGAGGGCGAGATCAAGGTGACCGAGCAGGGCGAGGTCATCTCCGACAAGTACCTGATCCCCTCGCTGGCGCGGGAGAACCTGGAGCTGACGGTCGCCGCCACGCTCCAGGCGTCGGCGCTGCACACCTCCCCCCGGCAGTCCGACGAGGCGCTGGCCCGCTGGGACGCGGCGATGGACATCGTGTCCGAGGCCGCGCACGGCGCCTACCGCAAGCTGGTCGAGGACCCCGACCTGCCGCCGTACTTCTTCGCCTCCACCCCCGTCGACCAGCTCGGCGAGCTGCACCTCGGCTCGCGCCCGTCCCGCCGCCCGGACTCCGGTGCGGGCCTTGACGGCCTGCGGGCCATCCCGTGGGTCTTCGGCTGGACGCAGTCCCGGCAGATCGTCCCCGGCTGGTACGGCGTCGGCTCGGGCCTGAAGGCGGCCCGCGAGGCCGGTCTGGACTCGGTGCTCGAAGAGGCGCACGGCCAGTGGCACTTCTTCCGCAACTTCCTGTCCAACGTCGAGATGACGCTGGCCAAGACCGACCTGCGGATCGCCCGGCACTACGTCGAGACACTGGTGCCCGACGAGCTGCGGCACGTCTTCGAGGCGATCGAGGCCGAGCACGAGCTGACGGTGCGCGAGGTGCTGCGGCTGACCGGCGAGTCTGAGCTGCTGGCCGCGAGCCCGGTCCTGGCGCAGACCTTCCACATCCGCGACCAGTACCTCGACCCGATCTCCTACCTCCAGGTCACCCTGCTGGCCCGGCAGCGGGCGGCCGCCGCCAAGGGCGAGGAGCCGGACCCACTGCTGTCCCGCGCCCTGCTGCTGACGGTCAACGGCGTGGCGGCGGGCCTGCGCAACACCGGCTGACACCGGCCCCGCGCACGGCGCCGCCCCGGACCCTGGGGGGTCCGGGGCGGCGGTGTACCGCACGGCGGTCAGTTCTTGCGGTGGCCGATCAGCCGCGGCTTGGGCTCCAGGCCCGACAGGCCGTTCCACGACAGGTTGACCAGGTGGGCGACGACGTCGGCCTTGTCCGGGTGCTGGGTGTCCACCCACCACTGGCCGGTCAGGGCGACCATGCCGACCAGGGCCTGGGCGTACATCGGGGCGAGCTTGGGGTCGAAGCCGCGCTGCTTGAACTCGTGGCCGAGGATGTCCTCGACCTGGGTGGCGATGTCGCCGATGAGCGAGGCGAAGGTGCCGGTGGACTGGGTGACCGGCGAGTCGCGGACCAGGATGCGGAAGCCGTCGGTGTACTGCTGGATGTAGTCCAGCAGTGCGAAGGCGGCCTGTTCGAGCAGTTCGCGCGGGTGGCCGCCGGTGAGGGCGCCGGTGACCATGTCGAGCAGCCGGCTCATCTCCCGGTCGACCACGACGGCGTAGAGGCCCTCCTTGCCGCCGAAGTGCTCGTAGACCACCGGCTTGGACACGCCGGCCTTGTGGGCGATCTCCTCGACGGACGTCCCCTCGAAGCCGCGCTCCGCGAACAGCGTCCGACCGATGTCGAGCAGCTGCTCACGGCGCTCCTTGCCGGTCATACGGACCCGGCGCGTGGGGCGCGCGGTGGCTCCCGAGGGGGCCCTGGGGGTCGTCGTCGCCCTGTCGTCTCTGCCGTCGCTCACGGATCAATCATGCCGCTTCACTGACGTCTTCTCGGCGCCGGGCGGCGATCCGCTCCGGGGTCGGCCAGCGGACGTCGGTCGCCCAGCCCGCCATCTCGAACCAGCGGATGATCCGGGCACTGGAGTCGACCTGGCCGCGCAGCACTCCGTGCCTGGCACAGGTGGGGTCGGCGTGGTGGAGGTTGTGCCACGACTCGCCGCAGGAGAGCACCGCGAGCCACCACACGTTGCCGGAGCGGTCGCGCGACTTGAAGGGGCGCTTGCCGACCGCGTGGCAGATGGAGTTGATCGACCAGGTCACGTGGTGCAGCAGAGCCACCCGAACGAGCGAACCCCAGAAGAACGCCGTGAAGGCGCCGTACCACGACATCGTGGCCAGGCCGCCCACCAGCGGCGGCAGCAGCAGCGAGAGCGCGGTCCACATCCAGAAGTCGCGGGAGATGCGGCGGATCGCGGGGTCCCCGATCAGGTCGGGGGCGTATTTGTTCTGCGGGGTCTGCTCCTCGTCGAAGAGCCAGCCCATGTGCGCCCACCACAGGCCCTTCATCAGCGCGGGCAGCGTCTCGCCGAAGCGCCACGGGCTGTGCGGGTCGCCCTCGGCGTCGCTGAACTTGTGGTGCCTGCGGTGGTCGGCGACCCAGCGCACGATCGGGCCCTCGACGGCCATGGAGCCCGCGATGGCCAGCGCGATCTTCAGCGGCCTGTTGGCCTTGAAGGAGCCGTGGGTGAAGTGCCGGTGGAAGCCGATGGTGATGCCGTGGCAGCCCAGGTAGTACATCCCCACCATCAGGCCGAGGTCGAGCCAGCTCATGCCGCGCCCCCAGGCCAGCGGCACTGCGGCGGCCAGCGCCACGAAGGGGATGCAGATGAAGAGCAGCAGCGCGATCTGCTCGATCGAGCGCTTGCTCTCGCCACCTCGGGTGGCACTGGACTGCGGTTCCTGTCCTGACGTCCCGGGATCCGGTTCCCGGGACTCGGTGATCACGTCCGTCTGTGTGGTCATGTCTGTCCCTCGCGGATATGGAAGTGGGGGGCGGTTATCTGCGGTTACGTCCGTAACCTACGCCGCCGTAAGTATTGCAGCGGCGCACGGCGGACGACAGGACCGTGTCGGTCGCCCGCCGAACGATCTCTACCCCGGATCTCCGTCGCGTCCACCCCGCCGGGTACGGCATGATGGGTTCGACCGACCGGTCTCCCCGACCCGATATCGGGAAGGCCGAGTTGATCCGCCGTGGTGTAATGGCAGCACTGGGGCTTTTGGTGCCTTAAGTCCGGGTTCGAGTCCTGGCGGCGGAGCAGCACGTGGTTCACGGGCGGGAAGCCCTCGGTATCCTGCGGGTGTCCCGCACTCGAAGCCCAGGAGTCTCCCCCGTGAGCGCCACACGCCCGGCCGCCGTCGTCGTCCTCGCCGCGGGTGAGGGCACTCGCATGAAGTCGGCCACCCCCAAGGTCCTGCACCCGATCTGCGGCCGCTCCCTGCTCGGCCATGTGGTCGCCGCGTCCCGCGAACTGGACCCCGAGCATCTGGTCGTGGTCGTCGGGCACGGGCGCGAGCAGGTCGTCGACCACCTGTCGGGGGCCGACCCGGCCGCGCTGACCGCCGTGCAGGAGGAGCAGAACGGCACCGGGCACGCGGTCCGCGTCGGCCTCGAAGAGCTCGCCAGGCAGGGCGCCAAGCTGGACGGCACGGTCGTGGTGACCTACGGCGACACCCCACTGCTGACCACGGCGACACTGGCCACCCTGGTGGCCGCCCACCAGGCAGACGGCAACGCAGTGACGGTGCTGACCGCGAAGGTCCCCGACCCGACCGGCTACGGGCGGATCGTGCGGGATCTGACCGACGGCCAGGTCAAGGCGATCGTCGAGCAGAAGGACGCCTCCCCCGACCAGCAGACCATCAGCGAGGTCAACTCCGGTGTCTACGCCTACGACGCCGCGCTGCTCGCCGAGGCGCTGACCAGGATCACCACGGACAACTCGCAGGCCGAGGAGTACCTGACCGACACCCTGGCGATCCTGCGCGAGGCCGGCCACCGGGTGGGCGCGTACACGGCGGCGGACCACCGGGAGATCGCCGGGGTGAACAACCGGGTGCAGCTCGCCGAGGCCCGCCGGGTCTTCAACGAGCGGCTGCTGCACCGCGCCATGCTGGACGGCGCCACCATCGTGGACCCGGTGTCCACCTGGCTGGACGCCGACGTGGTGCTCGAACCCGACACCTTGATCCACCCCAACACCCAGCTGCTCGGCCGCACCACGGTGGCGACCGGCGCCGAGGTCGGCCCGAACTGCACGCTCACCGACACGGTGGTCGGGGCGGGCGCCCGGATCTCGAACACCGTCGCCCAGGAGGCCGAGGTCGGCCCGGAGGCGAACGTCGGACCGTACGCGTATCTGCGGCCCGGCGCCAAGCTCGGCCGGGGCGCCAAGGCCGGGACCTACGTCGAGATGAAGAACGCCTCGATCGGCGACGGGACCAAGGTGCCGCACCTGAGCTATGTGGGTGACGCCACCATCGGCGAGCACACCAACATCGGCGCGGCCAGCGTCTTCGTCAACTACGACGGCGAGGCCAAGCACCACACCACCATCGGCAGTTACTGCAAGACCGGTTCCGACAACATGTTCGTCGCACCGGTCGTGGTCGGCGACGGCGCCTACACGGCGGCCGGCTCGGTGATCACCAAGGACGTGCCCGCCGGGTCGCTCGCGGTGGCCCGCGGGCAGCAGCGCAACATCGAGGGCTGGGTCGCCCGCAAGCGCCCGGGCAGCGCCGCGGCGCAGGCCGCGGAGCGTGCCAAGCCGACCGGGAGCGACGCGGCGAACGGCTGAGTGAGGGCCGTCTCATCGGCCCCTCCGAGGTGCACGGATGCGCCAGAGGGGGCGTACCGTGTGGGGTGCACACAATTCCGCCAGCACGCCCACTTCTGGGCGTCGCTGTGTCGAACACCAGTCGAACACCAAGGAGACGGTGCAGTGACCGGGATCAAGACGACCGGTGAGAAGAAGTTGATGCTCTTCTCCGGCCGCGCCCACCCCGATCTGGCGGAGGCGGTGGCAACGGAACTCGGAGTCGAGCTGGTGCCGACCAAGGCTTTCGACTTCGCCAACGGCGAAATCTATGTGCGGTTCCAGGAGTCTGCGCGCGGCGCGGACTGCTTTCTGATCCAGAGCCACACCCGCCCCATCAACCAGTGGATCATGGAGCAGCTGATCATGCTGGACGCCCTGAAGAGGGCGTCGGCACGCAGCATCACCGTGATCGTGCCCTTCTACGGCTACGCCCGGCAGGACAAGAAGCACCGCGGCCGCGAGCCGATCTCGGCCCGGCTGATCGCCGACCTGTTCAAGACGGCGGGCGCCGACCGCATCCTCACCGTCGACCTGCACACCGACCAGATCCAGGGCTTCTTCGACGGCCCGGTCGACCACCTGTTCGCACTGCCGATCCTGGCGGACTACGTCGGCGCGAAGGTCGACCGCAACAAGCTGACCGTCGTCTCGCCGGACGCCGGCCGGGTCAGGGTCGCCGACCGCTGGTGCGACCGCCTGGGCGCCCCGCTGGCCATCGTGCACAAGCGCCGCGACCCGGACGTCGCCAACCAGGTGAAGGTCCACGAGGTCGTCGGCGACGTCAAGGGCCGGGTCTGCGTCCTGGTCGACGACATGATCGACACCGGCGGCACGATCTGCGCCGCCGCCGACGCGCTGTTCGCCAACGGCGCCGAGGACGTCATCGTCACCGCCACCCACGGTGTGCTGTCCGGTCCGGCCGCCGACCGGCTGAAGAACTCCAGGGTCAGCGAGTTCATCCTGACCGACACCCTGCCGACCCCCGGCGAGCTGAACCTCGACAAGATCACCGTGCTGTCGATGGCGCCGACCATCGCCAACGCCGTGCGCGAGGTCTTCGAGGACGGCTCGGTGACCAGCCTGTTCGAGGACTCGCTCTAGAGTCCGCCGCAGAATCGGTACGTCTGCCGGTCCTGCGCCGTAGATCGATTTCGTCCGGGGCCTCCCCGCCGGTTACGCTGTGCGCGTTGCTCGGCGAGGGAGGCCCCGGACGTCTGTCGGTCCGGACCCGGCTCCGTTATCGACGCGCTCCTCGTGAACCGTGGATCGGCCCGTCGGGGCCGGGCGACCGTACCGTCTGCCATCACGAGGAGTGAACCTCATGTCCGAGGTCAAGATCGCCGCCCAGCAGCGCACCGAGTTCGGCAAGGGCGCCGCCCGCCGTATCCGCCGTGCCGACCAGGTGCCCGCCGTCATCTACGGCCACGGCGCCGACCCCAAGCACGTCTCGGTCCCCGGCCACGAGCTGCTGCTCGCGCTGCGCACCGCGAACGTCCTGATCGCGCTGGACATCGACGGCAAGTCCGAGCTGGTCATCCCCAAGGCCGTGCAGCGCGACCCGCTGCGCGGCTTCATCGAGCACGTCGACCTGCTGTCGGTCAAGCGCGGCGAGAAGGTCACCGTCGAGATCCCGGTCAACACCGAAGGCGAGCTGGCCCCCGGCGGCAACCTGCTGGAGCACGTGCTCAACACCCTGCCGGTCGAGGCCGAGGCCACCCACATCCCCGAGGGCGTCACGGTCAGCGTCGAGGGCCTGGAGGCCGGCGCCTCCATCCTCGCCAAGGACATCGCGCTGCCGAAGGGCACCACGCTGGCCGTCGACGAGGACGCCGTCGTGATCCAGGTCGTGGCCGCGCAGGCCGAGGCCGTCGAGGAGACCGAGGAAGAGGAAGGCGCCGAGGAGGCCGCTCCCGCCGAGGAAGCCGCCGCCGAGGAGGCCTGATCCGGCGTCGCCGCCAGGCGACTCCCGGCCGCCGCCGTACCCTTCGGGGTGCGGCGGCGGAGTTGCGTTCACCGTGCGAGGGCGTGGGCCCCGAGACCTGGAGACGTGGATGAGCGAGAGCACAGCGCCCTGGCTGGTGGCCGGCCTGGGCAATCCGGGGCCCGAATACGCGGCGAACCGGCACAACATCGGCTTCATGGTCGCCGACCTGCTCGCCGAGCGGATCGGCGGGCACTTCAAGCGCTCGGGCAAGGCGCAGGCCCAGGTCGTGGAGGGCCGGATCGGCCCCCCGGGGCCCGCGAGCCGCCGGGTGGTGCTGGCCAAGCCGATGACGTTCATGAACCTGTCCGGCGGCCCGGTGACCGCGCTCAAGGACTTCTACAAGGTGCCGACCGAGCAGATCATCGCCGTGCACGACGAGCTGGACATCCCGTACGCCGCGCTGCGGCTCAAGCTCGGCGGCGGCGACAACGGCCACAACGGGCTCAAGTCCGTGACCAAGTCGCTGGGCGCGAACTATCTGCGCGTACGGGCCGGCATCGGCCGGCCGCCCGGGCGGATGGACGTGGCCGCCTTCGTGCTCAAGGACTTCTCGGCGGCCGAGCGCAAGGAGCTGGACTGGTTCGTGGACCGGGCGGCCGACGCCGTCGAGGCGCTGATCGCCGACGGCCTGGAGCGCGCGCAGGGCACGTACAACAGCTGACCCCGGCTCGGGCCGCCGGGTTTGACCGGACGGCACGCGATGGCCAAAGATCGCCCGCATGGTCGAACGGAGCCGTTCCCGCCGGATGGCGGAAGGCGCTTGGGGGCTGGTGCTGCTGGCCCGGGTGGTCGGCGTGGCCGCCGCGGTGGCGCTGCTGCTGGTGTCCGGTGCGTGGGACTCCTGGCGGACCGCGCAGCACGTGATGCTCACCAAGGGCCGCGAGCACGGCACGATGGCCCTGGTCAATTGCGACGACTCCACCTGCACGGGGCCCTTCGCCCCTGAGGGCACCGCCACCGCCCGCGCCCGGGTCACCATAAGCCTGCCGATCCGGCACACCACCGGCGCGAAGATACCCGTCGCCGTCGAGCCCGGCACCGACAAGGTGGTCAGGGCCGGCTGGGGCGGCGTCCTCTTCGCCTGGGTGCCCTTCGGCGGCGCCCTGCTGCTGGCGGCCGTGGTGCTGGCCGGCGGGCTGCGCATGCGCCGCACCGCATGGACCGTCGCCGGCCTCGGCGCGGCCCTGCTGACCGGCGCCTTCCTGACCCTGTAGGCCCGCCTCCGGCCCTGGCGGGCGCGGCGGCAGGCACGGGGGTCACGCGGCAGGCGGCGGGTCGGGTTCGAGGAACTCCAGGCGGTTGCCCACCGGGTCGTCGGAGTAGAAGCGGGTGTGGCCGGGGAGTCCGTCGTCCCAGACGACGGCGGCGCCGTGCGCGGTGAGGCGGTCGGCGAAGGCGTGGATGGCGGTGACGCGTATGCCCGGATGGGCCTTGCGGGCCGGGCGGTGCGGGTCCTCGATGCCGAGGTGCAGGACGACGCTGCCGGCGGTGAACCAGCAGCCGCCCCGGGCGGCCAGGCCCGGGGGCTTGGGGATCTCGGTCATGCCGAGCACCCCCGCGTAATACGCCCGCAGTCGCGGCTCGCTGCCCGGTGGGGCCGCGAGCAGGACGTGGTCCAGGGCGGTGATCACCGCGCGGCCGCCGGTGTGGCGGTGCGGGCGACGGCGAATATCCGGCGGAAGGGGAAGACCGTGCCGTGGGCGCCCGGCGGATAGGCCTTGCGCAGCAGGTCGCGGTATTGGGCGACGAATTCCCGCGTCGCGCCCGGGTCGCCGTCCAGCGCGGTGAGCACCGGGCGCAGGGCGGTGCCCTTGGTCCATTCCAGGACCGGGTCCTCGCCCTGGAGCAGCTGCACATAGGTGGACTCCCAGACGTCCACGACCTCGCAGCCGAGCACGGTGAGGCGCTCCAGGTAGTCGGCGGGGCTGAGGATGTGCACATAGCGGCGGCCGTGCCCGTCGAGCCGGCCGCGCCACTGCGGGGTGTCGCACAGCTCGGCGAGCAGCGCGTGGCTCGGCGCGGTGAAGTTGCCGGGCACCTGGAAGGCGAGGATGCCGCCCGGGGTGACGTGGTCGAGCCAGTCGCCGAAGCGGTCGGCGTGTCCTGGCACCCACTGGAGCGCGGCGTTGGAGACGATCAGGTCGTAGGGCTCGTCCGGCGTCCATTCGGCGGCGTCCGCCCGGCGGAAGTCCATGGTGCCGCCGCCGGGGGTCGGCCCGGCATATTGCGCGGCCGTGGCCAGCATCTCCCGGGAGCTGTCCAGGCCGGTGATACGGGCCGCCGGCCATCTGCCGGCGAGCAGCGCGGTGACATTGCCGGGTCCGCAGCCGACGTCGGCGATACGGGGTGAGCCGCCACCCGGCAGCTCGGTGATGCGGGCGAGGAGATCGAGGAACGGCCGGGTGCGGTGGGTGGCGTGCCGGAGGTACTGGTGCGGGTCCCACGTCGGTGCTGCGTGCATCGTTCGTACTCCCTGGCTGGTACGGAACCGCTGCCGAAACGGAGGGGGAGGTTCTACCCCCCGTCTCAAGGCTCCACCCATCGATATCTTGATGTCAAGAGACTTCATATCGACAGACCTATTACACTGATCCCATGGAGGACGAGGTCGACCGGCTGGTCGCTGCATGGCGCCGAGAGCGCCCCGACCTCGACGTCGAACCGCTTGAGGTCCTCAGCCGGGTGAGCAGGCTGGCCAGGCACCTGGACCGGGCCCGCCGGCTGGCCTTCTCGGAGCACAGCCTGGAGCCGTGGGAATTCGACGTGCTCACCGCGCTGCGGCGGGCCGGCACCCCGTATCAGCTCTCGCCCGGTCAGCTGCTCACCCAGACGCTGGTCACCTCGGGCACGATGACCAACCGGATCGACAGGCTCGCCGAGAAGCGGCTGGTCGAGCGGCTCCCCGACCCCTCGGACCGGCGCGGGGTGCTGGTCAGGCTCACCCCGGCCGGCCAAGACCGCGCCGACCGCGCGCTGGCCGGGCTGCTCGCCCAGGAGCGCGCGATCCTGGGCGAGCTGAGCCAGGCCCAGCGGGCAGAGCTCGCGGCGCTGCTACGACAGCTGACCGCGCCTTTCGACAACGTCCCCACCTGACGGGACCAGCTCCACCGGCCCCACGCCGGCCCGCCGGGCCAGCGCCACGGCCGCGAGCGTCGAGTGCACGCCGAGCTTGCCCAGCACGTTCTGCATGTGCGTGCGGACCGTGTGCGGGGACAGGAACAGCCGCTCGGCGACCGCCTTGCGGCCCAGGCCCGCGACCATGCAGCGCAGCACCTCCTGCTCGCGCGGCGTGAGCGACTCGACCAGCTGCTCGCTCTCGGTGCGGTGCCTGCGGGCCGCGGTCAGCTCCCGCAGCACACCGGTCAGCAGCGCGGGCGGCAGATGCGTCTCGTCCCGCAGCACCCCGCGCACCACGGCGAGCAGCCGGGACAGCGAGCAGTCCTTGGCGACCCAGCCGGACGCCCCGGCCTGCAGCGCGCAGGCCGCGCGGTGCGGGTCGTCGCGCTCGGCCAGCACCACCGTACGGGTGCCCAGGTGCTCGGCACGGACCCTCTCGACCAGCGCGAGGCCGTCGATGACGGGGTCGCGCGGCTCGGGCCGCCGCTGCTCGGACAGCGAGGGCACGGCCGCCAGTTGCGGCCGGTCCCGCGGACCTGTGCCCAGGTCGGCGTCGACCAGCAGTACGTCGTAACGCCGTCCGTCGACCGCGGCCCGGTCCAGGCAGCGCTGGGCGGCGGGCCCGCTGCCGGCTGCTGACACGTCGACGTCGGATTCCGCCGCGAGTGCGGCGGCGAGCGACTCGGCGAAGATGCGATGGTCATCGACGACGAGCACGCGGATTCGTCCCACGGACACCACTCCCGCTGTACGGCACTCCCCCAGTGGCGGGGCGTCATCGCCTGGGACCCGGCACCCGCGTCGAGGCCGCCGCCCCGGGCACGGGTGCCGAATCCCGTGCGTCTCGCCCCCTGATGAACGCCGGCCCCCACCGGCGCTGTGGGAAAAGCGTAGGGGTTTCCCCGCACATTGGCGCCGTCTTGACGGAACTTGCCCGTCCGGGCAGGACCCGCGCCCCTTCGCCGCGGGACGCCGGCCCCGCCGCACGAGGCGGCGTCCCCCTGGGCTGCGGGGAATCGTACGAGGCGGCCGCCGCCCGCGCACGGGCCGCCACCTGCCCGAAGAGGCGGTCCGGAGCTTCACCCGGGCCGGCTCGGCAAGGCGCGGCCTGGTGCGGCTGACCGCGCGTCAGGACAGGCGGTGGGCACCGCCGGAGGGAGTGGAGGCGAAGACGCGCGCCGCCGGAAGGGCGGACTGGACGGCGGCGGTGACCGCGGGGACCTCCGGGGTGGGGACGAGGGCGATCGCGGAGCCCCCGAAGCCGCCGCCGGTCATACGGGCGCCGAGCGCGCCGCAGGCGAGCGCGGTGTCGACCACGAGGTCCAGTTCGGGGCAGGACACCTGGAAGTCGTCCCGCAGGGACATGTGGCCTGCGGTCAGGACGGGGCCGATGTCGCGGATGCGCCCGGCGTCCAGGAGGGCGATGACGTCCTCGACGCGGCGGTTCTCGGTGACGACATGCCGGGTGAGGCGCCGCAGCCGCTCGTCGGGGAGGGCGTCGAGCGCCGCGCTCAGGCCGGAGTAGGGCACGTCGCGCAGCGCGGCCAGGCCGAGCGCGGCCGCGGCGGCTTCGCAGCCGGCCCGCAGCGAGGCGTAGGCCCCGTCCGCGTGGGCGTGCTTGACGCGCGTGTCGGCGACCAGCAGCGTCAGGTCCTGGCCGGCCAGGTCGAGCGGCACCTGGCGCTGTTCGAGGCCGCGTACGTCGAGGTGCAGGGCGTGCCCCTCGGCGCAGCACGCGGAGGCGGTCTGGTCCATGACGCCGACGGGCGCGCCCACGTACACGTTCTCCGAGCGCTGGCAGAGCAGCGCGGTCTCCTGGCGGCTCATCTCGACGCCGTGCAGGTCGCCGAGGGCGAGCGCGGTGACGACCTGGAGGGCCGCGGAGGACGACAGGCCGCCGCCGACGGGCACGGTGCTGTCGTAGTGGATGTCGGCGCCGCCGACGGGGTGCCCCGCCTCGCGCAGCGTCCACAGCACGGCGGCCGGGTAGGTGGCCCAGCCGGCGGCGGCGCCGGGGGCGAGGTCGTCGATCCGCAGCTCGACCACACCGCCGTCCATGTCGGCGGAGTGCACCCGCAGCAGGCCGTCGTCGCGGCGGGCGACCGCGGCCCTGGTGGTCTGCGGTATCGCGAAGGGCAGCACATGGCCGTCGTTGTAGTCGGTGTGCTCGCCGATCAGGTTCACCCGGCCGGGCGCGGCCCAGCAGCCTTCCGGCGCGCGGCCGTGGACATCCTTGAAGGCTGTGCCGAGGTCCGTCATCGTGCGTCCTCCCCGAGGGATTGGGCGAAGTTCCAGGCGTCGCGGACGATGTCCGCGAGGTCGGTGCGGGTGGGCCGCCAGCCGAGCCGGTCGTGCGCCCGCTGCGCGGAGGCGACCAGGGCGGCGGGGTCGCCTGCCCTGCGCGGCCGCGCGGTCTCGGGGATGGGGTGCCCGGTGACCCGGCGGACGGTGTCGATGACCTCGCGGACGGAGAATCCGCTCCCGTTGCCGAGGTTGCAGATCAGGTGCTCGCCCGCGGCGGCGCGGTCCAGCGCGAGCAGGTGCGCCTCGGCGAGGTCGGCGACGTGGATGTAGTCGCGCAGGCAGGTGCCGTCGGGCGTGGGGTAGTCGTCGCCGAAGACCGCGACGGCGTCCCGCCGGCCCTGGGCGACCTGGAGCACCAGCGGGATCAGGTGCGACTCGGGCTGGTGCCGCTCGCCGAAGGCGCCGTAGGCGCCTGCCACGTTGAAATACCGCAGCGACACCGCGGCCAGGCCGTGGGCGGCGCACTCGCCGCCGATCATGTGGTCGACGGCGAGCTTGGTGGCGCCGTAGGGGTTGGTGGGGGCGGTGACGGCGTCCTCGGTGATGGGGATGGACGCGGGTTCGCCGTAGGTGGCGGCGGTGGAGGAGAAGACCAGCGTGCGGACCCCGGACCCGCGCATGGCGTCGAGCAGTTCGAGGGTGCCGCCGACATTGTTGCGCCAGTATTTGGCCGGGTCGGCGACCGATTCGCCGACCTGCGAGGACGCGGCGAAGTGCAGCACCGCGTCGTAGGAGCCGTCGAGCACCTTGGCCGCGTCCTGGACCCGGCCCTCCACGAAGTCCGCGCCGTCGGGCACAGCCTCGCGGAAGCCCGTGGACAGGTCGTCGAGGACGGTCACCCGGTGCCCTGCGGCCAGCAGGTGGGCGCCGACCACCGAACCGACGTATCCGGCTCCGCCGGTGACCAGCAGCTTCCTGGGGCTCTTACTCACTGGCTCGCTACCTCTCGCAGTCGCTGCGCGGCGGCCTCCGGGGGCACGTCGTTGATGAAGGCGCCCATGCCCGATTCGGACCCCGCAAGATACTTCAGCTTGCCCGATGTGCGGCGAATCGTGAAAAGCTCCAGATGCAGTCCGAAGTCGCGTCGCGCGGGGGCGTCGAAGGGCGCCTGGTGCCAGCCGGAGATGTACGGCGTGGGCGGCTGGCCGGGGCCGAAGACGCGGTCGAAGCGGCGCAGCAGCTCCAGGTAGACGCGCGGGAATTCGGCGCGCGCGTCCTCGTCGAGGGCGAGCAGGTCGGGCACCCGGCGGCGCGGGAAGAGGTGCACCTCGTAGGGCCAGTGGGCGGCGTGCGGGACGAACGCGGTCCAGTGCTCGGCGGCCAGCACGATCCGCCGGCCGTCGGCGGTCTCGTCGGCGAGGACGTCGTCGAAGAGGTTGCGGCCGGTGCGCTCCCGGTGCTCTGCCAGCGTGCGCAGCATCAGCGAGGTGCGCGGGGTGACGAAGGGGTAGGCGTAGATCTGGCCGTGCGGGTGGCCGAGGGTGACGCCGATCTCCTTGCCGCGGTTCTCGAACGGGAAGACCTGGACGACGCCGGGCAGTTGGGACAGCTCTCGGGTGCGGTCGATCCAGGCGTCGAGCACCAGGCGGGCGCGGGCCTCGGTGAGGTCGGCGAAGGAGGCGTCGTGGTCGGAGGTGAAGCAGACCACCTCGCAGCGCCCGGCGCCGCCGGCCAGCGAGGGGAAGCGGTTCTCGAAGACGACGACCTCGTAGTCGGTGTCGGGTATCTCGCTGAGCCGCCCTTCCTTGGACGGGCACAGCGGGCACTCGTCGGCCGGCGGGTGGTAGGTGCGGCCCTGGCGGTGCGAGGCGATGGCCACGGTGTCGCCGAGCAGCGGGTCGTGGCGCAGTTCCGAGTGGGTGGCGACGGGCTCCAGCGGACGGCGGTCGACGGCGTCGCGGACGACGGCGTCGGCCGTCTCGTCAGCGTCGTAGTAGATCAGTTCGCGGCCGTCCGCGAGCCGGGTCGTCGTCTTCTTCACCCTGCAGACCCCTCACACCACAATCACCCAACATAACCGCACACAATGAATCATGACAGAACAGCGCAGTCAATGCGCGAGGGCGGGTGAAGTTGAGTTCATAAGCTGCACGGGGCGCGGTGTCCGTTTCGGGCACAACCAAACAAAGCCGAACAGATGACTGAGTGGACCGGTCCCGCACGTCACATGACGGCCGACGGCGGCCCGGTCAGCGCGGTCCCGGCCGGGTCACGCCGCCCTGGAAGGGCGGCCCGGCACCGTCCGGAAGGGGGCTCAGCGCCGTCCCGGGGCCGCCGCGCGGTCCAGCAGGCCCGTCCGGGCGGCCAGCGCGGCCGCCTCCAGCCGGGAGCCGACCCCCAGCTTCATCAGCACCCGCTGCACATGCGTACGCGCGGTGCTCGGTGCTATCCGCATCCCGGCGGCGATCAGCCGGGTGTCCTCGCCCTCGGCGACCCGCACCAGCACCTCGACCTCGCGCGGGGTCAGCAGTTCGAGCAGCCGCATACCCTCGTCGTCCGGCTGCCGCGCCGGGTTGAGCAGCTCGGCGAAGGCGCCCTGGAGCAGCGGCTGCGCCACCGCGACCTCGCCGGCCCGCGCCTTGGCCATGGCGCGTTCCACACCCTCGATACGCTCGTCGTGGCGCACGTAGCCCGACGCGCCGGCCGCGAAGGCCGCCGCGATGCCGCGCGGGTCGGGGACGGGGCCCAGCACGACCACCGCGACGGCGGGCCGCTCCCGCCTGATCCTGGCGACCGCGTCGAAGGCGCCGGGCTCCGCCGGCGCCGCCGTACCGAACAGGCACACCTCGGGCGACCGCGTCAGCACCAGCTCCGCCGCCCCGCCCGCGGGCGCGGACGCGGCCAGTACCCGGTGCCCGCGCAGCTTCAGCGCCGAGGCCAACGCCTCGGCGAGCAGCCGGTGGTCATCGACCACGACGAGGCGTACGCCCATGTCGGCAATCCCCCATCCCCCCGGGGGTCCGATCCGCCGCCGCCCCCGTTCCCTGTGCATACCGCTCCCGAACCGGTCCCAACCGCTCCCCCGAACGGTATGAGCCCAGGCCGCGAAGTTACACGCTTGCCCCATGGGCGCGCGCCCCGAACCGGGCAGAAATTTCCGGGAATTCCGGACTGCCTGCCGACAGGGGGCGCGCGGGTCGTTCAACTGCGGATCACCGGGACCCGCGGGGCGGTCAGTGGAATTCGACCAGGTACTTCTGGTCGTCGTTGCCCTCGTAGACGGTGTGGCACGCCACGAAGAAGTGGCCGGCGTGCCAGTACGGGTAGTTCTCCAGGTCGGAGATGTCGACATGGTCCGAGGCGCCGTCGGCGAAGCCCGCGTATTTCTTCATCGCGCCGTTCGCCGGGTCGATGGTGACCAACTGTCCCGCCACGTCGTAGTCCGGCGGCTCCAGGGCGAGCACCTGGCCGTCCACGAAGTCCAGGCCGACGATGTCCTGCTTGTCGGCCGGCTTGGCGACCCACTTCTGCTTGCCGTCACTGGTGTTGAAGGCGACGATGCCGCTCAGCACCTGGCCCTTGCTGTCGCCCTGGCTGCGCAGCGTCAGATAGACGGTGTCCTTGCTGACCAGGATGTTGTGCACGTCCTGGGCGCCGTTGTCGCCGAGGGAGACGTCGTATTTGTCGGTGCCCAGCGAGATCCTGGACTGCATGCGGCCGTTTGCGAGGGTGACCACGTCGGTGCTGTTGCTGTTCTCGGTGCCGAGCACCACCACGACCGGGTCGGTGGACACGATCGCGTTGACCTCGGTGCCGGTCGGCGCCTCCCACGACCACTTCGACTTGCCGTGGTTCTCCGGGTCGATGGCCTGGACCTTGTAGGTCTTGTAGTCGCAGTTGACGATCACCACGAACTGGCTGCCGCCCGCATAGCCGTCGTCCTCGCAGTCGCCGTTGCCGCCCTGCCACAGCACCGCCTGGGTGGACAGCCGGTAGCCGATGGACCCGCTGAGCCAGTCGACGCCGACCGTGTCGCCGCTGATCGCCATCTGCGAGTAGTCGAAGTCGGTCTTGCCGCCGGTCGCTCCCGGCAGGTTCACCGACCACTTCTGCACACCGGTCGCCAGGTCGAAGACCATCACCTGGTTGCAGCTGGGGCCGTACTGGACCGCCGCCAGGTTCTGGTACGTGTCCTTGGCCGCCGCGCAGTCGCCGCGGGAGGCGGCGGGCAGTGTCCAGGCGGGGTCGCCGGTGCCCAGATCGAAGGCGACGACCTTGTCGATCTCCTGCTTCACCACGTATTTGTCGGTGAACCAGATCCCGAAGACCGTCTTGAGGTTGTCCTTCTCCGCGACCTTGTCGGCCGGCTTGTCCCAGCCGAACTGCAACTGGCCGGAATGCGGCGCGGTGGTCGGGCCGTCGCTGCTGCTCTGCGCGATCGGCTTGGGGCCCGGCTTGGGGTCGTCGCCGCCCTTGGTGGCGAGGTAGACGCCGCCGCCGATCACCAGCACCGCGGCCACCACTGCCGCGACGACGACCAGCAGCTTGTTGTTCGACCGCCCGCCGGGAGCGCCCGGATACTGCTGCGGGGCCGGGTAGCCGTAGGGCCCCTGCGGCGGCACCTGGCCGTACTGCGGGTGGCCCGGATACTGCGGCTGGCCCGGATAGGGCGGCGGGGGCTGGGCGCCCGCGTACTGCGGGGGCGGCGGCGGGCCCTGCGGCGGCGCCTGGGGCGGGAAGGCCGCCTGGGCGGGCGGCTGCGCGTACGGATTCTGCGCCGGCGGCACCGGCTGCGCGTACGGGTTGTCGGCGGCGGCCGGCGGGCCCGCCGCCGGGTAGCCGTAACCGCCGCCCGGGGGCGGCGGCGGGGTCTGCGCCGGGTAGCCGTAGCCCTGCGGCGGGAGCGGAGTCTGCGGCTGCTGCGCCTGCGGGGGCGGCGGCGGGGGCGGTACCGCTCCGTCGGACGACTTCCCGAACTCGGGCGGGTTGCCTGGCGGCGGGGGCGGCTGCGACATGAGCGAGACCTCTTCGAACTGACTTCGGGGTCGGGTTGGCGGAAATTATTTCTATCACCCCGGCACCCTTGCCCCCGTGGGCCGCCGCTGTTCCGTTACCGCCCTGCCACAGGTTCTCCCCCGCCGTCAGCCCACCCCTACTGCCCTGCGTCGTCGGCGAGTTCGAGCCAGCGCATCTCCAGGTCCTCGCGCTCCTCGCGCAGGGCCCGCAGCTCCGCGTCGATCTCGGCGACCTTCGCGAAGTCGGTGGCATTCTCGGT
Organism: Streptomyces sp. NBC_00433; assembly: GCA_036015235.1. Taxonomy (NCBI): domain Bacteria; kingdom Bacillati; phylum Actinomycetota; class Actinomycetes; order Kitasatosporales; family Streptomycetaceae; genus Streptomyces; species Streptomyces sp. NBC_00433. Next base: position 6,001,936 of record CP107926.1, on the reverse strand, counting down.
GATCCGCGCGTGCAGCACCTTCTCCTTGTCGCCGACCTTGTCCAACTGCCGCTCGATCCGCTGCAGTTCCTTCTTCGCCGCCCTGGTGTCGCCGGCCGGCTTCTCCTTCGCCGGCGGCGCGGGCGGGGCGGCGGCCTCCGCGATCACCTGACGGCGCTCCAGATACTCGTCCACGCCGCGCGGCAGCATCCGCAGCGTCTGGTCGCCGAGCAGCGCGAAGGTGCGGTCGGTGGTGCGCTCCAGGAAATACCGGTCGTGGCTGATCACGGCCATCGACCCCGGCCAGCCGTCCAGCAGGTCCTCCAGCTGGGTCAGCGTCTCGATGTCCAGGTCGTTGGTCGGCTCGTCGAGGAAGAGCACGTTCGGCTCGTCCATCAGCAGGCGCAGCAGTTGCAGCCGGCGCCGCTCACCGCCGGACAGGTCGCCGACCGGCGTCCACTGCTTCTCCTTGGTGAAGCCGAACTTCTCGCACAGCTGCCCGGCGGTCATCTCCCGGCCCTTGCCCAGGTCGACCCGCTGCCGTACCGCCTCCACCGCCTGGAGTACCCGCCAGGTCGGGTCGAGCTCGGCGACCTCCTGCGACAGGTACGCCAGCCGCACCGTCTTGCCCACCACGACCCGGCCCGCGGCCGGCTGCTTGTCGCCGTCGCTCACCGCCGCGTCGGCCAGCGCCTTGAGCAGCGAGGTCTTGCCCGCGCCGTTCACCCCCACCAGGCCGACCCGGTCACCCGGGCCGAGCTGCCAGGTGATGTGCCGCAGCAACTGCTTCGGGCCGGCCGTGACCGTCACGTCCTCCAGCTCGAAAACGGTCTTGCCGAGCCGCGAGTTGGCGAACTTCATCAGCTCCGCGCTGTCCCGCGGCGGCGGCACGTCCTCGATCAGGGCGTTCGCCGCCTCGATCCTGAACCGCGGCTTCGACGTACGCGCCGGGGCGCCCCTGCGCAGCCACGCCAGCTCCTTGCGGACCAGGTTCTGCCGCTTGGTCTCCTCCGTCGCCGCGATGCGCTCGCGCTCGGCGCGGGCGAAGACGTAGTCGCTGTAGCCGCCCTCGTACTCATAGACCGTGCCGCGCTGCACATCCCACATCCGGGTGCACACCTGGTCCAGGAACCAGCGGTCGTGCGTCACGACCACCAGCGCGGACCTGCGGGCCCGCAGATGCGCCGCGAGCCAGGCGATGCCCTCCACGTCCAGGTGGTTGGTCGGCTCGTCCAGCACGATCAGGTCCTGCTCGTCGATCAGCAGCTTCGCCAGCGCGATACGCCGGCGCTCACCCCCCGACAGCGGGCCGATCACCGTGTCGAGCCCGGCCGGGAAGCCCGGCAGGTCCAGCCCGCCGAACAGCCCGGTCAGCACGTCCCTGATCCGGGCGTCGCCCGCCCACTGGTGGTCCGCCCGGTCCCCCACGACCTCGTGCCGCACGGTCGCCGCCGGGTCCAGGCTGTCGTGCTGCGTCAGCACCCCGAGCCGCAGCCCGCCCTGGTGCGTCACGCGTCCCGCGTCCGGCTCCTCCAGCTTCGCGAGCATCCGCACGAGCGTCGTCTTGCCGTCCCCGTTCCGCCCGACGACCCCGATCCGGTCCCCCTCGGACACCCCCAGGGACACGGCGTCCAGCAACGCCCTCGTGCCGTACGTCTTGCCGACGGCTTCGACGTTGACCAGGTTGACGGCCACTTCGGGTCTCTCCAAGCGCAGGGAATCATCTCCCCCTCACCCTAATCGCCCGGCGGCCCGGGCCCCTTCACACTCCCGATCCCCCGGCGAGGGCCGGGGTCACAGGAGGGTGGCGCCCGGGGCCGGGGAGAGGGCCGGGTGGGCCCCGGAGGGGAAAGCGGCGGCCAGGGCGTCGGCCGCGGCCCGGGAGGGGGCGAGGAAGGCGCACGTCGGGCCGGAGCCCGAGACGAGCGCCGCCAGGGCGCCGGCCTCGCGGCCGGCCGCGAGGGTGTCGGCGAGCGCGGGCCGCAGGGAGACGGACGCGGCCTGGAGGTCGTTGGACAGCGCGTCGGCCAGCGCGGCGGCCGAGCCCTCCCGCAGGGCGGCCACCAGCGCCGGGTCCGCGCCGGGCGCCGGAAGGTCCGCGGCCAGGTCGCTCCCCCCGCCGGCCCGCCGCAGGCGGTCGCACTCCCGGTAGACGTCCGGCGTCGACAGCCCGCCTTCCGCGACCGCGAAGACCCAGTGGAATTCGCCGCCGACCTCCAGCGGGGTGAGGATCTCCCCGCGCCCGGTCCCGAGCGCGGCGCCCCCGACCAGCGAGAAGGGCACGTCGCTGCCCAATTCCGCGCACAGCGCGAGCAGCTCCTCGCGGGGCGCCCCGAGACCCCACAGCGCGTCGCACGCGACCAGCGCGCCCGCCGCGTCCGCGGACCCGCCCGCCATGCCCCCGGCCACCGGAATGTCCTTGTCGATGTGCAGGTGCACATCCGGCTCGACGCCGTAGCGCTTGGCGAGCGCGACCGCCGCCCGTGCGGCGAGGTTCGTCGCGTCCAGCGGCACACTGGCCACGTCCCGCCCGGCCGCGGTGATCCGCAGCCCTTCCGCGGGCGCGGCGCTGACATGGTCGTACAGTCCGACCGCGAGGAAGACGGTGGCCAGGTCGTGGAAGCCGTCGGGGCGGCGGCCGCCGACCGAGAGCTGGACGTTGACCTTGGCGGGCACGCGGACGGTGACGGCGCTCACGGGCGGGGGCTCCTCATCTACGGCGACGGGCTACGGCTTGTGTTCTGCGACGGCGGCGAATTCCTCGACCGTCAGTGCTTCACCGCGGGCCTGCGGGGACACCCCGGCGGCGACCAGCGCGGACTCCGCGGCCGCGGCGGACCCGGCCCACCCCGCGAGCGCGGCCCGCAGCGTCTTGCGGCGCTGCGCGAAAGCGGCGTCGACCACCGCGAAGACCTCCTGGCGGCTCGCCGACGTACGCGGCGGGTCGCGCCGCACCAGCGCCACCAGCCCCGAGTCCACGTTGGGCGCGGGCCAGAAGACGCTGCGCCCGATCGCCCCGGCCCGCTTGACGTCGGCGTACCAGTTCGCCTTCACCGACGGCACACCGTAGACCTTGTTGCCCGGCCCGGCGGCGAGCCGGTCGGCGACCTCGGACTGCACCATCACGAGCGTGCGCTCGATACCGGGGAAGGTCGCGAGCATGTGCAGCAGCACGGGCACGGCCACGTTGTACGGCAGGTTCGCCACCAGGGCGGTGGGCGGCGGGCCCGGGAGCTCGGTCACCGCCATGGCGTCGCTGTGGACCAGGTCGAAACGGTCCGCCCTGGCGGGCAGCCGGGCCGCCACCGTCGCGGGCAGCGCCGCCGCCAGCACGTCGTCGATCTCGATCGCCGTCACATGCGCGGCCGCCTCCAGCAGCGCGAGCGTCAGCGAGCCCAGCCCGGGGCCCACCTCGACGACCGTGTCGTCGGGCCCGACCTCCGCGGTCCGCACGATTCTCCGTACGGTGTTCGCGTCGATCACGAAATTCTGCCCGCGCTGCTTCGTCGGCCGCACGCCGAGCGCCGCGGCCAGCTCCCTGACGTCCGCGGGGCCCAAAAGGGCGTCGCTCCCAGTCCCACTCACGCGCCCTAGGCTAATCGCTCCCCCACCCCGCGCTTCCCCCGGCAACCGGCCCGCACCACTCCCTGCGGGGTGCTGTCACGGACTCGACGGTGCCGCTGCGTGGGTGCTGGTCTCGCAGTTCTCCCCCAGCGCTTCGCCTGGGGGTACCCCCACGCGCCCCTGGGTGACAGCCTCGTCCTGTCGCGTTCACCGTTGCGGTCCGGTGGGGGCGGGGCGCGCAGTCCCCCGCGCCCCTGAAAAACGGTCACCCTCTGCGGCAGAGGCAACGCCTGGGCGTAGGAGTGCGCAGGCCCGAAGGGGCGCGGGGAACTGCGCGCCCCTTCGAAGAGGCGCGCAGTAAGCAATGCCACCGCAAGTGCCAATCACCCCGGGGGCGCGTGGGGGTACCCCCAGGCGAAGGCACACCGCAAGGGGCGATCACCTGGTGCGTGGGGAGGCGCCGCGTCGCGGGAAGAGGTGGGGGCCGCACGTCGGCCAGGGTGAGGCGCCGCGCGAGGCGTAGAGGCGCTTGGCGCGAGCCGTCTGCTCCGCAGGGTCCGCGTTCTGGGGCAGCCCCCGGCCGCCGAGGCCGCGCCAGGTGCGGACGTCGAACTGGTAGAGGCCGCCGTAGCGCCCGGTGGGGTCGACGGCGTGCGCGCGCCCGCCGGACTCGCACAGGGCGAGCCCGTGCCAGTCCAGGCGGGGGGTGGGCGCGGATGTGCCGACGCGGAGGACCTCGGCGACGGGCGCCCGGACGAGCGCGGTGCGCAGGACGCGGGTGGAGCGGGCCACGCCGTCGACCGTGCGTACGGCGTAGCGGACCTCGCGCAGCCCTGAGCGCCCCGGCACGGACACCGCCGTGGACCCGCGGGGCAGGGACGGGTCGCGGCGGCGTACGACGCGGTAGGGCACCCTCTCGCGGCGGGTGGCCCGCGAGGTCCGCACGCGTACGACGGTCACGGCGAGGCCTTCCGCCGGGAAGCCGTCCATGGCAGGCGACACCGTGTCCTCGGGGCCGAGGACGAGGCCGGCGTCCGCGACGGCCTTGCGGACGGTGAGCGCGTGCGTGCGCACGATGTGCGCGCGGCCGTCCGCGACGACGGTGACGCGGCGCTGCGTGCGGACGGACAGCGCGAGCCCGAGCCGCCCGATGGCGGCGCCGCGGGAGGCGTCGACGAAGGCGTCGTCGGCGCGGACGCCGAGCTGCCGCAGGGCCGCGGCGACGGTGGTCCCCGTGGTCCAGACGCGGCGGCGGCGCCCGTCGAAGGTGAGGGTCAGCGGGCGGCCGTAGCGTACGGCGACGGCGTCGCCGTCGTGCAGGGGCGTCCCGGGCGCGGGCGCCACGATGTCGTGGCCGCCGACCGCGATGTGCTGGCGGCGCAGGACGCCGGCGACGTCAGCGGCGAGGGTGTGGACGGTCCGCACCCGGCCGTCGACGCTGAGCCGTACGGTCTTGTCGGCCACGACATACGACCCGGCGCTGCCGGCGAGCACCGCCACGACGAGTGTCTGCGGTACGAGCCTGCGCGCGTGTCCGGCGAGGTGAATGCTCACGGTGCCGGACCTTAAAGCCTAAAAGCGGCAGAACACCGCATTTCACCTCACGTGTCGTAACCGAACGCCCGTGCGGTGTTGGCGGCGACGGCCGCCGCGAGCAGGTCCTCGTCGTCCCCCCTGGCCGCGGCCATCGCGCGCAGCGTGACCGGGATGAGGTAAGGCGCGTTGGGCCGCCCGCGGTGCGGCACGGGGGTCAGGAAGGGCGCGTCCGTCTCGACCAGCAGCAGTTCGCGCGGGGCGACGGCGGCCGCGTCCCGCAGGTTCTGCGCGGACTTGTAGCTGACGGTCCCGGCGAAGGACATGTAGTAGCCGTGCTCGGCGCACACCTTGGCCATCTCGGCGTCGCCGGAGTAGCAGTGGAAGACCACGGTGGCGGGCGCGCCCTCCTCCGCGAGGATGCGCAGCACATCGGCGTGCGCGTCCCGGTCGTGGATGACCAGTGCCTTGCCGTGGCTTTTGGCGATGGCGATGTGCCGGCGGAAGGAGTGCTGCTGGTCCTCGACCCCCTCGGGCCCCGTGCGGAAGTAGTCGAGGCCGGTCTCGCCGACCCCGAGGACCTGCGGCAGCGCGGCGAGCGCGTCGATGGCGTCGATCTCGGCGTCGAGCCCGGCCCGGCCTCCCCCGGAGGCGCGGGCCGCCACCCGCGGCGCCTCGTTCGGGTGCAGCGCCACCGTGGCCCAGATGCGGTCCCACGCGGCGGCCGTCTCGGCGGCCCAGCGCGACCCGGCGAGGTCGCAGCCGACCTGGACGAGCGTGTCGACGCCGACCGCCGCGGCCTGGGCGACGGCGTCGGCGACACTGCCGGACTGCATGTCGAGGTGGGTGTGGGAGTCGGCGACCGCCACCCGCAGCGGCTCGGGCGCCGGGGGCGGTGCGGTCGGCTTCTTGCTGTCCCTGTCTGGCATGCCCCCGATCCTAGGGACCCGGTCCCGCGGGCCTGCGCCTAGGCACCCGCCCAGGAACCCGCCCGCAATGTACCGGCGGCGGGGCTCATTCCCCTGCCTTGCCCCCCTCGTCGGCCTTGGGCTCGTGCCTGCGGTGCAGGAAGTGCAGGGCGGACCAGTGGTGCGGCGACGCGGGGGCCGGCGCCCGGCGCGGGGCAGGCCGTACGGCTGCCACGCCCGCGACCCGCCCCGGGGTCATGATGCGCACCCGGTGGCCGTCGCAGTTGTCGCACGTGGGGTGGGTCAGCGGGGACGGCACCTGGGTGCCGTCCGCGAGGTAGGTGACGTAGCCGCGGCCGAAGGTGTCGACGTGGTGCTCGATCTCGTAGGCTTGCTCCCAGCCGTGCCCGCAGTTCATGCAGGCGAACGAATAGGCCTCGTGGACGACGTTCGCGCCCGGGTCGGCGGCGGCCGGCGGCTTCGGTCCGCTACCAATGGTGTCGCTCATGTGCAGCTCCTGCGCGCCCTCCGGGCACAGCGCCCGGATCGGGACTTCCACTCCCCAGCGAACGCCCCGCAGGCAGCCGCCGCAGCAGCCGTGTCCGACTCTTGAGCCAGATTTGGGGTCTATGTGGGAGTTGGCCGGTGTCGCTTTGCCATGCGCGCGGTTTAGGGCGCGCGACTCGGCTCGTACGGAGCCCGGAAGCCGTACGGAACCCGCCGGACAGGCCGGGGGTAGGCCTCATACCGAGCCGTGCTTGGCGGCGACGACCGCGTCGAAGACGTCGCGCTTGGGCAGCCCCGCGTCCGCGGCGACCGCGGCGATGGCCTCCTTGCGGCGCTCACCCGCGGCCTCGCGCGCCGCGACCCTGCGGACGATCTCGGCCTGGTCGAGGTCGGCGGGCCCGGGCGCCGGAGCGCCCTCGACCACGACGGTGATCTCGCCCCGTACACCGTCCTGCGCCGCCCAGCGGGCCAGTTCGGCCAGCGGGCCGCGCCTGACCTCCTCGTAGGTCTTGGTCAGCTCGCGGCACACCGCGCCGCGCCGTTCGGCGCCGAAGACCTCGGCCATGGCGGCGAGCGTGTCGTCGATACGGTGGGTGGCCTCGAAGTAGACGAGCGTCCTGCGGTCCGCGGCGACCTCGCGCAGCCGGGCCAGCCTCTCGCCCGCCTTGCGGGGCAGGAAGCCCTCGAAGCAGAAGCGGTCGACGGGCAGCCCGGAGACGGCGAGCGCGGTCAGGACGGCGGAGGGCCCGGGAACCGCCGTGACGGTGATGCCGCGCTCGACGGCGGCGGCGACCAGCCGGTAGCCGGGGTCGGAGACGGAGGGCATCCCGGCGTCGGTGACAAGGACCACACGCGCGCCGCCGGCCAGCGCCTCGACCAGCTCCGGTGTGCGGCCCGTCTCGTTGCCCTCGAAGTAGGACACGATCCGCCCGGTCGGCTCGATACCGAGCGCCTGGGTGAGCCGGCGCAGCCGCCGGGTGTCCTCGGCGGCGATGACGTCGGCGCCGGTCAGCTCGGTGCCGAGCCGCGGCGGGGCGTCCGCGGGGTCGCCGATGGGGGTTCCGGCCAGTACGAGGACGCCTGCGGCTTGCGTGGTCACCGCCCTAGCTTCCCACTCGCTGCGGCCGCCCGGTCTCCCCCTGGCGGCGTCCCGTGCGGGCCGCACAGCCGGCGCACGGGTTTACGGACAAACAGGGGCGGCCGGGCGCCGACCTCATCACATTTTCAGAGGCGTTCCCTACGATGGGCCGGTGACGAGTGAGACCGCGACGCAGGACCGGGCCGCCGAGGCTGTTCTGGCACAGCCGCATCCGAGCCCCTGGGCGCAACGGCTGCGCAGGTTCGGCTATGCGGAGAGGCCGCGCACCGACACCCGCGAGCGCCTGGTGCCGCCCTTCCCCGAGCCGGGGACGCGGCTGTGGCGTTCGCTGGGCGCCGGCCAGGAGCTGTCGTACCTGCTGGCCAGGATCTCGGGCTGGCTCGGCCCGGTCCTGGTGGCGGTCTTCGCCGGCGCGCTGCGCTTCTGGCACCTGGGCACGCCCCGCGAGGTCGTCTTCGACGAGACGTACTACGCCAAGGACGCCTGGTCGCTGCTCCAGTTCGGCTACGAGGGCACCTGGCCGGACGCCAAGATCACCAACCCGGACCTGCTGGGGCACCCCCAGACGATCCCGCTGTCCGACGCCCCCGGTTACGTGGTGCACCCGCCGGCCGGCAAGTGGGTGATCGCGGTCGGCGAGTGGATGTTCGGGATGAACCCCTTCGGCTGGCGCTTCATGATGGCCGTGCTCGGCACCCTGGCGGTGCTGATGCTCTGCCGCATCGGGCGCCGGCTCTTCCGCTCCACCGCGCTGGGCTGCCTGGCCGGGGTGCTGATGTCGGTGGACGGCCTGGAATTCGTGATGAGCCGGATCGCGCTGCTCGACCTGGTGATCATGTTCTTCGCCCTGGCCGCCTTCGGCTGCCTGCTGGTGGACCGCGACTGGTCCAGAGCGCGGCTGGCGCGGGCGCTGCCGGTGGACGAGTCGGGCTGGGCGGGCCCCGACCGGCACGTCGGCGGACGGGTCGGCATGGGCTGGCGCCCGTGGCGTATCGCCGCGGCGGTCTGCCTCGGCCTTGCCGCGTCGAGCAAGTGGAACGGCTTCTACTTCCTGGCGTTCTTCGTGATCATGACGCTGGCCTGGGACATCGGCTCGCGCCGCGTCGCGGGCGCCCGGCAGCCGTGGCTGGCGATGCTGCGCAAGGACTTCGGCTGGTCGGTGCTGACCATGATCCCGGTCACGCTGCTCACCTACCTGGCGACGTGGACCGGCTGGTTCATGTCCGACAAGGCCTACAACCGGCACTGGGCCGACGGCCGCGGCGGCACGTGGTCGTGGATCCCGGGGTCGCTGCGCAGCCTGTGGCACTACGAATACGAGGTCTACCAGTTCAATGTGGGGCTGCACACGCCCCACCCCTACCAGTCCAACCCGTGGAGCTGGCTGGTCCTGGGCCGTCCGGTGTCGTACTACTTCGAGTCGCCCAAGCTCGGCCAGGACGGCTGCCACAGCGCGGGCGGCTGCTCCAAGGAGATCCTGGCGCTGGGCACCCCGCTGCTGTGGTGGTCGGCCTGCTTCGCGCTGCTCTACCTGGTCTACCGCTGGATCCTGCGCCGCGACTGGCGGGCCGGGGCCATCCTCGGCGCGCTGGGCGCGGGCCTGCTTCCGTGGTTCCACTACCAGGACCGCACGATCTTCTACTTCTACGCGGTCGCCTTCGTGCCGTACCTGTGCCTGGCGGTGGCGATGATGGTGGGCGCCTTCCTCGGCCCGCCGGGTACCGGCGAGGGGCGCCGGATGTGGGGCGCGGTCGGCGCGGGCACCCTGGTCCTGCTGATCATCTGGAATTTCATCTACTTCTTCCCCATCTACACCGGCATGACCATCCCTTACAGCGGTTGGCAGGCCAGGATGTGGTTCGACTCCTGGGTGTGACCCCGCCGCAACCCACAGGGGACCCGGGTAGAGTGCCGCTGGGAGCGCGCTCATTTGAACGCGTTCAGGGGGCGGGAAGAGGGGGTCTCGGTGCCTGTGGCACGGGGGGTCAAGACCGGCGTCATCAGCGCGGTCTTCATCTGCATGGTGAGCGTCGCGGGCTACGGCGCCTACAACATCTACACGGGTCTGGACGGCAGCAGCACCGGCACCGAGCCGGCCGCCACGACCAGCAGGGACGAGCCGCTCAGCACGAAGGACGTCACCGGCACCGCGGCGGACTTCCTGGCCGCCTGGTCGTCAGGTGACGACGCGAAGGCCGCCAAGCTGACGGACTCCGCGGGGACGGCGGCGACGGCGCTGGCCGAATACCGCGACAAGGCGAGCATCACCAAGGTCACGGCGACGGCCACACCGACGGACAGCACGACCGACTCGACCGCGGCCGCGGGCGCGGCCGGCACCACCGTGTCGTTCACGGTGCAGGCGACCATCACCTACCAGAATCTGGCGCCGAAGGTCTGGACGTACGGCTCGACCCTGGCCGTCGGCCGCGACACGGTGGGCGATCCGGCCGTCAAGTGGGCGCCCAGCGTCCTGGAGCCCGACCTCAAGGACGGACTGTCCCTGGTCACGGGCCTCGCGACGTCGCCGGACCTGGACCTGGTCGACCGGCACGGCAAGACCATGACCGCGGCGCAGTATCCGGGCCTCACCGACGTCTTCACCGACCTGCGCAAGCGGTACGCGAACGCGAAGCTCGGCGGCACCGCCGGCATCGAGACCTATGTGACCGACGACGGCGGCAACCTCGTCAAGACGCTCTACTCGGTCGCGCCCGGCAAGAACGCCAAGCTCAAGACGACGCTGGACGCCGGCATCCAGGCGGCGGCGGAGAAGGCGGTCAAGAAGTACGGCCAGTCGGGGGTGACCGCGCTGGACACCGGCGACGGCTCGATCCTCGCCATGGCGGCCAACCCGCCCGGGGGTACGAACTACGCGCTGTCCCTCCAGCCGCCCGGCTCGACCTTCAAGATCGTGACGGCGACGGCGCTGATGCTCTCGCCGCAGCACTTCACGCCCCAGTCGAAGTCGCAGTGCGTCGACGGATACGCGGCCACCGGCGGCAAGGCGTACCACAACGTGACGCGCGACAAGCTGGACGCCACGCTGGCCTGGGACTTCTCCCGGTCCTGCAACACCGGCTTCATCCGGCTCTCGAAGTACCTGACCCCGGATTCGCTGACGGACGTCGGCAAGAAGTACTTCGGGCTCGTCGGCGACGCCCGCCCCTGGTACACCGGCACCGGCACCACCGACGGCAGCATCCCCGGCGGCACGGGCGACGAGATGACGTCGGAGATGATCGGGCAGGGCCAGGTGCTGATGAACACGCTGAACATGGCGTCGGTCGCCGCCACCGTCCGGGACGGCGCATTCCACCAGCCGTCGATCCTGCAGGACACCGGCCTGATAGAGAACCGGCAGCACCTCGGCGCCACCCCGCTGCCCTCGGCCGTCCGGCAGAACCTGATGTCGATGATGCACCTGACCGCGACCGACGGCACCGCCGCGGGCCTGCTCACCGGCGTGAAGAGCCCCTACGGCGCCAAGACCGGCTCGGCCGAGGAGAACGAGAACGACCTGCCGACCGGCTGGTTCACCGCCTACAGCGGTCATGTGGCGGCCGCCGCGATGGTCATGGAGGGCGACCACGGCAACAAGTCCGCGGGCCCGATCGTCGCGGACGTCCTGCGCGCCTCGTAGCCGCCGTGGCACGGCAGTGCCCCCGCCCGCGGCGACCGCGGACGGGGGCACCCGTATGCCGGGGGCTCAGCCCAGCAGCACCGGCAGCCGCAGGTGGCCGTGCGAGATGAACGACGCGACCGGCTCCAGCTCCTGCGCGGGCGCCGCCAGCGCCAGGCCCGGGAAGCGGGCGAAGAGCGCGGGCAGCGCTATCTCGGCCTCCAGCTGGGCCAGCGGGGCGCCCAGGCAGCGGTGGACGCCGTAGCCGAAGGCCAGGTGCTCCTTGTCGACCCGCAGGACGTCGAACTGGTCGGCGGTCGGCCCGTGGTAGGCCGGGTGGCGGCCGGCGGCCGAGTAGGACGCGAGGATCGCCTCGCCCTTCCTGACGCGCACCCCGCCGGCCTCGACGTCGTCGACCGCGTAGCGCAGCGGGAGGCTGGCGACCGGCGCCTCGGCCCGTAGCGTCTCCTCGATCACGTCGCTCCAGTTCGCCTTGCCGGACCTGACCAGTTCGAGCTGGTCGGGGTGGGTGAGCAGGGCGTGGACAGCGTTGTCGAGCAGGTTGACGGTGGTCTCGTGGCCCGCGCTGATCATCAGGATCAGGGTGTCGACGAGTTCGCCCTCGGTCAGCCGGGAGCCGTCCTCCTCGCGGGCGGAGATGAGCACGCTGGTGAGGTCGTCGCCCGGCGTCTCCCGCTTGAGCGCGACCAGGCCGCTGAGCACCTGGTGGATGCCGGCGAAGGTGGCGGCGGCGTCCTCCGCGCTGATGGCGGTGTTGAAGATGTTGTCGACCAGCCGCCGCAGCTCCTTGCCGGTCTCCTCGTCCTCGACGCCGAAGAGCCGGCTGATCACCTGGATCGGGATCGGGTAGCAGTACGCCTCCCGCAGGTCGACCGGCTCGCCGGCCGGTGTCGCGGCGAGGCCGTCGAGCAGGTCGGCGGTCAGCTGCTCGATCCAGGGGCGCATCGCCTCGGTGCGGCGTGCGGTGAAGGCCGTCGACACCAGCTTGCGCAGCCGCCGGTGGTCGCCCCCGTAGGCGGTGAACATGTTGGTGACCGCGACCCAGGTGAAGAGCGGCCAGTCAGGGGTGATCTCGCCGTTCGCCCAGGCCGTCCAGTGCTGCCGCGGGTCCTTGGAGACCCGCGGGTCGGTCAGCAGCTCCTTGAGCAGCGCCTGGTCGGTCACCGCCCACGCCTGGACCCCGCCAGGAAGCTCCACCAGCGTCGCGGGGCCGCGTTCGCGGAGTCGGGCTCCCTCGCCGTGGATGTCACGCCCTGCGGGGTCGATGACGAGGGGGTCTGCGGGGTGCGCTCGGTTGTCCATCCGGTGGCTCCAGGGGTCTCTTCCGCGGCGGCCGGCGCGGTGACGGTGATCGGCGGGTATACGACGGGCAGGGCGACCAGGGCCCGGTGGAAGGGCCCCTGCCGCCACTCCAGCTGCTCCACCTCGCAGTCGAGTTCGATGTCCGGCAGCCGGTCGAGCAGTTTCTCCACCGCGACCGACGCGATCAGCCGGGCCGGGCTCTTGGCGGGGCAGGTGTGCGGGCCCGCGCTCCACGACAGGTGGGCGCGGTTGCCGCCGCGCCGCTCGCCGCTGAGGACGGGGTCGGTGTTGGCGGCGGTGAAGCTGACCAGGATCGGGCTGCCGGGGGACAGCCCGACGCCGTCGACCTCGGTGTGCTGGAGCGCGTAGTGCACCGCGTAGTTGGCCAGCGGCGGGTCGGCCCACAGCACCTCGTCGAATGCCTCGTCGACCGGCATGCTGCCGCCCGCGAGGTCGCCGGCGAAGCGGTCGTCGGACAGCAGCAGGAGCAGCGAGTTGCAGATCAGGTTCTGCTCGGGCTCGGTGCCCGCGCCCACCAGCAGGATGAGCTGGTGCAGCATCTCCTCGTCGGTCAGCTGCGCCGGGTGCGCCATCATCCAGGACGTGACGTCGGCGCCGGGCTCGCCGCGCTTGAGGGCGACGAGTTCGGCCATGCCCTCGCCGAGGATCCGGTTCGCCTTCTCCGAGTCGGCGTCGGCGTCGAAGATGCCGGACATGCCGGCGACCAGCTTGTCGCCGATGTCGGCGGGGCAGCCGAAGAGCCGGTTGAAGACCAGCAGCGGCAGCAGCGCGCCGTATTCGCCGAGCAGGTCGGCGTGGCCGCGGGCGCCGATGCGGTCGATGAGGATGTCGGCGCTCTCCTCGACGTAGCCGCGCAGCGCGTTGGAGTCGACCTGGCTGAGGCTGTCGGTGATCACCCCGCGGTAGCGGGCGTGCGCCTCGCCGTCGGACCACAGGGCGTTGGGCCGGTACATCATCATCGGCACCACCGGGCTGTCGCCCGGCACCGTGCCGTCGGCCAGCGCCCGCCAGTTGCGCGGGTCCTTCGAGAAGCGCTCGGGGCTGCGCAGCACCTCCAGCGCGCTCTGGTAGCCCAGGACGAGGGTGGCGTCGACGCCGGGGGCTATCTCCACGGGCGCGACGCTGCCCTGGGCGCGCAGCGCCGCGAAGGTCGCCTTGGGGTCGGCCGCGTGCTCCGGCCCGTAGAGGCGCCTGGCGCCGCCCGCGTGGGCGGGGCAGCCGGGCGGCGGGGAGGGCGGCCCGGCCGGGGCGGTCTCCGGGTTCGGTACGGACTCTGGCGCGGTGGGGGACGTCATCCTGGTCAGGACTCCTGGTGTGCGAGGGCGGGGCGGGCCTTGAGGTGCTCCACCAGGGCGATCAGCGCCTTGGTGGAGGAGGCGGTGTCGCGGGCGTCGCAGCCGACCAGGGGCGTGTCGGGCAGCAGGTCGAGCGCCTCGCGTATCTCCTCCTCGGGGAAGTGCGGCGCCCCGTCGAACTGGTTGACCGCGACCGCGTACGGCATGCCGAACTCCTCCAGCAGCCCCATCACGTCGAAGGACTGGTGGAGCCGCCGGGTGTCGGCGAGCACCAGGGCGCCGAGCGCGCCCTGGAGCATGTCGGTCCACAGCCGCGTGAAGCGCTTCTGGCCGGGCGCTCCGAAGAGGTAGAGCACCAGGCTGTCGCTGAGGGTGAGCCGGCCGAAGTCCATGGCCACGGTGGTCGCGGTCTTGTCGGGGACGCCGGCCAGGTCGTCGATGTGCGCGCCGGCCTGCGACAGCGGCTCCTCGGTCCGCAGCGGCCTGATCTCGGACAGGGTCCCGACGAAGGTCGTCTTGCCGACCGCGAAGTGCCCCACGATGAGGATCTTGGCCGCGGTCCTGACCGAGTCGGCCACGTAGGAGGGTGTGCCGCCCGGGGGGACGAGGGCGCGGTCAGAGGCGGGCGCGGAGCCCATTGAGCACCTCCTGCAGAAGCTGGACGTCGGGGAGTTGCGCCTTGGGAATGGCGGCCCGCGCGATGATGTGGCCGCTGTCGATGAGGTCGCTGATCAGCACCTTGGTGACGCTGATCGGCAGCGCGAGATAGCCGGCGACCTCGGCGACGGACAGGGCTCCGCCCCGGCACAGCTCCATCACCGCACGCCGCTCGGGGGTGAGCCCGGCCAGTGAGCGGCCGGGCACGGCGTTCACCAGCGAGACGATGTCCAGGGTGTTGCGTGTCGGGTGGGCGCGCCCGTCGGTGACGACGTAGGCGCGCACGAGCCCCTCCTCCCGCCTGCGCGGCGGGGTCATGACGGGACGGTGGTGCCCGGCCGGAAGTTCGCCGCGTCCTGGCGGGGCGGGCTGGTCAGCTCCTTGCCGAGCCTGTCCACGAGCTTCTGCATGCGGTAGGTGACCATCTCCATGTCCACGTCCTGCGTGGCGGAGACCGCCAGATACGCTCCCGCGCCCGCCGCGACCAGGAAGACGTAGCCGTCGGCGAATTCCACCAGGGTCTGCTGCCAGGGCGAGCCGTCCTTGCCGCAGAATTCCGCGGTGCTTCGGCTGATGGACTGGAGCCCCGACAGGGCCGCGGCCTGGCGTTCCGCCTCGTCCCTGCCGATGCCCTTGGAGTGGGCTCTGAGCATGCCGTCCGCGGACAGCAGGATGGCGTGCCGCGCTTCCGGGACCTTCAGGACCTCGTCGAGCATCCAGCCCAGTTCGTTGGCCATATGGTCGTTCATTCCTGAGTCGTCCCTTCGTCGTCGGCGGATTCCGCGCGCCCGGAGCGCGTGCCACGGGCGAACGCACCCATCCGGGATGCGGTCTCGTAGGGGGTGCGGATCGGCCCGGTGTCCTCGTCTGCGGGCTCCGCGGTGCGGGCGTGCCGGGCCGCGAGCTGGTCCTCGCCGACCTCACGCCTGCGCCGCTTCGGCAGGCCGCCCGCGGTGGCGCCGGTGATCGGGGTCTCGGGTATGTCGTCGTCGCCGGGCGCGCGCTCGTGCGCGGGCTCGGCGGCGGGCGCCTGGCCTGCGGCGGCCGGTACGGCGGCGGCGCGTACCGGTGTGCGTACGGGCAGCTCGGCCGGTGCCGACGCGCGCAGGTGCGCCGCCGCGCGGGCGGCCACCGGGGCCGCTGCGGTCCCCGCGGTGGCCAGCAGCGCCTTGGGCAGGAACAGCACGGCCCGCACCCCGCCGTAGGGCGACCTGGTGTCCACCGACACCGAGAAGCCGTAGCGGGCGGCGAGCACGCCGATCACCGCGAAGCCGAACTGCGGCGGGTCGCCGAGCCGGTTGATGTCCAGGTTCTCGCCGCCGTCGAGCCGTTCGACGGCGATCGAGACCTCCAGCTCGTCCATGCCGACGCCGGCGTCGTCGATGACGATCGTGGTGCCGTTGTGTGCGGGCCGCAGGGTGACCTCGACGCTGGTGTTCGGCTGCGAGTGGCGGGTGGCGTTGTCCAGCAGCTCGGCGACCGCGAGCACGACCGGCTCCACGGCCCGGCTGACCACGTCGACGTCCGGGCTCTGGCCGATCTCGACCCGCTGGTAGTCGCGGATACGGGACTTGGCGCCGCGCAGCACGTCGATCAGCGGCGAGGCCGCGCGCTGCCGCCCCGGCCACGACCCGCAGAGCACCGCGATGGCCTGCGCGCGCCGGCCGAACTGCGAGTTGGCGTGGTCGATCTCCATGAGGTCCTGGAGCACGTACGGGCTGTCGTGCCGGTCCTGCATGTCGGAGATGGACAGCTGCTGCTCGTTGGCCAGCGCCTGGACCGAGCGCATCGCCGCCTTGAGGGTGGCCTTGGCGGACTGGTCGGCCCGCACCCTGGCCTTCTCCACGGTGCCGACGAAGCGGTTCACGACCTGGTCCATCCGGTCGGCGTAGACCGTCCCGGCCAGCCGGCCGTCCCGCAGGCCCTGCTGGGGCCGCCGCCCGCCCAGCTCCACGGCGGGCAGGCGCACGTCGATCAGATGCGCGACCTCCGCGTCACGGATCCGCACCTCCGCCTCGCGGTCCCGCACCTGCTGCTCGGCGGCGGCGAGCCGTCTGCCGAGCCGGGCCGTCGCGACCGCCTGCCGGACCCACAACACCAGGGCCACGAGCGCGACGACGGCGACAGGCCAGAACACCGCTCCCGATATGTGACTCGTCATCAGATCCTCAGGAATTCGGGGAGGCCGATCAGACCGGGGCAGCCCATCGGATCCCGGAAGCACACATACGTGCGCGCCGGGATGCGCACAGCGGTCGGCGTGGTCGAAACCCGACGCGCGCACCCGCCGTGGGAAGGGATTTCCTGATCATCCTAGCCATCTGGCTGAGAGACAAGTGCCCTCTGGTGAGGGTGTTGTGACGTCCCGTCACCCCATGGAGGCGTCGTCGTGCGGCTCCCCGTGGGCCCCGCCCGGCCTTCCCCGCCCCCGTCCTGCCGCCCGAGCCCCCGGCGCTCGGCACCGGCCGGCACGCGGCGCCGCCGTCGGGCGGGGGGCGCGGCGCAATTACGCCACCCGGCGGGTGCGTCGGGCGCGGGCGCCGGGTGTTGTTACGGGCGGGGCGCGGTTACGGGCGAGGGGCCGTTACGAGCCCGGACCGGGTGGATGTCACGGGCGCATGCCCGCGAGCGCGGCTACTGTTCGGTGACCGCCTCGACCGCGTCCGCGAAGCCGGGGTTGCTGAGCAGGATGCCGCCGTCGACGGGCAGCGTCACGCCGGTGATCCAGGCCGCGTCGCGGGACGCGAGGAAGGTGACGGCGGCCGCGATGTCGGCCGGCTCGCCGATCCGGCCGAGGGGGTAGAGCGGCGCGGCCGCGGTCAGGACCGACTCCTTGCCCTCCCAGGCCGGTGTGCGGATGGTGCCCGGGGCGATGAGGTTGACGCGCACTCCGCTCGGCGCGGCATGCACCGCCAGAGTGCGGGTCAGCGACATCAGGCCCGCCTTGGCCGCGCTGTAGGAGTGGTTGCCGAAGTAGGAGATGCCGTTGACCGAGCCGATGTTGACCACCGCGCCCCGCCGGTCGGGCGCCGCGGCCAGGTGCGGCAGCGCGGCCCGGGTGCAGCGCACCGCGCCGACCAGGGTGACGTCGAGGTCGAGCCGCCACTCCTCGTCGTCCTCGTCGGTGAAGTCGGGGCGGTGCTCGCCGCACCGGTAGGCGTTGTTGACCAGCACGTCGAGCGTCCCGAAGGCCTCCACCGCCCGCGCCACGGCCGCGTCCACCGACGTGCGGTCGGCGACGTCGCAGCCGCACGCCTCGGCCCGGCCGCCGGCCGCCCGGATCGACCCGGCGGTCCGCTCGGCCCCTTCCTGGTCGATGTCGGCGATCAGCACTCCGGCGCCCTCGGCGGCGAACCGCCGCGCGGTGGCCTCACCGATACCGCGTGCCCCGCCCGTGACGATCACACCGAAGTCCTCGAAGCGTCCTCGCATCGCGTCAGCGTATGCACTCCCTGAGCGCCCTGACCAGGGCCTGGGCGCGCGGATCCGCCGTGACGTTGCGCTGCATGCCGTTGGTGACGTAGCCGAAGCCGACGGCCGTACCGGGATCGGCGAAGGCCAGGCTGCCGCCGCGGCCCGGGTGCCCGAACGACCCGGGTGCCAGCAGCGGCGACGCCGGGCCGTGCAGCATGTAGCCGAGTCCGAAGCGGGTGTTGACCACCAGCACCCGGTCCGGCCCGTCCGACTCCGGGGTCCTGGCCGCGGTCACCGTCGCGGGCGCGAACAGCCGCGGGCCGTCCGCCACCTCGCCGACCAGCGACGCGTAGAAGCGCGCGAGCGACCGGGCGGTGGCGATGCCGCCGGAAGCCGCCAGCTCCCCGGCCTGATAGGCGGGGTCGTTCTCGTCGGGCAGCGGGGTGATCGCGGCGAAGGCACGCCGGGTGAGCGAGTCCGGGTCCGCGTAGGCGTCGTGGACGGACTGCTTGGCCCGGGTGCGCAGCCCGCCGGACACCGCGGGCTCGGGCACCTCGATGTCGGCGATCCTGCCGACCTGGCCCGTCCGCTCGGCCGGCAGGCCTATCCACAGGTCCAGGCCCAGCGGCCGGGTGATCTCCTCGGCCACGAAGCGGCCGACCGACCGCCCCGAGGCGCGCAGCACCAGCTCGCCGGCCAGCCAGCTGAAGGTCTGCGCGTGGTAGCCGTGCTCCGCGCCCGGCGGGAAGAGCGGCTGCTGCGCGGCCACCGCCCGCGGCCCCGACGTCCCGTCCAGCGCCTGCCCGGGGGTGAGCGGCACGTCCAGCGCGGGCACCCCGGCCCGGTGCGCGAGCACGTCCCGTACCGTCACCCGCTCCTTGCCGCGGGCCTTGAACTCCGGCCAGTACGCCCCGACGGGCGCGTCCAGGTCCAGCTGCCCGCGCTGGTGGAGCAGCAGCAGGCAGGCCGCGGCCACGCCCTTCGTCGCGGACCGCACGGTCTGCGCGGTGTCCTCCCGCCAGGGCACGCCCCCGTCCGGCGCCGCCGTGCCGCCCCACAGGTCGACGACCTTCCGCCCGTCCCGGTAGACCGCGACGGCCGCGCCCCTGTCCCCGCGCCGCGCGAAATTCCCCGCGAAGGCGGCGCGGACCGGCTCGTACCCCGGCTCCACCGCTCCGTACACCTCGGTGACGTCCATGAACCCGCCCCCCTTCCCTTCGCCCCGACCGCCGCGACCTTTCCACCTCAATGGTGCACGAGGGGTCCGACAACCGGGCGGGGCGGGGTCCTGGACGGTCCCGGGACATGCCGCGGGCCCGTCACGGGACCGCGGTCCGGGTCGAGGTGACCCAGGCGCGGCCCCGAACGGGCCCGGTGGGGGGATCCGCTGTTCAGGTGCTTACGAAAGCGGCGGGTATGCGTTGGCGATCAGCTGGTGGAACTGGGCCGAGAACCAGTGGCCCGCCAGCGGCGCGTTGGCCAGGGCGCCTGTCGGGTTGTTGCCGTTCCGTGCGTTGCCGCCGTATGTCGGGTCGCACATCTGGTCGAAGCCCTTGCCCTCGTCGTTGCTGACGGCCTGGCTCGCACCATCGGACTCACCCGGAGGCTTGACCCACACGTAGGCGTCGATGCTCGACGCGGGAGCGGCGGTCGGCCGTGCGCCGATGCCCGCACCCGACTGGTTGCACCAGTTGCCCGCGTGGATGCGGCGGTCGATGCGGCCACCGTTCACGTAGGTGTCCACGCTGGTCGTGGCGCCCGGTCCGGTGGGACGCGAGGAGCCGCCCCAGCCGTTGCGGCTGGTGTCGATCAGCATGCCGATGCTGGACGAGAACCCGTCGGAGACCAGCTGGTTGCGCAGGCCGACCGCGTAGGACTGCTCGTCCACGTAGTTGTTCCAGTCGACCCACTTCGACTGCCGCACCGTCGTGCCGTTGACGTTGTCGGTCACCTTGAAGTTGGGCTCGACGGTGGCGCTGTAGTTCGCCGTGTTGACGATGAAGCCCTGCACGTCGGCCACGCTGGCGCCGTTGCTCGTGGCGACCTTGTAGAACTCCTGCGCGGAGGGGCCGAGGTTGCTGTCCCAGCCGAGCCAGGCGTGGTGGCCGGCGTCGAGGTAGTTGTACGTGTTGCCGAGCGCGCCCAGCTTCGCGAGTGCGTAGCTGACGCCCTTCTCGTAGTTGCCGTTGGCCTTCATCGTCGCGCACGCGGCAGTCGAACCGTCCGTGCCGCCCGCGTTGGTGACCAGGTTCGGCAGCGAGTCGGGCTCGATGATGTTGACGATCCGCAGGCCCGAGTAGGCGGAGCTGCCCTCAAGGGCGGTGATCGGGTCGATGTACTCGCTCTGGTAGCGGCCGATGTCCGTCGGGCCCAGCTCGCCGTTGGAGGCCAGCGCCGAGCAGTCGCGGCCCGGCAGGTCGTAGATGACCAGCTCGATGGTCAGCGGCTGACCCGCGGCCTGCTGCACTGCCGCGTCCAGGTGGGCCTTGAGGCCCATCCCGCCGTTCACCCCGTTGATCGCGGCGATCCGGTCGAGCCAGACCGCGGTCGACTGCTTGGAGATCGACTGGCCGCCGTCACCGGCGGCGAGCGCGGACCACTCGGGGTTGACGTAGCCCTTGGCCCCGACGTACGGGTTGTCGACCTTCTGGCCGGGCGGCGGGGTGGTGCCACCGGTCGTGCTACCTCCGGTGGTGCTGCCGCCGGTCGTGGTGCCGCCGGTCGTGGTGCCGCCGGTCGTGGTGCCACCCGTGGTGGTGCCGCCGGTCGTGCTACCGCCAGTGGTGCTGCCACCGGTCGTGCTGCCACCGCCACATGCCACACCGTTCAGAGTGAACGCCGTCGGCGAGGTGTTGGTGCCGCTGTACGACCCGTTGAAGCCGAAGGTCGCCGTCCCGCCGGTCGCCACCGTACCGTTGTAGGACATGTTGGCCGCGGTGACGGCCTTGCCGCTCTGGGTGACGGTGGCGTTCCACGCCTGGGTGATCTGCTGGTTGCCGGCGAAGCTCCAGCCGAGTTTCCAGCTGGTCAGGGCCGCACCGGTGTTGGTGAACGTCACCTGTGTGGTGAAGCCGGTGTCCCACTGGCTCACGCTGTAGGTGACCGAGCACCCGGCGGTGGCCGCAGAGGCGGACGTGGTGCTGAGAGCAGCGGCCACACCGCCGGACGCGACGACCATCAGGCCTGCGGCCAGTGCCGCGGTTCTGCGTCGGACTATCGGGACTGCCATGTGCGAACAACCTCCATTGGGGGGATGGGCCTTCGAATCGGCTTCGAGAGGTCATGGGAGGTGGTGCGGTGATTCAGTGTTCGGTTACACGCTCTTAACGTGGGAGCGCTCCCATAGTGCGGAGCCCTCCTGCTCCTGTCAATGCTTGAAACACGACAAGGCACTCCGGGCCAGGCCGGGTTACCCCCGGTCCCCACCGTCCCCGCAGGTCACGCCCGTCCGCGGCGGACTGGCGCCCCGCTCCATCCGACGCCCCCGCCCGCCGCCACCGCGCCCGGCTTCGCGCCCCGAAGCGGCGGGCGGCGTCCGACCGGTCGCCGCCGCCCGCGGGCGCACGGCTATGCGGTGGCTGCCGCCGCGGCCCTCCCCGCCTGCCGCCCGGAGAATATGCACCCGCCGAGGAAGGTCCCCTCCAGCGAGCGGTAGCCGTGCATCCCGCCGCCGCCGAAGCCGGCCGCCTCCCCGGCCGCGTAAAGCCCGCCCAGCGGCTCACCGCGCCCGGCGCCCGATCCCGGGCCGGCCTCGGGAGGCGCGAGCACCCGCCCTTCGAGGTCCGTCTCCAGGCCGCCCAATGACTTCCGCGTCAGAATGTTCAGCCGCACGGCGATGAGCGGCCCGGCCTTCGGATCGAGCAGCCGATGCGGCGACGCCGTACGGATGAGCTTGTCCCCGATATAGTTCCGCGCCCCGCGAATCGCGGTGACCTGCAGATCCTTGGTGTACGTATTCGCGATCTCCCGGTCCCTCGCCTCGATTTCGCGCCGCAGCGCGCCCTCGTCGACCAGGCCCTCCCCGGTAAGCGCGTTCATGCCCCGCACAAGTGCGCCGAGTTCGCTCTCCACGACGAAGTCGACCCCGTTGCGCTTGAAGGCCTCGACCGGCCCGGGAGCCCCTGGCAGCGCGCGTTTGAGAACCTCCCGCACACTGCGCCCGGTGAGGTCGGGATTCTGCTCGGAGCCCGAAAGGGCGAACTCCTTCTCGATGATCTTCTGCGTGAGGACGAACCACGTGTATTCGTGCCCGGTGCGCATGATGTGTTCTAGTGTGCCAAGCGTGTCGAAGCCGGGAAAATAGGGTACGGGCAGCCGTTTTCCGGTCGCGTCGAGCCACAGCGACGAGGGGCCGGGCAGAATGCGGATTCCGTGCCTGGCCCAGATCGGGTTCCAGTTCTCGATGCCCTCGGTGTAGTGCCACATACGGTCGCCGTTGACAGCCGAGGCGCCCGCCGACTCCGCGACACCGAGCATCAGCCCGTCGACATGCGCGGGCACACCGGACAGCAGCTTCTTCGGGGGTATGCCGAGCCGCTCCGGCCAGGCCGCGCGCACCAGGTCGTGATTGCCGCCGATACCGCCGCTGGTGACGATGACGGCCTGCGCCTTGAGCGCGAATCCACCCGCGACCTCCCGCGAACTGGCCGTCCCGCGCTCCGCGTCGCTGGCCACCAGCACCTCACCGGTCACACCGTCGACGGCGCCGCCGGTCGCGCTCAGCCCGGTCACCCGGTGCCGGAAGCGCAGTTCGACGCGCCCCCGGGCGACCGCCTCCCGCACCCGCCGCTCGAACGGCTCGACCACCCCGGGACCCGTACCCCACGTGATGTGGAAACGCGGCACCGAATTGCCGGGACCGGTCGCCAGGAAACCGCCGCGCTCGGCCCAGCCGACCACCGGGAAGAGCCGCAGCCCCCGCTCGCGCAGCCATGCGCGCTTCTCGCCGGAGGCGAAGTCGACGTAAGCCTGTGCCCATCGCCGCGGCCAGTGGTCCTCGGGCCGGTCGAAACCGGCTGTTCCCAGCCAGTCCTGGAGCGCCAGCTCGGTGGTGTCCTTGATGCGCATCCGGCGCTGCTCGGGCGAGTCCACGAAGAACAGCCCGCCGAACGACCAGAAGGCCTGCCCCCCGAGCGATGCCTCCGGCTCCTGGTCCACCAGGATCACCTTCCGCCCGGCATCCGCCAGCTCGGCGGTGGCCACCAGCCCCGCGAGACCCGCACCCACCACGACGACGTCCGCGTCCAGTGCCATCCGCCCGCCTCCTGCTCCCGCGCCCACTGCCACGACCTACTCGGTGGTAATGCACGTTACGCGAGCCACCCCCGCCAGGTCAGCGCCCCCGCACCCTGCTCCGGGGCTGCCGCAGCCGGCACATTCCCGACTCATCCGACGATCAGCTGCCATCTCATCTCACCGTCGTGCCATTCGTCCGTGGCGGTGAGCCCCGCCGCCGCGGCCACCGCGGCGGACGCCCGATGGTCGGGGTGGACGTGCGCGACCACCGTCGTCACCCCCTGCCCGCCGAGCCACCCGACCAGCCCGCGCGCGGCCTCGATCGCGATCCCCCGCCCTTGCCACGGGATGCCCACCACCCACGCGATCTCCGCCTGGCCACCGGTGACCGTCGCCTGCACCGTCCCGGTCAGACAGTCCGCGGAACGCAGCCGCACCACCCAGTTGCACCACGACACCCCGGCGTCCCCCGGCCCCGCGACCAGCCGCTCGTACCGCGCCCGCAATTCCTCCGCGGTCATCGGCATGCCGCCGATGAAGGCGTGCAGGTCCCAGTCGCCCAGCACCTCGGCCATTTCCTCGGCATATTGCGCCGCCAACGGCAGCAGCGTCAGCCGCCGCGTCGCGATGACCTCAGCTTCCACTCCCCGCACCCCGCCTCCCGGACACGGGCCCGCCGCCGATCGCCCGGGCCTCCACGGGACCGTACGCCCCGGCGGCCGGCGGGGTGCGCTGAGGCACTTCGGGGGCGCACGTGAGTGAAAAGTTGCTGGCGGTGCGGGCGCCCCGAAACATGGGTGGGGTGAGCGACGGCGCGTACCTACGGTTTCCGCACCTGCACGGCGGCATGCTCTGCTTCGCGGCGGAGGACGACATCTGGGTGGCTCCGCTGGGGCCGCCAGGCGGCTCGCCCGGGCGCGCGTGGCGGGTGACGGCCGACCGTACGCGGGTCGGGCCGCCGCGGCTGTCGCCCGACGGTGCGACGATCGCCTTCACGACCTGGCGGAGCCTGGACCCCGAGGTGTACCTGGTGCCGTCCGACGGCGGCACCGCACGCCGGCTGACGTACTGGGGCGGCGCCGACACCCGGGTGTGCTCATGGACTCCCGACGGCCACGTCCTGGCGGTCTCCTCCTACGGGCAGCCGTTCTCGTACTACACCTGGGCGCACAGCGTGCCGGTCGAATGCGGCCCGGGCGGACCGCTGCCCTGGGGGCCGGTGTCGGACATCGCCGTGCGCGACGACGACGATTCCGGCGAAGCCGGCGGCGAGCGCCGCACCCTGCTGCTGACGGGCACGCCGCCGCACGAACCGCACGCGTGGAAGCGCTACCGCGGCGGCGCGACCGGGCGGCTGTGGCTGCACGGCGAGCGCCTGGTGCCGGACATCGACGGGCACCTCGCGTCGCCGATGTTCGTGGCCGGCCGGATCGCCTTCCTGTCCGACCACGAGGGCGTCGGCAACCTCTACTCCTGCCTCCCCGACGGCACCGGCCTGCGCCGCCACACCGACCACGCCGACTTCTACGCCCGCAATGCCGCCACCGACGGCGAGCGGGTCGTCTACCAGTGCGCGGGCGACCTGTGGCTGGCCGAGGACCTGGCCTCGCCCGACGCCGTCCCGCGCCGCCTCGACATGCGCCTGGGCGGCGCCCGCAGCGGCCGCCGCCCGTACCAGGTGCCGGCCGCCTCCAACGTCGACGGCCTGGCCATCCACCCGAGCGGCCGCGCCAGCGCCGTGTGCGTACGCGGCAGCCTGTACTGGCTCACCCACCGCGACGGGCCGGCCCGCACCATCGCCGACGCCGCGGGCGCCCGCGTGCGGCTGCCCGCGATGCTGGGCGACACCGGCCTGGTCGGCTACGTCACCGACGCCGGGGGCGAGGACGGCATCGAGCTGGCGCCCCTCCCCGGCCGCGCCTCCCGCGCCCTGAGCCGCGGCCCCGAGACGGCCGCCGAGGCGGCCGAAACCGCTGTCGCCGTGGAAGCCGCCCTGGACATCGCCGAGCCGTCCGACACCCCGGCGGACGCGGCGCCGGACACGGTGCCGGTGGGCGGCGCGCAGTCGCGTACGGCGGGGGGCGATGATCGTATTCCGGCGGGCGACGATCGTACGAAAGCGGGCGATCATCGTATTGCGCCGGGCGATGATCACACGGTCAGAACCGGCTCCACCCGGGTGGCCTACGTCGACGGCGCCATCAGCCTCGACGCGGCCGGCGGCAACGACAGCGGCCCGCCGCCCGGCGACACCTCCGACGCGGTCACCCGTCTGGCCGTGGGCCGCCTCGGCCGCGTGCTGGAACTGGTGTCGTCACCCGACGGCGGCACCCTGGCGGTCGCCTCGAACGACGGCGGCCTGCTGCTGGTCACCACCGGAGTGGCCACCGACACCAGCTCCGACGGCGGCGCGACCCGCTACGACGACACCGACTCCGCCACGGCGGACGTCGACGTCGACGACCGGAACCCACCCGGCACGGTGAAGGAACTGGTCCGCTCCACCAACGGCCCGGTCCGCGACCTCGCCTTCTCCCCCGACTCTGCGTGGCTGACCTGGTCCCACCCCGGCGTCGGCCGCTCCCTGCGCTCGGTCAAGATCGCCCGACTGTCCGACCACACGATCATCGACGTCACCAACGGCCGCTTCGAGGACGAGCAGCCGGTCTTCACCCGCGACGGCCGCTATCTGGCGTTCCTGTCCTGGCGCGGTTTCGACCCGGTGTACGACGTCCATACCGGCGACCTGTCGTTCCCGCTCGGCTGCCGCCCGTATCTCGTGCCGCTCAACTCGGCCACACCGTCGCCCTTCGCCCTGCCCGTCGACGGCGGCCCGGTCGGCAGCGCCAGCGGCAGCGGCCTGGACCCGGGCGAGAGCGGCGGCGACAGCGACGGCCCGGTCGTCGTCGAGGCGGAGGGCCTGCCCAGCCGGGTGACGCCCTTCCCCGTACCCGCGTCGAAGTACTCGTCGCTCGAACCGGTGCAGGGCGGCCTGGTCTGGATGCGCTGGCCGATCTCCGGCGCCCTGGGCGAGACGTTCGTCAACCCCACCGACCCCTCCTCCCGCCCGAGCCTGGAGTTCTTCAACCTGGCCAAGTCCAAGAAGACCGAACTGGTCCACCACATGGACTGGTACGCCGTCAGCGGCGACGGCCGCCGCCTCGCGGTATATGACGAAGCCGAACTCGCGGTACTGCCCGCCAACGAACGCGGCGACGACGACACCACCGTCTATGTCGACATGCGCCGCATCCTGCACGAGGTCGATCCCGGTGCCGAATGGCAGCAGTCCTATGCCGAGGCGGGCCGCCTGATCCGCGACTACTTCTGGGCGCCGGACATGTGCGGCGTGGACTGGCCGGCCGTCCTCGACCAGTACCACCCGCTGGTGGACCGGGTCGCCACGCCCGACGAGTTCGCCGACCTGCTCCGCGAGGTGCTGGGCGAGCTGGGCACTTCCCACGCCTATGTCGCCGCCGCCCGCCGCAACGAGGGCCCGCCGCACTACCAGCGCCCCATCGGCCTGCTCGGCGCCGACTTCCAGCACAACAAGGACGGCACCTGGACGGTGATCCGCATCCTGCCGGGCGAGTCGTCGGACTCCAAGGCCCGCTCCCCGCTGGCGGGCACCGGCATCCGCGAGGGCGCCGTCCTCACCCACGTCGACGGCCGCCCGGTGGACCCGCACGCGGGCCCCTTCCCGCTGCTCGCGGGCGCCGGCGGCACCACCGTGGAGCTGACCTTCCGCCCGCCGGGCGGCCGCGGCGCACCCCGCCGTGTGGCGATCGTCCCGCTCATCGACGACCGCCCGCTGCGCTACCAGCACTGGGTCGCCAAACGCCGCAAGGTCGTACGCCGGCTCAGCGGCGGCCGGTGCGGTTATCTGCACATCCCGGACCTGGGCGGCTCGGGCTGGGCGCAGTTCAACCGCGACCTGCGCAAGGAAGTCGCCTACGACGCCCTGCTGGTGGACGTCCGCGGCAATGCGGGCGGCAACATCAGCGAACTGGTCATCGAGAAGCTCACCCGCACCGTCCTGGGCTGGGACCTCACCCGCAATGCCCAACCCGTCTCGTACGCCGGCAACGCACCGCGCGGCCCGGTCGTCGCCATCGCCGACGAAGCGACCTCCTCCGACGGCGACATGATCACCGCGGCGTTCAAACTCCTCGGCCTCGGCCCGGTGGTGGGCCTGCGCACCTGGGGCGGCGTGGTCGGCATGACCGGCCGGCACCGCCTGGGCGACGGCACCGTGATCACCGTGCCGATGAACGCCGCCTGGTTCGACGCCTACGGCTGGTCGGTGGAGAACCAGGGCGTCGCACCCGACATCGAGTGCCTCCGTACGCCCCTGGACTGGGCGGAGGGCCGCCACGGCCAACTCGACGTCGCCGTACGCACCGCCCTGGCGCTGCTCTCCCAGCACCCCGCGGCCACCCCTCCCGACCTCTCCACCCGCCCCGACCGCGCCCGCCCGCCGCTCCCCCCGCGCCCGCCCGCGACGCCGCGCTGAGGCCCCTCCGGCGCCCCGGCCGGCCGGCCGGACCGCGAACGTGGCAGCCTCCCGGCAATGGACACTCACAGCAGCGGCGGTGCGCGGGCGGCCTGGCCGCGGTCGGTGGACGAGGCCCTGGCCGAGCAGGAGCGGATGCGCGGCCTTGCGGATCTGACGTCGCCGGGCCCTGCGCCCGGCAATGTACGGCTGGTTGCGGGCGTGGACGTCTCCTATGCCACGCGGGGCGACGCCCTCGTGGCGGCGGCCGTGGTGCTGGACGCGACGACGCTGGAGACCGTCGAGGTCGCCCTGGTGGAGGGGACGGTGACCTTCCCGTACGTACCGGGACTGCTGGCGTTCCGTGAACTGCCCCCGGTCATGGCGGCGCTGGAGAAGCTGACGTGCAGACCGGATCTCCTGGTGTGCGACGGCTACGGCGTCGCACATCCCCGCCGGGCCGGCCTGGCGGTGCATATGGGGGTGCTGACCGGACTTCCGTGCTTCGGCGTCGCGAAGACCCCGTTCGTCTTCGGCCACCAGGAGGTCGGCGAAGAGCGCGGCGCCGGGGCCGCGTTGACGTCGGACGACGGTGAGGTCGTCGGCCGGGCGCTGCGGACGCAGCCGGGCGTCAAACCGGTGTTCGTCTCGGTGGGCCATGCGATCGGCCTGGACCACGCCTGCGCCCATACCCTCCGGCTCGCGCCCCGATACCGGCTTCCGGAAACCACCCGCAGGGCCGATCACCTCAGCCGAGAACGCCTGCGCACGATCGCGCTCTAGGCGTCACGGGCCGGTCCTGGCAGCGGAGAAGGGGCGCCCCGAGGGGCGCCCCTTCCCTGTGTCACGGTATTCGCGCGAATATCTCAAGGCGCGACGTCAGCTCCAGTCGTCCTGGGGCTCGTCGTTCGAGTCCTCGCCCATGCGACGAGCCCGCTCCTGGCCGGGCTGGGCCGGCTCGTCGAGACGGCCGCCGGAGCGCTCGGAGGCTTCCCGCCCCGCGCGCTGCATGCCCTCGTCGGCCTGCTCAGAGCCCTGACGGCGGGCCGTCTTGGCCTTGTCGGCGTACTCGCTCGCCTTGTTCCTGATGTCGTCCATACCGCCCATGATTACTCCTCCTGGAGTGTGTGTGGGGATGCGGCCTCGACCAGACTTACATGGGGGAACAACCAGCGCATCCTGGGGCAATCAACTGCCAATCGCCCCAGGTCAGGGGCACTTTGCTGTTACGGAACGTGATGGCCGGCGGCGCGGGCCGACTCGTCAGCGGATCCTCCCCGCCCGACAAGACCCCGGTGCGTTCCCGCGTTGCGGGCCAGCGCGGGCGCCGCCCGCCGCATTTCGCGCCGCCCGAGGGCCCCGCCGACGACCGACGGCAGCGCGCCCCGTACCGACTGCATGCCGCGCAGCCACCACTGCGCATAGACATGCGGCGAACGGCGCGCGATACCCGCGGCGATGCGCTCCACCGCCGGCTCCAGCGGATAGGTGCAGTTGGCCGGCCACGGGAGCCGTGCGCGCAACTCCCGCAGCACGTCGTCCTCGTCGGCGCCGCGTACCATGTCGGTGTCGGTCCAGCTGAGATATCCGACGCCCACTGCGACGCCGTGGTGGCCGACTTCCGCGCGCAGGCTGTGCGCGAAGGCCTCCACGCCCGACTTGCTCGCGCAGTAGGCCGCCATCATGGGCGCGGGCGTGATCGCGGCGAGCGAGGCGATCTGCAGCAGATAGCCGCGGGATTCGAGCAGCGCGGGCAGGAAGGCGCGGGCGGTGGCGATACTGCCCAGCAGGTTGACCTGGATGACGCGGTCGAAGGCGTCGGGGTCGGATTCGAGGAACGGACCGCCCGTCGCCACACCGGCGTTGGCCACGACGACGTCGATCCGGCCGAAGTGCGCGGCCACTTCACCGGCGACCCGGGCCATGGCGGCCCGGTCGGTGACGTCCGCGGTCCAGCAGGCGGCGTCGCCGCCCAAAGACGCGGTGACCTGCTTGAGTTCGTCCGGCTCCAGCCCGACCAGCGCCAGCCGGGCGCCGCGCGCGGCGAGTTTGCGGGCCAGCAGCTCACCCACCCCGCGGGCGGCACCGGTCACCACGACGACCTGACCCCGCACCGATGATCGGCTCATGCGCTCTTCTCCTCGACTACGGGGTCACCCTGTCCGGTGACGGTGTCGACATCCGCGTCAGCCTCGGAAGACGGCGCCGCGTGGGCGGCGGCCAGCTCACGTATGGCGGACGCGACGGCGTCCGGGGCCTCGATCGGCGTCATGTGGCCGAGCCCGGGCAGTTCGGTCAGGCCGACGCAGCGCGGCAGCGCCTTCGCCATGCCGCGGGCGTGCGCTTTCGGCGTGAGCTTGTCGTGGGTGCCCACCAGCACGGCGGTGGGCGCGTCCAGCGCGGCGATCTCCACGTCCAGGTCGAGAACGGACAGCACCCGCCCCCACGCGGCCCGCTGCCTGGTCTTGCAGGCGTGCACGATCCGCGCGGTGAAGGCCGCCTGCTCCCTGGTCGGAGCGGCCCCCAGGACGCCGTAGGCGAACGCCCCGCGCGACATCGGGGTGATCGGCCCGAGCGGCAGCCGGGAGGTCAGCAACTGCCGGTGGAAGAACCGCCGCAACCAACGGGGCGAGAACCGCGGCGGCAGCACCTCGGTCGTACCGAGCAGCCGACCGCTGCCGGTGCTCGCCAGCAGCACCGCGGCCGTACGGCTGGTGACGGCGGCCCGCCCGGACGCCGCCATGATCGTCATACCGCCCATGGAGTGCCCGGCCAGCACCGCCCGTTCGCCCGCGGGCAGCACCGCTTCCAGTACGGCTTCCAGGTCATCGGCCAGTACGCCGGTGCCGTAACCCGTGCGGGTGAGCGGCGCCGCGCTGCGGCCGTGACCGCGCTGGTCGTAGGCGATCACCCGGAAGTCGGACGAGAGCAGCCGTACGACCGGCGCCCAGAAGAGGATCGAGCACGTCCAGCCGTGCGCCAGGACGACGGCCGGACCGTCGGCGCGGCCGAATTCCTCGACATGGATACGGGTTCCGTCGGCCGACACCACCTGAAGGGTGCGTCGCGCGGCCACCGCTTCGTAAGGGAGCGTCATGACACGGCCTCCGCCCGGATCGTACGATCGTCGCCCACCGGCGAATCGTCACCCGCGGCGGGTGCGATCAGATCGTATTCGGAGATTTTCAACTGCCTGGTCGCACGGCGGAATTCCGCGGTGGTGCCCGGCCAGGCCGTGGTGTTGCGCCCGTTCGCGTCCAGATACCAGCTCTTGCATCCGCCGGTGTTCCAGACCGTGCGCGCGGCGCGGCGCTGCATCTCCGCGTTCCACGCGGCCACTGCGGCGGGTTTGGCGTCCATCGCCGCGGCGCCGGTGCGCTCCAGGGCGCGCATGTAGTCGGCGACGTAGTTGAGCGATGATTCGATCATCAGGATCATCGAGCTGTTACCGAGGCCGGTGTTGGGGCCGATGATGAGCAGCAGGTTCGGGAAGCCGTCGACCGTGCAGCCCCGCAGCGCCGCCATCCCCTCCTTCCAGTGGTCGCCCAAGGTGCGCCCGTCGGCGCCGATGACACGGTCGCCGATCGGCATGTCGGTGACGTGGAAGCCGGTGCCGAAGATGATCGCGTCGACCTCGCGCTCGGTTCCGTCGGCGGTGACCACCGAGGAACCGCGCACTTCGGTGAGCGCGGCGGTGACGACCTCCGTGTTGGGCTGCGCGAGCGCCGGATAGTAGGTGTTGGACAGCAGGATCCGCTTGCAGCCGATCGTGTAGTCCGGGGTGAGCCGGGCGCGCAGTGCGGGGTCCTTGACCGACCGCCGCAGATGGCTGCGGGCGATGCGCTCCGCGGCCTTCATCAACCGGGGCCGCTTGACGAAGGCGCCGACCTGGAATTCCCTGATCAGCCACAGCAGCCCGCGCCTGGCCTTGGCGGTGCTCGGCACATTGCCGTGCAGCCAGCGTTCCGCACCGCTGACCGCGCGGTCGACGCGCGGCATCACCCACGGCGGGGTGCGCTGGATGACGGTCAGGCTGCCGACCTCGGGCTGGATGGACGGCACGATCTGGATCGCCGACGCCCCGGTGCCGACCATGGCGACGCGCTTGCCCTTGAGGTCGTAGTCGTGGTCCCAGCGCGAGGAGTGGAAGACCCGCCCGGGGAAGTCCTGGATACCGGGGATGTCGGGGATCTTCGGATCGGACAGCGGGCCGGTCGCCGACACCAGGACGTCCGCGGTCAGCTCGCCGGCCGCCGTGGTCACCTCCCAGCGGCGCGTGGCGGCGTCCCAGCGCGCCTGCAGCACCTCCGCGCCGAAACGCACGTGCGGACGCAGCCCGAAGGTGTCCGTGACCCGCTCCAGATACGCCCGGATGTGCTGCTGCCCGGAGAAGGCGCGCGGCCAGTCCGGGTTGGGGGCGAAGGAGAACGAGTAGAGGTGCGAGGGCACGTCGCAGGCGCAGCCCGGGTAGCTGTTGTCGCGCCAGGTGCCGCCGACGGCATCGGCACGCTCCAGGATCACGAAGTCGGTGATCCCCTCGCGCCGCAGCCGTACGGCGGCTCCCAGACCGCCGAATCCGGACCCGATCACCGCTACCCGCACGTGTTCGCGGTTGTCGTCGTCCATGGCACCGCCTTTCCTTCCGCCGGCCGTCCGCGGCCGGGGGCCGCGACCGGTCCCCCTCGTACCGCAGCACACCTTGCCATTAATCACTGGCACCGTTGGGACTGTAGGGCACGGCAGGTTACCTGCGGTAGGGGTCGGCCCGGTCCCGCCGGCCGGACCGCGCCCGGTCCGTGCCCGGTCCCGCCGGCCGGCGATGCGAGGCACGCGCCCGCGAATGCGCCGGGCACGCACGGCGCACGGGCCGTCAATGTGCGCCGCCCGCCCGAGGAAACGCGGTCTGATGCAGGGTAAGGAGCGCCGCACCAGGATGAAGCCCCTTACGCCAGCACATAGGCTGGGCGGGTGAACGACCGCGTGGACGACAGCAGCTCAGCGGATGACGCCGGCGCACGCTCCGGCGGACAACCCGGCGCACGCGAATACCGGGTGGAGGAACTGGCGGAAGCGGCCGGCATACCTGTCAGGACCCTGCGCTTCTACCGCGAGCGCCGCCTCCTTCCGCCGCCGCGCCGCGACGGCCGTATCGCCTGGTATTCCGAGAGCCACCTCGCCCGGCTGCGGACGATCGCCGCACTGCTGGAGCGCGGCCACACCCTCGGCGGCATCGCGGAGCTGATCACCGCGTGGGAGAACGGCCGCACCCTGAACGGCGTCGCCGAGCTGCTCGGCCTCGGCGGCACCCTCGCGGCCCCCTGGTCCGACGAGACCCCGGTCGTCCTGACCCCGCAGGAACTGGCCGACTACTTCGGCGAGCACGCCAGCCCGGAGAACCTGACCGCGGCGCTGGAGATCGGCTACATCTCCGTGGCGGGCGAGAGCGCCCTGCACACCAGCCGCCGCCTGCTCGACGTGTCGGCCGCGCTCGTGCACGAAGGCGTACCGCTTGCCGCGGTCCTTGCCGCGGGCAAGGAGGTACGCGGCCACGTCGACGCCATTGCCGAACTGTTCACCCAGGTCGTCAAGAACCACGTACTCGGGCCGCTGGACGATGTGCCCCCCGAGCAGGCCCAGCGCATCTCCGACGCCATGCAGCGCCTCCGCCCCCTGGCCAAGGACATCGTCGACGCCGAGATGTCACTGGCCATGGAGCGCCGGGTGCGTATCGAGATCGACGCCTGGCTGCGCCGCCAGGCGGCCGCGCAGGGCCCCGGAGCCGGCGCGGCGCACCCCGGGCCGCGGGACGTGCCGCCAGGACCAGCAGCGGCCGGCTGAGGACGGCCGGCGTCCCGTACCGGGAGCGCCGCGCCCGGCGACCTGCAAGAGTGGAAGACAGCGACCCCTGGGAGGTGTCCCCCGTGCAACAGCCCCACGACGCCAGTGCGGAGCAGGCCATACTCGGCCGCATCAGCAAGATGGTCGCCGACGAGAAGGTGCTACGCGACCTGCTCGCCGACGCCGGACCGGAAGGCTCGGACGAACGCGCGCGCCTGACCGCGCTGGAACACGAACTCGATCAGTGCTGGGACCTGCTGCGGCAGCGCCGCGCCCTGTCGGAGGCCGGCGAGGACCCCGGCGCCGCCCGGGTCCGACCGTCCTCGACGGTGGAGGGCTACAGGTCGTGACGAATCCCGGCGCAATGGACGACGGTGCGGCAGTGACCGTCGCCGACGCCCCGCAGGCCCGCCGCTACGAGGCCAAGCTCGGCGATGAGCTGGCCGGTACGGCCTCGTACATCCGCACACCCGAGGTGATCGCCTTCATCCACACGGAGGTGGACGACGCCCACGAGGGCCGCGGAATCGGCTCGGCACTGGCCCGTACCGCCCTGGACGACGCCCGCGCCCAGGGGCTGCGCGTACTGGCGATCTGCCCGTTCATCGCCGGATGGCTCACCAGGCACCCGGAATACGACGACCTGCAGTTCGTACCGGAGAGCAGCGTCTCCGACTGACCACCGCCGTTGCCGGGCCCTGGCAGGGGTCCGGTCGGCACCCCGACCTCGATGTCGTTTTCTCGCCAGACCAGGACCATGACGAGGGACGATGCTGGAGGGGTGCATACGGACTTCGACGCCTGCGTTCGCGCCGTCCAGTCGAAGGACGCCCGATTCGACGGGTGGTTCTTCACGGCGGTGCTGACCACCCGCATCTATTGCCGGCCGAGCTGCCCGGTCGTGCCCCCGAAGGTCGAGAACATGACCTTCTACCCGAGCGCCGCCGCGGCGCAGCAGGCAGGCTTCCGCGCCTGCAAGAGGTGCCGCCCCGACGCCAGCCCCGGCTCACCGCAGTGGAACGAGCGCGCCGACCTGGTCGCCCGTGCCATGCGGCTGATCGCCGACGGCGTGGTGGACCGCGACGGCGTTCCCGGACTCGCCACCCGGCTCGGCTACAGCGCCCGCCAGGTCGAGCGCCAGCTGCTCGCCGAACTGGGCGCCGGCCCCCTCGCCCTGGCCCGCGCCCAGCGCGCTCAGACTGCCCGGCTGCTCATCGAGACCACCACCATGCCGATGGGAGAGATCGCCTTCGCGGCCGGCTTCTCCAGCATCCGCACCTTCAACGACACGGTCCGCGAAGTCTTCGCCCTGGCGCCGGGCGACCTGCGCGCCAGGGTCGCCAAGGGCCGTCCGGCGGCCACGGCGGGCTCCATCGCGCTGCGGCTGCCCTTCCGCCGCCCGCTCACCCCGGACAACCTGTTCGGCCACCTCGCGGCGACCGCGGTCCCCGGCGTCGAGGAATGGCGTGCGGGCGCGTACCGCCGCACCGTGCGCCTGCCGCACGGCGCCGCCATCGTCCAGCTGCGCCCGGAAATCGACCACATCGGCTGCCGGCTCTGGCTCACCGACTGGCGCGACCTCGCGCAGGCGATCAGCCGCTGCCGCCGGCTGCTGGACCTGGACGCCGATCCGCTGGCGGTGGACGCGCTGCTGTCCGCGGACCCGGTGCTCGCGCCGCTGGTGGCCAAGGCGCCGGGCCGGCGGGTGCCGCGGGTCACCGACGGGCCGGAATTCGCGGTCCGCGCGGTGCTCGGGCAGCAGATCTCGACGGCCGCGGCCCGCACGCACGCCGGACGCCTGGTGGCTGCCTACGGCGACGCCGTCGACGACCCCGCCGGCGGCCTGACCCACCTCTTCCCGTCCCCCGCCGCACTGGCCGGCCACGACCCCGCAGAGCTTGCGATGCCGCAGAGCCGCAGGGACACCCTGGCGGCGCTGCTGAGCGCCCTGGAGGGAGGCGGCCTCGACCTGGACGTCGGCAGCGACTGGCAGCGCGCACGGGCGCAACTGGGGGCCCTGCCGGGCTTCGGGCCGTGGACGGTCGAGTCGATCGCCATGCGGGCGCTCGGCGACCCCGACGCCTTCCTGCCGACCGACCTGGGCGTCCGCTACGCCGCCCGCGACCTCGGCCTGCCCGCCACACCGGCCGCACTGACCCGGCATGCCGCGGCCTGGCAGCCGTGGCGGGCTTATGCGACGCAGTACCTGTGGGCGACGGGCGATCATCCGATCAACGTCCTGCCCACCGACCAACCCCGACTGGAAGGCGCTTCTCGATGACGACGACGGCTCGCACGACCACAGCTGCGACCCTCACGGCATCCGCTCATACGATCATGGACAGTCCGATCGGCCCCCTCACCCTTGTCACCCGCGAGGGCGGCCTCGCGGGTCTGTACATGACGCAGCACCGGCACATGCCGCCGGAGGAGACCTTCGGCCCGCGGGTCGACACAGCCGATCTCCCGGTCCTGGCCCGTACCACCGAGCAGCTGACCGCGTACTTCGCCGGCGAGACCACCGCCTTCGACATCGACTTGTCGACATCAGGCACCCCGTTCCAGCGCCGGGTCTGGGCAGCCCTGCGCGACATCCCGTACGGCGAGACCGTCTCCTACGGCGAACTCGCCGCGGTCCTGGGGCAGCCCACCGCCTCCCGCGCGGTCGGCCTCGCCAACGGCAAGAACCCGATCAGCATCATCGTCCCCTGCCACCGGGTGGTCGGCGCCGACGGCAGCATGACCGGCTACGGCGGCGGCCTGGAGCGCAAGCGCTGGCTGCTGAGCTTCGAAAACGGCTCCCAGCAGCCGGTCCTGGGCTGACGTTCAGCCCAAGTGCCCCACGGGCGGGGCGTCAACCCGACGCCCCGCAAGTCACCCTTCGGCCATGGCGGCGCTCACCGGTTCGGGTGACGCGCCGAGGCCACTGCCGCCGTCGCCCACCGCGTCGCCGGAACGTCGCCGCCGCCACCAGCCGTAGCCGCCGAGCGCGACGATCCCGAGCAGCGACACCCCCGCGACGGCCTCGCCCTGGTGCAGCCCCGGCGGGGAGAAGGAACAGGACACCGACGTCGCACTGCCGTCAGCCGGCAGCGGCACGGACAGCAGCCCCAGGTAGGACCGTCCGGCACGCGCACTGCCGTTGCCCGCCGAGCACTGCCACCCGGTGATGGCCGGCGCCGCGACGACCGCGAATCCGCGCGATCCCGGCGGCAACTGCGCGGTGATGCCGTCGTCGGTCACCTGCTCGGAGGTCGCGGCGGTGGCGGCGATCTGCTGTTCGGCGGCAGCCAGCTTGCCCATGTTCAGGCAGCCGACGGCGTCGGTGCCGAACGTGCTGTTCTCCAGCACGCGCATCGACAGCGACACGTGGCCGTCAGCCAGCGCGTCACCGACGTGCTCGGCCGCGGCCCGCCGGGAGGTCAGACGCCCGGTGAAGCGGATGTTCGGACCGCCGGGCACCTGCACATGGCTGAACACACTCGGCGTGTACAGGTAGGCCTGGTCACCCGCCGGGCACGTCGCTTCGAGCTTGTAGGTGCTCCGCTTGGGGTTGGCGTACCCGCCTATCAGGTGGAAGCGGCCGTTCTCCGGCAGCACCCGGTTGCCGTCCCCGTCGTGCAGGACGATCGGGCCCGGCGTGTCGTAGACGCTGTGGCCGAGCAGCAGTTCCTGGTTGCGGTACGGCGAGTCTCCGTAGCCGGCTGCGGGCTTGGAGGGGTGCACGGTGACGAGCGGCGGCACCTGTTGCCGAGTGATGGTCGACGGCACCTTGACCTGCGGGTTGCCCGGCTCGTGCGGGTCCAGCGGCTGGTGGGAACGCGCCCCGACGGAGAAGATCACATCGGTGACCGGGCTGTCGAGGCTCTGCAGCGACCGCCCGTGCGAGGTCCAGCCGCCGCCGAGCGACGCCAGCGTGTAGGTCCAGATATCGGGCGTCAGGCTGCTGTAGTACGCGGCGCCCTCTCCGCCGACCATCATCGGGTCGTTGCCGACGGTCTGCTCACGGCCGGGGTCGGTGCGGTATTCGGGCCAGTTGTCGGCCGACGCGATTGCCGCGGCCTGCGAGTTCTGGCGGTTGCCCCAGGGCGCGTAGTCGTCGAGCACCTCGATGCGCTTGCGGTCGGACCAGGCGTTGGTAAAGGCCGACTGCCCGATCTGCACAACCAGCAGCCCGATGACGGCGGCCACCACGAGCGCCCTGCTGCGTACGAGTTCGGCACGCCTGAGCAGCAGCAGCGCACCGACCGCCAATACCAGGCCGACGCCGAACAGCGGGTACGTACCGGCGCCTGTCACACCCTTGTCGGCACCGATCGCGACCAGCGCCACGACGCCCATCACCGCGGCACCCCAGGCGATCTGCCGCAGCTTCGGCAGGCCGTGCGCGAGCCCCAGCCAGGCCGCGATGATCATCACACCGCTGAGCACGAAGGTCTGCCGGTAGGCACTGCCGTTGGGAGTGGCGAACGCATGCCACGCCAGATGTGTCGGCTTCAGCTGCATCGACACCGTCACAGCCAGCACGAGGCCGGTCCACACCAGACGGGTGCGCCGCGGCACCTCCGGGTGGAAGGGCAGCACGAAGGCCAGCAGCAGCGCCGCGGTGTCGAGATACACCGCCGGCGTGGCGAAGTTGTACGTGCCGGGCAGCAGCCGCCCGAAGACGTCTGCCCAGGCCACGGGGCGGAACTCCTGGACCGTGCCCGGGTAGGCGAGCTTCGTGCCCTTCACGATCGTCAGCAGCAGCGGCGCGGTCAGCCCGATACCGAGCACCATGGACCGCGACGCGCGCCCGATCGAGGTGAGCCAGTGCCGCCGGGTGGCGTCGGGCTCCATCAGGAGCAGCGCGATCAGCACCAGGGCAGAGCCGATCGTGGCCATGTACGCGATGTAGAAGTTCGCTGTCCAGCCGAGCGCGACCACCGCGATGGACAGGAACGGCCGCCGCCCTGTCCGCGCCCATTCCACGACCATGCAGAACAGCGGGAAGGCGATCAGGCCGTCCAGCCACATGGTGTTGTACGACGCCGCGGCGACCGTCCAGCCGCACATCGCGTACGACGCGCCGAGCAGCCCTGCGGCCCACCAGCGCCCCGGGCGCAGCGTCAGCAGCAGGCAGGCCATGGCGGCGGCCGCCGCGCCGATCTTCAGCACGGTGATGGCGTAGACGGCGAGGTCGATGCGGTCCCGCGGGAAGACGGCGACCAGCAGGGCGAACGGGCTGGAGACGTAGGTGCCCAGGTCCGGCAGGAAGCTGGTGCCGTAACCGGACTGCCAGTTCAGCAGCAGCCCGCCGTCGGCCTTGCCGTGCAGCAGGTCCCAGAGGTGGGCGTGGTACGGCACGAACTGGTTGCCGAGGTCGTTGACGCTCCGCGTGTTCTTCCCGAAGGGGTAGTTGTGGGCGAACGCGTCGCCGACGCAGAAGGCCACGACCGCGGAGACGATGCCGAGCAGCGACGCCCGCAAGCGGTCGATCGCGCCGGGGGAGATTTTCTGGACTGCCATCGCTCGATTTACCCCGCTACGCGCACGATCTCGGTGATCTGATGATGTCGCCAGATCGTAAGCAGGTGTGCCCATCGGAATGGTGGCGGCCATCGGACCAGCGGGTGAACAAAGAACGCCCTGCCGGTGATTCACACAATGTGCGAACCGTCCGACAGGGCGCTCACCCGCACGGGTGAGGTGCGGTTCAGATCACAGCGGGCTCCCGTTCCTCCTCGACAACCGGCTGCCGCTCTACGGCGAGGTTCTTGCGCAGCTGCTCGCCCTCCACGTCGACATTGGGCAGTACGCGGTCCAGTCGCCGCGGCAGCCACCACGCGGCACGTCCGAGAAGCGCGAGCACCGCGGGCACGATGGTCATACGAACGATGAACGCGTCGAACGCCACCGCGATCGCCAAGCCGAATCCCATCATCTTGATCATCGATTCAGACGATCCGATGAACCCGGCGAAGACGCTGATCATGATGACCGCGGCCGCCGACACCACCCGTGCGCCATGGGTGAATCCAGTGACGACCGCCTGGCTCGGCGACTCACCGTGGACGTACGCCTCACGCATCCGGGTGACCAGGAAGACCTCGTAGTCCATCGCGAGGCCGAACACCACACCGATCATGAAGATCGGCATCATGCTCATGATCGGCCCGGTCTGCTCCACCCCGATCAGGCCGGCCAGCCAGCCCCACTGGAAGACCGCCACGACGGCGCCGAGCGCCGCGAGCACCGACAGCAGGAAGCCGAGCGCGGCCTTGAGCGGCACCAGCACCGAACGGAACACGATCATCAGCAGCAGGAAGGCCAAGCCGACGACGAGCGCCAGGTAGGGCACCAGAGCGTCGTTGAGCCGCTGCGAGACGTCGATGTTCATCGCGGTGGTGCCGGTCACCAGCACCTCGGCCCCGGTGGTTTTCGTGAACTCACCCGAATGGCCGCGGATGACGTGCACCAGGTCCTCGGTCTGCGCGCTGCTCGGCTTGGACACCGGCACCACGCTCAGCGTCGCGGCGTCACCCTTGGGGTTGAACGCCGGCTCGGTCACCGTCTTGACGTCGGCGAAGCCGGAGATCGTCTTCTTGACCTGCTGCGCCGCCGCCTCGGGGTGGTCGCTGTGCGCGCCGTCGACCACGATCATGAGCGGCCCGTTGAAGCCCGCTCCGAAGCCGTCGGACAGCATGTCGTACGCCTTGCGCTGAGTGGTGCTGACCGGCTGCGAGCCGTCGTCCGGCAGGCCGAGCTGCATGCTGCTCATCGGGACGGCCGCCAGGCCCAGAGCGACCACTCCGGCCAGCAGGAACGGCACACGCCGCCGCACCACCAGCCGCGCCCAGCGGGTCCCCATGTTGGGCTTGCCGTCGGCGACCGCCCGGCCCTTGCGCACCTTTCGGGTGAGCACCTTCGGGCCGGCGAAGCCGAGCAGCGCCGGTATCAGGGTCAGGGCGATGAGTACGGCGATCGCCACGGTGCCGGCCGCCGCGAGGCCCATCTTGGTGAGCATCGGGATGTTGACGACCGACAGGCCGGCCAGGGCGATGAGCACGGTGAGACCCGCGAAGACGACCGCGGACCCGGCAGTGCCGACCGCGCGCCCTGCCGCGTCCTCGCCGTCGCGGCCCTCCATCAGCTCATGGCGGTGGCGCGAGACGATGAACAGGGCGTAGTCGATGCCGACCGCCAGTCCGATCATCGACGCGAGGGTGGACGACGTACTGGAGAGTCCGAAGGTGGTCGCCAGCGCGGTGATCGACGCGATACCGACGCCGACACCCATGATCGCGGTCAGCAGCGGCAGCCCTGCCGCGACCAGCGAACTGAACGTGATCAGAAGTACGACCGCGGCAATACCGACGCCGATGACCTCGCTGTTGCCGGTGGACGGTGACGCCTGCAGCGCGGTCCCGCCCGCCTCGACGGTCAGCCCGGCGTCCCTGCCGTGCTGGGCGGCGTTCTCGATCGCCGTGTGCGTGGCATCGGTGATCTCCGCGGACTTCGCCTGGTAGGTGACCGTCGTGTAGGCGGTGGTGCCGTCCTTGCTCACCGCGTCAGCGGTGTACGGATCGGCGGCAGTGGCCTTCTGCGGACTGTTCCCCAGCTCTGCCACGACCTTCTCCACCGCCGCCTTGTTCGGCCCTGTGGTGATCTTCTGGCCGCCCGGAGCCCTGAAGACCATGCGGGCGCTCGCGCCGTCGGCGTTGGTCCCGGGGAAACGTTCATGCAGCAGGTCGAAGGCCTTCTGCGCCTCCGTGCCCGGCACCGTGAAGTTGTCAGCCGGCGCTGACGGCGCGGTGGCGGCACCGACGCCGGCAACGGCGAGCAGCCCGATCCAGACGAGGACGACGTATCGCCGTCGCCGGAATGCGAACCGGCCCAGTTTGTAGAGGAAAGTGGCCATGGAGGCAGGGGCTCCCGTCAGGAAGGGTCGGAAATGGGCGTGAGGAACCAGCCCGACGACGAGAGCGGCGTGTCAGGTGGGGCGGGTCATGAGGTATTCAGAAGGGGGAGCAGAGGCATTGGGGCATGCCCGAGCGGCGTCAGGGCGTGGCCGTGCGCTGACCGGCCATGTGGGCCTCGCTACTGGTGAGACTTACGCCAGACCGAGCGCGGGGACGACGACGGCGTCGATGTATCTGTGGCTGTATTCGGGATCGGCGTCGATGCCCTCGAGAATCGGACGCGCCATTGCGCCGCCGAACAACATGTGCGGGATGAAATCCCTCGCCGGATTGTCGGCCGCCAGCTCACCGCGGTCCACGGCTCGCTGCACCAGGACGCGGAAACTGTCCAGCTCCGGCTCGATCAGCAATTCCCGCAGCGCGCGGAAAAGATCCTCGTTCCGGAAGGCGGCATGCGCGAGGCCGCGCATCAGTTCCTGGTCGCGCTTGGCTTCGTTCTCGTCGTGGCACCGGATCAGCTCGTGCAGGTCACCGGCGATCGACCCGGTGTCGATGTCCGCGAGCGACACCGGCTTGGAGTGCCGCAGCGCGGTGGCGACCAGTTCCGGCTTGCCCTTCCACTGGCGGTAGAGGGTGGCCTTGCTGGACCGCGTACGGGCGGCGACCGCGTCCATGGTCAGCGCTTCGTAGCCGACCTCGCGCAGGAGCTCGACGACCGCCCCGTACAGTTCGCGCTCGCGCTCGGGGGTCAGGCGCGTACGACGCGCGGCGGATGCCTGAGCTGTCATGTCCTGTCCTCCGAATCCGCTGGTTGGCGGGCACAGCGTACGGCCTCGTTCTGTGTGTCGCCGACACCGTCGCATACGGCGCGCGGCTCTTTCATCGAAACGATGTCGTACACCTAGAGCGTAGACGACCCACGATCGAAACGCCACCGTTTCGATCGTGGGCCGCATCACGCACGTCCCGAGCAACCGCGCCGGGCGCCCCGCACCCCCGGCGTCCATTGCCCAGCCGATGGAAGGCGTCACCCATTACCGCGGCACAACGACCGCGGGACAGCCGCCTCAGGCCGGCAGCGCGAGGGTGTGCCCGGTGTGCTCGATCTTGGCCCGCAGGTAGCGGACATTGGCGTCGGAGACGTGCACGCCGGTCGGCACTCGCTCGGCCACCCGCGTACCGAGCCGCGCCAACTGCCGCGCCTTGTCGGGATTGTTGCTCAGCAGCCGGATCTCGCCGACCCCGAGAGCGTTCAGCATCTGCGCCGCGGCGGTGTAGTCGCGCTCGTCCTCGCCCCGGCCAAGCGCCAGATTCGCCTCGTACGTGTCCAGGCCCTCGTCCTGCAGCGCGTAGGCGTCGAGCTTCGCGTACAGGCCTATACCGCGGCCCTCCTGGCGCAGGTAGAGCAGATAGCCGCCGTGCTCGCCGATGCGCTCCAGGGCCTCTCGCAACTGCGGGCCGCAGTCGCAGCGCTGGGAGCCGAAGACGTCACCGGTCAGGCACTCCGAATGCGGCCGCACCAGCGGCACGGCGACGTTCTCGTAGTCGCCGATCCCGAGCGCCAGATGCTCCTTGCCGTCCGCCAGGCCGGTGAAGGTGAAGACGTCCACGGTGGCTTCCCGTCCGTCGGCGAACCGCAGCGGCACACGCACCTTGGTACGGACACCCGCGACTGGCGGTACAGCGGTCACGACTGCGGGCACCGGATGCGCGTCTGCCGACATATCGACTCCCTCGTAGGATCTTGAAAACTCAAGCTCTTACGCGCGCCGGTATATTTCCGCGCCGGCCAGTGGCCCACGTCACATGTTCGGGTCAACGGCCGCCCGGCGAACCGAGATCGAGGGCGCGGACCCGTACGACCATCGGCTCGTACGACCCCGCCGGTAGGCGGCCTGCTCAGCTCGGGCAAGCCGGCGCGGTGAGGACAGCGGCCGGCCACGGCACGGACCGGGCGGGCCTGTGCATGCGGTACCGACCGAGCTCCTGCCCATCTGGGCCGTCACCGCGCTCGGCCGGCTCGGCGGCCGCTTCCGCCTCCTCGGTGACGGCGCGCAGCACGCACTGGGCAGGTTCGCGTACACCTTCGCCGTGCCGCCAGGGCCTGCCGCATCTTCGGGAGGCCCAGACCCGGTGGCGCCACCGTGCGGCCCGGACGCACTCCTCCCGAACGGCCCGCTGGGGCAGCGGGAGGCCGAGCCCGGTCGTCGTCGATGCGGCGGCCGCGCGACCGGACTCGCCCTGGCCAACCATGCCACCTGAATTTCTCGTACCCTCTGTCCATGACGCACAGGAGCAACCGAAAGAAGCTCACCGCAGACTGGAAGAAAAGCCCCAGGGAGCGATACGCGACCTGGAGAGGTGATCTTGATCTACCGCTCCCGGAACTCCTCGCGATAAAACGACGGCGACCGAGGGATCCGATACGCAGCGCGCTTGGCTTGGCCGTACTGCCGCTCTCACTACTCGCAGCGGTCATCGGTCTCTACGGCTGGTCTTGGTGGCCCCGAATTCTAGCGCTACTGGCCGCAATCGCTCTTGGCGCCTATCCAACGCTCCTGGCTATCGGATATTGGCGCCTTTGGCGCCAAGGAAAACAACCCTGACATTGCGCGGTGCGATAAAAAATATTGGCGCTCGACCGGCGGAACGCAGCCGAGCGCCA
Source organism: Streptomyces sp. NBC_00433 (assembly GCA_036015235.1). Lineage (NCBI taxonomy): Bacteria > Bacillati > Actinomycetota > Actinomycetes > Kitasatosporales > Streptomycetaceae > Streptomyces > Streptomyces sp. NBC_00433. The sequence goes on along the minus strand of CP107926.1, from coordinate 5,957,883 downwards.
ACAGATTGCACTCCTTCTGCTGGTCACCCAGCAGTCATCACATGATCCTGTTTCGAGAAGAGCCGTACCCGTAGCGATAGCCGGGAGCCCAGTACTTGCGGCTGTAGTGAACCGTGGACCGCGAGTGGAAGAAGTCGAGCGCGGTGGCCGCCACGCTTACCTCCCATCCGAAAGTGCGGCCGGCAAGCCTGCCGCCCCTCAGCCACAGGCCCGGACGCGCATGCCGGGCAGCGCTCCGGCACCAACGACTGCAAAAGCGACCAACGAGGTGCCCTAGGACCGTCGTGTTGCCATATCCGCCCATGAAATCGTTGAAGACTTTTCTGTACTGCCTGTGCTTGAGGTGCCTGGGGATGGACAGCAAGGATCGGTAGCTGAAGAATCCCGCCGTTCCCCAGAGTGCTCTTGCCCAGGGGAACTGTCCGTTGAGGTCGCTGCAGTTGATGGGGTCGGCGTTGCAGTAGTCGTAGGCGTTGGCGCTGCCTCCGGGGACGGGGTCGATGGACAGGAAGCGGCCGGTGGTCGGGTCGTAGAGGCGGACTCCCATGAGGGTGGCGCCGGTGACGGTTTCGCTGGAGCGTTGTTTGCCGCCGAGCCAGCCGTAGCGGGCCTGCGGGCTGGAGTTCTCGGGGTTGCCGAACTCGTCGTAGGCCAGGGCCGTCGGCGCCGCGGTGGTGTCCAGCGGGAGTTGGGCGGTGACGTCGCCGTGGAGGTCTGTCAGTTGCAGGTCGGTGCTGGTCGGGTCGCCGGCGGCCGTGGTGGCGGCCAGGTCACCACTGATGCCTTGGACGTTGCGGGTGATGGTGCCGTTGGTGTCCTCGGCCACCCAGTCGGGGCTGTCGGTTTCGCTGCCGTAGTGGTTGGTCTTGGCCGCGGTCTGGGTCCAGGTGCCGGTGGAGTTGCTTTCGGTGGTCCAGGAGGCCAGGCGCTGGGCCGGGTCCAGGGTCCAGGTCTGCCGGTTGGTGCCGGCGGTCTGCTGGCGGACGAGGTCGTTGGCGTAGTAGCCGATGGTCGCGCCGGAGGCCTGGGTCGTGGTGCGGCCGAAGGCGTCGTAGACGGTGCCCGTGGTGGTGAGGCGGTCGGCGCTGTCGTAGGTGTAGTTGACGGTTGCCGGTGTGCCGGCGGTGCCGTCGGGGTTGTCGACGGTGGTGGTCAGGCCGGTGCGGTTGGTGTTGTTGTCGAAGGCGTAGACGCGGTGGGTGGTGACGCCTTCCTGTGTGTCGTCGGCTGCGGTGAGACGGCCGGCGGCGTCGTAGGCGTAGACGGCGCTGCCGGTGTCGGAGGTGTGGTCGGCCTGCTGGCCCTGGATCGTCTCAGTGGCCGAGTCGGCGGTGACGACCAGGCCGTCGCTGTCGCGGGTGTAGGTGCGCGAGGTGTCCGAGCCGGTCTCGTCGCGGGTGACGGTCAGGGTGTAGCCGCCGGGCAGGGACTGCGTGGCCAGCTCGCCGTCCGCGTCGTATGTCGCGGCGAAGGTGCCGGCCACCGAGTCGCTGCGGGAGGTCTCCAGGCCTCGCGGGTCGATGCTCGTGTCGTAGGTGTACGTGGTGGTCGACGGGGCCGAGTCGGTGACCTTGGTGGGCCGGTCGAGGGCGTCGTACCAGGTGGTCGCGGTGTTGCCCGCGCCGTCGGTGTAGGTGGTCAGGCGGCCCAGGGTGTCGTAGGCCTGGCCGATGGTCTTGCCCGCGGCGCTGGTGGTGGCTTCCTTGCCGGTGGCCGGGTCGTAGGTGGTGCTGGTGTCCGGCACCGCGGTCCCGGTGCCGCCGGTCACCGTGGTGCCGGTGGCACGTCCGGCCGCGTCGTAGGACGTGGTCGTGGTGCGGGTGCTGCTGCCCGAGGTGTCGGTTTCGGTGAGGGTGCTGCCCCACCGGTCGTAGGTGGTGGTCTTGGTGGGCAGTTGGGCCGGGTTGCTGCCGCCGCCGGTGATGGCGCCGGCCGGTCCCACGGAGCAGACCAGGTCGGCCCATTCGGGCCGGCCGTTGCACGCCCCGGTGCCGGTGGCCGACCAGTAAGTGGTCACCGTCGCCCCGGCGTCGCTGCCGGTGGACTTCGGCAGGGTGGTCTTGATGACGCGGCCCTGGGTGTCGTAGCTCGTGGTCTTGACCAGGTTCAGCCCCGACGGGTCGGTGACCGTACTGGTGGGCAGGCCCTTGACCCAGTCGTATCCGGTGGTGCTGGTCCTGGAGTCACCGTCGGTCGGATAGCCGTCCACGCTCGCACCGATGATGACGGTGGTGGGCTGGTTGGCCACGGTGGCGGTGCCGTCGGTGGGACGGCCCTGGTCGTAGGCGGTCACCGTGTGCTCGCGCCCCGGGACGGCAGATCCGGCCGGCAGGTCCGTTCCCCCGGCGGCCGCGTGCAGGACCGAGGCGAGGGTGACCATGTGCAGGGGTCCGGACTTCTCCAGCTCCCGCAGGCCGACATTGGCCGGGTCGGTGTCCTTGTCCGTGCCCGCGTCGGCGGCCACGCTGCCGGTGTTGAACACCGACACCGTGGACAGCAGTTGCGCGCGGTCCGCCGCGGACAGGGTGTCGATGCCCAGTTGTTGCTGCTGCGTCAGGCCGTCACCACCGGTGGCCAGGGCCAGGTCACGGTTCGCGGCGGTCATCTGCCGCACGGTGTTGCCGTACCGGTCGTACTCGGTGGTGGTGATGTGCCCGCCGGGCTGCGCGGTGTTGACCTCCCGCCCGGAGGCGTCGGTGTACGTGACCGCGGCACGGCGGTAGTCCCCGGTGGCCAGTGCGGTGCCGTCGTGCGAGGACGGGACGGCGTCCGCGGGGAAGACCGCGGTGGCATCCGAAGGCGCGTCGCTCTGCCCCCAGCCGGCCACATCGGCGCCGCCCATGGCGTACGGGGCACCGCTGCCGGTCAGCGGCACGTCGTAGACCAGGCTCGTGGTCGCGGTGCCGTTGGTCTGGTCGGTGCTGCCCGGAGTCAGCGTCGGCCGGGCCGCGGAGAGAAGCATGCCGTCGCTGGCCGTGGCGGTGTTGCCGACGTTGCCGTAGGCCAACGTCCACGGCAGCTCACCGGGCGGCGTGAGCGTCGTGATGCGGCCGGCGCTGTCGTAGTCGTACGCGGTCTTCAGCGCCGGGCTGATCCGCGGATCCCACTCCTGCCGCAGCCGGCCGGTGCTGTCGTAGGCGTACTGCGCCACTGTGACGGCGGTGGCAGCCGACGCTCCCGGGTCGGTCGCCCACAGCTTGATCTGGGAGACCTGCCCGGCGACGTCGCCGAACGCCGAAGCGGTCGCGGTGGTGGACGTTGCGTAGACGTACTGCAGGATGCGGCAGCCCTTGGCCGCCGGTGTGGCCGCGCAGGTCGACTGCGTGACCGCGGAGGTCGGCGCGATCACGTACTTCGGACGGGCCAGCACCGTGCTGCCGACGGTGACCTTCTCGGAGACGACCTGCGTGGTGGAGTTGGTGGTCGCGAGGAACGTCGAGGCCACCTGCCACGCGGTAGCGGCGGGATCGACCTTCGCGAACGTCGTGGTCGTACCGTCGCTGTCCTTCAACGTGAACGTCCCGGTCAGTGATCCGGTCAGCGTCAGGTCCTCCGAGCCCGGCTCGGGCTTCCACCCGCCGCCGGATGTGGCCGTGAAGCCGGTCGGGTCGCCGTCCACGTCCACCAGCGCCACCGAGGTGTTCGAGGTCTTGTGCAGGTAGGACCAGTCCGAGTCGGTGATCTCCGCGGTAGTTCCCGCGGTCCACTGCGGGCCGAAGATCGCCACCTGACCTTCCTGCGCCGACCCGGCGGTCGGGCGGCGCGAGGACGCCGTGCGGGTGACGGTCAGGTCGAAACCGGACGCGTCGGTGGCGCTGACGGCCGCGTCACCGGTCAGCGCGTTCACCGACGCGGGACCCGCGGTCAGCGACGGGGCGGACCCGGCGTTGCGGTCGACGGTGACGGTGTTGGCCGGCGAGTTGTCGTCGGTGGTGCCGTCGGTGAAGACCGCTCGGACGTCGACCGGGCCGTCCTGGGTGAAGCTGTCGGTGATGTTCCACGTCAGCGCGGCCGGTACGCCCGCGGGTGCGGCCAGCGGCCAGGAGGCGACCGGCGCGCCGGAGGAGCGCACGGTGACGTCGCCGGTGGGGACGTTGTGCCAGGTGTCGGTCTCACCGATCCGGTACTGGTAGGTCACGCCGGTCTCGGTGGACTTGCCCTGACTGGTCAGGCCCACCCGCCGCGCGGGCCGGTCGCCCTGGGCAGGAGTCAGCAGGGCCGCTCCTGAGCCGGCGTAGAAGACGTAGGCCGTGTTGGCCGAGCTGTTTCCGGCGGCGTCCACCGTGTGGAGGTTGAGGGTGTGCTGGCCCGCCCGGAAGTTGAGGGTGGAGGTGACCGGTGCGCCGGTGGTGGCGAGGGTGGACCCGAAAGATCCATCGAGCTTGTACCAGACCCCTGTTACGTCCGTGGTCGGCGGGGTGAAGGTGAAGGCGCCGGAGAAGTTGCCGTTCGCGTCCGCCGTGCCGGACCAGGCGCCGGCGGGGAAGGCCGATGAGGCCACCGATGTGGTCCCCGGGGCGTGGGTGTCGACGGTCAGCGGCTGTGCCGTGGTCCAGCCCGAGTAGGCCTTGCCGTCGTAGGCGCGGACCTTCCAGGTGTAGGCGCCGTCGGCCAGGGCTGTCGTCGGTTTCCACGATCCGCCGGCACCCGTGACGAGGCTGGAGTTGACGAACGGCGAACTGCCGGACGCCTTCACCGTGGTCCCGGCCAGCACCTGGAAGTCCAGGCGCACCGTGTCGGAGTTGGGGTCGTGGGAACTGGCAGTGAAAGTAGGAGTGCCGCTATTGGTCACCGTCGCCAGAGCGCCACCGAGATACGGGCTCGGCGAGACCGCCAGGCCGAACGGGGTGCCCGGCGGGGAGTCGTAGGTGATCGACAGCGACGCGGCGCTGGAGAACCGCTTGAGCTGGACGTCGTTGGTCTCGCTGCTGTTGACCATCACGAAGGTGATGTTCGCCCAGTGGTTGGCCGCCGCGTTGGTGACCTGGTTGAGGAAGTCGAAGTTCCCGCTGGGGGTGGAGGTGCAGGCCGGGCCGAAGTTCACCGAGTCCTGCTGCGTCACCTTCGCCGGCGCGTTGTTCCACGTCGTCGAGGCACCGATCCCGTTGGACGACCACGCCTGCACACCGTAGGCCGTGGTTCCGCAACTGGAGGACTTGCTCTCGGTGAGCTTCATGGAGGCGCTCAGGACCTGCCCGCCCCAGATCGCCGAGGGAATGCCGACCTGGTAGTAGGTGCGCTCGATGCCCGTCGGCGAGGAGAAGCCCTGGTAGCCGACCCCGTTGCCCCCTTCGGGCGTCGTGTCGTAGTTCGACGTCGTCGGGTAGCCCTGCTGCACCTGGTCCCAGTGCATCGTGCTGCCACTGGCCGGGTGCGGCACGTAGGCGGGGTCGATGTAGACCGGGAAGACCGTGGTCTTCGCCGACAGCAACGCCTGGTCCGCGGCCAGATGCAGCTTGTGGTCCTTCAGGGTCGCCTTCACCCGGGCCTGGTGGGCACGCGATCCCGGGGCCTTCGCCGTCGAGCGGCTGCCCTCACCGCTGTGAGGCGTGGCCTGGCCCTCGGGCTGGGCCTGCGGCTGGAGCTGTGTCGACCCGGCAAGGGTTGCCGAGTCCCACATCACCGGCGCCGGTGAGTTCACCAGCAGCCGCCCGCTGCCGTCCTTCACCGTCAGGTTTCCGCCGGCGTCGGTCGCCGCGCTCACCCCGCTGCTGGTGGCCATGCTCTGCACCAGGTCCGACAGCGCCGGGTCGGCAGCCGCCGTGGCCGTCCTGACCACCAGCGTCTCCTCGACCCCGCCGGTGGGCGCCGCGGTGACCTGGAGATCCACTCCGTCCAGGACGCCGGCCTACGTCGCCGTCGGACCCGACAGCGTCGGCACGGGAAGCCGCGACGGCCACGTCAGCGACACCGTCCGGCCATCCACCGCCATCGTCGCCAGCGGACCGGAACCACCGCCGGACAGCGTCAGAGCCGATTCCGACGCCACCGGAGCGACCGCCCCGTCCGCCCCCACCTTCAGCGTGGCGTCCAGATCGACCCACGAACCGTTGCGCTTCGCCCACTTCGGCTGCGCGAACGCCGTGTACGTCACCGTGCCGTCCGCGTTCACGAACGTCTGCGACGCGTCGGTGCGCTCCCCCAGCGCCTCGATCCGGCGCTTCTGCATCCTGGCCATCAGCCGCGCCGACGCGAGATCCTGCGCCTGCGCAGGACCGTAGGACGGCGCCGGCGCAGCGGCGCTCTGCTGCGTCGAATCCGCGGAACGCGGAGCGGCCACGGCGATCCCTGATTCCCCCGCCAGCGTCGCCGTCTCCACGGCCAGCGCCATCACCGCCACCACGGCTGTCCGCCGTAGCCACCGCGACGACGGCGTCCCGACAAAGCCACCCGGCGCAGCGCGCCAGGCACCCCCCCACCTTCTGGTCACAGACCCCTCCTCCGGTCACAGGCTGCGAAGAGACCTTCACAGCCAGGGCAAACGAGGGAGTTCTACCTGTCGACGGATTCCGGAGGAAAGGACTGCTATTTGTCGCCGGTTGATCGCGGGGAACCCGCGCGCGTTCCCACCAGCGGCCACACCGGATGCCGAGCGGCCCAAACGCCGTATCCGCATGAGAAACAACACTGCCCCCCAGACAACGGCCCATCACGGACGAGGAGGCCGCCCGCCACGGACCGGGTCAGTCCGTCGAGCCCCGCAACTTCAACCGCTCGTCCACCCGCCGCACGGACAAAGCGGGGGTGCGACGGATCAGGCTGCCGACACCCGGCATACGTGCGGCTCCCCGCCGGCCGCGCTCGACGTGCATCCCCGGGTCGCCGTGGAGATCCTCCGGCACAGCAAGATCGCCGCAACGATGGAGGCCTACACGCACAAACCCTCCGAGGCGCCCCGTAAGGCGCTGCGTGGGCTCGGCAAGCGCCTGGGCCATCAAGATCGAAAGTAGCTGCTGTACTTTGCAGCTGTACAGCGCGCTAAAACCCCTCCCGGATTACACCCGAGAGGGGCTTTGAACTGCGGTGGACCTGAGGGGATTCGAACCCCTGACCCCCTCGATGCGAACGAGGTGCGCTACCGGACTGCGCCACAGGCCCTTGCGACGAAGGAAACTCTAGCATCCCGGCACGGGTGGTCGTGAACGCGATATCGGCTGGCGGGAGGGCTACTCGTTCGCCGCACGCGGGCGGTCGGGGTCTGCGTACTGGTCGAAGAGCGGCGTGCGGGTCGTCCGCGGACGGGGGCGACCTGTGGGAGCCGCCGGCGGCGCGGCGGGCTCAGGTGTCGGCGTCGTGCCCGAGCGGGCCGAACTCCAGGTGTCGGCCGCGCCCAGGTCGATGCCGTCGGTGGTGCGCGGCGCGACCGGGGCCGTGACATAGGTGGGCAGCGGCACCGGTACCGGGTCCCAGCCGTCGTCGGAGGACTGCTGGGCGCGCTGCTGGTCGACCCATTCGGCGTGGTCCGTCTGCTCGACCAGGGCGCGGCGGTCGGCGGTACGCGGCGAAGGCGCGGGAACCGTCGGAGCGGGCGGCGCGGCTTCCTCGGCGGGCGCGGCCGGCAGTTCGGCCCTGGCGCGCTCCTGACGGGCGCGGTCGGGCCGGGCACGCAGGCGCCGTGCCGCCTCGGCGGCGTGGCGCTGGTCCAGGCGCACCTCGTAGCGGCGACGCTCCTGGCGGCGCATCTGGCCGATGTAGACCGTCAGCAGTGCGGCCGGGATCGCGGGCGCCCAGAGCAGCGCGACGCCGCCCACTGCCGCGGCGACTGCTCCGACGGTGAAACCCAGGAAGAGGAGCGTCGTCGTACGGCGGCGCCTGGCCAGCACCTGGGCGCGGGGGTCCGGGCGTGTCGCGCCGGATGCCGCCGCACGCTCGCGGCCGACGGCGGGGCGCACCTCGGTCGCGGGCACGGCAAGGCCGCGGACGTCCACGACGTCCGCGGGGTCGAGGTCGCCCTCGACGTCGCCGCTACCGGGCTCGACGCTCTCACCTCGCGCTTTGGCGACGCGCCGCTCCATCGCCGCCCGCCCGGACAGCAGCCGGATGGCGGTGCTGAAGCGTTCCGTCGGCCGCGCTTCGTTGAGCTCGTCCTGCCTACGGAGCCACATCGGCACCAGATAGGCAGCCCAGGCCCCGACGATGACTGCGTAGATGAGGCCACTACTGCTCACGCGTTACACGGTAGGGGGAACCGAGACACGCCATACGGAATTTGGCACGGTGTGTCGCACGATCTGGCTGATAAGCCGAGATTTTTTTGCGATAGACTTCATTTTCGAACAATTGTCTTATTTCTGGGATGCGCCGGGCTTCGCCTGGTGCCAGCGGTTGAGCAGCCCCTCGGGTACTTCCTCCGCGGTCAGCGCGTAGACCAGGTGGTCGCGCCAGCCGCCGTCGATATGGAGATAGCGCGGGCGGAGGCCTTCCTCCCGGAAGCCGAGCTTTTCCGCGACCCGGCGGCTCGGCCCGTTCTCGGGTCGAATGCACACCTCGACGCGGTGCAGTCCGACCCGCCGGAAGCAGTGGTCGACGGCGAGCGCGACGGACGTCGGCATCACCCCGCGGCCGGCCACCGCCTCGTCCACCCAGTAGCCGACGTGCGCGGAGCACATCGAGCCCCAGGTGATGCCTGCGACGGTGAGCTGGCCGGCCAACCGGCCCTGGTAGTCGATGACGAACGGCAGCATGCGGCCGGAGCTCGCCTCGCTGCGCAGATGGCGCACCATTTGTCGATATGTCGGCCGCTGCGCGATATGACCGGGCGGCGCCGGCGGCACGGTCGCCTCCCAGGGGCGCAGCCACTCGCGGTTGCGCCGGTTGACCTCGCGCCATGCGCGCTGGTCGCGCATTCTGATCGGGCGGAGGGTGATGTCACCGTCCACCAGTTCCGTCGGCCAGGACCCGTTCAGCTCGGTCTCCCAGGGACTGAAGGTTCCGAAGGTGCGGAAGTCGGATGATCGCCGCCCCGAATCTGATCAACTGCGTGCGTCAGCACAGGGGTGATCACCGCCAACCCGTCCTTGACCCCACCGGTCGACCCGGGAAGGTTCACCACCAGGGTGCGGCCCGCCACTCCGGCGATGCCACGGGAGAGCACCGCGGTCGGCACCTTCTCCCGCCCCGCGGCGCGGATCGCCTCGGCAATACCGGGGATTTCGTAGTCCAGCACCTGTCGCGTCACCTCGGGAGTGCGGTCGGTCGGTGAGATTCCGGTGCCCCCGGTGGTGACCACCACGTCGTAGCCGGCGGCGGCTGCCGCCCGCAGCGCCCGACCGACCGGCTCGCCGTCCTCGACGACCTCAGGCCCGTCGACCGTGAACCCGAGGGCCTCCAGCGCGGCGACGATCAGCGGCCCGCCACGGTCCTCGTAGACACCTGCGGCAGCGCGATTGGACGCGGTCACGGCGAGCGCCCGCATGACGGCTGGACCACCCGTCATGACCGGTGCCAGTCGCCGGACTTGCCACCGGTCTTGTCCTCGACGCGCACATCGGTGATCACCGCCGCCTTGTCCACGGCTTTCACCATGTCGACGACGGTGAGGGCCGCCACGCTGACAGCGGTCAGCGCCTCCATTTCCACACCCGTGCGGTCAGTGGTCCTCACCGTGGCGGTGATCTCCACGGCGTCGTCCTCGACCACCAGGTCGACGGTGACCCCCGAGACGGCCAGCGGATGGCAGAGCGGGATCAGTTCAGGGGTGCGCTTGGCGCCCATGATGCCCGCGATCCGCGCCGTGGCCAGTGCGTCGCCTTTGGGCACGCCGACGCCGCGCAGCAGTTCTACGACGTCCGGGCTGACCAGGACCCGCCCGCTTGCACGTGCGGTGCGGGCGGTCACCTCCTTGGCGGAGACGTCGACCATACGGGCCGCGCCTGCCTGGTCGAGGTGGGTGAGGTGATGCTGCGCGCTGCTCATCGTTCTCCCGGTGCGGTCTCTAGGGCAGACACCGTACCGGCAGCAGCGGCTCGCCGCCCCGGGACCCCGCGCGCACCGGCCGGGAGCGCTAGTCCAGCACCACGACGTCGACCTCGCTGCCGGCCTCCAACGAGGTCACGGCCTCGGGGACGACGATCAGCGCGTTGGCTTGCGCGAGCGCGGCGACGAGGTGCGATCCGGCGCCGCCGACCGGGGTGACGGTGCCCGAGATCCGGTCGTAGCGTCCCCGCAGGAATTGGCGCCGGCCTTCCGGCGACCTGTCGATCGCCGTCACGCACGCGGCACGTACGACATCCCGGTGCACCGACGCGGCGCCCATCAGCGTCCGGATGGCGGGGCGGACGAAGATCTCGAACGAGACGTAGGCGCTGACCGGGTTGCCCGGCAGAGCCAGCAGCGGGATGCGGTCGGGGCCGATCCGGCCGAAGCCCTGCGGTTTGCCCGGTTGCATGGCCAGCTTGCGGAATTCGACGTGGCCGGGGGCGCTGCCCGAACCGTCGTCGGCGTGGTCCATTGTGCCGCCGAGCCAGGACAGCGCTTCTTTTACGACGTCGTACGCGCCGACGCTGACGCCGCCGGTGGTGACGATGATGTCGGCGCGGACCATCTGGTCCTCGATGGTGGCGCGCAGGGTTTCGACCTCGTCGACAACGGCGCCGACACGGTAGGCGATGGCTCCGGCGTCACGGGCGGCGGCGGTGAGGACGTAGCTGTTGGAGTCATGGATACGGCCGGGCCCCAGCTCCTCACCCGGCTGGACCAGCTCACTGCCGGTCGACAGCACGACGACCCGAGGGCGCGGCCTGACGGTGACGGTGCCGCGGCCGATGGCGGCCAGCAGGCCGATCTGCGGGGGGCCGAGGACGGTGCCCGCGGCGAGCGCCAGCTCGCCTGCCGCGACGTCGCTGCCGCGGGCCCGTACGAACTGGCCCTTCTCGGCACCCCGGTGCACCCGCACCTCGCCGCCGGCACCGGCCGGGTCGATGCTGTGCGCGGCCATGGTGGTGGCCGGTCCGCCACCGGTACCGCCGTCCGTCCACTCGACGGGGACGACCGCTTCGGCGCCGGGCGGCAGCGGGGCGCCCGTCATGATCCTTGCGGCCTGGCCGGGACCCACCTCGGGCAGCGCGTCGCTGCCCGCCGCCACATCGCCGATCACTTCCAGGACAGCGGGGTGCTCGAGCGTCGCGGCCGCCGTGTCGGCGACACGTACCGCGTAGCCGTCCATGGAGCTGTTCTCGAACGGGGGCAGCGCCATCGGCACGGTGACGTCCTCGACCAGCACACAGCCCTGGGCCTCGAGCAGTTGCAGCTCGATCGCCTCTAGCGGGGCCAGCTGGGCGAGGATGCTGTCCAGGTGTTCGGTGACGGACCACACTCGGTCGGCGCCATGGCTCACTCTTGCATCTCCTCGGTGACGTACGAACGCAGCCAGGTCCGGAATTCCGGCCCCAGATCGTCACGTTCGCACGCCAGTCGGACAATCGCACGGAGGTAGTCGCCCCGGTCGCCGGTGTCGTAGCGGCGGCCGGTGAAGACGACGCCATGCACAGGCCCGCCGGTGTCGTCGCGGTGGGAAAGGTCGCGCAGGGCGTCGGTCAGCTGGATCTCGTCGTTGCGGCCGGGGACGACCTTCCTGATGGCGTCGAAGACGGCGGGATCCAGGACGTATCGGCCGATGATCGCGTAATTGGACGGCGACTGCTCGGGCTCGGGCTTCTCCACCAGGTCGGTGACACGTACGACGTCGCTGTCGGCAGTGGGCACTATGGCGGCCGCACCGTAGAGGTGGATCTGCTCGGGTGCCACTTCCATGAGCGCGATCACGCTGCCGCCGTACTGCTCCTGCACGTCGATCATGCGGGCGAGCAGCCGGTCCCGCGGGTCGATCAGGTCGTCGCCGAGCAGTACGGCGAACGGCTGGTCCCCCACATGCGGCTCCGCACACAGCACCGCGTGGCCCAGGCCCTTGGGGTCGCCTTGGCGTACGTAGTGCATGGTGGCCAGGTCGCTCGACTCCCGCACCCTCGCCAGACGCGACTTGTCACCCTTGCGGGTGAGCGTCTCCTCCAGCTCGTAGTTGCGGTCGAAGTGGTCCTCCAGGGGACGCTTGTTGCGACCGGTGATCATGAGCACATCGGACAATTGCGCCGAGACGGCTTCCTCGACCACGTACTGGATCGCCGGTTTGTCCACCACAGGGAGCATTTCCTTGGGTGTCGCCTTTGTCGCCGGCAGGAAGCGGGTGCCGAGACCGGCTGCTGGGATGACAGCCTTGCTGATCCGGGTACGTGTGCGCGTCATGCGCTACACCATAGCGTTCAAGTATGCGTGGAAGGTGACGTACCAGCTCTTCACGGCTGGTATACAGCGGTCGTGGATGGTATGAGCGGGATTCGGGCGCAAAAAGCGAAGCTGCGGGCACAAATCCTGCGCGCCAGAGGCGAGTTGACCGCCGACGAGCGTGAGGCCGCGGCTATGGCGCTGATGGAGAGAGTACGCGACCTGCCTGGAACCACGGACGAGGGAGCTGTCGCCGCCTATGTCTCGATGGGCTCGGAGCCCGGCACCGGCCCGCTCGTCGAAGCGATGCGGAACGCCGGGACCCGCGTGCTGCTGCCCGTCCTGCTGCCCGACAACGACCTGGACTGGGCCGAATACCGCGGCCCCGACGCGCTGGTACGCACCGCGCGCGGGCTGTTCGAGCCGACCGGCCCCCGGCTGGGGCCTGACGCTGTCGCACACGCCCGCCTGATACTGCTGCCGGGCCTCGCGGTGGACCCGCGCGGCGTACGCCTGGGCCGTGGCGGCGGCTCGTACGACCGCGCCCTCGACCGCGTCCTGCGGGCCGCTACGCACCCGGCGCTCGTCGTACTTCTCTACGCGCACGAGGTGGTCGCGTCGGTCCCGGACGAACCGCACGACCACCTCGTGGACGCCGCGCTCACCCCGCGGGGGGTACACCGCTTTCGCGGTTGACGTTTTCCGGCACAAGTGAGCGGCGGCCCTGTCGGGCTGCGTTTCCGCACGCCATGTGCGCCGGGTTACGGAGTCAGCGCCATCTTCGCCTTGGCCGCGCCGTCCACCTGCTCATCGGAGAAGTACCAGGGCAGCAGCTCGTTGTTGGCCCATTTGTCGGTCTGGTCGGTGTAATGGGCGTTGTACGCGTGGCCTGACGCACCGGTGAGGTTGATCCAGCGGGACTTGTCGAAGTCCTGGAGGTTGACGATCATCCGCATGGAGGGCACCCAGACGACGTCGTAACCGCCCGCCGCGTTCCAGCCGGTCGCGTCCACCGCCGCCTCACCGCCGCTGAGCTGCCAGGGGCCGCGGTTGAGCAGCCACTTGATCACGCCGGGGCCGTCCGTACCGAGCGTCTGGTTCTTCAGGTCGAGCTTGTGCAGCCGGCCCCAGCTCCAGGTGTTTATGTCCTTGCCCAGATCGGCGGTGAGTTCGTAGCGGGCGTCCTTCATGGCCTGCTCGAGCAACTGGTCACGGTTGCTGCGGTGGGCCTTGTTCGTGTCGACGCCGAAGAAGGCGGTGGTGGACATCGTCCACCAGGCGTTGGTCGAGTCGGGGAGGATGTTGCGCATCACCTCGAACCATCGGTCGCCGCCGTCCGGCTGCGCCTCGGCGGGGTCGCGCTCACCGCACTCCTGCACGGTGACGACACCCTTGCCGTCGAGGTTGTCGACCGGCCCGGTCTGGCCGACAGGCGGGACCCGCAGGCACTGCCCCTCGGGGCGCAGTTCCTTCGGCAGCTTGTTGCCGAAGGCGAGCTTGAGCACGTTGCGCCACACCGCGTTGAAATACGCCGCGGCGGCGGAGTCGGCGTCCTGGTTGTAGTCCCAGCCCTCGAGCAGTTTCTGTGCGTTGCGCACATAGCTGTTCTTGTCGTCGGTGATGTCGACTTTCAGGAGGTAGGGAACCAGCAGCTTGGCGATCTCGCTGCTGTCGTCGCCCTGCATCGACTGCATGTCATCCATGGAGACCTTGCCGCCGTCCTTGATCTTGGAAGCGATGAGGTCGTTGATGCGCTGACTGCGGGTGCCGTATCCCCAGTCCTGGGTGAGCAGGAAGGGGTACCTGCTCTGGTCGATGACCGCCTGGTTGGCCGTCACTATGTACCCGCGGGGCGGGTTGTACTCGTACGGCATGGACTTGAACGGGATGTTCTGGCCCCAGTCGTATTGCGAGTCCCAGCCGGGCACGGGGTACGTGCCGTCGTCGCCGGCTGAGCGGATCGGCACCTGTCCTGGCGCCTGGTAGCCGATGTTGCCCTTGGTGTCGGCGTAGATCAGGTTCTGCGACGGCACCGCGAAGTCGGCGGCGGCGGTCCGGAAGTGGGCGAAGTCGGTGGCCCTGTCGAGCTCGAAGACGGCGTCCATCGTCTTCGAAGGGGTGAGTGCCGTCCACTTGAGGGCGACCGCGTATCCGGCGTTGACACCGCCTGGGGCGTCGGTGACCGGCGCGGTCTGTCCCACGGTGCGGATCTCGTCACTGCGGTCGGAGATCAGCGGACCGTTGTCGGTCTCCCGCACGGTGATCACGCGGTCCTTGCCGCCTGCGACCTTGATGACCTCTTTGCGGGTCTTGAACGGCTCCTGCTTGCCGTCGCGGAGGTAGGTGCTCGCAGTCACCTTCTCCAGGTACAGGTCCGTGACGTCGGCGCCCAGGTTGGTCATTCCCCAGGCGATGTCCTGGTTGTGGCCGATGATCACACCGGGCATGCCCGAGAAGGTGTAGCCAGTCACGTCGTACGGGCAGGCGCTGCTCACTGTCCGGCAGTGCAGACCCATCTGGTACCAGAGCGAAGGCAATTGCGGCGCCAGGTGCGGGTCGTTCGCCAGCAGCGGCTTGCCCGTGGTGGTGTAGTCACCGGACACGACCCACGAGTTGGAGCCGATGCCGCTGCCGCTCGGGCCGAGCATCGCCGGCATCTGGTCGATGATCTGCGAGATGCCCGAGAGTTGGCTGTCGACGGCACTGCTCAGCCCTTGCGGGCCGGACGAATCCGGCGGCGCGTAGTTACCGGTGATCGGGTCGACCGAGCCCGCATCGACGATCGGCTGATTCCGGTCGTAGGGATAGGCGGGGTAGAGCTGCTTGATCTGCGCCTGGCTGAGTCGGCTCGTCATCAGGGCGCGGTCGATTTCGTCCTGCATATTGCCGCGCAGATCCCACGCCATCGCCTTGAGCCAGGCCACCGAGTCGACGGGGGTCCACAGCTCCGGCCTGTAGTTGTTGCTGAGCTTCAGAGCGGCGTACTCGACGGAGAGGGCGGCGCCGCTGTGGTCCTTGAGGTACTCGTTGACGCCGTCGCTGTATGCCCGCAGATACTGCTTGGTGGTGGCGTCGAGCTTGGTGTTGTACTCCTCCTGCGCGATGCCGTGCCAGTTGAGGGTGCGCAGGAAGGCGTCCGTCTCGACCTGGCCCTTGCCGAACATCTCCGACAGTCGGCCGGAGGTGAGGTGGCGGCGTACGTCCATCTCGTAGAAGCGGTCCTGCGCCTGAACGTAGCCCTGCGCGCGGTAGAGGTCCTGCGGGGTGTCCGCGTAGACCTGCGGGACGCCGTACGCGTCGCGCTTGACATCGACCGGCGCGGACAGCCCGGCGAGCTTGAGCGAGCCGGACGTCTGCGGGAATGAGGCGCGCACCGTACTGACGCTCCAGTACGAGCCGAAGCCGACGCCCGCCACGAGCAGCAGCACGATCGTGATCACGATGTAGCGGACGCGGCGGGACTTCTTCCGTGCGGGCATCGCTGTCCTTCGAGGGGCAGGGCGGACCAATGATCAAGGTGCTCGTTGTGCAAGGGCAACCATAGGCGCATGCCCTGCGAGCCCCGGACTCGGAGTCGGACCAGCCATAAGGTGGACCATGCAACGTCAAGAGAGGGTAAAATATTAGACTAGGCAACAAAGTTGAAAGGACCAGGCCCCTGACTGTCCACCACCTGAATGAGATCCTGCTGGTCGGCGCGGCAGTGCTGCTGGTTGCCGTCGTGGCCGTCCGCCTGGCCTCCCGGAGCGGGCTGCCGACGCTGCTCATCTACCTCGGCATCGGGGTCGCCATCGGCCAGGACGGCCTGTTCGGCTTCACCTTTGACAATGTCGAGCTGACCCAAGTGCTCGGCTATGCCGCACTTGTGGTGATTCTGGCAGAGGGTGGGCTCGGTACTAAATGGCATGAGATCAAACCCGTCATGCCCATCGCCGCCGTCCTGTCGACGGTCGGCGTCATGGTGAGCGTGTTCATCACCGCAGGCGCGGCACATTACGCGGTGGGGCTCGACTGGCGGCAGTCGCTGATCATCGGCGCGGTGGTGTCGTCCACCGATGCCGCCGCAGTGTTCTCAGTGCTGCGCAACGTACCGCTACGCAAGCGCGTGACCGGCGTCCTGGAGGCCGAGTCCGGATTCAACGACGCACCGGTGGTGATCATGGTCGTCGCCTTCTCGTCGACCGGGCCGATCGACTCGTGGTACTACCTGCTCGGCGAAATCCTCCTTGAGCTGCTGATCGGCGCCGCGATCGGCATCGCCGTGGGCTGGGTCGGCGCCTACGGCCTCAAGCACGTCGCCCTGCCGGCCTCCGGCCTCTACCCGATCGCCGTGATGGCCATCGCGGTCGCGGCTTATGCGGCCGGCGCCATGGCGCACGGCTCGGGCTTCCTCGCCGTCTACGTGGCCTCACTCATCCTCGGCAATGCGAAGCTGCCGCACCGTCCGGCGACGCGCGGCTTCGCGGAGGGGCTGGGCTGGATCGCCCAGATCGGCCTGTTCGTACTCCTCGGCCTGCTGGTGACACCGCACGAACTGGGTGACGACGTCGTGCCCGCCCTGATCATCGGCTTGTTCCTGACCGTCCTCGCGCGACCCGCGGAGGTCGTGATCAGTCTGCTGCCGTTCCGCATTCCCTGGCGCGAGCAGGCGCTGATGTCGTGGGCGGGGCTGCGCGGCGCGGTACCGATCGTGCTGGCCACCATTCCGATGGTGGCCGGCGTGGGCGAAAGTCGCAGGATCTTCAATATTGTCTTCGTTCTGGTGATTTTCTACACGCTCGTGCAGGGCCCGACACTCCCGTGGCTGGCCCGGCGCCTGCACCTCGCGGCGAACAGCGGCCCGGCGGACCTGGGTATCGAGTCGGCGCCCCTTGAGCGGCTACGAGGCCATCTGCTCTCCGTCGCCATTCCCGAGGGTTCGCGCATGCACGGCGTCGAGGTCAACGAGCTGCGACTCCCGACCGGCTCCGCCGTCACCCTCGTCGTCCGAGACGGCGCCAGCTTCGTGCCCCTGCCGTCGACCAGCCTGCGGCGGGGCGACGAACTGCTGGTCGTCGCCACCGACCCGGTGCGGGACGCCGCAGAGGACCGTCTGCGGGCCGTGGGACGCGGCGGCAAACTGGCAAGCTGGCTCGGACACCGCGACGCGCAGCACCAGGCCTGACGGCCTCGGGAACGGAGCAGCCGCACCGCCACGTACCATGGTCCGGTATTTGTCGAGTGCAACCCCTGTCTGATGCAGAGCCGGCGCGGATCACCGCGCTGAGCGGACGGCTCTCGGCGCGATCTCACGGCGTTTCGCCGCGCCCGCGCTACCAGGCAGCAGAAAGACCAGGCTGTGGCATCCACGGTGCCCACCTCGCCCGCCCCGTCACCTTCCTCGAAGCAGGCCTCTGCCCGGACGCCGGGTTACCGGCAGCTGCTGCGGACGCCGGGGGTGTGGGCGTTCGTCCTTCCTGGCTTCGCTGCGCGACAGCCCTTCGCCATGCTCACGATCAGCTTGGTGCTGTTCGTGGAGCACACCACCGGCTCCTACGGGACCGCGGGTGCCGTCGCAGCAGCCACAGGCGTGGCCATGGCGGTGTGCGCACCACGCGGCGGACGACTCGCCGACCGGTTCGGCCAGCGTGCCGTGCTGGTTCCCGGCATCGCGCTGCACGCCGTCTCTGTGGGCGCCCTCGTGGCACTGGGGCTGATGCACGCGCCCGCCTGGGCACTGTTCACAGCGGCGGTACCGACCGGGGCGACCGTGCCCCAGGTCGGGCCGATGGTGCGCTCCCGGTGGGCGGTGGCGCTGGACGGTGCCTCGGCCCGGCCGTCGCCGCTCATGCAGACGGCGGCCGCCTTCGAATCGGTCACCGATGAGTTCACCTTCGTCATCGGACCGGTTCTCGCGACAGCACTCTGCACGGGGGTGCACCCGGCGGCTGGGCTCATTGCCGAGGCGACGCTGACACTCGCGGGGGGAAGTCTTTTCGCGGCGCAACGGAAGACCGCCCCCGTCCCGCAATGTGCGGCGCCGGGCGGTGCTCCCCGCCGCGGCTCGGCGCTGTCCGTGCCGGGAGTACGCCCGCTGGTGATCGCTTTCCTCGGCATAGGTGCCGTCTTCGGCGGTATGCAGGTGTCGATCACCGCCTTCACCCAGGAAGCCGGGCACCCGGGCCTCAGCGGAGTGGTCTACGGCACCTTCGCGGCCGGCAACATGCTGGCGGGCGTGGCCTATGGCGCCATCGCATGGCGGCGCAGCCCCCGGCGGCGTCTGCTGCTCGCATACGCGGCCCTGACGCTCGCCTGCGTCCCGCTGTGGGCAGTGCAGTCCCTGCCCGTGCTCGGCGTACTCGGCCTGGTGGTGGGGCTGTGCATAGCGCCGGCCCTGATCACCGGCTACACGCTGGTTGACGCGCTCGTACCGGCCACGGCGAGGACTGAAGCCTTCACCTGGCTGACGGGAGCCGTCGCGCTCGGCCAGGCGGCCGCGGTCACGGTCGCGGGTCTGCTGGCCGACCACGCCGGTTCGCACGCCGGCTTCACCGTGCCTCTGACCGGCACGGTTATCGCGCTGGTGATGCTCGCGGGCCTGCGCGGGGACCTGGTGCCGGCCCCTCGGAGCGTGGTAGCGGGAGGTGTGATCGGTCACCGTCGGGTGGTCACGGTGGACTGACGCACGGAAATGCTGCACTATTGAGCGTCGTTAGCACTCATTGAGTGAGAGTGCCAGGAGGAGCTAGTGCCGACGTATCAATACCAGTGCACCGAGTGCGGCGAGGGCCTTGAGGCGGTGCAGAAGTTCAGCGATGACGCGCTGACCGTTTGCCCCAACTGCAGCGGAAGGCTGCGCAAGGTGTTCTCCGCCGTGGGCGTGGTCTTCAAGGGCTCCGGCTTCTACCGGACCGACAGCCGTGGCTCCTCGTCCAGCAGCGCGCCTGCCGCCAAGAGCGGTAGCGCGGGCGGCGAAAGCAAGCCGAGCGGAAGCTCCTCGTCGACTTCGCCGTCGTCGGGGTCCTCTTCGAGTTCGTCCGACTCCTCGTCCACTTCGAGCAGCTCGTCGGCCGCCTGAGGCGCTCGACAACGAGCCGCTGCGGCCGCGTGACCTTACGAACCTCCGTCGTATGGGTGACGGGGGTTCGTCGCGTTGCCCGCCCGGCTTAGGCTGATCGGCATGGTGCAGAGCAGCAACGCGAAACAGGAGCGGCCCGAGATCGGCGTGATCGGCGGGTCCGGCTTCTACTCATTCCTTGACGATGTGACCGAAGTCACAATCGATACTCCGTACGGGCCGCCCAGCGACTCACTCTTCGTCGGAGCGGTGGCCGGCAGGCGAGTGGCGTTCCTACCCAGGCACGGACGTGACCATCATCTGCCGCCGCACAAGATCAATTACCGGGCCAACCTGTGGGCGCTGCGCTCTGTCGGAGTACGCCAGATCCTCGGCCCGTGCGCCGTCGGCGGGCTGCGCGCGCAATACGGCCCCGGGACCCTGCTCGTGCCCGACCAGCTCGTGGACCGTACGAAGTCGCGAGCGCAGACGTACTTCGACGGGGAGGCCAGGGCTGACGGCCAGGTGCCGAACGTCGTGCACGTGACATTCGCCGACCCTTACTGCCCGGTGGGCCGGAAGGCCGCGGTGAGTACCGCCCGGGCAAGCGGGTGGGAGGCTGTGGACGGTGGAACGCTCGTCGTAGTGGAGGGGCCTCGCTTCTCCACTCGCGCGGAATCACTCTGGCATGCCGCCCAGGGCTGGTCGGTGGTCGGTATGACCGGGCACCCGGAGGCCGTGCTCGCGCGGGAGATCGGCCTCTGCTACACCTCGCTGACCCTGGTGACCGATCTGGACGCGGGTGCGGACACCGGCGAGGGCGTCGCGCATGAGGAGGTACTCGAGGTCTTCGCGGCGAATGTCGGGCGAATGCGGGACGTGCTCTTCGAGGTGATCGGAGCGCTGCCTGGCAACGATGATCGCAAGTGCCTGTGCGTCGAGGGCCTGGGCGGACAGGACCCGGGCATCACGCTGCCGTAATCGGCCACGGCCGGTGTCGCAAACGCCTGGGTGGGCGGGGATCCTGCCCGAGGTTATCCACAGGGGTGGAGTTATCCACAGGCACCGGCCGCGCCGTCTCCGATGTGCGCGATGGTGGAGACGTCGACCGAATGTCCGGTCGAATCCCTCGCATCCCGGCGGTGATTCTCCATGCGCACATCCACGTCCGCACCAGCCCCGGCCCCGGCTTCTGGACGCTTCGACATCTCGCTGTTCTCGCAACCGGCACCCCCTCCAACTGGCCCGGCACGGTCCGCTGACCTGGCCGCCCCTGAGCCGTACGCCCCGCCGGGCTGCACGGTTCCGGTCTTTCCGCCGATCAGGGCTGGGGGGCGCGGCGGCCGGCGTCTGGTGCCCCGGGCGTTGCGGGTCAGGCGCAAACCGCTCGCACTCGGGCTGGGGGTGGTGGCTGCCGCTTTGGCGGTGTCGGCTGTCCACGGATCTCCACCGCGCGCGCCGGTGGCCGTACACAGTCCGGCGCGAGTCCTCGCGGCGGACCGTGGAATCCATGACGTGGCAGACGAGATCGTCAGGGCACCCGTGCGGATCACGGACGCGGGCGCGGTGCGGCTGCTGCGGCCGGGTGACCGGGTGGATGTGCTGGCGGCATCGCGAGTAGTGGCCTCAGCGGTACCTGTGGTCGCCGTCCCGGAGCAGCCGAGCGGCGAGACCGCGCCCACGACACCCGAGGGAAGCGACCTGCCGACTGCCACCGCGGACGCGGGCACCATGGGCGGGGCGTTGGTTGTCCTCGCCGTTCCACGACGTATCGCCGCAGCACTCTCCGGCGCTGCCGTGTCGTCCCCACTGGCGGTGGCACTGTGCTGAATCACCGAGCCGGTGACGGAGGAGCTGGAGATCACGCTGCTCCGCGACATCTGCGTCGCACTGGTATCACCCTGGTCCTGTGGCGCGGGCTGACCGCGGGCGCAGAGTGGCTTCAGAGGTGGTGCGGCGGCTTCTGGCTGAGGAAGCGCGTGAAGTCGTCGTCCGCAGACCCGGACGGCGCGTCGCCCCAGCCCCGATCGGTGTCGTCCGCGGACGGCCGGTCGAACGGGTCGTCGAAGACCAACGCCGCGGGCGCGGCCGCCGTGCGTGGCGACGCGGCGACGCCGGACGGCGCCTGGGGCACATCGGTCGAGGAGTCCGCCGTGGACACGGCGTCGGACCCGGTACCGCCGCCCGCCCCGGAGCCCGGGGCCCCGTCCGCGGCTGAGGTGTACTCGGAGTCTGCGGCGGTGCTCATGGCTCAAGACTACGACGCCGCGCCACGCGGCCGGTCGAAGTCGGCACCCAAGCGGGTGGGGGGAGATACTCCAAGTGTCCGTTTGAAGCAGCCCGACGGATATACCTGGCCCCATGCACGCACCAGAACCGCGACCGCAGGCCGAGCTTCCTCCCGCCCCGGCGGAGGAGGCGGATGTCGACCGAAGCGACCTCGCGTACCGCCGCTGGTTGAGCGAGGCAGTGGGAAAGGTCCAGGCGGACGCGAACCGGTCCGCCGATACCCATTTGCTGTCAGTGCCGCTGCCGGCGGGCTGGGGCATCGACCTCTACCTGAAGGACGAGTCGACCCATCCGACCGGGTCGCTGAAGCATCGCCTGGCCCGTTCGCTGTTCCTGTACGCCCTGTGCAACGGCTGGATCCGCCCCGGACGTCCGGTGATCGAGGCGTCCAGTGGGTCGACGGCAGTGTCGGAGGCCTATTTCGCGCGACTGATCGGTGTCCCCTTTGTGGCCGTGATGGCCCACGGGACCGTACAGGCGAAGGTGGACCTGATCGAATTCCATGGCGGCCGCTGCCACCTGGTGGACGACCCGGGCCAGGTGTACGGGGCGGCGACCCGGCTGGCCGCGGAGACCGGCGGCCACTACATGGACCAGTTCACCTACGCGGAGAGGGCGACGGACTGGCGCGGCAACAACAACATCGCCGAGTCGATCTTCCGGCAGCTGGCGGCGGAACGCCACCCCGTACCGGCATGGATCGTGGCGACCGCGGGGACCGGAGGGACGTCGGCGACTCTCGCCCGGTATGTGCGCTATGCGCAGGCGACCACCGGCATCTGCGTGGCGGATCCGGAGAATTCGGCGTTCTTCCCGGGCTGGCGGGACGGCGACCCGTCGGCGACCACCGATACCGGCTCCCGGATCGAGGGGATCGGCCGGCAGCGGGTGGAACCGAGCTTCGTGCCGGGCGCCATCGACCGCATGATGCGGGTCCCGGACGCGGCGTCGATCGCGGGCGTACGGGTCCTTGAGCGACTGCTCGGCCGCCGGGCGGGGGCGTCCACCGGCACGGGGCTGTGGGCGGCGTTCCGCATCATCGCGGAGATGCGCGCCCGGGGCGAGTCCGGCAGTGTGGTCGGGCTGCTGTGCGACCCCGGCGAGCGCTACCTGGAGAAGTACTACGCCGACGACTGGCTCGCGGCGCAGGGCATCGATACCGCGCCGTACATGCGGCGCATCGAGCGCTTTCTGATCACCGGGTCACTCGACCGGTGAGCCCGCAGAGCACCGGCTGAGCGATCCGGCGCAGGAGCTGCCCCGCATCTGCTGTGGGCTCCCGTGGGCCGCCGGGTACGAGGCTGATGTGTGTCGGCGTCGTGGAGGTTGGCGTGTCCCCGCTGACGGTCCAGCTCACGTGCTCATACGATCACTTGTGCGAACGTCGCGGCTGCCGTGCGTTCGTGACGGGGATTCACGGGGACACACGGGGAAAGCAGGACACGGCGATGACCGATGCCCGCACGCATGACCACACCGATGGCAGCGGCGCGCCGCCGCCCGCTCAGGCCGTTCTGCTCTCGTGGGGTCCAACAGTGCTCTTCGGCATGCTCCTGCCGTGGATCACCTATCACCAGCTCATCGGACGCGGCGTGCACGGGGCGCCGTCGCTCATTTTGGTGTCGGCGTGGCCCGCGTTGGAGATCGGGCTGTATTTCGCGCTGCATCAGCGGGTGGACGAGTTCAGCATGCTGATCCTGGTGGCGCTGCTGCTGGCGACGGCAAACGCAGCGGCGGGCGGCGGCAGTCGCTGGATGGGCGTCGGCATGGGCACGGCGTTCACCGGGCTGGCTGGGGTGGCTTTTGCCGTGAGTCCGGTTTTCGGGCGGCCGCTGACCTTCTGGCTGGTGCGGCGGTTCGCGACCGACGGTTCGGCGGCGGGGGCTGCGCGGTGGAACGGGTTGTGGCTGCGGGACGCGGCCTTTCGGGCTGTGCAGTACCGGCTGGCGGCGGCGTGGGGGGCCGGCTGCCTGCTTGAGGCGGGTCTGACGGCGATGCTTCCGCCACAGTTGCCCGGTGGCGGGGTGGGAGCGGCTTCGCTGGCCGGGTCGGTAGGGGTGACAGCGGCTCTGGTGGGGTATTCGGCGCGGGCCGGAAGAGCGTGGGTCACAGCTGGTCAGACGCCGGCCGCGCCCAGCAGTGCGCCCACGGCGTAGGTGACGGCCATGGCGATCGCGCCGCCGGCCATGTTGCGGATGACCGCGGGGCCGACAGGCGCGTTGCCGAGGCGGGCGCTGATCCAGCCGCAGCAGGTCAAGGCGGCCAGGACCGAGACGACCGTGACGGCGAGTCGCAAGTCGTTCGGCGGCAGGACGATGGCCAGCAGTGGCAGCAGTGCGCCGACGGTGAAGGAGATGAAGCTGGCCCAGGCGGCGTGCCAGGGGTTGGCGAGCTGGTCGGGATCAATGCCGAGTTCGACGCGGGCGTGGGCGTCGAGGGCGTCGCGGGCTGTCAGTTGTTCGGCGACCTCGCGGGCGAGGTCGTGGCTGATACCTCGGTCCTCGAGCAGTCCGGTCAGCTCGTCGAGTTCGGCCTGGGGGGTCGCCTCCAGCTCTTCGCGCTCCAGGGCGAGGGCTGCCTGCTCGGAATCCCGCTGGGTGCTCACCGACACGTACTCCCCCGCGGCCATCGACAGCGACCCCGCCATCAGTCCGGCCAGGCCGGCTGTCAGGAGCGCCGACCGCGAACCCGTGGCGCCCGCGACTCCCACGACCAGGCCGGCGGTGGAGACGATGCCGTCGTTGGCGCCCAGGACGGCGGCACGTAGCCAGTTCAGCCGGGTGTTCAGCCCGTCGTGATGCGGCTCGTCCGGATGTGTCCCCGCGCGGCCCGGCTCCTCGGTGCCGGCGCTGTCGTCAGTCATGTCACGAAGGGTCTCACCCCACCGCCCGGCCGGATCGACCGGCGCACGCGCAGGGCGGACAGGCCGAACCCCGGCGCGGGGGGGATGCACCGGGGCTCGGGTCTGTGGGGCCGGTCCTGGGGACCGGCGGTTGTGGAATTGTCAGGCGGCTTCGTAGTCCAGGCCTGTCGCGCGGGCCATCCGCTTGAGGTCGGCGAGGGCGTGCTTCTCGATCTGGCGGATGCGCTCACGGGTGAGGCCGTGTTCCTTGCCCACCTCGGTCAGCGTCCGCTCGCGGCCGTCCACGATGCCGTAGCGGGCGCGGATGATGGAGGCGGTGCGGTCGTCCAGTCGGTCGATCAGGCCGTCCAACTCCTCGCGGCGCAGCATGACCAGCACCGAATCCTCCGGGGACGGCGCGGCACCGTCCTCGACCAGGTCACCGAACTCGGTCTCACCCTCGGCGTCCACCGACATATTCAGCGACACAGGATCACGTGCCCAGTCCAGGACGTCCGAAACGCGCTCCGGGGTGGAGTCGAGCTCGGTCGCGATCTCGGCCGGCTCGGCGTCGCGGCCGTGCTCGCGGTTGAACTCGCGCTGTACACGTCGGATCCGGCCCAGCTCCTCGACCAGGTGCACGGGCAGCCTGATGGTGCGGGACTGGTCGGCGATGGACCTGGTGATGGCCTGCCGGATCCACCAGGTCGCGTAGGTGGAGAACTTGAAGCCCTTGGCGTAGTCGAACTTCTCGACGGCGCGGACCAGGCCGGCGTTCCCCTCCTGGATCAGGTCGAGCAGCGGCAGGCCGCTGCGCGGGTAGCGCCGGGCCACCGCGACGACGAGCCGCAGGTTGGAACGGATGAAGATGTCCTTGGCGCGCTCGCCCGTGGCCACCAGGGCCTCAAGCTCTTCACGCTTGATGTCGCCGCCCGCTCCCGCGGACAGCTGGGGGTCGGAGGCGAGGATACGCTCGGCGTAGACGCCTGCTTCGATGTCTCGGGAAAGCTCGACCTCGCGGGCGGCGTCGAGCAGCGGCGTACGCGCGATCTCGTCCAGGTACATGCCGACGAGGTCGCGGTCGGCTACTTCCCCGCCTGCGGCGCGAACGCTGCTGGTCCCGCCTGCGTGACGACGGGCGACGGCACGGGTTGCCATGCGTGCTCCCTTTACGAAGGTGCGGTCAGTCTCGGTCGGACCGGGTACGGTCGCAGCCGACGCCGTGGAGTTGCCGACGCAGCCTGTTCAATGGCTGCCGTAGCTCTGCGGCTCTGCTGTGCGCTTTCCCCATCCGCTCGGGATAACGACTGGAATCCGGACACAATTCCCATGTCGTCACCTATTTTTTATGATCATGCAGTACCCTGTCCGGCCACATTGAAAGGTCATGTCATGTCGGAACGTACGGACGTCCAGGTCAGAGCGGGTAGGGAGGAGGATCTGGCGGCGCTGACCGACATCTACAACCACTACATCCGTGAGACGGCGATCACTTTCGACATCAGCCCCATCACCCCCGACGAGCGCCGCCCCTGGTTGCTCTCCCACCCGGAAGACGGCCCGCACCGGCTCTTGGTTGCCCACCCGGTGGGTGACGGACGGATTCTCGGCTATGCGACCAGCAGCCCGTTCCGCCCGAAGGCCGCGTACGCGACGTCCGTGGAGGCCAGCATCTACCTCTCCCCCGAGGCCGGCGGGCGCGGTATCGGAACACTGCTTTACGCGGCCCTGTTCGAGGCTCTGGCCGACGAGGACGTACACCGTGCGTATGCGGGCGTGACGCTGCCCAATGAGGCGTCGATACGCATCCACCAGCGTTTCGGCTTCAAGCAGATCGGGGTGTACGAGGAGGTCGGGCGGAAGTTCGGCGCGTACCACGACGTGGCGTGGCTGGAGAAGCGGCTGAGCTGAGGGCGACGGCATCGTACGGGCGGAAGCCGTGGCCATGGAGATGGGTATTTGAATGTTCAAGCATGTGCGCTACCGTCGTCCCGTACGCTTGATAATTCAAGGAGGGCGCCATGACCGCAGCCGCCACGGAGCGCATGCCCGCGCTCTACCTTTCGCACGGCGCTCCGCCGCTCGCGGACGACCCGGTGTGGCCGGGGCAGCTGGCCGCCTGGGCCGCCGACCTGCCGCGCCCCAAGGCCGTACTGATCATCTCGGCACACTGGGAGGACGCCCCGCTGGCTATCGGCGCCACCACGGCCGTACCCCTCGTCTACGACTTCTGGGGCTTCCCCGAGCGCTACTACCAGGTGGCGTATCCGGCGCCGGGTGCGCCCGAGCTGGCCGAGGATGTGCGCAAACTGCTTCGCCGGGCCGGCAGCCCGGTGCAGGACGTGCCGGATCGAGGCCTGGACCACGGTGCGTATGTGCCGCTGGTGGAGATGTTCCCCGCCGCGGACGTCCCTGTGCTGCAGGTGTCGATGCCGACGCTGGACCCGGCCGGGCTGCTGGACATCGGCCGCCGCCTGGCGCCGTTGCGTGACGAGGGCGTACTGATCATCGGCAGCGGCTTCTTCACCCACAATCTCGCCGCCCTTCGACACGCCGGCCCGCAACCGCCGACATGGTCGGCGGAATTCGACGACTGGGGCCGGCGGGCGCTGGACGCGCAGGATGTCGACGCCCTGCTGGACTTCGAGCACACCTCGCCGGGCGGGCAGCTGGCGCACCCGCGAACCGAGCACTTCGCCCCGCTGTTCGTTACGCTCGGCGCCGCCGAGTCCGATCTCGGCAGCCAGCGCAGCATCATCGACGGATTCTGGATGGGGCTCGCGAAGCGCTCCGTCCAGCTCGGCTGAACAGGAAGACACCTCACCTCATGCCCATGCAGAAACGACGCATCGCGATCGGCGTGGCCGTCCTGGCCGGCGCCGTGACCCTGGCCGCGTGCGGCTCCGACAGCAAGAAGGACCCGGCCGCCACCGCGAGCGCCGCCGACGACAAGCCGGCCGCGTCGTCCGTGAACTGGCCCGCGCCCCCCGACGCCAGCGCGCAGGTCAAGGCGGCCGGGCTGCCGATGCTCGGGCAGGAGGGCCAGGTGCTGCACATCCACAGCCACCTGGACGTGTTCGTGGACGGCAAGGCGGTGACTGTGCCGGCCGAGATCGGTATCGACGTCCCCAAGCAGCAGATCAGCCCGCTGCACACGCATGACACGTCGGGCGTCGTGCACATCGAGTCGCCGGTACAGGCGGAATTCACCCTCGGGCAGTTCATGACCGAGTGGAGCGTGCCGATCGGCAGCGACGTCCTCGGAACGTTCAAGACCGGTGGCGGCAAGGAACTGCACGTCTACGTCAACGGCAAGGAGCAGACCGGCGACCCCGCCTCGATCAAGCTGGGCGCCCACGAGGAGATCGCCGTCGTCTACGGCGCCCCCGCCGACAAGGTGCAGGTCCCGTCGGCTTACTCGTGGCCGGAGGGCCTGTAGGAGCCGGCAGGGCCCCGCGGAAGCATCCTGTAGGACGAGCGTTCCGCGACGTCACCGCCGCGCGGCATTCGCATCTTCGTACCGTCGCCGGTACGACAAAACGGCAGGTCCCCACTCTTCCGAGTGAACGGAAGCGGTGGGGACCTGCCGTTGCGACGACTACCGGGCGGTCGTGGCGACCGCCTGGTCGTACGACCTGATGGTCAGTGTGCGATGACCGGGATCGCGATGTCGTCGGCCGACTTGTCACCGTCGACGCGCTGCGGGTGGCTGCCCTGCACACCTGCGTTGACCAGGAAGAAGGCGATCACAGAGGACAGGGCGAGGATCGCCGTCGCCCAGTAGATGGCGACGGAGTAGCCGTGCACCATCGACTCGTTGACGAACAGCTTCTGCTTGAGGTCGGTCTTCGACGTGACGTGTGCGGACACCCAGGTCGCGGTCGCGCTGGTGGCCAGGGTGTTCAGCAGCGCGGTGCCGATGGAGCCGCCGACCTGCTGCGAGGTGTTGACCATTGCGGAGGCGACACCGGCGTCCTCGGGCCGCACGCCCTGTGTGGCCAGGCTCATGGCCGGCATGAAAGCCGTACCCATGCCGAGGCCCATCAGGATCAGGCCGGGCAGCAGCACCGTCGCGTAGGACGAGTCGACCTTGATCTGCGCCAGGATGGCCATGCCGACGGCGGCGACCAGGAAGCCGGGAGCCATCAGCAGGCGCGGGCGGACCCGCAGCATCAGCCGGGTGCCGATCTGGGTGGAGCCGACGATCATGCCGGTGATCATCGGCAGGAAGGCGAAGCCCGACTTGATGGCCGAGTAGCCCATCACCAGCTGCAGGTAGTAGGTCAGGAACAGGAACAGGCCGAACATGCCGATGATGGCCAGGCCCAGCGACAGGTAGACGCCGCCACGGTTGCGGTCGGTCACGACGCGCAGCGGCAGCAGCGGGGCCGGTACACGGCTCTCGACGAACACGAACGCGACCAGCAGCACCACGGAGGCCACGAAGAGGCCGAGGGTGATGCCGGCGGTCCAGCCGTCGCTGTCGGCGCGGGTGAAGCCGTATACGAGGGCGACCAGGCCGGCGCTGACCAGGATCACGCCGGGAATGTCCAGGCGGTTGTGGTTGCGGCCCTGGGCGGGCTCGCGGATGACCGTGATGGCGCCGATGGCGGCGACGATCGCGAAGAGGATGTTCACGAAGAGCGCCCAGCGCCAGTTCAGGGCCTGGGTGAGCACGCCGCCGAGGATCAGGCCGACGGCGGCGCCGGCGCCGGCGATGGCGCCGTAGATGCCGAACGCCTTGGCGCGCTCCTTGGCGTCGGTGAAGGTCACCGCGAGCAGCGACAGTGCGGCGGGGGCGAGCAGGGCCCCGAAGACGCCCTGAAGGGCGCGGGCGCCCAGCAGCATGGCCGTATTCACTGCGGCGCCGCCTATTGCGGAGGCGGCGGCGAAGCCGAGCAGGCCGACGATGAAGGTGTTCTTACGTCCCCATAGGTCGGACACCCGGCCGCCGAAGAGCAGCAGGCCGCCGAAGGCCAGGGTGTACGCGGTGATGACCCACTGCTTGTTGCCGTCGGAGATCCCGAGGTCGGCCTGGGCGGACGGCAGCGCGATGTTCACGACGGTCGCGTCGAGCACGACCATCAGCTGGGCTATCGCGATGAATATCAGCGCTGTCCAGCGCTTCGGATCCGGCTGATGTGTTTCAGGCATTGCTGATCTCACTAAATGGATGTGGAGTGACAGGGCGTGGGGACATGTGTCAGCCAAGGGTCCGGCGCCGTACTGCGGCGGTGGATCGGGGTCAGGGATCCCTGGCGGCCTTCGGGTGTCGGGTCCGGCTCTGCTCAGGCATGACGAGCGGCTGACTCGGGCTGCGCAGGTCCACGGACGGCGAACCTGGCTACGCTATAACCCGATTGACAGGTATTGCGAAGGGTTTATTACTGGCGGGCTTGCAGTTCCTCCAGAGTCGCGGCAGCGCCGGCGAGCACCGAGCAGGCGGGCGCGCGCAGGCCGTCGAGGAACAGTTGCAGGTGGCGACGGACGAAACGGTCGAAGCCCGCGCAGCACGTGCCTGGTAGCGGCCGGGTGAGCTGCGTCACGGCGACCATCAGGTCACCGACGGCGATGTCGGTGCGCAACTGGCCCGCGATCTGGGCGCGTTCCATGATGGTGCTGATCGATCGTTGCATCTGTTCGACCTGGCTGGCGACCGCGGGGTCCTGGCGGTCGAAAACGTCGGAGAGCAGGGGGCACAGGGCGCCGATCCGCTCGTCCGCCGCTTCGAAGACGAAACGGCTGAGCGCGGCGAACGCGTCCGGCTCCTGTGCCAGCGCGTCCTCGGCTCGTTTCACTGTACGGGCCATCACTGACAACGTGACCTGGCGGATCAGCTCCGCACGGTCGGTGAAGTGACGGTAGAGCGTGGCATTGCCGACGCCGGCTCTGCGTGCCACCTCGTCGAGCGGGACGTCGGGGCCGAGTTCGACGAGGGCCTCGCGAGCGGCGGCGACGATGCGTTCCCGGTTCCGGGTGGCGTCCGCGCGCAGGCGTACGGCTCGCGGCGGCACGGCTGTGTCCATGGCGGGCGGCACGGGCGGACTCCCTCCGGTGGGTACGGGTGGCATGGGACGGTCGTGACGAGGAAACGGATAATCGATCCCCGTTTCCGATCACCACACTAAACAGGGTCCTGTTCCCCGGATATTTCGGGGTGATCGCGTGACCTGCGTCTCACTTCCGCGACCGCCCGCCTCCCGCTTGCAGGCCACATCGCGACACGGCGACACAAGGAGGGCTTTTATTGAAGCTTCAAGAAGTACCCGTAGCATGAACGCCATGACATGGCTGACCGAAGAGGAGCAGGCGACCTGGCGGGCGTTTCTGCACGCCACGACACTGCTCGATGATCATCTCGACCGTCAGCTGCAGCGTGACGCCGGCATGCCGCACATGTACTACGCGCTGCTGAGCACGCTGTCCGAGGCGCCCGGCCGGAAGATGCGGATGACCGAACTCGCCGAGCAGGCCAAGATCACCCGCTCCCGGCTGTCGCACGCCGTCGCGCGTCTTGAGGGCAACGGCTGGCTGCGCCGCGAGAACTGCCCCACTGACCGGCGCGGCCAGGTGTGCGTCCTGACCGACGCGGGTCATACGGAGCTGGTACGTATCGCGCCCGGACATGTCGCCGCCGTCCGTGCCGCGATCTTCGACCGGCTCACCGCCGAGCAGAGCCGGCAGCTCGGCGACATCTCGCGGATCCTTGCCGAGGGCCTGCACCAGCCGGACGGCGCGGACGTGCCCTGGCTGCGCTGAACGCCACCGCGACCCGGTCAAGGCGGCGCCGCGCATGTCACCTGCGGGGGTGAGTGCGCGATGTGCCGGCTCTCATCGCGTCGCCGACCCGCCGCGTCCGGACCGCGCCAGCCACCGGCCCTCGTGCCGACTCACCTCGATCGGCCGGCCGAAGCAGCGCGTCATCCACGCCCCGGTGAGCACCTGTTCGGCGGGGCCCGACGTCAGCACCCGGCCCTCCTTGAGCAGCAGCACATGGCCGATCGCCGGTGACAGCTCCTCCAGGTGGTGCGTGACCGTGATGGTGGCCAGCCCCGCCCTGGTCGTGGCGAGCCGGTGCATGGCATCGACGAGGTCCTCGCGCGAGGGCAGGTCGAGGGCGTTGAAGGGCTCGTCGAGCAGCAGCAGCGACGGGTCGGCCATCAGCGCCCGCGCGACCAGGATGCGGGCGCGCTGACCGCCCGAGCAGACGCGGTAGGCGCGTTCCGCGAGGTCCTTGATCTCCAGTTCCGCCAGCAGCGCGGTCGCGCGGTCGCGTACGTCGCCGTCGTACTCGCGCCACAGCGGCTGCACGGTGCCGGTGTGGCCGGTCAGGACGACGGTGTGCGCGACCGCGTCGAGCGGCACCTTCTGCGCGGAGGAGACCAGGCCGATATGGGCGCGCAGCTCGCGCATGTCGACCCGGCCGAGACGGTGGCCGAGGACGTCGACCGTGCCGGTGGTCGGGTGCATGAGGGCGCCGATCAACCGCAGGACCGTGGTCTTTCCCGCGCCGTTCGCGCCGAGCAGCGCCCAGTGCTCGCCCGCGCCCACGGTCCAGTCGATGTCGTCGAGGATGACCTGGCCCGTGGTGTAGCGACGCACGCTGACGCCGTCCATTACGGCGACCGCTGTGGGCGTCGCGCCTGTCGCGTTGGCTGTCATGGACGGACGATAGCTGTATGCGCCAGCTTTATGGCGGCGGTCTCCGCCATGTGGATACGGCGGCGGCGCGGTGGGTCACATGGCGGCCGGTGAGGAGTTCTCCTCCGGCGCGGACTCGGCAATACGCGGCGGTCCCGGCCGGAACAGCAGGAAGGTGACCACGAAGCCGAAGGCGAAGAACCCCGCCGACCACCAATAGGCGACGGCGTAGCTGTGCAGCTGCGACTGGGCGACCGCGCTCGGCGTCGGGCGGCGGCCGACGAGGTAGTTGGTGGCGGCACTGGTCGCGAGGGTGTTGAGCAGTGAGGTGCCGACGGAGCCGCCGACCTGCTGACTGGTGTTCACCATGGCAGAGGCGACACCGGCGTCGTCCGGCTTGTTGCCGGCGGTGGCGAGGTTCATGGCCGTGGCGAAGATCAGGCCGAGGCCGAGGCCCAGCAGGAGCAGCGGGGGCATGACGTGCGCCACGTAGGTGCTGTTGCCGTCCAGTGCGGTCAGCCACGCCATGGCGCCGCCGGCCAGCAGCATGCCGGTGGGCACGATCGGTTTGGCGCCGAATCTCGGCACCAGCACATTGGTCGTCGTCACGGAGGCGATCACCAGCAGCGCCACCATGGGCAGGAAGGCGAGGCCCGTTTTCACCGGTGAATAGCCGAGCGTGCGCTGCAGGTAATACGTCAGGAAGAGGAACACGCCGAACATTCCGGCGCCGGACAGGAACATCGCGATGAAGGACGCCCCGCGGTCGCGGTCGCCGACCACCCGCAGTGGTAGCAGCGGGTGGCGGGCACGCTGCTGCCACCACACGAAGGCCGCCAGCAGGATCGTGCCGGTCAGCAGGAAGCCCCAGGTGCTGGGGGCGCTCCACGCGTGCCGTTCGGCGTTGGAGAAGCCGTAGACGATGCAGAACAGGCCACCGGAGACCAGCAGCGTGCCGGGGATGTCGAGATGCGCCTGCTCGGGTCTGGTGCCTGAGCGCAGCAGCCGCATACCGCCGACGAAGGCGATGACGGCGAAGATCAGGTTGACGTACAGGCACCAGCGCCACTCCAGGTACTCGGTGAGGAGGCCGCCGAGCAGCAGCCCGACCGCCGCGCCGGCGCCGGCGATGGCGCCGTAGATGCCGAAGGCCTTCGCGCGTTCCTTGGAGTCGGTGAAGGTCGTGGTCAGCAGTGACAGGGCGGCGGGGGCCAGGATCGCGCCGAAGGCGCCCTGCAGGGCGCGCGCCATCACCAGGATCTCGAAGCTCGGCGCCGCCCCGCCGATCGCCGACGCCGCGGCGAAGCCGACCAGGCCGATCAGGAAGATCCGTTTGCGGCCGATGAGGTCGGCGAGCCGGCCGCCGAACAGCAGCAGCGAACCGAAGGCCAGCGCGTACGCGGTGACGACCCACTGGCGGTCGCCGTCGCTGAAGCCGAGTTCACGCTGGGCCGAGGGCAGTGCGATGGTCACGATCGTGGCATCCAGTACGACCATCAGCTGAGCGAGGCCGATCACACACAGCACCCACCAGCGGCGGGCGGGAGGTTCGGAGACGCCGTCCTGTCCGGACGACGGCGAGCCGGCCGCGCGGACGCGGCCGGCTTCGTCTGGTGGCTCGGAGGAGCTTCGGGCCATGGTGTGGATCTCCTTTGCGCATGCGCGCGTCCTCCCGGAATTCCACGCTAGGCCCAGCTCAGCGCCCCCGCCACGCGGACGCCGCGGCCCCCGTGGAGGGGGCGGCGGAGCAGGCAGGGCGGGGCGGGAATCCACCGCGACCGCCATCGGACGACCGTCCCTGGTGGCGATGACGGCCACGGAGTGTGGTGCTGCACCTGCACAACGATCACTACCGCGGGGTCGAAACCACTAACGCACCCTCACCCGTTCGGCGTGACCCGATGAGCGGGCCGCGGTCAGCAGGTGTAGTCCGCGGCCACCCGGGAGGGTGAGTGCCGCCGACACCCGGACGCAGCAGTTGCGCGCGCGGGTGCGGCCGCGGGGCCGTTGGCTGGCGGGAAGGCAGTGGCCGCGCCCCGGCCGCGGT
Organism: Streptomyces sp. NBC_00433; assembly: GCA_036015235.1. Lineage (NCBI taxonomy): Bacteria > Bacillati > Actinomycetota > Actinomycetes > Kitasatosporales > Streptomycetaceae > Streptomyces > Streptomyces sp. NBC_00433. The sequence continues at coordinate 5,923,809 of CP107926.1, read as the reverse complement.
AAGGGAGCAGGCATATGGCGACGAGCGCGGACGGCCTGGCAGGAGGTGCCCCCGAACCGGGCGACGGGCCGCTCGGCGCCGACGAACGCGCCGAGCTGCTCGCACTGCGCAAGCGTCTCCCCGCACGGCGGCGGTGGCGGGCCGTCCTGTCCGCGGTGCTGATCACACTGGCCGCGGTGCTCGCCCCGCTCAGTGCCGTCGCCGTGTGGATCGCCGACGAGATGGCAGACACCGACCGGTATGTGGCGACGGTCGCCCCGCTGGCCCGGGATCCCGACGTCAGGGATGCGGTGACCGACCGGGTGACCGACGCCGCCATGGCGAAGTTCGACCTCGACTCACTGCTGTCCAGCGTGACGCCGAGCGACCGGCCTGAGCTGGAGAAGGCTCTCGGCGCCCTGCACGGGCCGATCACCACGGGGATCAGGGACTTCGTGCGGCAGACGGTGGCGAGTTTCGTGGCGAGCGACGCCTTCGCCACGCTGTGGGAGCAGCTGAACCGGCAGGCGCACGCGGCCTTCACCGGTGCGCTGACCGGGGACAGCGACTCGGCGGTGAAGGTGAGCGGCGACGCCGTCGTACTGAACCTCGCACCCGTCGTCGCCCAGGTGAAGCAGCGGCTGCTGAACAGCGGGCTGGGTGCGGCGTCGCTCATTCCCGAGGTGCGGACCGACTTCACACTGGTGAAGTCCAAGGACGTGCAGCGTGTGCGTACCGGTTTCCGCGCCCTGCAGATCGCCGGCAACTGGCTGCCGGTCGTCACCGTCGTCCTGGCGGCCGGCGGTGTGCTGCTCGCCGCGCGCAGGCGGCGCGCCCTGGCGGCGGCGGCGCTGGGAATCGCCGCGGGTTTGGCAGTGCTCTGGATCGGACTGGCGATCTTCCGGGTCATCTATCTGGATCATCTGCCCGCGGGCACGAACCAGGCAGCGGCGGGCGCGATCTATGACCAGGTCGTACGTTTTCTCCGGGTGACGATGCGGATGGTGATCGTACTGGGGGTCCTGGTCGCGGCCGGGGCGTGGCTGAGCGGCTCCGGGAGGTGGGCGGTGCGGGTCACGACGGCGTGGCAGACGGGGATCGCCGCGGTGCGGCAGTCCGTCGGGATCAGGACGACCGGGCCGGTGGGGCCGTGGGTGCACCGCTACCGCCTTGCGCTGCGATGGGTGGTCGTCGGCGGTGCGGGCCTCGCGCTGCTGCTGTGGCCCTACCCGACCGGCCTGGTCGTCATCTGGATCGCGGTGGTGGCGCTCGCCGTGCTGGCGGTCATCGAATTCCTCGACGACCGGCGTCAACCGGTCGCCGGGAGGGTGACTTCCGCGTAGCGGTGTCCAGGCAACTCACCCCTTCGGGGCCAGGGCGGCGAGCTGCCGGTCGAACGGAACGAACGTCTCCTCGGCCGCTGCCGGACGCCGCACGGAGTGGGCGGTGACCTGGGCGGCGAGTTCGGCGGCGGCGCGGTCGATGCGCGGGGCGAGGCTGTCGTCCCCCGCCGCGCCCCAGTCCTCGGTCGCCGCGTACACCGCCGTCGGCATCACGACCGCCCGGAGGTAGCTGAAGAGCGGGCGCATGGCGTGTTCCAGGACCAGGGAGTGGCGGGCGGTGCCGCCGGTCGCCGCGATCAGGACCGGGGTGCCGGCCAGCGCGTCCTTGTCGATGACGTCGAAGAACGACTTGAACAGGCCGCTGTAGGAGCCGGTGAAGACCGGGGTGACCGCGATCAGGCCGTCGGCGGAGGTGACGGCTTCGACCGCGTCGCGCAGCCGCGGGTCGGGGAAGCCGGTCACCATGTTCTGCGCGATGTCGTTGGCGAGATCGCGCAGTTCGACGACCCGCACCTCGACCTCGCCGCCGACGTCACCGGCAGTGCCCTGATTGTCGACATTGCCGTCGGTGACGTACCGCTGCGTCGCGGCGGTCAGCCGGTCGGCGAGCAGTCGCGTCGAGGAGGGGCGGCCGAGGCCGGCGGTGATCACGACGAGGCGGCTGGTCATACGTCGACCTCCTGGGTGTCGCGTCCCGCGAGAAGGGACTGGTGGGTGGGGCCTTCAGGTACGTGCGCCGGGCGCCCCTTGGCGAATTCGCGGCGCAGGACGGGGACGACCTCCTCGCCGAGCAGGTCGAGCTGTTCGAGCACCGTGCGGAGCGGCAGTCCGGCGTGGTCCATCAGGAACAGCTGCCGCTGGTAGTCGCCGAAGGACTCGCGGAAGGTCAGCGTCTTGTCGATGACCTCCTGCGGCGAGCCGACGGTCAGCGGCGTCTGGTCGGTGAAGTCCTCCAGGGATGGGCCGTGGCCGTATACCGGCGCGTTGTCGAAATATGGCCGGAATTCCCTTATCGCGTCCTGCGAGTTCTTTCGCATGAACACCTGACCACCCAGTCCGACGATCGCCTGGTCGGGTGAGCCGTGCCCGTAGTAGGCATAGCGTTCGCGGTACAACCCGATGAGCTTCTTGAAGTGCTCCTTCGGCCAGAAGATGTTGTTGGCGAAGAAGCCGTCGCCGTAGTACGCGGCCTGCTCGGCGATTTCCGGGCTGCGGATGGAGCCGTGCCAGACGAACGGCGGCACACCGTCCAGCGGGCGCGGGGTGGAGGTGAAGGACTGCAGCGGCGTGCGGAACTTGCCGGCCCAGTCGACCGTGTCCTCACGCCACAGCTTGTGCAGCAGGGCGTAGTTCTCCACGGCGAGCGGTATGCCCTGCCTGATGTCCTTGCCGAACCACGGGTAGACCGGGCCGGTGTTGCCGCGGCCCATCATCAGGTCGACGCGGCCGTCCGCCAGGTGCTGGAGCATCGCGAAGTCCTCCGCGATCTTGACCGGGTCGTTGGTGGTGATGAGCGTGGTCGACGTCGACAGGATCAGGCGATCGGTGCGCGCGGCGATGTAGCCGAGCATGGTCGTCGGCGACGACGGCACGAACGGGGGATTGTGGTGCTCACCCGTGGCGAAGACGTCGAGCCCGACCTCCTCGGCCTTCTTCGCGATGGTGACCATCGCCTTGATCCGCTCGTGCTCGCTCGGTGTGCGTCCGTTCGTCGGGTCCGTGGTGACGTCGCCGACTGTGAAGATCCCGAACTGCATCTCACCCACCGTCCATTTGGTTGATTGTTCAACCACCCGAACGACAGGCCTGCCGCACCTATTCCCGTCCGCCGCTCACCGGCCCGGTTCAGCCCCGGAAGGCGGTTCCGCTCCCGGTTCCGTCCCGCAGAGCGGCTCCGCGCCCCGGCCGCCCCCGGAGGCACGGCCCCCGAAGCGTGCAAGGTCATGGCCCCGAAGCGGAAATCCCGGCCCGCATCACCACGCCGTGGTTGACGCCGCCACTGACGTTGTCGTGCACGATGCTCGTCGGCGCCTGGCAGGCGGGATCCGCCGCGTTCAGCTCGGCCAGGAGCAAGCGCAACTCCTCGGCCGCCGCCGGGTCCGCGCCGAGCGTACGGCGCAGCCGCGTACGCCACTCGGCCTCGACGTCGCCCGCCGCGAGGTCGTCGCCCGCCGCGCGGGCCGCGGCCGGCTCCTGGCGGGACTGCTCCAGCTCCGCGTCCACCGCCCCGGCCTGGCCGTCCCGGGCGAAGAAACGCGCCAGCCGCCCGCGTACCTGCGCCCAGGCGTCCGAGGCCATCAGCCCGACCACGGTCGTAGCCCCCGAGGTCGCCGGCGCCGCCAACTCCGCTTCCAGCGTGCCCCCTTCCCGCCCGCGGGCACGCACCGCCCACCGTAGGGCCAAACGGACACCCGGCACGCGCCGCGAGCGGGCCCCTGCCGTCGCACCCGGCGACCGAACACCCGCAGGCGGCGGCCCGGCGCCCACCCCTGCCCGCCGCATCCGCTACCCTGTTCCACGTCGGAAGACCCGCCACTCCGTACCCGTGCGACCGCCGTTCCCAGGCGGCCGCGAAGGGCCCGTGGCAGGGGCCGACCTGGATTTGCCCCAGTAGCTCAGGGGATAGAGCACGGCTCTCCTAAAGCCGGTGTCGCAGGTTCGAATCCTGCCTGGGGCACAACCCGAAACCGCCTGACCGGCGGTTTCGCCGGACAGGCAGCTTGTCGCACGGCCTCGGACTCGTCGTCCGGGGCTGTCTGCGTGAGCGATGCGTGAGCGGATGGGCCGCCGGTCCCCGAAATATCCCCGGAACGATCAGCACGATCCCGCCGGACCTCCCGCCGGATGGTCTGGCATCACAGCAGGGCAGCCGCCCGCAGCCGCCCGCGCCCGCTGCTGCACGGTGACGGCGCGGACAACGAGGACGGCCGCGACGGCGGCGAGCAGACCGAACAGGCCGTGGGTCGCACACGACATCCGCCGCGGCAGTGCCCTGCCCGCCGGCCGGGACGTGCTCACGGCCCGCCTGGTGAACTCCTGGTGGGCGCTGTGGATGTGCAAGTTGGTGAGCGTGGTCGTACTCCCGGTGGTCTTCGAGGGCGTCTTCCTGGACGGTGCGGACTACGACACCGACATCGCACTGGTCGACGCCCACGCGGACGCGGTCGCGGACGTTCTCAGGGCAGGGGCATCCAGAAGGCGGCGAGGGGTACGACCCAGCCGCCCACCGACCACCCCTCGGCGACCCTCGTCGCGCCTGGCGCGAACGACGCGGCATTGAGCCGGCTGCGGCGGAACCACGCCACGAACGGGACCGCCACGGCCACCAGCAGTGCGGGCGTCAGCCAGGGCACGACATGGTGCCGGAACTGGTCCACCCCGCTGATCTCCGCGGAGGTCACCGTCGAAGGACGGTGGATCATCGCGTCGGTCACCGACGCGATGTGCAGGTTCATGACGACGTTCACGATGTCGCCGGCGAACGCGACGCACAGCATGGAGACGGTAACCGTGGCCAGCAGCCGGCTGTCGCGGTACGGCCGGTAAGGCGGAGTCGTGAGCAAGGGCTTCCCCATCAGGCGCCTTTGCGCCCGCTGCGGTCCGTCGCAGCACGTCAGGGCCGCTCGGGCCGCCTGGCCAGGAGCCGACGACGCCCAGGTTCCGCGGAGAAGCCGATCCGGAAGGCAGTGACCTTCCGGCAGCACACGGCGGGGTCCGGCTCCGCATACGCTGGATTCTGTCGCTCTCCTGAAGCCGGTGCCGCGGGGACGGCGTGGCGACGGGCGGACCAGCGGAAGAGGGGTGGCGCGCGTGGGTCGCAGGGCAGGGCGCAGGGCGCCGCCGTCACCGCTGGCGCAGCGGGCCGGGGTGGACGCCGTAAGGGTGCGGATGCCCGGGGACGGGGCGGGGCGCTGGGCGACCGTACGGGGCTATCTGCTGGAGCGGTACGGTCCCGCGGTCGGTGCCGAGCGGGTGGAGGCGATGCTCGACGCCGGGCGGTTCGTGACCGTGGAAGGGCCGGTGGCGGCGGCGACGCCGTACGAGCCTGGGGGCTGGGTCTGGTTCCACCGCGACCGTGCGCCCGAGGCGGTGGTGCCCTACGCGGTCGACGTCGTCCACCGCGACGAGCGGATCGTCGTCGCCGACAAGCCGCACTTCCTGGCCACCACGCCGCGCGGCCGGCACATCACGCAGACCGCGCTCTCCCGGCTGCGGGACAGCCTCGGCCTGCCGCTGCTCTCCCCCGCCCACCGGCTGGACCGGCTGACCGCGGGCCTGGTGCTCTTCGTCGTACGCCCCGAGGACCGCGGCGCCTACCAGACGCTCTTCCGGGACCGGCGGATCCGCAAGGAATACGAGGGCGTGGCCCGCTACGACCCGGCGGTGCGGCTGCCGCGTACCGTACGCAGCCGGATCGTCAAGGAGCACGGGCGGATGGCGGCCGAGGAGCAGGCTGAAGGGCCGCCGAACGCCGAGAGCCGTGTCGAACTGCTCGGCCACCGCGACGGCCTCGGCCGCTACCTGCTGCTGCCCGCGACCGGGCGGACCCACCAACTGCGGCTGCACATGGCCGGCCTGGGGCTGCCGCTGCTGCACGACCCCGTCTATCCCCGGCTGCTGCCGGAGGCCGACGCGGACGACTGGTCCCGGCCGCTGCAACTGCTGGCCCAGGCACTCGAATTCACCGACCCGCTGACCGGGCGGGCGATGCGCTTCGAGAGCGGGCGGCAACTGGCCGCCTGGCCCGCCGGCGGCGCCTGAACCGCCCTCAGGACTTCGGGGACACCGGGCTCTGCGGGTCCGCCGCCCGCAACAGCGCGAAGAAGGCGCCCTCCGGGTCCCTGAGCAGCGCGATCCTGCCCACGCCTGCCATGTCGGTGCCCGGCATCAGCACCGCGCCGCCGCGCGCCGCGGTCTTCGCGACTGTCCCGTCCACGTCGGCCACCGAGAAATACGGCTGCCAGTAACTGCTGCCCTCCGGCAGCATGTCCGTGCCCAGCTGCATGATGCCGGCGTGCGATCCCTGCTGCCCGCCGCCGGACCGGGACGCCACCACATAGGAGCCCGCGTCCCCCGGCAGCGGCATGTCCTCGTAGTCCCAGTCGAAGACCGCGCCATAGAACTGCTTGGCCTTCGCGGCATCCGTCGTATAAAGCTCCGTCCAGCACAGGCCGCCGTCGCCGACCCTGTCCAGGCCGCCGGTCGTTCCCGGCTCCCAGACCGCGAACTCGGCCCCGGCCGGGTCGGAATAGCCGGCGAGCCTGCCCTGCTCGGCGACCGCCATCGGCGGGAAGCGGACGGTGCCGCCTGCCTGCTCGACGGCCTTGGTCGTGGCGTCCGCGTCAGCCGTGTGGAAGTAGACCGTCCAGGCGGGCTGGGCGTGCTCGTCCTGGAGCGGGCCGAGCGCCGCGACGGTCTCGCCGTCCCGCTGGAACATCCCGTAGCCCCCCGTCTCCGGCCCCGCCGACTGGAACTGCCAGCCGAACAGGTCACCGTAGAAGGCGGCCGCCGCCGTCACGTCGCGGCTGCCCAGGTCCACCCAGTTGGGTGTGCCAGGCACGTAGTCGTTGGTGAGCATGATGGAGACCTCCGTGGGCCGAGTGATCGGTGAGGCGATCGATCTGCCGGATTTGGACGCTGTGTCCTCCCTCACACTCAGCATGGCATCAGCCACCGACAATCAGCGTTCCCACGCTCGGCGGTGGCACGTTGGCCTGGTCAGAGGCACCGGCCGGGGACTGGCTGACCGTGGCGGTGCGGGCACGGGCGGTGGTCAACCGATTCGAGGATTGTCAGTGCCCCCGTCTAGGGTGGTTCACATGTACGGGGGAAGTCTCGATCAGGCGAACGCCGCTCTGCGCGCATATGTGCAGGAGCACGGCGACCGGCCGTGGACGGCCGAAGAGCTGGCGGAGCTGGCGCGGTTGCGGGCTCGCTGGACCGCCGCGGCGCGCGGCGCCCGCGGCGGAATACGCCCGGTGTCCGGGCCGGTCATGGGCGCCGCGGTGGTGACGGCGGCGTAGCCGTCGGCCTGCGGGATCTGTGACGCTCCGTCGGTCGGACGCCCTGTCAGTCAGGGCCGGTCGGACGCTCCGTCGGTCAGACGGACGCGCGGGCCGCCGCGTGCGGGGGGCGTACGGAATCGCTGCCGGGTGCCGGCTCCGCGGTGTCGTCCCCCAGGGCGATGATCCGGTTGTCGGCGTCGACATGGACCACGGCGGGTCGCAGTGCGCGGGCCTCCGCGTCGTCGACCTGCGCGTAACTGATCAGGATCACCAGGTCCCCGGGGTGCACGAGGTGTGCCGCGGCGCCGTTGATCCCGATCACGCCGGAGCCGCGCTCGCCCTCGATGACATACGTCTCCAGCCGGGCGCCGTTGGTGATGTCCACGATGTGCACCAACTCGCCCGGCAGCAGGTCGGCGGCATCCATCAACTCGGCGTCGATCGTCACGGACCCCACGTAATGCAGATCCGCCTGCGTCACGGTGGCCCGGTGGATCTTGGACTTGAACATGGTGCGCAGCACGGTGCCGCCTCCTGGTGTGAACGGGTGGGTCGCGTCCCCCGGGGGTACGCGCCGACCCAACCAGAGTAGAGGCCCTGGTCTCGCTCGCGCCGGGGGGTGGCGGGCGGAGTGCGCAATCTCTCAGGCCCCCCGCCTCATGGGGCGCCCTCGCGCGGGAGGGTGCGCGCCGGGCGGGCGCGCGGCCGGGGGTCAGGCGGGGGCGGGGAGCTGGCGGTAGAGGTCGGCCAAGGCCGCGTTCAGGCGGTGGAGGTGGGGCGGGAGCGGGGCGGTGGACGGGCGCGGAGGCGTGGCGTCCGGGCGGTGGCCCAGGCGGCGGCGGACCTGGCCGAGATTGCGGGAGGTCAGGACGAGGTGGGGGCGGGCCGCGGCGAGGTCGGGCGGAGGTGTGGCGGCCAGCGCCCGCGCCTCGCGGACGCACAGCGCCAGCGTGTCCGCCCAGTCCGCGGGGTGCGGCGCCGCGCCGGCCGGGGCGCGGCGGCGGAAGAGCGCGCGATGCGCTCTCGCCGAGGCCGCCGCGTCGCCGAGGTCCCGCGCCGCGCGGTCGAGGGCGCGGGTGAGCTGCCGCAGCGCGGCCGGCTCCGGGTGGGGTTCGCGCACCGCGGTGAGCAGGTCCTGGAGGACCTGCAAGGTGCGGGCTGCCCGCCCCCGCATCACCGTCTCCGTGGGGAGCGGCAGTACGAAATACGCCGCCAGGATGCCGCACGCCGACCCGGCCAGGATGCCCTCGGGACGCTGGAGGAGCAGGGCCGCGCCCTGCTCGCCGTTCAGCGAGTAGAGCACCGCGAGCAGGCTGGTCACGCAGAAGGCCCACACCGCGTAGCTCACGTCGCGCAGCCAGGTGCCGACGAAGAGGTAGCACAAGATCACCGCCACGGCGGCGGGCGGCACGTCCGCGACCGGCTGGGCGACGAATGTGCCGGTGACGGCGCCGGCGAAGGCTCCGGCCACGCGCAACCCGCTGCGATGCACCACGTCGCCGCGCGCGCGGGCGGCGCCGCACACGACGAAGGCCGTGATCACGGTCCAGGTCCAGTGGTGGGGGAAGAGGAGGTGGCCGACGGCGAAAGCCGCGGCCATTGCCACGGTCAGCTGCACGCTGAGGCGTGTGTGGGGTTGCAGCCCCTTCCTGGCCGGGGGGCGGGGTGGTTCCGGCGCCGGGAGCGCCCGCGCGGGGATGGCCCGTACGGCTGCCGCCGCCGCTTCGACCTCGTCCAGGGCTCGGGCGAGGGCGGCGTCCACCCGGGTGTCGGGGCCGGACGCACCGTCCCCGGCGGCCGTGACCACTCGCCGCGACGGCTCCGCAATACCGGCCGCGCCTCCCACTCCCGGCGCCGCAACGTCCGACCCGTCGCCCACCGCCGCCAGAGGCGCCGCCTCCGGTCCTCCGACCGGGGCCGCGGGATCCGGCGTACATTGCCGCGGCAATGCGCCCCCCGCCCCATGAGCGAGGACTTCCGCGTGGAGGACCGCCGTGGCGAGCGCGGCCAGGGGGCCGGACGGGGGCAGGTCGGCGGCGTCGAGGCGGTCCTCGGTGGTCAGGGCGGCGCGGTGCAGGGCGAGGGCCGCGCGGGCGTGGCGTGGGGTGCCCGGGGGAAGGGTGCGCAGGTGGCGGGCGGCCCGGGTCAGGTCGAGAGCGGACGCGGCTGCCTCGCGGGTGGGACGGGTGGGGAGTGCGGCCTGGGAGAGCAGGACGCAGGCGACGGCCATCACACCGGCCACCGCTCCCCACACCGGCCCGGCGGCTTTGGCGGCGCTCGGCGGTACGGGTACGACCATGACCGCGATGAGCGGGGTGAGGGCCAGCCGCCCGAGGCGGCGTATATGGCCGCCGAAACGCAGCAGGTAGCGTGACGCGCCGACCGCGGCGACGTACGTTGCCGCGCCCCACCATGCGTGGTGGAGCATGAAGCGCCCCACGTAAGCGGCCAGCAGGCCGATCGCGGGGACGTAGAGGAGAGCGGAGAGCCGATGCGCGAGGCTGGTCGCGTGCAGGGTGCGCGAGAGTGTGACGGTGACGACGGTCGCCATCACCACGATCGCGCCGGGCAGATCCGCGGCTCGGCACATTGCCACGGCGGCCAGCACGGCGGCGAGCGCCGCCAGGATCGTGCGGGCGGCGATCCGCAGCCGGACCCGCCCTGGGTCGAGCATCCGCAGCCGGTCCCGTACGGGCTGTGCCATCCCCTCACCGTCCACTACGCCTGGCGTACGACTACGCCACCGGTATGCCGGTCATGAGACCGGACAAGAACGCCAACACACCAACACCAACCCGATGAAGATAGTACGCCGAGCTTACGAAAATGGCCGCCATGTTCCCTCCTCCGCCCCAGGACCCCGCCGCCGTGCTGCGCCGCGCGGTCCACCGGCTGACCCGCAGGATGCGCGCCGAGCGGTCGCAGGACGGCCTGCCCACCGGGCGCCTCAACGTGCTCGCGCACCTCTACCGCTCGGGTCCGGCCACGCCCGGCGCCATGGCGACGGCGCTGCACGTACAGCCGCAGTCGCTGACCAGGACGCTGGCCGCGCTGGCCGCGGACGGGATGGTGAGCAGGACCAGGGACGCGGCGGACGGCCGGCAATACGTCGTGGAACTGACCGAGCGCGGCTTCGCCGCCATGGCCCGCGACGTCCGCCACGGCGACACATGGCTGCGCGAGCGGATGGAGACCGAGCTGAACGACACCGAGCGCGAGGTGCTGCGGCTGGCCGCGGCGCTGCTCGACCGGCTGGCGGGTGACGAGTGAGCCGGCTGCGCGCATTGCGGCGCCATACCCCTGGGGGGTCTTCGTCGGAATACCCAGGGGGGGTATAAGCTGGCGAAGAGAGGGGATGGAACGAGCCGTCCCCGGCCACGAGACGAGGAGCAGGACCATGAGCGATGTCGTCTACTCGGTGTCCGGAATGAGCTGCGGCCACTGCGAGTCCGCGGTCACCCGCGAGGTCACCGCGATCCCCGGCGTCATCTCCGTGAAGGCGGTCGCCTCGACCGGTCTGCTGACCATCGGCTCGGAAGGCTCGGTGGACGACGAAAGGGTACGGGCGGCGGTCGACGAGGCGGGCTACGAGCTGGTCGGGCGGGCCTGACCGCATACGGCGAGGGGGGAGCGGCAAGGGGAGCGGTATGAGCACCATGGACGTACGGCACGGGAACGGCGGCGGGCAGCAGGCCGGCCGGTGGGTCGAGCTGGAGATCGGCGGCATGACGTGCGCGTCCTGCGCCGCCAGGGTCGAGAAGAAGCTCAACCGCATGGACGGCGTCACCGCCACCGTCAACTACGCGACCGAGAAGGCGAAGGTCGGCTACGACGACGGCGTCGCCGTGGCCGACCTGATCGCGACGGTCGAGGCCACCGGCTACACCGCAGCGCTCCTCCCACCGCCCGCCTCCGACACCGCCCGGGTGCCGCAGGACGCGGGCGCTCCGGCGGCCGACGCCGAGCTGACGTCGCTGCGCCAGCGGTTGACCACCGCGGTCGTGCTGGCCGTCCCGGTGATCGTGCTCGCCATGGTGCCCGCCCTGCAGTTCGACAACTGGCAGTGGCTGTCGCTGACCCTGGCCTCGCCCGTCGTCGTCTACGCAGGGTGGCCCTTCCACCGCGCCGCCTGGACGAATCTGCGGCATGGCGCCGCCACCATGGACACCCTGGTCTCGGTCGGCACGCTGGCCGCTTTCGGCTGGTCCTTGTGGGCGCTTTTCTTCGGCGACGCGGGGATGACGGGTATGACCGACGCCTTCCGGCTGACGGTGTCCCGCTCCCAGGGCGGCAGCGAGATCTACCTGGAGGCGGCCGCCGGGGTCACCGCCTTCCTCCTGGCCGGCCGCTACTTCGAGGCGCGCGCCAAGCGCCGGGCCGGCGCCGCGCTGCGGGCGCTGCTCGAACTCGGCGCCAAGGACGTGGCGGTGCTGCGCTCCGGCGGTGAGACGCGGATCCCGATCGGCGACCTGGCGGTCGGCGACCACTTCGTCGTGCGGCCGGGCGAGAAGATCGCCACCGACGGCCTGGTGAGGGACGGCACCTCGGCCGTCGACGCGTCGATGCTCACCGGCGAGTCGGTGCCGGTCGAGGTCGGCCCCGGCGACCGGGTCACCGGCGCCACGGTGAACGCCGGCGGGCGGCTGGTCGTGGAGGCCACCAGGGTCGGCGCGGACACCCAGCTGTCCAGGATGGCCAGGCTGGTGGAGGACGCGCAGAACGGCAAGGCAGCCGCCCAGCGACTCGCCGACCGCATCTCCGGGGTCTTCGTGCCCACCGTCATCGTGCTGGCGCTGGGGACGCTGGCGGCGTGGCTGGCGCTCGGCGAGGGCGCGGAGGCCGCCTTCACCGCCGCCGTCGCCGTACTGATCATCGCCTGCCCCTGCGCCCTGGGGCTCGCGACGCCCACCGCGCTCATGGTCGGCACCGGGCGCGGCGCCCAGCTCGGCATCCTCATCAAGGGCCCCGAGGTCCTGGAGTCGACCCGGGCCGTCGACACGATCGTGCTCGACAAGACCGGCACGGTCACCACCGGTGCGATGACGCTGACCGGTGTGCTGCTCGCAGACGGCGTCGACGAAGGGGACGTGCTGCGGCTCGCGGGCGCGCTGGAGCACGCCTCCGAGCACCCCGTCGCGCGGGCCGTCGCCGCGGGGGCAGCGGACCGGGTCGGCGAGCTGCCCGCCGTCGGCGGCTTCACCAACCTGCCGGGCCTCGGCGTCCAGGGCGTGGTGGACGGCCGCACGGTGCTGGTCGGGCGCGAGCAGCTGCTGCGCGACCGGTCGCAGCCGCTGCCGCCGGAGCTGGTACGTGCCAAGGCCGCCGCGCAGGCCGGTGGCGGCACGGCGGTGGCCGTCGGCTGGGACGGCCGCGCCAGGGCCGTCCTGGTCGTCGCCGACGCCGTCAAGGCGGACAGCGCGGAGGCCGTACGCCGGCTGCGCGCGCTCGGGCTGCGGCCGGTCCTGCTCACCGGGGACAACGCGGCCGTCGCCGCGGCGGTGGCCGCGGAGGTGGGCATCGACGCGGCAGATGTCCACGCCGAAGTCCTCCCCGAGGAGAAGGTCGCCGTCATCCGGCGGCTCCAGGCCGAGGGCCGCACGGTCGCCATGGTCGGCGACGGCGTCAACGACGCGGCCGCGCTCGCGCAGGCGGACCTCGGGCTCGCGATGGGGACGGGGACGGACGCGGCGATCGAGGCGGGCGACCTCACGCTCGTCCGCGGGGACCTGCGGGTCGCCGCGGACGCGATCCGGCTGGCGCGGCGGACGCTCACGACGATCAAGGCGAATCTGTTCTGGGCGTTCGCCTACAACGTCGCGGCCTTGCCGCTGGCCGCCGCCGGGCTGCTCAATCCGATGATCGCGGGGGCCGCGATGGCCTTCTCGTCGGTCTTCGTGGTCGGCAACAGCCTGCGGCTGCGGACCTTCTCGCCGCTGGCCGAGTGAGGCGGAGCGCAGGGGCCTGCGCAATATGCCACGCCGCCGGGAACGGGCGGTCAGAATGACCGAATGGCACAGGCACTGCGGTTTTCGACGGAGGCACGGCGGGCACGGGCAGTGGCGCGGCTCGGGGCGCGGGCAGGCGGGGTCGGCGACGTGGTGGAGCGGCTGGTCGCCGTCCACGCGACGGATCCGGTGACGGTGTACCTCGCCGTCGCCGCCCGGCTGGGCGACCCTGCCGGCGCCGTCCCCGCCGTGGAGCGGGAGCTGTACGCGCAGCCTCCGGGGCTCACCCGGATGCTCGCGATGCGCCGCACGATGTTCGTCGTCCCACGCGCTTTCGCGCCCGAGGTCTACGCCGCCGCAGGGCGCGGCATCGCGGCCAAGGAGCGCAAGGGCCTGCTCGCTTTCCTCGCGGACGGCGGCGGCTGGGACGCCGCGTGGCTCGACGACGTCGAGGCCGAGGTCGCCGCGGTACTGGCCGCGCACCCGGAGAGCAGCGGCGCAGAACTGTCCCGGCTCGTACCGCGGCTGCGCGAACAGGTCGTCGTCGCCCGGGGCAAGCCGTACGAGGCCAAGCAGAACGTCGCGAGCCGGATCATCCGCACGATGGCCGCGGAGGGACGGATCGAGCGGCGCAAGCCCGCCGGGTCCTGGACCAGCGGGCAATTCCGCTGGGCGAAGGCCGAACCGCTGCCGGAGGTCCCCGCGGAGCCCGCGCGGGCCGCGGTCGCGAAGGCCTGGCTGGGGGCGTACGGGCCCGGCAGCGAGGCCGACCTCAAGTGGTGGACGGGCTGGACCCTGGGCGAGACCCGCAAGGCGCTCGGGGCGGTCGGGGCCCAGGCGGTCGTCCTGGACGACGGCGCCACCGCATACGTCCTCCCGGGCGACGCCGACCCGTCCGACGCGCCCGCGGGGCCGCCCGCGGCCCAACTGCTCCCCGCTCTCGACCCCGCTCCCATGGGGTGGCAGGACCGCGCCTGGTTCCTCCCGGACTCCTACGGCGAACTCTTCGACCGCACCGGCAACATCGGGCCCACGGTGTGGTGGGAGGGCGAGGTCATCGGGGGGTGGGCGCAGCGCGCCGACGGCTCCGTGGTCTGGCGGCGGCTCGCCGACCGCGGCGCGGCGGCTGACGCGGCGGTCGGCGAGGCCGCGCATGCGCTTGGCGCGCTGCTGGGGTCTGCGCGGGTGACGCCGCGCTTTCGCACTCCGCTGGAGCGGGCGCTCAGCGCGTAGCCCTGGCGGCTGGCCCGGGTGACGTCCCGCCGCGGCCGGCCGCGCGCCGTGGGGTGATTGCCCCTTGCGGTGCGTCCCTCGGCTGCCGCCCGGTGGGGGCTTTTCGCGCAGTTCCCCGCGCCCCCAGGTGATTGCCACTTGCGGTGGCGTTGCTTGCCTGCGGGCACGTCGTGGCTTGTCGCGCAGTTCCCCGCGCCCCTTTTGGCCTGCGTCCACCCGCGCTCGGCGTTTGCCCCTGCCAGCGGCCCCTTGGCCAGAGGGTGAGCGTTTTTCAGGGGCGCGTGGGGGTACCCCCAGGCGAAGCGCTGGGGGAGAACGGAGCGCCCCGCCGACGAGGCGGGAAAGAGAGCAACGCCACCGCGAGTGGCACACGCCCCGGGGCGCGCCGGCCGTGGCAGGCAGCGACCCGGGGGTGGGGAACCGTCAGAAGTGGGTGAGTTTCGAGGTGAAGGACGGGGACGCCAGGTCCGTTTGGAGGACGGCTGGGACGGAGGCGCTGGCGGAACCCGTTCCGATGGTGAGGGTGCCTACCACGGCACCCGCCTCGGCCGAGTGGGGCAGCCCGCCGGCCCTCGGTGTGAGGGTGATGGTGGAGCGCAGGCCGGGCCAGCCGGCCGTGGTGAGGTCGGCGCCGGCGACGACCGGCGTCTTGCCGCCGAGCCCGTCGCTGACCTCGCCGACGACGTCGCCCTTCTTGACGACCGTCGCGGACGTCAGTCCGCCCTGCACGGACTCGATGAGCTGCTGGCTGCGCGCCAGCGCGGCGTCGAGGCTGTCGTTGACGGTGGTGCCGCCGTGCTGCTGGAGGACGACGCCGAGGATCAACTGCTCCTTGCCGCCGGCCTTCTTGTTCGCCGCCCACATCAGGGCGCCGCCCGCCGGTGTGCTCGACCCGGTCTTGATGCCGATGACGCCGGGCTTCACCAGGTCGTTGTTGTTGTTGTAGATCTTGCCGACGCCGGGGACGACGACCCACGGGAGCCCGACGACCGAGCGGAAGACCTCGTTCTTCATCACCTCGCGGGCCAGCTTGAGCTGGTCGACCGCGGTGCTGACGGTGGTCTCCTCCAGGCCGCTGGCGCCGGTGTACGTGGTGTCGGCCATGCCGAGCGACGTCGCGGCGGCCTTCATCTTGGTGACGAAGGCATCCTGCGTGCCTGCGTCCCAGCGGGCCAGCAGCCGGGCGATGTTGTTGCCCGAGGGGACCAGCAGCAGTTGCAGCATCTGGCGCTCGGTGAACTTCTGGCCGACCGTCACATGGGCGGTCGACTCGTCGGCGGACGCGGACTCGTTCGCGGCCTGCTGGTCGACGGTGATCTGCGGGCCGTTCTCCTTGCCGGTGAGGGGGTGGTCCTTCAGCACGACGTAGGCGGTCATCACCTTGGTGAGGCTGGCGATCGGCACCGGGGTCTGGGCGCCGTGCACGCCGAGCGAGCCGAGGCCCTCGACCTCGGCGACGGACTGGCCCTCGCCGGGCCACGGCATCGACGCGGGCAGCGGGGCGCCGGCGAAGGCGTACGAGGGCGCACTGGTCAGCTGCAGGCTGGTGGCGGGCACCGGGCGTACGGCCTGGACGACGACGAACACCACCGCGAGCAGCACGACCAGCGGGGTCCAGATCTTGAACCGCCGGGCGACGCTGCGCAGCACGGTCTGCCGGGGCGGCGGGGTGTTGGTGAGGTGGGCGAGCAGCTTGAGCGGGGTGGAACCGGTGTGGCCGGACCCGGGCGGCAGCACCTGCGGGAGCGGCACCGGCATGGACCGCGTCCCCTCAGGGCCGACGATCGCGCCCTGATCGGCTTCCGCGGCGGGGCTCGCGGCGGGCGCGGAGGCGGCCCAGGCGGGCGCGACGCCGGCCGCGGGCTGTCCGGTGCGCCCGACGGGCCGTTCGGCCGGGAGATCGGACACCAGGGGCCGCAGGAGTGACTTCCGCACGGCGGCCCGGTGCACACCGGTGTCCTCCGGTCCGGCGTCGGGCTCGGCTTCCTGTGCTGTTTCCGGCCGCCTTTCCGGCGCTTTCCCGGCCGCGGGGTCGGATTCCGCTTCCGCCGGTTCTGCCGGGGTGTCTTCGGGAGCGGCGGTCCGGGCATCTGCCGGAACGTCCGCAGGAGCGTCCTCGGGCGCCTCCCCGGCCGCGTCCTCGGGAGAGGTCTCAGGGGCGTCCGCAACGGCGTCCTCGACGGCCTCAGCGGCCGGCTCCTCCGCTTCCCCGGACGGAGCCGAAAGCTCACCCTCCCGGTCGCCCGCCGTCCGGGCGCCCTCCTCCGCCACCGGAGTGCGCCCCGGCGCGTCCTGGGACACAGACTCGGGAGCGCTCTCCGGCACGGAACCGGCCTCGGCCTCCGCTTCCTCAGTTGAAAGTTCACTCACCTCAGGCACCCCAGAAGCCTCATCCGTCTCCCCAGCCCCAGTCTTCGGATCACGATTTGGTTCCGTTTTCCGGGGCTCCGCGACCGGCTCGCGCGGAGTCGACGGGGCGGACGGCGCAGCCGCGTCGGCGGTCGCGTCCACGACCGGCACATCGCTCGGCGCACCCGTCACCGTACTTTCGGTGGACGCGGTGGCGCGGTGCGAACGCGCGTCGGAGCCCCCAGGATCAGCCGATTCCGGGTCGCCCAGCTGGACGCCGCGGGCCGGTGTGCCGTCATGCCGTACGGGCACGGCGTCCACCACAGCGGCCTCTCGCGCCTCAACCGGCGTACGGAACACCACCAGCCTCGGGTCCGCGACCTGTGCCGCGGCCACCTCCCCCGACGTCTCGTGCTGCTGCTCCCTGCCGGGGGACTCGCCCGCCACGCAGACCTCCTCCACACATCGTTCGGGGCGCCCGATGATGCCCCTACCCGTCCTGACCCACACTTGCAATAGTCCCGCGCCGGGCCCGCAGGCTGTCAGCGACACCACCACCGCCCCCGTAGACGAGAACGACATACCAGCCGGTTCCCGCCGATATGGAGAAGGCGCTCTCGACAGGCCGGTGTGAGAGGCGTCACCCTGTCATTCATCCACGCGGGGAGGCATGGATGGGCAAGAGCCGCAGAACAATTCCGGAAGAGCTGTTGCTGCTCGCCCTGGACCCGACGACCGGGACCACGGCGCAGCCGCAATCACTCGACCTCGGCCTCGCCGGAGCACAGCTCGTCGAGCTGGCCCTGGCAGGACGGATAGCCCCTGACGGGGATCGTATCGCCGTGGTGCATCCACGGCCGACCGGAGATCCGACTCTGGACTCCGCCCTGGAGCTGCTGCGCCGTCGTGGCAGCCCGGTGCGGGCGGTCCACTGGATCGGCGGGCCCCGACTGGGGCTGCGCCAGACGTATCTCGCGCACCTGGAGCGGTGCGGCATGGTGCATGCCGTGCCGGGTCAGATGTGCGGGGTACTGCCGACCACTCGGTATCAGGCGACCGACAGCGCGGTCAGCCGGGAGATCAGATCCCGGCTGGACAGTGCGATCCGTACCGGCGTGCCGCCGGACCCGCGGACCGCCGCGCTCGCCGCGCTCGCCCATTCCGTGGGCCTCGGCAAGCATCTGTACCCGGGCAACGAAGGCCGGTCGTCACGATCGCGCCTGCGGGACCTGATCAGGTACGACCCGATGGGCGGACTCGTCGCGCACGCCGTGATGGACGTGCAGAACGGCGTGGCCGCACAGCCCAAGCGCCCACCCGCCCAAGCACAGCGCACGGTGGGTCACGGCGCGATGGCCAGGGCCGGTGCCCGCTGACGTTCAGCGCGTCCGAGCACACCGAGCACGAGCAGCACAGCCAGGCAGAGCCGAGCACAGTGAGCACAGTGAGCACACCGACGGCGTACCGCGTACGCCGGGCACGTCGAGCACACGGCAGTACGTGAGCACCCGAAAAGCAACGCAGCGCGACCCGTAACGACGCAGGACGGGGCTGCGGTGTCCGCCGGCAGGGACGGGACACCGCGGAGCCGGTCCCGTCCGCAGTGAGATCCCCTCCGGGAGCCGCTGTGCCGCGCGGGGCGGCGGGCACCGGACAGATGTCCGGGCCCGGCGCCCCGCGCGGCACGTTTTTTCCGGCGCCGCCGGGGCGCACGGGAACGATTCGCGCGCCCCGGCGTGCGGACCGGGCAAGTTTGTTACGACCATTCGCCAGCGCGGCGATGACCGCTAGTGGCAGGCTGCTGACCATCAGTACGGATCAGCGTGGAGGTGCAGTCCCTGTGGTCGCCAACGTCAACCCCACCGTCAGGCGCCGCCGTCTGGGGTCGGAGCTTCGCAAGCTCCGCGAGGAGAAGGGGATGACGGCCGAGGAGGTCGCGGCCCGGCTCCTGGTCTCCCAGTCCAAGATCAGCCGCCTGGAGAACGGCCGCCGCAGTATCAGTCAGCGCGATGTCCGTGATCTGTGCGGGGTGTACGGCGTCGAGGACGTCCGTATCGTCGAGTCGCTGATGCAGATGGCCAAGGAGTCCCGCCAGCAGGGCTGGTGGCACGCCTTCGGCGACATCCCTTACAGCGTCTACATCGGCCTGGAGACCGAGGCGGCGAGCCTGCGGGTCTTCGAACCCCAGGTGGTGCCCGGCCTGTTGCAGACCCCGGGATATGCCGCGGCGATGATCGCCGGCAATCTGCCGGAGGCGACGCCGGAGCAGGTCGAGAAGCGGGTCAGCGTCCGGATGCGCCGGCAGGAACGTATCACCGACCCCGACGGGCCGCTGCGGATGTGGGCGGTGGTGGACGAGGCGGCGCTGTGCCGCAAGGTCGGCGACGCCGGGATCATGCGCGAACAGCTCACGCACCTGGTGGACTTGAGCCATCTGCCGCACGTGACCGTCCAGGTGCTGCCCTTCGAGGCGGGCGCGCACCCGGGGCTGAGCGGGCAGTTCGCGGTGCTGGAGTTCACCGACGCCACCGACGCGACGGTGGTCTACCTGGAGGGCGTGAACAGCGACCTGTACCTGGAGAAGGACACCGATGTGCAGGCGTACAGCGTGATGTACGAGCACCTGCGGGCCCAGGCGCTGAGCGCGGAGGCCACCCGGCAGTTCATCGGCGAGGCGGCGCAGCGGTACGTCTGAGCGGGCGGCGCCGGTACGGCACCAGACAGGGACGCCTCGGGGTGAAGGCGGTCAAAATACTCTACGATCTGGCCAACTGGCAAGAGTTGCAAGGAATATGCCACCTAGTCGGGTGAAGACCCCACCGGGTCGGTGATGTTGGCGAGTAGCGTCGGGCACAGTCAGGTGGTGGTGTACGCCTCATCTCCACGGCTCGACCCATTGCGGAGTACACCCCGCCGCCGTCATCAGTACAGACCGGAGCAGAGATGGCAATCAAGCTGGGCAGCACCCCCGCGTGGCGGAAGTCCTCGCGGTCCACCGGAAACGGCGCCTGTGTTGAAGTGAAGTCCCCGGCTGTCGCGGCCGTCGTGGTCCGCGACTCCAAGGACCCGCAGGGTCCGGTGCTCACCTTTTCCCCCGAAGCGTGGTCGGCCTTCGTCTCCGACGTGGACCACGGCACGTACGACCTGCGCTGACCCGCGGGTTCCCACCGCAGCACAGCACCACCGAACCGCCCTCTCGACCGGCCGCCGTCCTGGCCGAGAGGGCTCGCTGCTTTTCCGGCCCCGCCGGCAAGGCAGAGCCGCCCAGAGGCCGTTGACTGGCGGCCGTCGACCGGATGCCGGAAAGTGTCTGGACAATACATCGAATCTTCGTAGGCTGCCGCACATGACGACGCCCGCCGCAGCAGCCGCCGCACCGCCCGCACTCGCCGCCCGCGCACGGGACGTCGCCGCCTCGCCGGTACGGGAGATCCTGGCGCTGACCGCACGGCCCGAGGTGATCTCCTTCGCCGGCGGGCTGCCCGCGCCCGAGCTCTTCGACGCCGACGGCATCAGGGCGGCGTACGACCGGGTACTGGCCGAGCGGGCCGCCACCGTGCTGCAGTATTCGACCACCGAGGGCGATCCCGCGCTGCGGGCCGCGGTGGCCGGCCGGCTGACCCGCCGGGGGCTCGCCACCGACGCGGGCGGCATCCTGGTGACGGGCGGTTCGCAGCAGGGCCTCGCGCTGCTGGCGACGGTGCTGCTGGAGCCGGGCGACGTGGTGCTGGTGGAGAGTCCGACGTATCTGGCGGCATTGCAGTGCTTCGGCTTCGCGGGCGCCCGGGTCGTGCCGGTGCCGACCGACGAGGACGGGGTGCTGCCGGACGCGCTGGAGGAGCTGGTGCTGCGCGAGCGCCCCAAACTGCTCTACCTGATCCCCGACTTCCAGAACCCCACCGGCCGCACACTGGCCACCGAGCGCCGCCGCGCGGTCGCCGAGGTGGCGGGGCGGCACGGGCTGTGGATCGCCGAGGACGACCCCTACGGGGAACTGCGCTTCGAGGGCGACCGCCGGCCGTGGATCACCTCCTACGAGGCCGCCGCGGACCGCACGGTGCTGCTGGGCAGCCTCTCGAAGGTGATGTCGCCCGGGATGCGGCTGGGCTGGCTGCGGGCGCCCGCGGCGCTGCTGCGGCCCTGCGTGATCGCCAAGCAGGCGGCGGATCTGCACACCTCGACGGTGGACCAGGCGGCCGCGGCCCGCTACCTCGCGGACAACGACCTGGACGCGCATCTGGTCCGGGTGCGTACCGCCTACCGGGCCCGCCGTGACGCGCTGCTCGCCGGGCTGCCCGCGGCGCTGCCGGCCGGCAGCACATGGAACCGGCCGGAGGGCGGGATGTTCCTCTGGGTACGGCTGCCCGCGGGCCATGACGCCACCGCGCTACTGCGTAGCGCGATCACTTACGACGTCGCCTATGTGCCGGGCGCCCCGTTCTACGCCGCGGACGCCGAACCGGCGACGCTGCGGATGTCCTTCACCACGCATACGCCCGAGGAGATCGCCGAGGGGCTGCGCCGTCTCGCGCTGACCTTCCGCTGACCGCCGCCGACCCCAGGCCGGAGCCCGCCCGACGGGCCGCCGGCGCCCCGCGCCCCGGGTGACACGATCCGCCGGAGGGTGCTAGGCGGCGGGGTAGCGGTCGAGCCAGGCGGGGCTGGCGCCCGCCGGGCCGTGGAGGGCGGGCGCCTGCGTCATCTCCATGGCGAAGTCGTCCGCGAGCTGGAGGATGGTCGCACGGCCTTCGAGCTCCGCTATCCAGGCCGGCGGCAGCGCAGTCTCGCCGTGCTGGACGCCGAGCAGATTCCCGCAGATCGACCCCGTGGAGTCGCTGTCGCCCGAGTGGTTGACGGCCAGCAGCAGCCCGTGCCGTACGTCCTCGGCGACCAGGGCGCAGTAGACGCCGATCGCCAGCGACTCCTCCGCGGTCCAGCCCTCCCCCAGCGCCTCGACGCGCTGCGGCGACGGCATGCCCTGCCGGACGGCGCCCAGCGCGCTCTGCAGCGCGTCGGTGGTCTCCTGGTGGCCGGGGCGCGCGCCCAGCAGGGCCAGGGCGTGCTGGACGGAGCCGTCGAGCGCCTCGCCGCGGGCGAGCCCGTGGATGATGACGGCGAAGGCGCCTGCGGCCAGCTGGCCGGTGGGGTGGCCGTGGGTCTGCGCGGCGCACTCCACGGCGAGCTGGAAGACCAGCTGCGGCTCCCAGCCGACCAGCAGCCCGAAGGGCGCCGAGCGCATCACCGTGCCGCAGCCCTTGGAGCCGGGGTTCTTCGGCTCCTCCAGGGTGCCCATCCGGTCGTCCGACAATCCGCTCAGGCACGCGTTGCCGGGCGCCCTCCGCGCGTAGAGCCACTCCTCGCGGGCGAGCCATCCCGCGTCCTTGCGGCGCTCGTCGGGGCCCCACTCGCTCTGCGTGGCCGCCCAGCGGCGGTACGCGCGGTGGATGTCGGTGGGCGGGTGCCAGGCGCCGGTGTCGCGGCGCACCTGCGCGCGTATCAGGCCCTCGACGGTGAAAAGCGTCATCTGCGTGTCGTCGGTGACCGCGCCGCGCCGACCGTAGGCGGTGACGTAGTCGGTGACCCCGTCAGGTCCGTGGTTGCCCTGGATCGCTTCGAGGGACTCGAACTCGATCCCCGCGCCGAGCGCGTCGCCGATCGCCCCGCCGAGCAGACAGCCACGGACGCGGCTGCGGAAGTCCTGCTGCTGCGCGCGTCCCCAGACAGCGGTCAAAGCGGTCCCCTTCGATCTTCCCCCGATCCGAACCCGTTCTGCGCCTGCACGATAGCCGACATGGCCAGGAGCGGAAGGGGCGCGCGGGGTAGGTGAGGGTTGTCCGGAAGGGGTGGGTCCGGGGAGATGATCCCGCGATTTCCCCGGCGTGCGCTCCGGCGCGAAACGGGCGCTCGCTGCGATGCGCGAAACGGGCGCAAGCCGCGACGCGGAAACGCCGGGGGCTGCGGACTCCACGGCGCCGCTGCGTGGGGGTGGGCGCGCGGTTCCCCGCACCCCTTCGGGACTGCCCCTCTTCGCCGGTTCAGTCCCCCAGCACCGGCAGCAGCTCCGGCAGGTGGCCGTCGGACGCGAGGCCGGCCGCGATGCGCTCGGCGGGCACTTCGCCGTACAGCGTGGTGCGCTGCCTGGCGGGGCGCCCGGCCGCCTCCGCGATGGCCTCCAGGTCGCGGATCGACCGGTAGGAGCCGTAGCCGGAGCCCGCCATGCGGGAGATGGTCTCCTCCATCAAGGTGCCGCCGAGATCGTTGGCACCCGAACGGAGCATTTCGGCCGCGCCGTCCGCGCCCAGCTTCACCCAGCTGGTCTGGATGTTGGTGATGTGCGGGTGCAGCAGCAGCCTGGCCATCGCGGTGACGGCCCGGTTGTCGCGGGCGGTCGGCCCGGGGCGGGCGATGCCGGCGAGATAGACCGGCGCGTTGGTGTGGATGAAGGGCAGCGTCACGAACTCGGTGAAGCCGCCGGTGCGCTGCTGGATCTCGGCCAGCAGCCGCAGATGGCCGAGCCAGTGGTGGGGCTGGTCCACATGCCCGTACATCATGGTGGACGACGAGCGGATGCCCAGCTCGTGGGCGGTGCTGACGACCTCGACCCAGGTGGCGGTGGGCAGTTTGCCCTTGGTCAGGACCCAGCGCACCTCGTCGTCGAGGATCTCGGCCGCCGTGCCGGGGATCGAGTCGAGGCCCGCCTCCTTGGCGGCGGCCAGCCAGTCGCGGATCGACATCCCGGTGCGGGTGGCGCCGTTGACGACCTCCATCGGCGAGAACGCATGCATGTGCATGCCGGGGACGCGGGCCTTGACCGCCCGAGCGATGTCGAAGTAGGCGCTGCCCGGCAGGTCGGGGTGGATGCCGCCCTGCATGCACACCTCGGTCGCGCCGACCTCCCAGGCCTGCTCGACGCGGTCGGCGACCTGGTCGAGCGAGAGGGTGTACGCGTCGGCGTCGGTGCGGCGCTGCGCGAAGGCGCAGAAACGGCACCCGGTGTAGCAGACGTTGGTGAAGTTGATGTTCCGCGTCACGATGTACGTGACCTCGTCGCCGACGACGTCCCTGCGCAGGTCGTCCGCGATCCGGCACAGCGCGTCCAGCGCCGGGCCGTCCGCGTGCAGCAGGGCGAGCGCTTCGGCGTCGGTGAGCTTCGTCGGGTCGTCCGCGGCGACGGACAGCGCCTTGCGGACGTCGGCGTCCACCCGGTCGGGCACCATGCCCGGCGCGGCCTGCTCGCGCAGCTCGTCCCAGTCGCCGTAGACCTCGTCGTAGTCGTCCCTGCGGTCGGCGGTGCGGCCCTCGGTGTCGATGGTGCGGTGCAGGTCCGTACGCCCGCCGGCGGCGGGGAAGGCCTCGTCGGGCTCCTGCCACGGCCGGCCCTCGACCACGGCGTCCTCCCGCGCGAGCCCGGTGTCCGGATCGGCCAGCGCCCGGACGTGCGGGACCAGGCGCGGGTCGAGCCAGGGCTCGCCGCGCAGCACGAACTCCGGGTAGATGGTGAGCCTTTCCCGCAGGGCGAAGCCGGCCTCCGCTGTGCGCGCCGCCAGGTCGTCGATCTGCGGCCAGGGGCGCTCGGGATTGACGTGGTCGGGGGTCAGCGGGGAGACGCCGCCCCAGTCGTCGATGCCGGCCTCGATGAAGCGGGCGTATTCGCCGTCCACGAGATTCGGCGGCGCCTGGATACGGGCCGACGGGCCGAGCACCACCCGTGCCACGGCGATGGCCGCGGCCAGCTCTTCCAGCTCCGCGTCGGGCATGCCGCGCATCGCGGTGTCCGGCTTGGCCCGGAAGTTCTGGATGATCACTTCCTGGACGCCGTGATAGCGCCGGGCGGTGCGGCGGATCGCGAACAGCGACTCGGCGCGCTCCTCGTAGGTCTCCCCGATGCCGATCAGGATGCCGGTCGTGAACGGCACGTTGGAGCGGCCTGCGTCCTCGATGACCCGCAGCCGCACCGCGGGCTCCTTGTCGGGCGAGCCGTAGTGCGGGCCGCCGCGCTCGGACCACAGCCGGGTCGCGGTCGTCTCCAGCATCATGCCCATCGACGGCGCGACCGGCTTGAGCCGCTGCAGATCCGTCCACGACAGCACCCCCGGGTTGAGGTGCGGCAGCAGCCCGGTCTCCTCCAGCACCCGGATCGACATCGCGCGCACATACGCCAGGGTGTCGTCGTAACCGTGCGCGTCCAGCCATTCCCGCGCCTCGGGCCAGCGGTCCTCCGGGCGGTCCCCGAGGGTGAACAGCGCCTCCTTGCAGCCCGCTTCCGCGCCGCGCCTGGCGATGTCGAGCACCTCGTCCGGCGACAGGTACATGCCGTGGCCGTCCCGGCGCAGCCTGCCTGGCACCGTCACGAAGGTGCAGTAATGGCAGGTGTCCCGGCACAGCCGCGTCAGCGGTATGAAGACCTTCCGCGAATACGTGATGACACCGGGCCGGCCGACCGCCTCCAGCCCCGCGTCCCGCACGCGGGCCGCGGTCGCGGCCAGCCGCACCAGGTCGCCGCCGCGGGCCTGCAGCAGCACGGCGGCCTCGCCCGTGTCGAGGGCGACACCTTCCGCGGCGCGGTGCAGGGCGCGGCGCATGGCGTTGGCGGTGGGCTGCGGCGTACTCATCCCCCGAGCATAGGTCGCCCCTGCGACATTGCCCGGCCACCGCCGCCGGGCCCCTCTGTCGCCAATCTCTCCCGCCCCCCGGGAATATCACGCCCGTAGCGGGCCCAGGCCCCGCGTACAAGGCCCCGCCCGGGGCCGGGGGTTCGGGTGACGGCCCCCCGTCGCACAGGGGACGGCCACCCGGGCGTCACCCGCCGGGACGACCGTACGTGCCATGGACCGACGCGATGTACTGAAGCTCTCTGCCGTGGCAGGAGCGACCAGCGTGATGACGCTGGCACCCGTGGACTTCGCCGCAGCCGACTCCGGCTCCTCCCCGTCCGGGCCGGTGGGACAGGGCGGCGACCTGACGAGGACCGTCACCGGCCATCTCCCCACCGGCGTGGCCGACTTCGTGTACCTGCCGGTCGAGGTGCCGCGCGGGATCCGGCAGATCGCCGTGTCGTACACCTATGACCGGCCTGCCGTGCCGGCCGGCACCCTCGGCAACGCGTGCGACATCGGCGTCTTCGACCAGCACGGCACGGCCCTCGGCGGGCGCGGCTTCCGCGGCTGGTCGGGCGGGGCGCGTACCGAGTTCGCGATCAGCGCGGAGGAGGCCACGCCCGGCTACCTGGCCGGGCCGGTCTCGGCGGGCACCTGGTACGTCGTCCTCGGGCCGTACACGGTGGCGCCGCAGGGCCTGGACTACTCGGTGACCGTCACCCTCACGGCCGGCAAGGCGGGCCGCACCCCGAAGCCCGACTACCCGCCGGAGCAGGTCGCCGGGCGCGGGCGCGGCTGGTACCGCGGCGACTGCCACCTGCACACCGTGCACTCCGACGGCAAGCGCACCCTGGAGCAGCTGGCGGCGCTGGCGCGGGCGGCGAAGCTGGACTTCATCAACTCCAGCGACCACAACACCAGCTCCGCGCACCCCTTCCTCGGCCCGCTGGCGGGCGATGATCTGCTGATCATGACCGGCGAGGAGGTGACCACCCGCAACGGCCACTACCTGGCGATCGGCCTGGACGGCGGCGAGTTCGTCGACTGGCGCTACCGGGCGCGCGACGACGCCTTCGACTCCTTCGCCCGGCAGATCCGCCGTGCGGGCGGCATCGTGGTGCCGGCCCACCCGTACGGCACGAGCCTGGCCAGCCAGTGGAAGTTCGGCTACGACAACGTCGACGCCATCGAGGTCTGGAACGGCCCCTGGACCGCCGACGACGAGGTGTCCCTGCTGACCTGGGACAACCTGCTGACCGGCGCGGTCCGCCGCGGCGACGGCCACTGGGTCCCGGCGATGGGCAATTCCGACGCCCACCGCGACCCCGACGTCGTCGGCCTCCCGCAGACCGTCGTCCTGGCCGACGGCCTCAACCGGCACGCCCTCCAGGCGGGCATCAGGGCCGGCCGCTCCTGGATCGCGGAGAATTCCGGCGTCCAGCTCTCCTTCACCGCGTCGGGTCCGCACGGCGAGCACGCGGGTATCGGCGACCGGCTGCCGGTCGCGCCCGACTCCGCGGTGACGGTGGCCCTGACCGTCTCCGGCGTCCCCGCCGACTCGCTGCTGCGCCTGGTCTCCGACGAGGGCCAGGTCCTCGCGGCGGCGCTGCCCGCGTCGGGCACGGTCAGCTGGCAGACCACCGCCTCGCTCGCCGCGTACATCCGCGCCGAGGTCCGCCACCCGGCGCCCGCGGGCACCCCGGCCGGCGTCCCGGGCCCGGCCGCGGCGATCACCAACCCGATCTGGCTCGGCCGCGACTAGGCACCGGCATTGCGCCCGCGCCCGGCCCCTGCGCGATGTGACAGGGTCGGGCGCAGGCGTACGCAGGGGTCGGGCGCCCGACGGATCGAGGTCAAGAGCGCGTGCCCGCAGCAGATGCCGGACCAGCCACGTCCCGCGACATGTCCCGGCCCTCCCGGCTCGCCAGACACGGCGCCGTCTCCACCGCGCTGGCCCTGCACAGTGACCAGGCGCTGCGGGACGTCGTCGAGGCGGCCGCGCCGCTCGGCTCCGGCATCGGCGGCAGGACCGCGCTGATCGACGTGGACGGCACCGAGGTCTTCGTCAAGCTCGTGACACTCACCGGCTTCGAGACCCGCCCGGAAAGCGCCCGGTCCACTGCCAACGTCTTCGGCGTGCCCGCCTTCTGCCACTACGGCTTCGGCGGCAGCCCCGGCTTCGGCGCGTGGCGCGAACTGGCCGCGCACGCCATGACCACGGACTGGGTGGTCGCCGGACATTGCGCCGGCTTCCCGCTGATGCACCACTGGCGCGTGCTGCCCGACACGGCACAGGGCTCCGTCCCCCACGAGCTGTCCGACGTGGAGAGGACCGTGGCCCGTTGGGGCGGCGGCGCGGCAATACGCCGCCTGGTCACGGAACGCCACCAGGCGACGGCGAGCCTCGCGCTCTTCCTGGAGTACATCCCGTGGAATCTGGACGACTGGTTCAAGCCCCGGATCGTGGCGGGCGGCCGGACCGCTGAGCGGGCCTTCTCGACAGTGGAGCGCCAGCTGGCGGCCGGCGCGGCCTTCATGAACTCCCGCGGGCTCCTGCACTTCGACGCCCACTTCGGCAACATCCTGACCGACGGCCGCCGCCTGTACTTCACCGACTTCGGCCTCGCCCTGTCCTCGCGTTTCGACCTGGCGAAGGACGAAGCCGACTTCTTCGACGACCATCGGGCCTATGACCGCGACTACACCGTCACCACTCTGGTGCACCGGCTGATCACCGCGCTGTACGAGCCGCGCGGCAGCGAGCGCGACGCGCTGCTGCGCACCTTCGCCGCCGGCGCCGACCCGACCGGCATCCCCGCGGTGCCCGCGGCCTTCATCGCCCGGCACGCCCCGCTGGCCATGGTGCTGACCGACTTCGTCCGCGGGTTGGAGGACGGCAGGCCGCAGACGCCGTATCCGCTGGAGCGGGTCCGGCAGTTGACGGCCCGCTGATCCGCGCGTCGCCGGCCCGGCTCACTCGGGACGCAGGGGCGGCGGCGCCGGCCCGGCTCACTCGGGACGCAGGCGGGCGGCGTCGGGCCAGGCCATCCGGAATTTGGCCGGTGTGCCGTTCAGCCTGGCGGGGTCGCCGCCGGGGGCGCCCACGAGGACCGTCTCGACGTGGTCGGCGCCCATGGCCGTGTAGAAGGCCCGCGCGGCCGCGTTCTGTTCCAGCACCCACAGGTACAGCCCCGGGGACTCCGCTCGGGCGGCGGCCTCCTCTGCGGCGCGGGTGAGCAGGGCGCGGCCCACTCCCGTACGCTGCCGGGCCGCCGTGACGTGCAGGTTGTCGACCAGGCTGCCCCACTTCGGGTCGTCGTCCGGGACGGCGTGGACGAAGCCGAGCACCTCGGTGCCGTCCTCGGCGAGCAGTGTGCGCGCGCCGGCGGGCGCGGCGAGGCGCCCGGACCAGACCGCCAGCCGGTCGGCGAGGACGTCGCCGTCGAGATAGGCGTCGGAGTACGCCCCGCGGTAGTGCCGCCGCCAGCTGTCGGCGTGCAGCCGCGCGACCGCCTCCGCGTCGCCGGGTCCTGCCGTGCGGAACCGCGGTGCCATGCCGCCCCCTCGTGTGCGTGCGTGCCCTGCCGGGCCCGCACGGCAGTCAACAGGACCGCGGGAGGGGGCGACCAGCGGATTGCACCACGGCTGCCGAGGAGGCAGGCCCTCAGCCCGTCACCGCCATCCTTACCGGCGGCAGGTCAGCCCGTCACCCTTACCGGCAGCAGGATCCGCCACACGGCCTCCTCCAGGCCGTGCACCGCCGCGATCCAGCCGACGTTCTCCTCGTCCGTGCCGAGCCGTATCGCCTGGGCGAGTTCGGTCATGACCTCGGCCAGGTCGCCGTGGCACATCGGCGCTTCGAGCCGCCCGCCCGCGGGGCCGTCGTCGTGGTAGCAGTGGTAGGCGGGGGCGCCGCGCAGGACGCCGACCGGGCGCCACTGCGTGGCCAGCCGCCATACCGGCTCGCCGCCGACGCGTACGCCGTCCGCCTCGACCACCTGCGTACGATTCCGGTCCACGTCGAGCGCGTGCCATCCGTCGGTGCCGGTCAGGACCAGGTCGGGCGCGCAGCGCTGGACGGCGCGCGGCACCGCGTGGACGGCGCCGGGCGTGGTCAGTACCAGCGGGACCGCGGCCATGCCGGCGTAGAGGCAGCCGAAGAAAGCGCCCGCCAGGTCGGGTCCCTCCGGGTAGACCAGCAGGACGCGGCTGCCGGGGCTGAGCAATGTACCGAGCCGGGCGGCGATCGCCCGAGCCCGCCGGTCGAGTTCGGCGAAGCTGCAACCCGCGGTGCCGACCGCGGTGCCCGCCCGGCCCTCGAAGGGCAGTTCGGGCACCAGTGTCGGGTGCCGTTCCGCGCGCCGCCGCAGCAGCGGCCCGGGCAGCCGCCCGCCGTCCCCCGCGACGGGCCGGGGGCCGCCGCCCCCGCCGCCGCCCGGCCGGGACCTGCGCGGCTTGCTGTGCTTTCCGCCGCTCATGGCAGCGGTCTCCCGCGGCGCGGAGTATTGCGGCGCATACGCCGAGCCCGGTGGCCGCGCGGCATGCAGCGGCCGTACGGACTCGCGCTGCGGCCTCCCCCACCAAGCGGACCGGCCGCCGGGCGCACCGGCTCCGTAGGACGTATCCGGCGGGCAGTCGGCCGGCTCGTATCCTCCTGCCGCATACCCGCCCGCGACGTATCCGACCGGCGCGTCAGGCGTACCCGGGCCTCGTACCGGCGCCCCGTACGAGCCACCCGCGCGATCCGCACATTTCGTACACATCGCGGCTCAGCTACCCGTCCTGTGGCGCAAAGCCCCACGGCCCGATCCATCCCCACACACCACAACCTCCGCGCACGCACAGACGGAATATCAAATTCGGCCCAACTTCTGCCGTTGGGCCGGTTAGGGACCCGCATGGGGTGACCCGGGGCGGCCCGACACGGCAAACTGGCACGGACGGGGTTGAACCAGTTGCTCCGCCGGCGAGTGCCATGCGGACAACTGTTCCGCCCGGCGATGAATGATTGATATACGCGCGGAGAGCCGACCCGGCCCTGTCCGGACCGGTACGGTTCGCGGGCGGTTCAGGGGGCATGAATGGGAAGCGGGACGGAACCGGGCGGCGGCCTGCGGTTCGCGGTCCTCGGGCCGGTGCGCGCCTGGCGCGACGGCGAGCCGATCGGCACCGGCGCACCGCAGCAGCGCGCGCTGCTGGCCGTACTGCTGCTGCGCGGCGGGCGGACGGCGACCGCGTCGGAGCTGCTCGACGCCCTCTGGGGTGAGAATCCGCCCAATACAGCGCTGGCCGCCCTGCGTTCGTATGCCTTCCGGCTGCGCAAGGCGCTCGGCTCGGAGACCCTGGTCACCGACTCGGGCGGCTACGCGATCCACATACCCGTCGAGGCACTGGACGCCACCCAGGTCGAACAGTTGGCCGCGGAGGCCGAGAAGGTCCGGGTGGCCGACCCCGGCCAGGCCAG
This sequence comes from Streptomyces sp. NBC_00433, assembly GCA_036015235.1. Taxonomy (NCBI): domain Bacteria; kingdom Bacillati; phylum Actinomycetota; class Actinomycetes; order Kitasatosporales; family Streptomycetaceae; genus Streptomyces; species Streptomyces sp. NBC_00433. The sequence goes on along the minus strand of CP107926.1, from coordinate 5,892,894 downwards.
GGAGCTGATGCTCAGCGCCCTCGACCTGTGGAAGGGCGAGCCGCTCGCCGGGCTGCCGGGGCCGTATGCCGAGACCCAGCGCGGCCGGCTCGCCGAATGGCACCTCGGCATGATCGAGACCCGCCTGGAACTGGACCTGGAAGTCGGCGCGCACGCCGAGGCCGTCTCGGAGCTGACCGCGATCACCGCCGAGCACCCGCTGCGCGAGCGGCTGCGCGCCCTGCTGATGCTCGCCCTCTACCGCAGCGGCCGGCAGGCCGAGGCACTCGGCGTCTACGCCGACACCCGGCGGCTGCTCGCCGAGGAGCTGGGCATCGACCCCTCGGCCGAACTGAGCGACCTGCACCAGCGCATCCTTGAGGCGGACGCCGGCCTCGCCCCGCCGCTGGGCGCCGCCGCGCCCGGCGCCGCGGAGATCCTGCGGCCCGCGCAACTGCCGGCCACCGTCTCCGACTTCACCGGCCGCTCCGCCTTCGTCCGCGAGCTGGGCGAGCAGTTGGCCTGCGCGTCGCAGGGCAGCGGTGTGATGGCGGTCTCCGCGGTCGCGGGCATCGGCGGCGTCGGCAAGACCACGCTGGCCGTCCAGGTCGCCCATGACGCCCGCGACGCCTTCCCCGACGGACAGCTGTACGTCGATCTGCAGGGCACGAGCCCGAGGCCGGCCGAGCCCGAGGCCGTGCTCGGGTCGTTCCTGCGCGCGCTCGGCCTGCCGGACGCGGCGATCCCCGACTCGCTGGCCGACCGCGCCGCGCTCTACCGCTCCACCCTCGACGGCCGCCGGGTCCTCGCCCTGCTCGACAACGCCTACGACGCCGCCCAGGTCAGGCAGCTGCTGCCCGGCACACCCGGCTGCGCGGCCCTGGTCACCAGCCGGGTGCGGATGGTGGACCTGGCCGGCGCCCACCTGGTCGACCTCGACGTGATGTCGCCCGAGGAATCGCTCCTGCTGTTCACCCGGATCGTGGGCGAGGAGCGGGTCAGCAGTGAGCGGCAGGCCGCACTCGACGTCGTCGCGGCCTGCGGCTTCCTGCCGCTGGCGATCCGTATCGCCGCCGCCCGCCTGGCCGCCCGCCGCACCTGGACCGTGTCGGTGCTGGCCAACAAGCTCGCGGACCACCGCAGGCGGCTGGACGAGCTGCGCGCCGGCGACCTCGCCGTGAAGGCGACCTTCGCCCTCGGCTACGGGCACCTCTCCCCTTCGCAGGCGCGGGCTTTCCGGCTGCTGTCGCTCCCCGAGGGCCCCGATATCTCGCTGCACGCCGCCGCGGCCGTCCTGGACCTGGACCCGTACCGCACCGAGGAACTCCTCGAAGCGCTCGTCGACATCAGCCTGATCGAATCCGCCGCCCCGGCGCGCTACCGCTTCCACGACCTGCTGCGCCTCTACGCCCGCGAGCAGGCCGAGGCGGACGAGACACCCGAGGCCCGCTGCGCGGCGCTGTCCCGGCTGCTGGACTTCTCCCTCGCCTCGGCGGTGTCCGCCTACGCGCTGGAGAATCCGGGCGACCGCGTCATCGAGCACCTCGCCCCGACCACCCATCCGGGTCTGTCCTTCGGCACCAGGGAGGAGTCCCTGGAGTGGCTCTTCTCCGAGGCGCAGGGGCTGCTGGCGACAGTGCAGCAGGCCGCGGACTCCGGTTGCGAGGGCTTCCTGCGGCGCGCGGTGGACGTGCTGCTCGCCGCCCAGGACCTCGTGGAGTCCGGCGTCTACGCCCGGCAGTACGAACAGGCCGCCCGCGCCCTGGTGACCACCGCGCAGGCGTGCGGCCACACCCTCGTCGAGGGCCGCGGGCGGGTCTGGCTCGGCCAACTGCTGCGGCTGTCGGGCAGATTCGAGGCGGCGGAGGAGGAGGCCAAGCACGCGCTGCTGCTCGGCCTGTCCGCGGAGGACCCGGTGACGTCCAGCTACGCACCGAATCTGCGCGGTTCGCTCGCCCACCGCGGCCACCGCTTCGCCGAGAGCGCCGCTTACCACACCACGGCGCTGGAGGCCTTCCGCGCCGACGGCAACAAGCACGGCGAGGCGTCGGCGCTGAGCAACCTGGCCCGCGCCCAACAGGACCTGGGCGACACCGAGGCCGCGACGGCCACCGCGGAGCGGGTCGTGGCGATCCACCGCGAAATGGGCGCCGGCTTCCGGCTGGGCAACGGCCTGTATTCGATGGGCGTCACGCTCACCGCCGCCGACCGCCTCGACGAGGCGCTGGAGTGCCTCACCGAGTCCCTGGACATCTTCCGCGCCGCCCGGCAGCAGTTCTGGGAGGGCATGACGCTCTTCCGCCTCGCGCAGCTGCACCTCGCCGCCGAGCGCTGGCGGCAGTCCGCCTCGCACGTCGAGCAGGCGCTCGTCATCCTGCGGGAGATCGGCGGCGAGTGGCGTACGGCCAACGCGCTGACCGTGCTGGGCCGCGCGCTGGACGGCATGGGCCAGGAGATCCGCGCGCACGCCTGCTGGCACGACGCGCTTGCCGTCTTCACGTCACTGGGGACACCGGAGACCGCCGAGGTGCGGCGACTGCTCGGCGACGGGGACCAGGACGAGTCGCCGTCGTCCTTCGCCGTCTGAGGGCTGTCCGGCGGTTCCCGGAAGGGCTTGAGGCCTACAGCTTCCGGTAGTTACGCCCTTCACTGCCCAACTGATGGCGTTTATCAGTTGATTATCGGGGGGTGCCACGATTCCATCACTGCACGAGCTGCCCGCTCGGCGGTGCACGGGGGTCGCTGCCGGGCGGGCGTTACGCCAGTACGTCCCCACGCACTCACAGTACACAGGAGAGCACCATGAGCGCAGACCAGGCGAAGACCCCGAAGCCGCCGAAGCACGACGGCGGCACCGCGGACCCGGACAACATCTACACCGAGGGCACGCCCGAGACCGCTCCGGAGACGGCCACCGCGCCGGGCACCGTGAAGCCGAACAACATCTACACCGAGGGCACGCGCCAGTAATCGTCCGCTGACGGGAGCGGTCGCACGGGGGGACCACGGGGGATCAAGGGGGATCCGCCCGGGGGGGGGTTCGGGGGGACCACGGGGGTCCGGGGGGGCCACGGGGGGTCAGGGGAATCGGGGGACCATGGGGGCAGCCCGGGAGGGGGAACGTCCGCGGATCAGGGGTCCGCGGACGGCGCCCCGGGCTCGCACAGCAGGCTGACCGCAGCTCGGAGGGGACGCTGCGGCCGGCCTGCTGTGTCTTGTGCTGCCCCGGGGACAGCACGGGGGACATCTCGGGGGCGACGGCGCACCGCTCGCCTGGCGAAGGCGACGCACCCGGCGTAGCCTCGGCCCCGAGGGAGCTGAGTACGCGAAAGAGGCGGCGCCGCCGGATGCTCCGCAACATCCCCGGCTCGCTCCTCGCGCTCATCGGAGCAGTGCCCGCCGTCCGGAGTTCCTTCCGTGTCCGGTACGGCGGGTGCCACGGGTCCGACATCCGGGTGGGCGACCTCTTCACCGGGGTCGGTGCCACGCCGGCAACCGCGGCCCTGCTCGGCTCCCTCTTTTTTTCTGCCTGGCAGGCCGCCGGGCTTCGCCGCCCTGCCGCCGGGGGACGGGCTTACGTCCGGCGGGACGACGCCCCGGTCCCCTTCGTCGCGTCGAGCGCGTACACGCAGCGGTCCTTGGAGCACGCGTAAATGACGCCGTCCGCGCTGACCGGCGAACCGGTGATCTCGCCGCCGGTCTCCAGCCGCCAGCGCAACTGTCCGCCCTGCGCGTCCACGGTGTAGAGGCAGTGGTCCTTGGACCCGAAGTGCACCCGGCCGTCGGCGACCGCGGGCGACCCGACGATCTCGCCCTGCGCGGCGAACCGCCAGCGCGGGGTACCGCTGACCGCGTCGAGTGTGTAGAGCGCGCTGCCCGCGCCCAGGTGCACCGCCCCGGCCGCGACCACGACCGGCTCCACGGACTGCCGCGGCTCTGTGGCGATCCGCCACCGCTCACGCCCGCCGGCCGGGTCGAGCGCGTAGACCGTACCGAGGTGGTCGGCGACATAGATGCCGCCGCCCGACGTCCCGGGTCCGGGCACGTGCGCGGGCGGTGCGAACATCACCGCGGGTGCGTCGAAATGCCAGCGCTCGGCGCCGCTGCGGGCGTCGAGCGCGAGCACCCGGGTGCCGGCCGTCAGGTGGACGACGCCGTCCGCGACCACCGGCCTCGTGGGCACCGAGCCCGCCGCGCCCGGCTCTCCGACCGGATACGACCACATCTCGGCCCCGGTCAGCGCGTCCACCGAGTGCAGCTGCCCGCCGCCCTGGTAATAGACGGCCCGGCCGACCACGGTCGGGCCCGAGTCCGGGGACTCGAACTCCGTCTGCGCGCCGCTCCGCTCCCACCGCAGTACCCCGCGGCCCGCGTCCCACGACTGGACGCCGCCGCCGCGCGTTCCCGTGACGACGGTGCCCGCGTCGGTCCGTACCGCGTAGACCCAGCCGTCGATCTGCGTACGCCACCGGTCGGCGCCGTCCGTGGCGTCCAGCGCGAACAGGCTCGGACCGTCCGAGGCGTGGATCCGCCCGCCGGCCACCGCCATGGTCCAGGCGACGTCCCTGGTCTTGAACTCCCGCCGCCCGCTGGCCACATCCAGCGCGTGCACCTCGAAGGAGGTGACGTACAGCAGCCCGCCGGCCACCACCGGGGTGCCCCACACGTCGTTCGACATCCGGAAGCGCCAGGGCCGCCACTCGGCCGGGGGCGCCGCCGCGCCCTGCGCGGGCACTCCGGGCGGCGCCGGGTCGCCGGCCCGGTGCGCACCCGGCCTGCGGCGGACCCATTCGGTGCCGGGCGGGGCCCCGCTCACCGCCTTGTGCTCGGCTGCTTCCGCGACCCGCAGCCCGGGGCCGATCGGCGCCGACCCGGCGAGCTGCACCACCTCGCCCGCGCCGCGCCGGCCGTGGTTGTTGTCGTCGCCCGGCGCGTGCGCCGGGATCGGCGGCGGCTGCGCGGGCCGCGGCGGCAGCGCCGCGCCCTGCTGCTGCGCGGGCCGGTTCCGGCCCGCCGCGTGCGCGCCGTGCGCGCCGCCCGGGGGCGGCGAGGCGTGCGGCAGCCGGCCGCTGCGGCGCTGCTCTATCAGCGCGACCGCCCCGGGCGGCAGCCAGGCGGAGGCCGTCCCGGTGTCGTCGCTGCCGGTCGAGAACAGATGCGGGGCCAGCTGGGCCTGCAGGTCGGCCGGTGTGGGCCGGCCCTCGGCCTCCATCCGCATGCAGGACTCGATGAGCGGGCGCAGCTCGTCGGGCAGTCCGCCCAGGTCCGGGCCCTCGCGCAGCAGCATGAAGACGGTCTCCACCGGGTTGGCCCCGTGGAAGGGCGCGTGCCCGGTCGCGGCGAAGACCAGCGTGGAGCCGAGCGAGAAGATGTCGCTCGCGCCGCGCACGCTGCGGGAGTCGCGCGCCTGCTCGGGCGACATGTAGGCGGGGGTGCCGACGGCGACGTTGGTCATCGTCAGCCGGGTGTTGGACACCCCGGAGGCGATGCCGAAGTCGATGACCCGCGGCCCGTCCTCCACCACCAGCACGTTCGACGGTTTCATGTCGCGGTGCACCAGGCCGGCGGCGTGGATCGACTGCAGGGCCTCGGCGATACCGGCGGCGAGCCAGCGCACCGCCTGGGCGGGCATCGGCCCCGCCTCGTTGACGATCTCCTCCAGCGACGGCGCCGGAACGTACGCGGTGGCCAGCCACGGCACGGCGGCCCGCGGGTCGGCGTCCACCACGGCGGCGGTGTAGAAGCCGGAGACGGCTCGGGCGGCCTCGACCTCACGCGTGAAGCGGACCCGGAAGAGCTGGTCCTCGGCGAGCTCCGCGCGTACGGTCTTGATCGCCACCCGGCGGCCGGATGCCGAGCGGGCGAGATAGACCAGCCCCATGCCGCCGGCGCCGAGCCGTCCCAGCACCTCGAAAGGGCCGATCCGTCTCGGGTCGTGCTGCGTCAGCTGCTCCACCACTGCCCTGCCACCTCCCCGTGCCCGCGTTGTTGCGGCCGTGCTCCGCGCCCGTGCGTCCTGCCCTTCGCGGTCCGTTACCCGCGCCCACGCCAGAGTACGGACCTGATTGTTCCTGGGAAGGGCGCCGGTTGCGAACCCGGGGCCGTCACGACACGCCCAGGGAGCGAACTCGTTATCATCCGCCACCTGCCGCCCCGGCAGCAGCACAACGCGCCGGAAAGAGCCAGGGGAAGCGTCAACTCCCCTCTATGGAGCCGACCTTGCGCTGGGGGTCGATGACCTTGAAGACCGCTCCCTGGTCGTCGGTGACGGTGGCGAGCCTGCCGAAGGGCGAGTCCGCGGGCTCTTCCGTCACCCGGCCGCCCAGCTCGCGCACCGTCGCGGCAGCGGCGTCGCAGTCGTCCACCGCGAAGTAGATGCGGAAGGCCGAGGGCTGCTCGTCCGACAGGCCGGCGGCCAGCTTCAGCCGCCCGCCGACCGGCAGCTCCGGGTCGCCGGCCGGCGACCACACCTTGTAGTCGAAGTGCTCGCCGTCGCCGACCTGCTCGGCCCGGTAGCCGAACAGCGCCTCGTAGAAGGGGTCGACGGCGGCCGCGTCCCGCGTGTGGTTCTCCGCCCAGCAGAAGGAGCCAGGCTGGTCGGTGACCTCGAAGCCCAGGTGCTCGCCGGCCTGCCACACGCCGAAGACGGAGCCGCCGGGGTCGACCGCGCCCAGCATCACGCCGGCATCGCCCGCCTTGTCGGGGCCGAAGACGACCTGCCCGCCGGCCGCGCCGATCCTGGCGGCGGCACCGGTCGCGTCGGTCGAGGCGAAATAGAGGGTCCAGGCGGTGGGCATCGCCGGATCCGGCTTGGCCATCAGGGCGGCGGCGGACTTCCCGTCGCGCAGCGCCAGGGTGTAATGCCCGAAGTCCTCGCCCTGGTCGTCGAAGGTCCAGCCGAACAGCTCCCCGTAGAACCGCCGGCCGGCCGCCAGGTCGGGCAGCGCCGCGTCGGCCCAGCAGGGCGTGCCCTCGTTGAATACGGACATGGTCCCGTCTCCCTCCCGTGCGTGGCCGCCGCCCTCTCGACGGCCCGTTCCTGCCACTGTAATCAGTGATCTTCCCCACAACGCGAGGCCTAATTCGAACATATGGTCAATTATCTCAAGGGCGGGCCGCCGCCCGGCCGCCACCTGCCCAGCGCGCACCACAAAAGTTTACAAACAGTGCATACCAACCAGTCCAAGGGCTCGAAAACGGGTTCCGGTTAGCTGCTGGAAACCCTCATTGACCTGCGACTTCCGCACCACCAGACACCCTCTCCCCATTTGCACGCGGCCAAATCGCGCGGGGATCGTGCGCCGGTAAACTGACGGCATGACAGGACAAGTTCGCACCGTCGACGGACGTGTCGCGGGTCGCCGAGGGCAGGCGACGCGGCAGAAGCTGCTCGACTGCCTGAGCGAGATGCTCAGCACGTCGCCGTACCGGGACGTCAAGGTGATCGACGTCGCACGGATGGCCGGCACCTCGCCCGCCACCTTCTACCAGTACTTCCCCGACGTCGAGGGCGCCGTCCTGGAGCTCGCCGACGAGATGGCGAAGGAGGGGGCGAGCCTGACCGACCTGGTCGCGGGCCGCTCCTGGGTCGGCAAGTCCGGTGCCCAGGCGGCCGACGAACTGGTCGACGGCTTCTTCTCCTTCTGGCGGAAGAACGACGCGATCCTCCGCGTCATCGATCTGGGCGCCGCGGAGGGGGATAAACGTTTCTCCAGGATCCGCACCAAGATCCTCACCGCGGTGACGGGCTCGCTCACCGAGTCCATCAAGGAGTTGCAGGGCAAGGGCCGGGTCGACAAGGACGTCAGCGCGCCCGCCATCGCCGGCTCGCTGGTCACCATGCTGGCCGGGGTCGCCGCCCACCAGAAGGGCTTCACCGGCTCGGGCGTCAAGCAGGCCGACCTCAAGCCGAATCTGGCGCTGCTCGTGCACCTCGGCGTGACCGGCAAGAAGCCGCCGAAGTAGCGGCGCGCGGCGGGCGCGTGACGGCGGCCGGCAAGGCGGAACGGCGCGGCACAGTGTGCCGCACGGCTCCCGGTCCGCGGGAGCGCCGCGGACGACGGCCGGGCGTACGACCGTACGACCGGCGCGGCCTGTCGCCTGCGGACCGCGCGGCCGCGAACCGCCCTCCGGCGCCGAAGGGGCCGACTCCCGTGCTGCGACGCGTCATCCTGCCGCTGGCATCGGCCGTGCTGCTCACCCTGCTGGCCGTGCTGTGGCCGGTGCACGGCGGGCACGGAGGCGCACCGGACTGGACCGCGCAGGAGGCCGCCCGCTTCTGGACGCCCGAGCGGATGGCCGGCTCGATGCCCGCCTCGGACCGCCGGCTGCCGCCGGTCGCGCAAGCCGCCGGCTCCACCGCCCCGGGGCCGCCGGGATCCGCGGCGCACTTCGCCGGGCTGCCCACCGTGGGCGTGCTCTTCTCCGTCGGCGACGACCTGGCCGCGCACTACTGCACCGCCAGCGTGGTCCACAGCCCCGGCCGCGACCTCATCCTCACCGCGGCACATTGCGAGCCCGGAGACGACATCGGCTTCGTTCCGCAATACCGGGCCGGCGCCGACCGGCAGCCGTACGGGATCTGGGCGGTCGACGAGGTCTTCACCGACCCGCGCTGGGCGCCCGACGACGACGCGGCATCCGACTACGACGTCGCCTTCGCGCAAGTGCGCCCCGACGCGCACGGGCGCCGTATCGAGGACGCCACCGGTGCCAACCGCCTGGCCCTGACCCCCGGTTACCGCAACCGGGTCACCGTCGTCGGCTATCCGCGGCTCGGCAAGGACCCGGCCGACCGCGCGATCATCTGCACGACCACCACGGAGCGCCTCGACACGCGGCGCCAACTGCGGCTGGTCTGCGACGGCTTCGCCAGCGGCACATCAGGCGGCCCGTGGCTGCTCGCCTTAGACGCCCGCACCAGGACCGGCGAGGTCGTCGGCCTGATCGGCGGCCTCGACGGCGGCGGACCCGACGACCGCGTCTCGTACAGCCCCCTCTTCTCCGACGCCGTCCTCGCGCTCTACCACAGCGCCACCCGCGCCTGACGCTTTCCCGCCCGCCAGGACAGCGCCCCGCACCCCAGCGGCTACGCTCTCGACCGCACCCACCACGCCGCCCCACACCAGGAGTTCCGCATGCCCGACCCCACCTCACTCCCCGCGGCAGCGGGCACTGCCGCCACGCCTGACGCGATCGTGATCGGGGCAGGCCCAGGCGGCCTGGCCGCGGCGGCGGCGCTGCGGCATCACGGCGTAAGGCCCCTGGTCCTGGAGCGCGCGGAACAGCTCGGCGCGTCCTGGCGCGGCCACTACGACCGGCTGCACCTGCACACCACCCGAAGACTCTCCGCCCTGCCGGGGCTGCGGATACCCCGCGCGTACGGCCGCTGGGTGGGCCGGGACGACGTCGTCCGCTACCTGGAGCAGTACGCCGAGCACCACAGCCTCGACATCACGACCGGGATCACCGTGGACCGTGTCGAGCGCGGCGACGCGGGCTGGGAACTGCCCGCCAACGGCGGCCGGGTGCTGCGCTCCCCCGTCGTCGTCGTGGCCACCGGCCACAACCACACGCCGCACATACCCGACTGGCCGGGCCGCGACACCTTCCCCGGCGAGCTGCTGCACGCCGCCGCCTACCGCAACGCGGCACCTTACGCGGGCCGCGACGTCCTGGTCGTCGGGGTCGGCAATACCGGCGCCGAGATCGCGGTCGACCTGGTCGAGGGCGGTGCGGGCCGGGTCCGGCTGGCGGTGCGCACCCCGCCGCACATCATGCGCCGCTCGACCGCGGGCTGGCCGGCGCAGGCCAGCGGCATCCTCGTACGGCGGCTGCCGCCGCGGCTGGTCGACAAGGTGGCGCCGCGCATCGAGCGGATGAGCGTGCCCGACCTGTCCGCGTACGGGCTGCCCCGGCCGGAGAGCGGGCTGTACGCGCGGGTGCTCGACGGGGCGATCCCGGTGCAGGACGTCGGACTGATCGACGCGGTGCGCTCGCGGCGCGTCGAACCCGTCGCCGCCGTCGAGCGGTTCGAGGGCGCTCAGGTGCATCTCGCGGACGGCTCGCAGATCGGCCCGGAGGTCGTGGTCGCCGCGACCGGCTACCGGCGCGGCCTGGAAGGGCTGGTCGGCCACCTCGGGGTGCTCGACGGCCGCGGCCGCCCGGTGGTGCACGGGTCACGCACCCCGCCGGGGGCACCCGGACTGTTCTTCACCGGCTTCACCAACCCGATCAGCGGGATGTTCCGCGAGATGGCGATCGACGCCGTCCGGATCGCCAAGGCGGCGTCCCGCGTCCGCCGGTGACCTGCGGCGATACGGGACTCGATCACTCGTGCGAGTGATCGTCGGCGGATGCGGAACCGGGGGCGGGCGGCGGTCCGTTCACACGACGACCGGCATCGCGGCAGGCGCGACGGCCGGCCGCCGGCGGATCACCAGGGACATCAGCGCGGCCACCGCGCACAACGCACCGGAGGTGTACCAGACGACGTCGTACGAACCGAACGCATCACGGGCCACACCGCCGAGGAAGGCGACGAGCGCGGCACCGATCTGGTGGGCTGCCAGCACCCATCCGAAGACGATCGCGCTGTTCTCGCCGTAGTGCTCGCGGCACAGGGCGATCGTCGGCGGCACCGTGGCGACCCAGTCGAGGCCGTAGAAGACGATGAACAGCACCATCGGCGGGTGGACGCTGTCGGCGAGCAGCATGGGGAGGAACATGAGCGAGATTCCGCGCAGGCCGTAGTAGACGGCCAGCAGCCGTCGCGGCGACATGCGGTCGGTGAACCATCCGGAGGCCACCGTGCCCGCGATGTCGAAGACGCCGATGACGGCGAGCAGGGAGGCGGCGGCCGTCACGGGCATGCCGTGGTCGTGGGCGGCGGGCACGAAGTGCGTCTTGACCAGGCCGTTGGTGGAGGCCCCGCAGATCGCGAACGAGCCCGCGAGCAGCCAGAAGGTGCCCGTGCGCGAGGCGTCGCGCAGCGCCCGCAGCGCACGGGTCGCCGTACCGCCGGCGGGCGGCGGCTTGGGAACGAACTGCGGGGCGCCGTAAGGGGCCAGGCCGACGTCGGCGGGGTGGTCGCGCAGCAGGAACCAGACGAAGGGGACGACGGCGACCGCGGCGGCTGCCACGATCGCGGCGGCCGGCCGCCAGCCGTGGTTCTCGGTGATCCAGGACAGCAGCGGCAGGAAGACCAGCTGCCCCGCCGCGCCTGCCGCGGTGAGGATGCCGGTGACCAGGCCGCGGCGGGCGACGAACCACCGGTTGGTGACGGTGGCGGCGAAGGCGAGGGCCATGGACCCGCTGCCGAGGCCGACCAGGACGCCCCAGCACAGGATGAGTTGCCAGACCTGCGTCATGGAGACGGTCAGCCCCGCGCCCAGCGCGATCGTCAGCAGGGCGCAGACGACGACCCGTCGGATGCCGAACCGGTCCATCAGCGCGGCGGCGAAAGGAGCGGTGATCCCGTACAGCGCGAGGTTGATCGACACTGCCAGGCCGATCATGCCCCGCGACCAACCGAATTCGGAGTGCAGCGGGTCGATCAGCAGACCCGGGAGGGAGGCGAATGCGGCAGAACCGATGAGCGTCACGAAGGTGACGGCGGCGACGACCCAGGCGCGGTGCAGGCGCGGTCGGCGGCCGGTGGGGGCGGCGGGGACACCGCCGGTGGCGGGCGCGGGAACTTGAGATGTCTGCGTCACGTGATCAGTGTCCGGCGGCCCGTGCGAGGCGGCGAGTGGCCCGATGGCCACGATATGCAAGAATCGGGCCATGGCCGTCCCGTCCCCGCTGCCGCCGCCCGCCCCCGCAGACCCGCCGCCTGTACAGCCGCTGCGCGCGGACCGGCTGCCCGCGGCCGCATCCGGCGCCGGAGCCTCCGCCGAGGTCTTCCGGCACCCGGAACGGCACCGTGTCGCGGTGTTCGCGATGGACGGGGTCATCCCGTTCGAACTGGGCATCCCGCTGCGCATCTTCGGTTCCGCCAAGGCCACCGAGGGCGGTGCGCCGCTGTACGAGATCGTGACGTGCAGCGTCGAGCCCGGCGAGGTGCGGACCGACGCCGACTTCTCGATCGTGGTGCGGCACGGGGTGGAGGCGCTGGCCCAGGCCGACACCGTGGTCGTGCCCGCGTCCCACGAGCTGGGGACGGTCTTCACCGAAGGGGTGCTCACCGAGCCGCTGCGGCGCGTCTTCGCGGCGATCAGGCCAGGCACACGGGTGGTGTCGATCTGCACCGGTTCGTATCTGCTGGCCGCCGCCGGCCTGCTGGACGGCCGGCCGGCGACCACGCACTGGACCAGCGCCGACCACTTCCAGCGGCTCTTCCCACGGGTCAGGGTCGACCCCGACGTGCTCTACGTGGACGACGGGGACGTGCTGACCTCGGCTGGGGTGGCCGCGGGTATCGACCTGTGCCTGCACATCGTGCGCAGGGACTGCGGGACGGCGGTCGCGAACTCGGTGTCCCGCCGCACCGTGGTGCCGCCGCACCGCGAGGGCGGGCAGGCGCAGTACATCCACCGGCCGCTGCCGGAGCCGCAGCTGGCCAGTACCGAGCGGGCCAGGTCGTGGGCGCTCGACCGGCTGGACCAGCCGCTGACGCTGCGGCAGTTGGCCGAGCGGGAGTCGATGAGCGTACGCACCTTCACCCGGCGCTTCCGGGAGGAGGTGGGGATGAGCGCGGGCCGCTGGCTGACGCAGCAGCGGGTCGAACTGGCCAGGCAGTTGCTGGAGTCGACCGACCTGAGCGTGGACCTGATCGCCAGGAGGGCCGGTTTCGGCACCGGTGCCTCCATGCGGCAGCATCTCCAGGTGACGCTCGGGGTGTCACCGACCGCCTACCGCCGGACCTTCCAGCCGTCCGGGCGCGGCTGACCGGACGCGGCTGAGCACGGACGGCACGGCCAGGCGGGCGAGCGGGTCGGAATTCGGGTCGTCGGCGGTCGGGGTCAGCGCAGGGCGGCGGCGCGGTCGACCTCGCACCAGATCTGCTTGCCCGCACCCTCGGGCTGCCAGCCCCAGCGGTCGGCGAGGCCGTCGACGAGTTCGAGCCCGCGACCGCCGGTCTCGTCGCGCTGGGCATGCCGCGGGGCCGGCGGGGTCACGCTGGTGTCGGCGACCTCGACGCGTACCGGTGCGGCGGGGGCGGCGGGGAAGAGCATCCGCAGCACCGCGGGGCAGCCGGTGTGCACCACCGCGTTGGTGACCAGTTCCGAGATGAGCAGGATCAGAGTCTCGGCGACCGGCTCATCGGCACCTATTCCGGATCCGACCAGCCGGGACCTCGCCCAGCGGCGCGCCCGCCCCACCTCCGCGGGGTCCACGCCGACCTCCAGTTGCACCTGCAGCATCTGCACTGATCACACCATCCGAACCGGCGGACACAAGGCCTCACGCCTGCCCGGGATCACCGTGCGTGATCCCGACTGCACACAGCATGATCGACCGACAGTCACTGGAACAAGCGCTTCCGTCATATTCCGGCGCAATGGACCGCGGGTGCTGCATACTGTGCGGCGCATCGGGCGGAACACGAAACGCCCAGGCCTGGGCACCACCCGGCTGTTCCGGGCGGTACTTCCGAGCGGCCTTGAACGTACGCGCACCCGATGGAGCGTACCCGAGGCGGACACCGACTCCACCGCGTAACAAGTCACGCATCGGACACAACTCCGTGCGGACGCTCCGTGATCGGACGGCGCGGACGGGTCGCGGCGGCCGCTCAGGCGCTCAACGGCTGGGCGGCGTCGTCGGTGGCCGCGGCCAGGTCGGGGAAGACCTCGAACAGCCGGCGCACCCCGAGCGCGGCGAGCACCCGGTTGACGTGCGCGCCGTCGCCGGCGGCCGCGCCCTCCTCGGGCAGCACGATCCGCAGCCGTCCGGCGCAGGACCGCATCAGCCGGCGGGCGCCGATCAGCACACCCACCCCGCTGGAGTCGCAGAAGCGCACATCGGCCAGGTCGAGCACCACGCTGCGGCGCCCCTCGGCGACCGCGTCATGGACCTTCTGCCTCACCGCGGGCGACGAGATGAGGTCCATCTCGCCCGCGACCGTCACCACCGCCCAGCCGTCTTGCTCGGCCCGGGTCACCAGCACGGGACCGCACCTCGCCTCGCTGTCGGGTTCAGGATCATCATCACAACGACCCTATGCCCGTTCCCAGCCGTAACTCTGCAATCTTCCGGTCACACCCCAATAACAGACCGCCAGAACCGATCACATGAGGGGCCAGGTTGGTGCAAAGGGGCGCATGCCCCAGCGGGTGGCGGGTACGGTCGAAGACAGCGACCACCTGGCCGGTGAGGCGGCCGAGGAGCGAGGGGGCGGCAGATGGCGACACCCGCACTGCCGCGCTGGGACCGCAAGATGCAGCAGCGGCTCGCGCGCGGCGAGGAGGCCGCCCTCGGCGAACTCTACGACCGCTACGCCTCGCTCGTGCACAACCTGGCCCACCGGGTCCTCGACGACGACGGGGCGGCCGACCTGATCACCCGCGAGGTCTTCGGCTACATCTGGGAGAATCCGGACGACTACGACCCCAAGCACGGCTCGCTGCGGTCCTGGATCGCCGCGCTCACCCAGAGCCAGGCGGTGCACCGGCTGCGGCAGTACGAGAGCCGTGGGCGCTCCACGCCCGGCGAGGTCGAGGCCAGGGTCCGCGAGGCCAACACCGCGGCCCGCGCCGACTTCATCGTCACGTCGATGCCCGCGCCGCTGCGCGACGCGCTCGAACTGGCCTACCGCAGACGCCTGGACTACCGCGACGCGGCCGCCGGCCTCGGGGTGAGCGCCGACGAGTCGCGCCGCCGGCTGCGGCTCGGCCTGCAACTGCTGTCCACGGCGATGGACCCGGCCGACCGCCAGGAAGTCCGCCCGCTGGAGCGGGGCGACGCGCCCGACCCGTTCGACGCCCGCGGCCAGGGCCGCCGGGGCCGGCCGTGAGCGGCCCCGCCCACCGCAACGGTGACGGCCCGCCGGGTGAGGGTGACGGCACTCCCCGGGTGCCGAACCAGCGCGACCAGTCCGGCAGTCCGCTCCCGGTCCCCGAGCCCGGCGCGTCGGGCGTACCGCTGCCCGCTGTGCCCACCCCGGTGCCGGAAGCGCCGCAGCCCCGGCTGCCGCTGTACGACCACGCCACATTGAAGGCGCTGCTCGGCGCCTGGGCGCTTGCGGTGTGCTCGCGCGACGAGTCGCTGGCCGTCGAGGTGCACCTCACCGACTGCGCCGCGTGCGCCGACGAGGCGCTGCGGCTGCGCGACGCGGTGGGCCTGCTGCACCGCGAGGAGAGCCTCGACCTCGACCCGCTGCTGCGGGCCCGGGTGCTCGAAGGGTGCCTGGGCCGCCGCCCGCCCCGTATCCCGGTGCCGGACTGGGCGGGGCCTTACGACGCGGAGGCCGCCCGGCTGGACGCGCTGCTGCGCGACCTCGGCGAGAGCTACTGGCAGGAGCAGGTCGAACTGCGGTGGTACGACGGCGCCCCGGTGAGCAGGAAGGTCACCATCGGCCAGGTCATCGCCCATCTCACCACGGTGGACGGCCTGGTCGCGGTCGCCCTCGACCTGCCGGACGCGGAGGGCGGGGCGGGGCTGGACCTGCCGCTCGACCCGGTGCGGCGCACCGAGGCGCTGTGGGCGGCGCGGCGTGACGGCGCAGGCAAGGACGGGGACCCGGGCTCAGGCTCGGCAATTGGCGCGGAATTCCGCGACGTGTGGCGCGGGCAGAGCCACAACCTGCTGCGTACGGTGTCCTTCGCGGGTGGCGGTGCCGCCGGAGTCGGCGTCGACTACGGGTCGTTCAGGCTGCCGCTGCAGGACGCCTTCGTGGACCGCGCTTTCGAGTGCTGGATCCACGCGTGGGACATTGCCGAGGCCGTGGCATATCCCTACGGGCCGCCCGCGCCGCGCAATCTGAACCGGATGATCGACCTGGCGGCCAGGATGCTGCCCGCCGCGATCGCCGACCGGCGCAGGGGCGGGCTCGCCGACTCCGCCGGGCGGCTCGCGGACGCGGGGGCGCCGGGGCGTTCGCTGCTGCTGGAGATCGAGGGCGCGGGCGGCGGCAAGTGGTATCTGCCGCTCGACTCGCCGGGCGCGGTCGCCTCGAAGGAGCACGCGGTGGCCCATGTGGCGCTGGACGGCGTGGAATTCTGCCAGCTGGCCGCGGGCCATCTGGAGCCGGAGCGGATCGCCTTCGGCCAGCAGGGCGACCGTGACGTGATCAGGGACGTGCTCTACGCCACGGCGTCGCTGTCCCGCCTCTGAGCGGCCTCGGACCGGTCACCGAAGCCGAAGGGCCGGGTCGGGCCGGGCCACCGGACCGCCAGGCTCAGGCGAAGACGACCGTACGGCGGCCGTTGAGCAGCACCCGGTGCTCGCTGTGCCACTTCACCGCGCGGGCCAGCGCCTGGCACTCCACGTCGCGCCCGATGGCGACCAGGTGCTCGGGGGTGACCTCGTGGCCGACCCGCTCGACCTCCTGCTCGATGATCGGCCCCTCGTCGAGGTCGGCCGTCACGTAGTGCGCGGTCGCGCCGATCAGCTTCACGCCCCGGTCGTGCGCCTGGTGGTAGGGCTTGGCGCCCTTGAAGCTCGGCAGGAAGGAGTGGTGGATGTTGATGATCCTCCCCGACAGCTCCCGGCACAGGTTGTCGGACAGCACCTGCATGTAGCGGGCGAGCACCACCAGCTCCACGCCTTCGGCGCGCACCAGGTCGAGCACCTGCGCCTCGGCCTCGGCCTTGGTGTCGCGGGTGACCGGGATGTGGTGGAAGGGGACGCCGTACGAGCCGACCAGCTCGCGGAAGTCGGTGTGGTTGGACACCACCGCGGCGATCTCCACCGGCAGCGCGCCGATGCTGGTGCGGAAGAGCAGGTCGTTGAGGCAGTGCCCGAACTTGCTGACCATGAGCACGATGCGCATGCGCTCGGCGGACGGGTGGATCCGCCAGTCCATGTGGTAGGCGTCGGCGATCGCCGCGAAGCTGGCACGCAGCTTGTCCACGTCGACGGGGGGCTCGGCGGCGAAGTGCACCCGCATGAAGAACAGCCCGGTGTCGCGGTCGCCGAACTGCTGGCTGTCCACGATGTTGCAGCCGGTCATGAAGAGGTAACTCGACACCGCGTGCACGATGCCCTGCTTGTCGGGGCAGGACAGGGTCAGGACGTACTGCGGTTCGACGGGCGGCTGCGACGGCTGTTCGTTCACCCCGTCAGCCTCGCACACGCGCCTGTGCGCGTGCCGCGGTGTCCGTCACGCGGAACGCGTGTAGATCGCCAGCACCTCCAGCGAGCGCGGCGGGCTGTCGGGGTCCTCGCCGTCCGCGCCGGCCATCAGGACGTGCGCCTCGCGCGCGGCGTGGACCGCGTCCGGCCAGCCGGGGTGCTCGAGATACGCCGAGGCCGGCGCGTCCGCCCCCACCTGGTGCAGGATCTTCAGCACCCGCAGCACCGCGACGTCGACCAGCGCCGCCTCCTGCGCGTCGCGGAATATGGTGCCGACGTATTTGTCCGCCGACCAGTTGTCGAGCCAGGTGTCCTCGACAAGGCGGTAGACGGCGTCCGTGACGTCGCCGTAGCCCGCGCGCCCGGTCTGCCAGACCTCGCGCTGGAAGACGGGGTCACTGATCATGTGGAGCGCCGAGCGCACATTGCTGCGCCAGCGCCACCACGGCATGTCGTTGAGGGGCATGCCTCCCATCGTGGAGGAGACACGGCCGCGACGGGAAGACTTCTCCGAACCTTGCACGACGGACAATCGTACGCAATCGAACGTCGGCACCTGTAATTCACCTGAAAGTGACCGCCCGTTCCCTTGCGGTCACCCCCACGTTGGGCACGGACCGGAATCTTCCGTACCTATGACTGATCGGCGCACGTGCAAGGCTCGCCAGGCTGTCGTCCCACTGCTGGCCGCAGGTGCGCTGCTCAGTGGCTGTGGTGTGATCCCGGGGAGCGCGGGCGGCTCCCGGGGGCCCATCGTGGTGATGACGTGGGCACCGGAGAACACCAGGGCGACCAATATGCCGGGAATGCTCGCCATGGCGCAGGCCTTCGAGCACTACGTCAACGACTCCGGCGGGCTGGGCGGCCGCAAGCTCAAGGTGCTGACCTGCAACGAGCGCAACGACTCGGTCGCGGTGTCGCAGTGCGCCCAGCAGGCCGCCGACGCGCACGCGGTCGCCGTCGTGGGCTCGTACAGCCAGCAGGGCGGCTCCTTCACCACGGCGCTGGAATCAAACAACATCGCCTATGTCGGCGGTTACGGCATCACGCAGGACGAATTCCAGAGCCCGCTGTCGTACCCGGTCAACGGCGGGCTGCCCGCGCTTCTCGCGGGCAGCGGCTCGCAGTTGTCGCGGATGTGCAAGAAGGTGGCGCTGGTGCGGCCGGACACCATCACGGGCGACCAGTTCCCGATCTTCCTCGACCAGGGCCTCTCGGCCGGCGGCCGCACCCCCGCCCGCGACCTGCCCGCCAAGGACGACGCCTCGGACTACACCGACGTGGCACAGCGGGCGATCGGCGACAACAAGTCGACCAGTTGCGTGTCCGCGGTGCTCGGCGACCACACCAGCACCTTCTTCGACTCGCTGCGCAGGCTCGGGAACAAGCCGCCGAGGGTCAGGCTGTCCTCGGTGATAGGCAGCGTCCAGCAGTCCCTTGTGGACGCCACCGGCGGCCCGCACAGCCCGCTGGAGAACGCCGTGGTCACCGACTGGTATCCGCCGGCGTCCGACCCCAAGTGGGACGAGATGAAGGCGGTCGTCAACAAGTACGCCTTCTCCGACGACCGTATCGACGTGGCCGACCCCGGGGTGCAGACCACGTGGATCGCCTACACCGTCTTCGCGAAGGTGATCAGGTCGATGAAGGAGGGCGCGGAGATCGACGCCGACTCCGTGCAGAAGGCGCTCGACCACACCACCAAGCTGTCCACCGGCGGGCTCACCCCCGACCTCGGCTGGACCGACACCGACCTGCTCGACATCCCCGACCACGCCAGGCTCGTCGACTCCAAGGTCACCTACCAGGTGGTCAAGAACGGCAAGCTGGTGCAGGAGGGGTCGGACTTCGTGGACGTGGCGGCGACGCTGAAGACGGCTTCGAGCATCGGCTGACGCGACGGCCGGCTGGGGTGGCCCCGGCTGAGACGGCCGGCGTACATGGCCATGGGAAAGGGCCAGGGCCTGGTGCCCTGGCCCTTTCCCATGGCCATGCGGTGCGGGTACGTGCCTGCCGGCCCGAAGGCTCAGAGCTGGCTGTACTGCCGCTGGGTGAGGCCGTACTTGGAAGCGATGGCATTCCACAGCTTCACCGCGGCCTTCTTCTGACTGGTGGCCGTGATGCTCTGGTTGTTGGCCGCCTGCGCCTCCGGGGTGTTGCGGGCGTGGCCGCTCTTGCAGACCTTGCCACCGCCCGCGGCCTGGTCGGCCCATGCCGCGTAGTGGCCGTCGGCGGCGGCGGACGCCTGCCAGGCCTTGGTGAGCGCCGTGGTCAATTCCGCGTGGTTGGGCAGCTTGTCGACGGCGAGGCCGCTGAGCTGGGTGACCAGGCCGGTCCGCTGGGTCGCGGCGGCCCGCAGGTCGGCGGCGGCACCAGGCAGGTTCTTGCAGCCCCTGATCGACTCGACCGCGTTGACCACCGAACTGCGGCTGGCGCCGCTGGTCTTAAGCAGCGCGTCCAGCGCCTTGGCCTGCGCCTCGGCGTCGCCGCCCGCCGCGGCCGCGGGGCTGTCGGAGGCGGAACCGGTCGCCGTGCCGGAGGCGGTCGCGCTCGGCTTGCCGGCGTCGGTGTCGGACTTGCCGCCGCCGTTCATCAGCGCGCCGACCACCAGGCCGGCCACCACGCAGCCGGCCACGACTATCCCGATCAGCACTTTGGGCGACATCCGGCGGCGGTCGTCGCCGTCGTCGTAGCCGTTCTGGTCGTAGCCGGGCTCCCACGGCGGCCTGCCGTACGCCTGCTGCTGCGCCTGCTGCTGGGCGGAGGGCGGCTGGATGATGCGCTGGCGCAGCGGCTCGGGTCCGGGGACGTCGGTCCTGAACAGGTGGTCGTAGTCGCTGTCGTGCTGCGGGCCGGGCTGCTGCCCCTGCTGGTCGTAGCCGCCCTGCGCCGCGAACTGCTGCTGGCCGCCGTACGACTGCGGATCGGCGTAGTTCTGCTGGCCGGCGTATTGCTGCGGCTCGGCATATTGCTGGGCGCCGGGGAAGTCCTGCCCGGCGTAGCCCTGCGGCGGCTGCTGCTGCTGTTGCTGTTGCTGCTGACCGTAGGCGTCGTAGGGCTGCTGGTCCTGCTCGTGGAAGATCGACAGCGGCAGCGCCTGGGTGGCCTCTGCGGGAGCGGGCTCCGGCGGGACGGTGCCCGGGTACGGGGGCAGCATCTGGGTCGCGTCGGCGACCGGCACGGCGGGCTGCGGCGGGACCGGGGGTACGGGTGCGGGTCCGGCGCCCGGATACGGCGGCAGCATCTGGGTGGCGTCCGCGGGCTCGACGGCCTGCGGCGGGTAGGGCGGCGGCGCCTGCGGAGGTACGGGCGGCTGGCCGGGGTGCTGTGGCTGCTCGCCCCAGGGGGTGCCGCCTGCCGGCTGGACGTGGTCGTCGTAGGTCGCGGGCTGCTGCTGCCCGGCCGGGAGGACGACGCCCCGGTACGGTTCGGGCGTTTCCTCGCCGCGTCCGTTGCTGTGCATCGCCGTTGACTCCCGCCTTCACCCAGTGTCGGACGTCTGCACACGCTACCGGGTGAACGGGGAGAGGGGCCACGAACCCGAACGAGTGAGCGCCCGGACGCCTCGTTGACGTGGGGCCGGCGGCGCCGCGGAAGGCGGCGCCGCCGGGTTTCTCCAGCAATTTGCGGCGTTCCACTCGAACGGTGTCGGTAGGGTAACGATTCGGTCTGTAGTTGCCTGTTGACCGTTTACGCGGCGTCCTGCGCCTCGATGCGGGCGCCGAACTCCCGTACCGACGGCTCGTGCGAGAACGGGTCGAGGCGGCGGCGGAAGTCCTCCAGGTATTCCGCGCCGCGGTCCGAGCGCAGCCCCGACAGCAGCGCGACGGCCTGGGTGCCGGTGTGGCAGGCCTGCTCGATCTCGCGCTGCTGCACCTGGGCGTCGGCGAGCAGCAGCATGTCGATCGCCCGGCGCCGGGCGCGGTTGGCGGGGTGCGCAGCGAGCGCCTCCTCCGCGCGCCGGGCGGCGGGCACGGCCTGGCCCAGGTCCCGGTGACAGTGCGCCAGTTCGTCGGCGAGATAGGCGTGGTCGAAGTGCGCGATCCAGGGCGGGTCCTGGTCGGGCTCGGAGCGCTCCATGGCCTCGACGGCGAGCCCGGCGACGGTGGCGAAGGTGCGGGCGTCACCGAGCAGCGCGTGGCCGCGCGCCTCTGCCGCGTAGAACATCGCCTCGGCCGTGTGCCCGACCTGGCCCCTGGCGCCTTCCTGTGCGGCGCGGGCGAGTTGGGCGATCTCCCGGGGATTGCCGAGCGCGGCCGCCAGATGGCTCATGCTCGCGGCCAGGATGTAGCCGCCGTAACCGCGGTCGCCCGCCGCCTGGGCGAGCCGCAGTGCCTGGATGTAGTAGCGCTGCGCCAGGCCGGGCTGGCCGGTGTCCACCGCCATGTACCCCGCCAGTTCGGTGAGCCGGGCGACCGCGGAGAACAACTCGCGTCCCACCGACTCGCGGTAACTGCCCGCCAGCAGGCCCGACACCACGCTGTTCAGGTAGTGCACGACGACCGGTCTGACATGCCCGCTGCCGAACCTGTGGTCCAGGTCCGTGAGCGCCTGGGTGGTGGCCTTGACCGCCTCGACGTCGGAAGCGCCCACCCTGGCACCGCCGTTGCGCGCCACCCCCTGGTCGGGGCGGGTGATCAGCCAGTCCCTGCTCGGCTCGACAAGGGCCGAGGCCGCGACCGTCGAACCGGTCAGGAAGTCGCGCCTGCCGACGTCGCTGCGCCACAGCTCGCATACCTGCTCGATCGCGCCCAGCACGGTCGGCGCGAAATGCAGGCCGATGCCGGTGGCCAGGTTCTTGCCGTCGGCCATGCCGATCTCGTCTATCGACACCGCGCGGCCGAGCTTGCGCCCCAGCGCCTCGGCCACGATGCCGGGCGCCCGGCCCCGCGGCTGCTGGCCGCGCAGCCAGCGGGCCACCGACGTCTTGTCGTAGCGCAGGTCGAGCCCGTGCTCCGCCCCGCACATGTTGACCCTGCGGGCGAGCCCGGCATTGGAGCAGCCGGCCTCCTGGATCAGCGACTGGAGCCGCTCGTTCGGCTGCCGCGCCACAAGTGGTCGTGCGGCCATGGTGTCCCCCTCGTCCTCGTCAACCCCGTCCTGGTGACTGACGTCGTTACGGCCCTGCGTCCAACGGCTCTGCGTCTCAGGGCTCTTCGCCTTGCGGCCCTGCGTCTTTCAGGTCTTACAGCCTTGTGCCTCACGGCTCTTCGTCCACGGCCCTGCGGCGGCCGCGGCTGGGCGGCAGTGCGGCCGTACCGGTGGTGCGGCTCCCTGTGCGGATGCTTCCCACCCTTCGGGCGGAAAATGCCCCGCTTTGCCGGTGTCCCACCGGAGCCGCCCGGCGGGCCGCCCTCCACTGACTACCCCCACGGGACGCCCGCTGCCCGTACGCGCCCCCGGCAGTGCATCCGTGCGCCCGCCATGAGCCGCGACATCACCCCGTAACACCCCACCACGGCGGCAGTTGTGCAGCGCGCGGAAGACAGCACCGGAGTCCCGGGCCAGTTCACGGGTCAGCTCCTCGACGCGGCGGTCCGCCACGCGGAGGAACGGCACTGGGACGAGCTGCCGGGAGTCTGGCTGGAGGCCGATGCCTCCGGTGCGCCCCGCTGCTCCTGCGGGTCCGCCGGCTGTGCCGCGCCCGGCGCACACCCCGCCCGGCCGGACTGGACGGCCCGCGGCGGCACCGCCCCCGCGGTGCGCCGGATGTGGCAGAAGCAGCCGGAGTCGTCGGGTCCTGCTGCCCACCGGGCCCACCTTCGACGCCGTCGACGTCTCCGAGGACGCCGGCTGCCTGGCGCCGGCCAGGACGGAGCGGATGAACCTGCCGCTCGGCCCGGTGCTCGGCGCCGCGGGGCGCCGCCTGCGCTTCTTCGTCCTGCCGGGTGCGGGCGCGAAGATCCCCGAGATGCTGCGCCGCCTCGGCTGGCTGCCCGAGTCGCTGGACCTGGCGGTGCTCGGCGAGGGCCGCTGGGTCGTCGCGCCGCCGGCCAGGACCCTGCCGGGCGGCTGCGCCCAGTGGGCCCGCCGCCCGGCCCCCGCCAACCGCCGGCTGCCGGACGCGGAGGAGCTGCTGGGCCCGCTGGCGTACGCGTGCGGCCGGGAGGCGGCCGCGGCCCGCGCCGGCTGACCCGCCCGTCGTCACCGACCGTGCTTCCCGCCACCGATCCGTCACTGTCAGTGGCCCCCCTTAGGGTGGCATCACGCGTGGGACCAGCGCGGGTACGGACACGGGGAGGGGTGCGGCGACATGGCACAGGAGTCGGAAAGCACACCGGCACGGGCGGATCGAGGGGTGCCCCTGCCGTATTACGGGGCGGCCGGTGGCACCGGGCAGGCGCAGGGGGGCGCGGCGGCCGAAGGGCCCGTCCCCGCGGTGCGGGTGCGCGGGCTGTGGAAGCGCTTCGGCGAGCAGGCGGCCGTCGCGGGCATCGAGCTGGACCTGCCCGCGGGCCGTTTCATCGGCCTGGTGGGGCCGAACGGCGCGGGAAAGACCACCACGCTGTCCATGGTCACCGGCCTGCTGCGGCCCGACGACGGGCTGGTGCAGGTCAACGGGCACGATGTGTGGTCCGACCCGGTCTCGGTGAAGTCCAGGATCGGCGTGCTCCCCGAGGGCCTGCGGCTGTTCGAGCGGCTCTCCGGGCGGGAGCTGCTCGCCTACACCGGCCGCCTGCGCGGCCTGCCGGGCGAGGAGGTCGACAAGCGCACCGCCCAGCTCCTCGACGTGCTGGACCTGACGGCCGCAAGGCACAAGCTGGTGGTCGACTACTCGACCGGCATGCGCAAGAAGATCGGCCTGGCCGCCGCGCTGCTGCACAATCCCGAAGTGCTCTTCCTCGACGAGCCGTTCGAGGGTGTCGACCCGGTGTCCGCGCAGGTCATCCGCGGTGTGCTGGAGCGCTATACGGCCGGCGGCGGCACCGTCGTCTTCTCCTCGCACGTGATGGAGCTGGTGGAGAGCCTGTGCGACTGGGTCGCCGTGATGGCCGCGGGGCGCATCGTGGCACACGGCCCGATCGCCGAGGTGCGCGGTGCCGCGCCCACCCTGCAGGACGCCTTCCTGTCCCTGGTCGGCGCCGATCGGCGCACCGCCCAGGACCTGGACTGGCTGGGCGGTGGTTCCCGATGACCATTGCCACGCCGCCACCCGCGACCGCGGCCATCTCCGCGCCCGCCGCCGCGGCCCCCTCCGTCACCGGCGTCTTCGTCCGGCTCAAGCTGTCCCTGATGCGCAACGGGCTGCGCCAGTCCCGCGGGCGCACCGTCGGCTGGTGCGTCGGCGTCGGGCTGGCGATGCTCTACGCGCTGGCGAACGGCGCCGGCATGATCGCGCTGCGCCACAACCACTACGCGCCCGCGGTCTCCGTCACCGTCGCGGTGGTGCTGGCCATCGGCTGGGCGGTGATGCCGCTGTTCTTCTTCGGCGGCGACGACACCCTCGACCCGACCCGGCTGGCGATGCTGCCGCTGCGGCCGCGGCCGCTGCTCACCGCGCTGCTCGCCTCGTCGCTGATCGGCGTGGGGCCGCTGTTCACCCTGCTGCTCGGGGCCGGCGCGGTCACCTCGGTCGCGGACGGCACGGCGGCGGTGGTCGTGGCTGTCCTCGCCGTCGCCCTGCTCCTGGTCTTCTGCGTCACCCTCTCCCGCGCCATAGCCGCGGCCAACACCCGGCTGCTGACCAGCCGCAAGGGCCGCGACCTGGCCCTGCTCAGCGGTGTCTTCGTCGCGGTCGGCGCCCAGCTGGTCAACCTGGGGCTCAGCTCTCTGTCGGGCACCGACGGGCTGCACAGGGCCACGTCCGCGGCGTCCGTGGTGCGCTGGATCCCGCCTGCCACCGCCGTCGACGCGGTCCGCTCCGCCGGCCGGGGCGCGTACGGCCTCGCGGCGGTGCAGCTCGCCGTGACCGCCGTCGCCGTCGTCCTGCTGCTGCGCTGGTGGCACCGCAGCCTCTACCGGCTGATGGTGTCGCCCGACGCGTCCACGATCGCCGCCGCGCCCGAGCAGTCCACGGCGCGCGACAGCGCCGAGGGCCGCTCCCGGCTGCGCCTGCGGCTGCCCTCGGGCCGTGTCGGCACGGTGATGCAGCGGCAGTTCTGCTACATGTGGCGCGACCCGCGCGCCAAGGCCGCGCTCGCCACCGGGCTCGCGGTCGGCCTGCTGCTGCCGCTGGTCGCGGTGGTCCAGCACGGCAGCGTCTACCAGTGCCTGTGGGCCGCCGGGCTGCTCGGCATACAGATGTACAACCAGTTCGGCCTCGACGGCTCGGCCTTCTGGACCGTCATGACCACGATCGCCGACCGCCGCGACGCGGAACTCGAACTGCGCGGCCGCGCGCTGGCGATCGCCCTGATCGCCGTCCCCTACGTCACGGTGGTGACCACCGGCGCGGCCGTGTTCCTCGGCCAGGTCGACGCGCTGGCCGAGACGCTCGGCCTGTCCTTCGCCTTCGTCGGCGCCCTCGTCGCGACCGGCGGCTTCGCCAGCGTGCGGTACCCGTACGCGGTGCCGCGCGACAACCCCTTCTCCAATGCCGCGCCCGGCCAGAGCGGCCTGGTCATGATCAACGTCGTCGGCGGCACGCTCACCGGGACGGCGCTGTGCCTCCCGGTGCTCGGCCCGGTCATCGCCCTCCACCTCACCGGCCACCACGCACTCCTCTGGCTCGCCCTCCCCCTCGGCGCCATGTACGGCGCCGTCCTGGCCGCGCTCTCCCTGCGCCTCGTCGCGCCGCGGCTCCTCGACCGGCTGCCCGAAATCCTGGCCACGGTCCGGGGTTAGGGCCGGGGCGCCGGAGGTGCCAGGGGTCCAGGGGTGCGCTCTTCAGCGGCGGCGGGAGACGGACGTGGCGAGGGCCAGGAGCGGGAGGGCGGCGCCGAAGGCCGTCACGAGAGGCCAGCCGCCGAGGTGGTAGGCGGCGGACCCCGCCTGGGAGCCCACCGCCCCGCCGATGAAGAAGGTGGCCATGAAGGCGCTGTTCAGCCGCGCCCTGGCGCCGCCGTCGAGCTGGTAGACCACGTGCTGCCCGAGGATCAGCGTGGTCTGGACGGCCATGTCCAGCAGCACCGCGGCCGCGCCGAGCGCCAGCACACTGTGCCGCCCCACCACCGCCACGCCGAAGGCGAGCGCCGCGGCGACGAAGGCGGCAGCCGTCATCGGCCGGACCAGGCCGCGGTCCGCCCACCGACCGGCCGACGGTGCGATCAGCGCGCCGCCCGCGCCCGCGAGGGCGAAGAGCCCGACCTGCCACTGCTCGTAGTGGAAGGGCGCCGCGGTGAGGACGAAGGAGATCGTCGTCCAGAAGACGCTGAAGGCCCCGAACATCGCGGCCTGGTAGAACGCCCGGCGGCGCAGCGCGGGATGGACCTTGAGCAGCCGGACCGTGGAGCGCAGCAGCGCCCCGTAACGCAGCGCGGCAGCCGGCGGCCGCGGCGGCAGGGCCCGGCGCAGCACCAGCGTCAGTACGGTCATCAGCGCGGCGGAGCCGAGGTAGACCACCCGCCAGCTCGTCGCTCCCGCGACCACGCTGCCGACGGTGCGGGACAGCAGGATGCCGGTGAGCAGCCCGCTCATCACCTGCCCGACGACCCGCCCGCGGCTCGCGTCGGGCGCGAGGTCCGCGGCGAAGGGCACGAGTATCTGGGCGACGGTGAGCGTGCACCCCATGATCAGCGAGGCGACCAGCAGCACCGCGAAGTCCGGCGCCACCCCGGCGAGGACGAGCGCGCCGACGGTGAGGGAGAGCAGCAGGGTGGCGAGCCGCCGCTTCTCGGTGACGTCACCGAGCGGCACGAGCAGCAGCAGGCCGAGCGCGTACCCCAGCTGCGTGGCCGTGACCAGGCTGCCCGCGACGACCGCGCCGATGTGGAAGGACGGCCGCAGTTCGCTGAGCAGCGGCTGGGCGTAGTAGAGGTTGGCGACGGTCAGGCCGCACGAGACGGCGAGCAGGACCACGAGCCGCCGCGGCGGGCCCTCCTGCGACGGCTGCCGCTTCGGCGGTACGGCCACGCCGGCCGCGAGGCCGTTGGGCTGGGACATCGACACACCTCATCGCGCGAAGGCCGACTCGTCACTCACGGGAACCGGTTAAACCGGTGCGATGACCGTACCAGTCAAACCGGTTCCGGCGTTAGGCTGGGCCGCATGATGGACACCACCGCTCCGCCGCGCTTCCGGCAGGGCTCGGGCCGGCTGTGCCTGGACTTCCTGCGGACCCTGCGCTATCGCGGAACTCCCGCCGTCACCGAGGAGTTGGCCGACGCCGCGGCGCTCGTGGCGTGGGTACGGCAGTGCGGCCCGGCGGTCGAAGGCCCGCGCTCAGCCCCCGACGTGCTCGCCGCACGGGCGCTGCGCGAGGCCGTGTACGCGGTCATCACCGCGGCCATCGCCCCCGGCGGCCCCGCCCTGCCCGCCACCGCGGCCAGGACCCGGCTCAACCGGGCCGCGTCCGCGGAGGTGCCCGTGCCGTACCTCACCGCCCAGGGCGAACTGCGGCGACGCGCGGACGACCCCGTGAGGGCCGTGCTCGCGCTCGTCGCCCGCGACGCCCTCGAACTGGCGTCCTCCCCCGCGCTCCTCCCCCGCCTGCACTCCTGCGCCTCACCGGACTGCGGCGCCCTCTTCCTCGATCACTCCCGTCCCGGCTCGCGGCGGTGGTGCTCGATGGACGTCTGCGGCAACCGAGCCAAGAAGTCCGCTCTGCGCGCGCGGACTTGAGACGCTCGCTTCCCCTGCGGGTGTGCTGCTACGTCCCCACCTGCGGCCCGGTGGGGCCGGGGGCCGCGCCCACCCCCTGGGCTAGTTGGCGAGGCGGCCGCGCCAGGGAGGGAGGAGTTCGTCGAGGAGGGCCTCGACGCGTGGGGGGAGGCCCCGGGAGGGGCCGTTGAGGGTGTGGGCGCGGGCCAGGAGGGAGGCCGCGGCGGCCTCGACCCGGGCAGGATCCCCCGTGGCATGCGCAGAACGCAGAAGTTCGAGCCAGAGCCGCTCGTCGTCGGGCGCGACGGCAAGCCCCGTCTCCACCGCGGCGACCGCCGCCTTGGGCTTGGCCGCGTCGAGATGCAGCGCGGACAGCGCGAGGGCGATCTCCGCGACGAGGACGGGGTGTTGCGCGTCCACGATCTCGTGCGCGAGCCACCCGTAGCGCCCGGGCGCACGGTCTTCGAGCAGCCGGCCCCGCGCCAGCGACAGCGCGTCGGTGAGCAGCCTGCGGCGGGCGGCCGGGTCCCCCGCGGCGGCGCCGCGGTCGGCTTCGTGGTGCAGCGTCTGGAGCACGTCCCAGTCGGAGACGACGGATGTGGACAGCACGATGCGCCCGGTGTCGTCGAAGGACATGCGGGCAGAGCCGTCCGCGTCGGTGCCGAGCCAGTCGCGGAGCCGGTCGACGAGCGCGTCGCGTACGTCCTCGGTGACGCCGCGCGGCCACAGCGCGGAGGCCAGGACGCGTGGGTGAACGCCCTCGCGGTGCAGCAGGAGCAGGGCGATCGCCTCGTGCAGCAGGGCGCTGCGTTCGGCGGAGGGGGCGTCCACACCGATGAGTTCGAAGGTGCCGAGCAGCCTGGCGTAGATGCCGGGGCGGCCCTGGTCGCTGAGGTCGACCATGAAAGGCGGTGCGGCGGGGCCGGGTTCTGGGTCGTCGCCGCCGCCCGCGTCGGCGAACAGCCGCAGCACTGCGGCGTACTGGTCGGCGGGGAGCCGCTGCGCGGCCAGGTCGAGGCCGAGCAGCGGTGCGGTGAGGCGGCCTTCCGCGCTGACGTCCAGCTCCCAGGCGGCGCCGGGCAGGGCGGTGGTGCCGGCGGCGACGAGGTAGCCGATGCCCAGCCGGCCGGCGTCCGCGGCGAGTTCGGCGAGGCGGTCGGCCTCCTCCTCGGTGGGCCGGGTGGCGACGAGGACCAGGTGCGGCGCCCACTGGGTGTGCTGGGCTTGGCCGGTCCTGCCGGTGAGGACGCTGTCCTGGCCTGCGTTGCGAAGTGCGGCGAGGCGTTGGGCGGTCTCGGCCGCCATGATCTCGATGACCTCGGGCACGTCGGCGAGGTGGCGTATGCGGGCGGGTGCAAGCGCGGTCAGGTCCTCGGCGAAGCCGACCAGCGTCACGGTCATCCGGTCGGACCAGCCGTTGGTCGCCAACTCCGCCGCGATCGAGGCGAGTACGGCGTCCCGGTCGGTCCTGGCTCCGCTGAGCGAGACGATGCCGGGCACGGCTTCGAGGTTGAGCAGCAGCAGCGCCCCGTCCAGGGTGCCGAGGACGGCCAGGCCCGGATACGGCGCCGCCGCGGCGGTGTCGGCGTCCTCGGGCAGCGCGGCGCGGGCCAGCCGCCAGAAGGTGTCGTCCTGGCCGAGCTGCCAGGGGGCGGGCGGTCGGCCTTCGGGCCAGACGAGTTGGAGGTGCAGCTCGTCGGTGGTGAGCCACGCGGCGTAGACGGTGGGGAGTTGTCGGCCCTCGCTGTCGAGCCGGGCGGACAGTGCGCGCAGGCCGCGGTCGAGGAAGGCCACGGTGTCCGGGTCGGCGCCGATGCGCAGCGCGTCGGCGGCGTCGGCCTGCGGGCCTGCCGGGGTGCGGGGGGTGCGCAGCACTCCCTCGGCGACGGACTGCCACAGCGTCGTGCGCCGCCTGCGGCCGAGCGCGGCGAGCAGGCCCGCTGCCAGCAGCGGGGCGGCGATGAGCGCTTCGGGCAGGGCGGACAGACCGCCGCCGTGCGCGCCCTGCCCGCTGGCGGTGGCGGTGGGGGTCGCCGGTGCGGGTTCGGCGGACGCGGGAGCCGGGACGGGCGCGGGCGCGGCGGGGGCGGCCGCCGGGGACTCCACCTCGTGCTGGACGGGGGCGGCGTGGGCGCCTTCCGCCGTCGTGTCCTTGGACCCGCCGTGCTCCGCGTAGCGCAGGACGTCGTGCGCGACGTGCGGGGCCGCGGCGGGCATCTCGACCAGGTCGCCGCCGTGCGCGTCCCCGGGCATCTCCATGACCCAGCCGGGCCGGATCAGGCTGGCCTGGGACAGCCGCGAACCGTCGGGCTGTACACGGCCCTTGTTGAGTTCGTAGATCTCCTTGTAGCGCCGGCCGTCGCCGAGGTGCCGCTGCGCGATGTCCCACAGCGAGTCGTGGTGGCGGCCCTCGGGCGGCTGGATCCGGTAGAACTTCGTGGCCTGCCGGGCGCGTTCGGTGCTGTGCGCGGTGCCGGCACGGGCGCCACCGCCCTCGTGCTGCGGGGCGGCCACCGACGACGGCTTCGCCTGGTGCGGGATCCCGGGGGTCTGCTGGGCGGTCGCGGCGAGGCCCGGCCTGGCCTCCTGGTGGGCCCGGTGGTGGGTGCCGAGTTGGGCGAGGCCCGGGGTGAGGGTCGCGGCGCCCACACCGAGCAGCAGCAGCGCGGCGACCAACTGCCGTGCGAGCAGCTGGCTCGCGCCCGAGGCGGGGATGTGGTGCGGGAGGCCGACGCCCGACACCGCCGCCTTGGCCTCCACCAGCACGCACGCGGTGAACTGCGCCCAGGCAAGCCACACCACCACGGCCAGGGAGTTGACGAAGGTCTCGGTGGTGATCGGCTGGCGCAGCACGTCGGAGTCGAAATGGTGCGGGAAGGGCGACCCGATGAAGTACAGCAGAGCGCCGGGCACGCCGATCACGAGCACGGCGAGCACGACGAAGGCGCCCAGCGCACGGACGACGTCGCCGAACGTGCGCCGCCTGCGCGGCGGGCGGGCCTGTGCGGGTCCGTGCTGCGGGTGGGTGCGTCCCGTGGCGGTCGTGCGTGCCATCGCTTGCTGCCCTGCTTCCTGTGCTCCGGTGGCGTGCCTTCTCGGTCGTACGTGATCGGTCGTACGTACGCGTTCGGTCGGTGGTACGTGATCGGTCGGTGCTACGTGTTCGGTCGTGCGCGGTCAGCGGGTCAGCGACTGGGCGGAGGCGACCCCTTTGGCGTGCTGGTCGCCGGTGAGGAAGAAGCCGCTCATCATCGGCTGGTAGGTGAGCCGCACTTCGACGGTGACCTGGTCGGCGTCGGTCGGCGCCACGCAGCGCGAGGCCCTAACGTCGTCGGTGTCGAGGCCCGCGGCCAGCAGGAAGGCGCGGATGTCGGCGTCGCAGTTGGTGTAGTTGATCGGTGCGGTCGCGCCGAGGTCCTGGGCGCCGCGCAGCGCCTCCACGTCGATGTCCTGGGCGGCGGCGCGGGCGGCCTGCTCCGCGAGGTCAGCGGCGCGCTCGCGTTTGGCGAGGGTCATGCCGCCGTCGACCACGAAGGCGGCCAGCGCGATGAAGAGCAGCGCGAAGATGACGACCGCGATGGCGCCGGAGCCTCGGTCACCGGTATCGGCACCGGTGGCGGCGGCGCAGCGTGCGCGCAGGAGCTTCACTCGTACCTCCGGTAGGGGTCGAGCGGTGCGGCGAACTGGCTGGTCATGGTGGTGGGGATGTCGAGCCCGACCACCGCGAGGCCGCGGACCGTGCAGGACAGCTGGACGGCGTAACGGCCGCCGTCCGGGGTCCAGTTGGTGCCCTCGGTGGTCATGTGGACCGCGCCGTCGCAGATTCCCTGGAGGTCGTCGGTCGCGGCCTGCAGCGCGGCCCGGTCGGCGGCGTCGCGCTGCCCTTGCAGCGAGCCCGCCCTGGCGGCGTCGCGTGCGGCGCCGTCCAGCGCGCCCCGCCCGTCGACCAGTTGGCCGAAGGCGACGAGCACCAGGATGAAGAGGATCAGCAGCGGCGCAAGGATCACGATCTCGATGGTCGAGATCCCCGCGTCCGCCCCCGCCCCCCGCGCCGCGTGCGCGCGCCGCAGCCGGGCGGCCGCGGGGGTCAGTGTCGCCATCGGCAACTCACCCGCCCTGCACGAAGCGTTCGACGGGGCCCTGGGACCGTTCGTCCACGGTGATCCCGATGCCGAGGATCGACGGGACGTGCCCGACGACCTCGACGCTGACGTTGTCCCCGTCCCGCTCGACGTCGACTTCGTGGGACGTCAGCAGGCTGCCGCCGAGCTGTTCGATGTAGCCGTTCGCCTTGGTGGCCGCCCGGTCCTTCCAGTCGTCGTGCACGGCCGCCTGCGCGCGGGCCTCGCGGGCTCCGGCGCGTGCGGCAGCCTGCGCGACGTGCGCGGCGAAGTAGTACATCGCGAACTGCACGGTCAGGAAGATGACTCCGAAGACGATCGGCGTCAGGAAGACGAACTCGATCGCGGTCATGCCGCGGTCGTCCGCCGTGCGCCGACCCACGCCGCTGTCCCCGCGTGCGGCGGCGAAGCGGCCGCGCAGGGCTCGGCGGAACGCATGCAGGCTGCTCATCCCCGTCAGCTCATCTCCTGGTCGCGTCGGCTCGGTAGGTCCGTGGCCGGCTCAGCAGTCGGTGTCCTTGGCCGCCTTGTCGATGCAGGTGGTGACGCTGTCCTTCTTGGTGTCCAGGGCCTTGCTGATGGCCACGCCGATGCCGGCGACCAGGGCCGCCACGATGGCGGAGATGATCACCCATTCGACGGCCGAGGCGCCGACACTGCGCCCCTCGGTCCTGGCCCAGGCGATCCGCCTGCGGACGAAGGCGACGACCGGGTCGGTCGCTCTTGCACGGGGATTGGGACGGTTCATGGTCCGGTTCCTTTCTGGCTGCGACTACGGCTGCGGACGGGTTGCACGCTTGCTGAACGGTCAGGCCTGGAAGATGCGCATGGCGGCCGGGAAGATCAGGAAGACCAGGAATCCCGCCGCGAGCATGAGCTGCGCGACGAGCATGGACTGCGAGTTCTCGCCTGCCGAGCCCTCGATCTCGGCGAGTTCGCGGTGCCGCATGGTCTCCGCGCGGGAGGACAGCGACTCGCGGACCTTGGCGCCGTCGTCGGCGACGAGGCCCAACGCGACGGAGAGGTCCTGGAGTTCGTCCACGCCGAGCTCCGCCCCGAGCCTGCCGAGCGCGACCCACTGACTGATGCCGGTGATCCGGGCGTCGGCCAGGCAGCTGCGGATACGGACCAGGGCCCAGCCGTCGCTGACCTCGGCGGCGGTCATCAGCGCCTCGGGCAGGCCGCGCCCGCCGGCCAGGTTCATCGCGACCAGGTCCAGATACGCGCCGATCACCCGGCGCAGGTCCTTGCGCTTGTCGGCGGCGTCGCGGCGCACTTCGACGTCGGGCAGGAAGAAGAAGAGTGCCGCGCAGGCCAGCGCGAGCCAGACCGGCACGATCGGGCTGACGCCGAAGCCGAGTTGCCACACGATGGCGAAGAGGAAGGGCCCGAAGACCAGCCCGGAGGCGGACAGCAGGATCTTGGTCGCGAGGAAGCCCTCCCAACTGCGGTCCAGTACGGCCAGGTCGGCGCGCAGGGAGCGCATCTCCCAGCCCTGTCGGAGGTAGAAGGCGGCGATCCGCTGCCCTACCCTGCCGCGCAGGTCCGTCGCCCGCGGTGCGGGTCCCGAGGCGGGCCCGGCCGCCCGCAACGCGTCGATCTCCGCGATGGTGGCCGCGGCACTGGGGCGGCCCGGGGCGAGCGCCCTGATCAGGGCGAAGACGCCGAGTCCGGTGACGGCGCCGAGCAGTGCCGCGAGTGCGATGACGTTCATCGGTGTCCCACCTCCTGGCGCTGGGAGTGCGGTTCGGGCGAGTGGACCAGGAAGCGGGCCGGCGTCTCGACCTTCGACAGGCTGCGCAGCCACCAGAAGCCGCCGGCGAAGAGGGCGCACACGACGGCCAGCACCAGCTGGCCGACCAGCGTCCCGTACGGCTCGACGAAGCTGCGGTTGAAGATCGCCAGGGCCAGGACGACGACCACCGAGACGATGACGACGATCTGTACGCTGCGCCGGGTGCTGGCCCGCTGCGCCATCACCCGCTGCCGCATGTCCACTTCCTCGCGGGCGGACTTGGCCAGCGCGCCCAGGACGTCGCGCAGTCCGGGGCCGCGCAGCCGGGAGTTGAGGATCAGGGCGGCGATGATGATGTCGGCGGAGGCGTCGTTGATCTCGTCGGCGAGGTGCTGGAGCGCGTCGGGCAGCGGGGTGCGCGAGCGCAGCCTGTCCACCAGCGACTCCAGATGGGAGCGCAGCGCGGGGGCCGCCGCGCGGGCCGAGGCGGGGATGGCCTGTTCGAGGCCGACCGCTCCGGCGATGGTGTCGCGCAGCGACTCGGTCCAGGACGCGAGGGCCTCGACGCGCTTCATCGCGGCGCGTTCGTCCGCGGCGCCGCCGAAGAGCCGGTCCCAGGTGAAGACCAGCAGCGCCGTCGCGATCCCGAGTACGGCCCACCGGGTCAGCGCCATGACGGCGATCCCGGCCACCGCGGCGACCGAGCCGCGCTGCGACAGGAAGCGGACCAGCTCAGAGGCGCGGTCGGCGGACGTCCGGCCCGCCGCCTCGGGTTTGGGGGCCCAGCCGCGGAGCGCGACCACGAGGAGCGCCACACCGCCGCCGGCCAGCGCTCCGGCGAGAAGTCCGTACATCACGGACAAGGAGAGGACTCCGGTCATCACCGCCACACCCCCGTGGGCTGGTAGCCGCATGCGAGGAGTTCGTCGAGGCAGGACAGCGGCGCGTGCGGCATCGCCACACCGTCGCGGCCCTGGGCGAAGACCTCGCTGGAAAGGACCCTGCCGTCGACGCCGTTGACCTCGCGGACCGAGGTGACGACGCGGCGCAGGGTGCCGCCGTGCTGGTAGTCGTTGCGGCGCTGGACGAAGACCACGAAGTCGATCGCGCCCGCGACCAGCATCTGCGAAGCCTCGACCGGCAGCCTTTCGCGCGCCTGGAGCGCGTAGGTGGAGATGCGGTTGAAGACCTCGGCGGAGCTGTTGGCGTGAATGGTGGACAGCGACCCGTCGTTGCCCTGCGACATGGCATTGAGCATGGTGACGATCTCGTCGCCCAGCACTTCGCCGACGATGACCCGGGAGGGGTTCATGCGCAGCGAGCGGCGCACCAGCTCCGCCATCGAGATGGCGCCCTGGCCCTCGGAGTTGGGCAGCCGCTCCTCGAACGCCACCACGTTGGGGTGCAGTTCGGGGAACTGGTCGAGGCCCAGCTCCAGGGCCCGCTCGACGGTGATCAGGCGCTCCTGGGCCGGGATGACGTTGGCCAGCGCCCGCAGCAGCGTGGTCTTGCCCGCGTTGGTGGCCCCGGCGATCATCACGTTCTTGCGGGCCAGCACCGCCGCCGACAGGAAGCTGCCCAACTCCGGCGTCAGCGTGTGGTTGCCGACCAGGTCGGCGAGGAAGACCTTGCCGAGCCGGGCACGCCGGATGGACAGCGCGGGGCGGCGCGTCACGTCCATGACGGCGGACAGCCGGGAACCGTCGGGCAGCCGCAGGTCGAGTTGCGGGTTGGCGGTGTCGAAGGGGCGCGAGGACAGGCCGGAGTAGGCGCCCAGCACCTGGATCAGCTCGACGAGTTCCTCGTCGGTCTCGGCGACCGGCTCGACCTGGATCTCGCGGCCGTCCGCGTAACCGACGAAGACCTGGTCGCAGCCGTTGATGTCGATGTTCTCCACTTCCGGGTCGTCCAGGAGCGGTTGCAGCCGGCCTACGCCGAAGAGCGCCGCGTGCACGGCCGCCGCGTAGGCCTCCTCGGCCAGCGCGTCGGGCGGGGTGCGGCCGACGGTGATCTCGGCGCGCGCGTAGTCCTCCAGGATCTGCGCGATGATCGCCCGCGCGAACTGCCGCTCGTCCTCCGGGGACATGGCGATCTCGCCGGCCACCTGGTCGAGCCGGCGCTGCTCGGCGATGCGGTCGCCGGCGTCCTGCCGAAACCGCTTGACCAGCTGGTGGTCGATCTCGCTCATCGGAAGACTCCGTACCTCTGCGGTACGTCGGCGGCGATCTGCCGGGCGGAGCGGATCAGCAGGGACTTGTCGAGCCGGCCGCGCCGGCGGCCGCCCAGCATCTCGGCGCCCGCCGGATCGTGGGCGAGGGTGCCGACCACCCGGGCGGCGATCTGCGAGGCGACGAGCATCTCGTTGGCCTGCGCCGCGAGTCGGGCGCTGTGGCCCGGGTCGGCGATCAGGACGACGCCGATCGGCGGGTAGCCGAGGGCGGCGCCGCCGCGCTGCGATCCGTGCAGCTTGGCGGACAGCGCACCGGCCCGGTCCCTGACCCGCGCCAGGTGCTCGGCCTCCGTCCTGGCGACCAGCAGCACCAGGGCGGCGTGCGTGAGCATCTCGAGCACCGGTGTGTCGCCGCCGATCCGGCCGCAGTCGGCGATCACGTCGGCGGCGCCGTTCGGCGACTCGGCGAGGGTGGCGAAGGCCTGGCCGAGGATCGGCCACAACCCGGCCAGCCCCGAGGCCTGATCCGCGCTGCCTATGCCGACAAGTACGTCGAGTCCGCCGCTGAGCGGCTGCGCGTGGTCCCACAACTGCTCTGCGGCCAGGCCCCTTCGGGCGGTCGCGGCGAGCGACAGCAGCCCGGCGTTGGGGTCCAGGACGCCGCCGTGCGCGGCGCGCGAGCGGTAGACGAGGTCGCCGCCCGCGGGGTCGGCCTCGGCGAGCAGGGCGCGGCGCGGCCACACCGCGGCGAGCGCGAGTGCCGTGGTGGTGACGCCGGGTGAGCCCTTGTCCGCGGCGATGGCGATGAGTGCCATGACGTGGGTCCGCCGCTCGCTCAGTTCCCGCCGGCGGGCGGGACGCGGACCAGTGCGACGTTGCTGGCGGAGGCCGCGATGGTCAGCGGGCCGACGTCCGCGGTGTCGGCGATCACCGTCACGTTGGTGTCGCCGGTGCCGAGGTCGGAGCTGTCGCCGCTGATCGACTTCACAATCAGCCGGTTGCTGATCAGCGTGTCGCGCGGGGTGCCTGCCGCGTCCCCCGAAGTCCCGTTGGACGTCCCGCTGTTCTGGCTCTTCGCCGCGTCGTTGCCGACGACGTAGGCGGCCACGGTGTCGCCGACGCTGATGCCGCCCTTGGGGAACTGCCCGTCCTTGAGCGACAGTCCGACGAGGGACTTGCCCGCCGTGAGGACGTTGTCCTTGGTGGTGATCATCTGGTTGGAGAGGATCGAGTCCGGGACGAGCGTGACCGCGGCCCGGTAGTTCCTGGTCAGGTCGCCGCGCTGCTCCCACCGGATCAGGCCGAGACCGGAGTCGTCGGAGAGCATGACCTCGCGGATCGCGGTGTCCGGTATCTGGTCGCCGGCCGCGACGGGCTGGGTGATCTCGACGTAGGAGACCTTGTTGCCCGCCCTGACCACCATCAAGGTGGCACCGAGCGCGCCCAGCAGGATGAGCAGTACCGCGAGGGCGGCCAGCGCGGGCTTGCGCTCCCGAGGCGCCACCGGCAGGCGTTCACCGCCGGGCACGCCAAGTGCCGGTGCGGGTACGCCTGCCGGCCGGCCCGCACCGCCGCCGGCGCTCGAACGATCCCTGGTCCTCACGTGACTGCCCCCGTAGTCCTGCGTGCGTCGAAATCGGTCTTCGGGGGATGGCAGCCGCATTCCGTTCCGGCGTCGCCCCGTTGCCGATGTCAAGTCACGGCACGCTATCAGCGCCGGATAAACCCCCTCAAGGAGTCTTGCGCGACAGGCCGGGCACAGCCGTGCAACAGTTCCGCACGCCTGCCGCGCGGGCAACGGCGAGAGTGGACCGTGCTGCTACGCCGGTTGGCGGGCGGTATCGCCGATACGTTCACCAATTGCTCACATCGGCCTCGCGTCAAAGGGGGTTACGTGATGTTTCGGGGGGCGGATAGCCTCCATGGACAGCTGCGCGGGCTCGGGCGGGGCCGGGACACGGGGTCCGGCGGGGCCGGCCGCGACGGGGAGGGAACGTCCCATGCGGGTGACCGTGACGGTCGTACAGCAGGGTGTCGAGGCACAGGACGTCGTGATCACGGCGGACGACAGCGCGAGCGCCGGGGATGTCGCCGCGGCGCTGGCCAGGGCCACCGGAGTCGAACAGCCGCCTGCGGGCGACCGATTCGGCGGGGGCACGGTCGTGGCCTTCCCCGGGATGCGGCAACCGTCGGACGAGCCCGCTCGGTTGTGGGCCGACGGGGTCGGCTGCGACCCGCGGGCACCTGCCGTCGCTGTGCTGCGGGACGGCATGCGTGTCACCGTGGACGACTCGATCGGTCCTTTCATGCGCGCCGGAGAGCCGTCGGGGCGCTACGAATTGCGGGTGTGCGCGGGTCCTGGCGCCGGCCGGGTGGCCCGTCTCGGGCTCGGCACGGCGACCGTCGGCTCCGGGCAGCGCTGCACCGTCTCCGTACCGGACGACCCGGCGCTCCACGCGCTGGCGGCGCGGGTGTCGGTGGGCGCGGACGGCCGCGTGACGCTGGCTGCGGAGCCGGACGCCGGACTGAC
This sequence comes from Streptomyces sp. NBC_00433, assembly GCA_036015235.1. Taxonomy (NCBI): domain Bacteria; kingdom Bacillati; phylum Actinomycetota; class Actinomycetes; order Kitasatosporales; family Streptomycetaceae; genus Streptomyces; species Streptomyces sp. NBC_00433. The sequence goes on along the minus strand of CP107926.1, from coordinate 5,854,426 downwards.
GCTGGAGGGCGAGCCGGTCGGCGGTGAGCGGGAGTGGCCGACGGGTGCGCAGGTCAGGGCGGGCAGCAGCGTACTGGTGCTCGATGTGCCGAGCGAGCCCGACGCGCATCTGTCGCCGATGGGCGAGGGCGGCCTGGCCTACAACCGCCCGCCGCGGCTCAAATCCCTTCCGCCGAGGCCGCGTTTGTATGTGCCGCAGCCGCCGGGAAAAACCGACTCCGCCAGGTTCCAGACCATCGCCGCGCTGGTGCCGCTGGTTTTCGGGCTCGCGATGTATTTCATGGTGCAGCAGGTGTACATGCTGCTCTTCTGCGTGATGAGTCCGGTGATGCTGATCGGGCAGTGGGTCAGCGAATCGCGCGAGGGAAAGAAACGCAACCGCAATACCGCGAAGCAGTACAAGGCGGATCTCGCCGCTCACGAAATCACCTTGGAGGGCGCCCGTTTGATCGATCGGGCGGAGCGGCGGGCGGCATTCCCCGACGCCGCGGAGATCCTGCTTTTCGCGACCGGCCCGCGACGGCGGCTGTGGGAGCGGCGTCTCACCGACCCGGACGCGCTGCGGCTGCGGATCGGCGTCGCCGACCTGCCCGCCGACATCGAGCTGCTGCCGGCGGGCCATCTGCCGGAAGGCGCACCGCACCCGGTGCCGCCGCAGGTCAACGACGTGCCGGTGCCGCTCCCGCTGCCCGAGATCGGGGTCGTCGGAGTGGCGGGAGTACGTGACAGGGCGCTGGCCACCGCACGCTGGCTGGTCGCGCAGGCAGCCGTCCTGCACAGCCCGCGCGACCTGTCGATGGTGCTGCTGTCGTCGGAGCCGGACGCCGGCCAGGCGTGGGGCTGGGCGCACTGGCTGCCGCACCTGGCACCGCAGCAGGGCCAGGACTGCGTGGCGCTGGTCGGCACCGACGGCGAGGCGACCGGCCGCCGGATCACCGAACTGCTCCAGGAGTTGGACCGCCGCAAGGCCGACTCCCTGTCCGCGGGCGGCGGCGGCCGGCTGCGACCCGACCCGTACGTCCTGGTGGTGCTGGACGGTGCCCGGCTGTTGCGGCGCACCCCCGGCGTACCGCAACTGCTCCAGGAGGGGCCGCGGTTCGGGATCCTCGCGCTGTGTCTGGACGCCGACGAGCGGCTGCTTCCCGAGGAGGTGCGGGCCGCGGTGTGCTGGGCACCGCACGACGGCGGCCGGGTGCATCTACGGGGCGCCGGACTTGAGGTGCTCGGCGACATCCTCGCCGACCAGGTCGGCGGCGACTGGTGCCAACTGGTGGCCCGGTCCCTCGCCCCGGTCCGCGACGTCAGCCGCGACGACGCCGACAGCGCGCTGCCCACCTCGGCCCGGCTCCTCGACCTGCTCGGCATGCCGGACCCGACCGGGCAGGACGTCGCCGAGGTCTGGCGGCGCGGCGGTTCGAGCACCGCGGCGCCCATCGGCGTCGGCGCGGACGGCACCTTCGTGCTGGACATCCGCAGGGACGGCCCGCACGCCCTGGTCGCGGGCACCACAGGCGCCGGCAAGTCCGAACTCCTGCAGACGGTCATCACCTCGCTTGCCGTCGTCAACCGCCCCGACGCGCTCAACTTCGTGCTCATCGACTACAAGGGCGGCAGCGCCTTCCAGGACTGCGCCCGGCTGCCGCACACCGTGGGCATGGTCTCCGACCTCGACGCGCACCTGACCGAGCGCGCCCTGGCCTCGCTGGCCGCCGAGTTGCACCACCGCGAGACGATCCTCTTCGGGGCGGGCACCAAGGACATCGAGGACTACAACGACGCGCGGCGGCTGCGGCCCGAGTTGGAGCCGATGCCGCGGCTGGTACTGATCATCGACGAGTTCGCCTCGCTGGTCGCCGAACTCCCGGACTTCGTCGCCGGACTGGTCGACATCGCCCGGCGCGGACGGTCGCTGGGCGTGCACCTGGTGCTCGCCACACAGCGCCCGGCCGGTGTGGTCAGCGCCGACATCCGCGCCAACACCAATCTGCGCATCGCGCTGCGGGTCACCGACGCGGACGAGTCCCGGGACGTCATCGACGCCCCCGACTCGGGCGCCATCGCCAAGTCCACGCCGGGCCGGGCCTATGTGCGCTCCGGCGCCCAGTCGCTGGTCGGCGTGCAGTCGGCGCGGATCGGCGGGCGCCGTCCGGCGCGGGGGCAGCAGCGTGCCAAGGCTGCTGTGCAGGGGCTGGGTTGGGCCGCGCTCGGGCGTCCGCTACCGCGCGGGGCGGACGACGACGCGGACGACGGCACCATGGTCACCGACCTGGCGGTGCTCGTGGACGCGATCGCGGACGCGGCGGCGCTGCTGGGGCTGCCGGCACCGCGCAAGCCGTGGCTGGACCCGCTGCCCGAGCATGTGACGGTGGAGGAGGTGGCGGCTCCGTCGGGCGGGGCGGGGGCGTCGGGGGGTGCCGCGCTCGCGGGCGCCGGCTCGGGCGCCGGCTCGGGCTCGGGCTCGGGCTCGGGCTCGGGCTCCGGTCGGGCATGGCAGGACGTGGCACCGGTCGCGTACGGGCTCACCGACCTGCCCGCGCAGCAGGCCAGGGCGCCACTGGCGGTGGACGTGGTGCACGGCGAGCACGTGCTGATCGTCGGCGGTCCGCGCTCCGGCCGGTCCACCGCGCTGCGTACGTTCGCCGGTTCGCTTGCCCGTGACACGTCGCCGCAGGACGTGCACCTCTACGGCATCGACTGCGGCGCCAACGCCCTGCTCCCGCTGGTGGGTCTGCCGCACTGCGGCGCCGTCGTCACCCGGGACCAGCCGGAGCGCCTGGCACGGCTGCTCGACCGGCTGTCGGGCGAGGTGTCGCGGCGGCAGCAACTCCTCGCCGTGCGCGGGGCGTCCAGCGCGGCCGAGCAGCGGGCTCTGGCGGCGACGCCGGAGGAGCGGCTGCCGTGGATGGTGCTGCTGCTCGACAACTGGGAGGGCTACACGTCCACCTTCGAGGCCTACAACTACGGCAAGTTGATCGAGGGCGCCAACCGGCTCTTCCGGGAGGGCGCGGCGGCCGGCCTCAAGGTCGTGATGACCGCGGACCGTTCGGGCTTCAACGGACAGATTTCCTCGGTCTTCGCCGACAAGCTGATCCTGCGGATGGCCGACCCCAACGACTACACCACCGGCGGCCTCTCGGCCCGCGAGGTGCCCAAGGCCATGCCCTCGGGGCGGGCGCTGCGGCCCACCGACCGCGGGGTGCAGGAGAGCCAGATCGCGTTGCTCGCACCGGAGCCGTCCGGGCAGGCGCAGGTCGAGGCGCTGCAACGGATCGGGCGCGGCGCCGCGGAACGCTACCGCCAACTGCCGAGGCGCACCCGGCCGATGCGGGTGGACGCGCTGCCGCCGCGCATCACGGCCGCGGAAGCGATGGCGCTGGAACCGGGCTTCGCCCCGCCGTCCCCGCTGTGGGCGCTGCTCGGGGTGGGCGGCGACGAACTGATGCCGCTGGGCGTCGACTTGCAGGAGTCCGGCCCCGGCTTCGTGATCGCCGGCCCGCAGAAGTCGGGCCGGTCCACGACGCTGATCACCGCGGCCCGCTCGGTGCTGGCCAACGGGGTGCCGGTGGTGCTGGTCACCCCGCGCCGCTCGCCGCTGCGCGACCTCGCCGGTGGGCCCGGGGTGTTGGGCCTGTTGGGCGCCGACGCGAGCCAGGACGACCTCAGGGAGCTGACGGCGAAGGCGGCGGGCGGGCCGTACGTGGTCGTCGTGGACGACGGCGAGCTGATCTACGACACTCCGCTGGACGCCGCGTTGGAGGGCGTCGTGAAGTCCGGACTCGACGGTGACCACGCGCTGATCGCCGCCGGGTCCGCCGACCAGATGGGCTCGCAATACCGCGGCTTCCTGGTGGAGGCGCGGCGCTCGCGCAACGGCCTGCTGCTGGCCCCGCAGGGTTCGACCGAGGGCGACCTCTTCAACGTCCGGCTGCCGCGCGACGTTGGGGGCGGCCCCACCGGCCGCGGACTGCTGGTGCGGGGCGGGGAACTGGTGCAGATCCAGGCGGTGGGCCCGGACTGAACGGGACTCACGGGCAGGACAAAGGGACCGGACCCGGGGGTGTTCCCGGGTCCGGCCCCTGGCGCATTCCGTACGCCGTCGTGCGTACGGGCTGCGCGCTCAGCGGGTGGCGGCCTCGATGTTGTCCGCGTTCGTACCGGCGGACTTCTGGGCGTCGTGCAGGGTCGCGACGAACTTGTCGAAGGTGGGCTTCAGCTGTGCCCATTCACTGCGGAAGCGCTCCGCGGCCGGACCCTTCCAGTAGCTCTCGCTGCTGCTCGTCGCCGTCTGCAGGTGCCCGATCAGCGTACCGAGGTTGCCCGCCTCCGTGCTGAACTTGGTTGACAGGTCCCGCAGTTGCTGAATATCAGCGCCATGGATGGACATATCTAGCCTCCCCGTTGTCTTCGGCATGCGCGGGTCTCTCGCCCGCCCGAGGGACGCTAGCGCACCGGCGCCGCGATTGCAGTAGTAGCTTCGCAAGCCCCGCCACCGCTACACATCTGTAGCGCGGCCATGACACGATCGGGACGCGCCCGGCCGCCAAAGGAGCGTGGCGTACGGCCGTTGGCACCGTCGATACGGTCAGCTGCTGGGCAGTCCGGTGCGCGAGAAGACATCGGTCGGGCCGTCGGTCCACTGCACGGTGAGCGTCTGGCCGTCGGCCGCGAGCACGCCGTGGCCGGTGGTGCGCTCCGTGTCGCCGTCCATACAGGTCAGCGTCAGCGCGATGCCGTCCGTGTCCGCATAGCCGCCCCCGCACAGGTGCGTACTCGTCAGGGCCGCTTTGCCCTTGCCGAGGACGAGCTGCACCTTCGTCGAGCCCTGCGTCGCGAGCCACACGCCTTCCACCGTCTGCGTGCCGTCACCGGTCGCCGCCGACTCCACCGGCGTCGTCGTGGTGGCCGTCGGCTCCGGCGCGGCGGCCGTGGTCGGCGCCGGCTGACCGCCCGTCGGGCTCGCGGTGGTGCTCGCCGTCGGCTGCTTCGTCCCGTCGTCGCCGCTGCTGCCACAACTGCTCAGCGCCAGCGCGGCGGCGACCGCCACCGCGGCGATTCCCGCTCTTGTGAACGTAAGACGCACTGTGCTCCCCCATGACGCGATAAGAATCCAGCGACGGCAAGCTACCAGCAGGCCGCGACAGCGTGTGCGCGCCGACCGGGCCGACCTGCGGCGAGCCCCCGCGAACCGGCCGCCCAGCCCCCAGGCCCGCGCCAGGACTTGCCGCCCTTCAGCACCCTGCCGCCGCACCGCCCATCGCCACCGCCATTTATCACCGAGCCCTCACACCACCCACACGCAAGTCCCGCACTCCTGTCGCCCCCGCACTCCCGCAAGGCCCGCCTTGCCGCTGTCAGGCCGGTGCCGCGCGCTCCGGCTCCCGCACCACCTCCCGGAGGAACCGCTCCACCGTGTCGCACCACGCCTCCGGCTGGTCCCACGGGACGAGGTGGCCGGCGTCGGGGATCTCGGCGTAACGCCCGCGGGGCAGCACTCGCACCATCTCCTGGGCCTCCGCCCGCCCCAGCTCCCCGCCGAGCCCCCGCACCACCAGCGCGGGGCAGGCGACTTCCGCCAGCTCGTCCCAGTGCGCGTCACGTATCCACGGGTCGCGGGATCGCAGCAGATGGCGCGGGGCGTACTGCGGGCGCCACCCGTCGTCGCCTTCCACCATGACCTCGGCGAAGAATTCGCCGCGCACCGGATCCGGCGGGTCGGCCCAGGGGTCCTGCTCCGCGAACCAGCGGCGCGCGTCCCCGAGGGTGGCGAAGGGCAGCGGCCAGGACCGCGTCCAGTCCTCCCACTCGCGCTGGCCCGCCTCGCCCAGCGCGGCGGCCCGCATGTCGCAGATGACGACCGCGGCGACGAGGTCGGGGCGGTGGGCCGCCAACTGCCAGGCCGTGAGCGCGCCCATGGAGTGGCCGATCACGGTGACCGGGGCGAGGCCGAGCTGCTCGACGGCGGCGACCGCGTCGGCGAGATAGGCCTCCGTGGCGTACGGGCCCTCCGGCCGCTCGCTGCGGCCGTGACCGCGCTGGTCGAGGGCGAGCGCCCGATAGCGGGGGGCCAGCCGGCGCGCGGTCGCCGCCCAGTGCGAGGCGCGGCCGAGCAGCCCGTGCAGTAGCAGCACACCGGGGCGGCCGCCTTCCTCGGCTCCGGGGCCGGCGGCTCCCGTGCCGGCGAGCCCGAGCCCGAGTCCGGGTCCGGGACGGGCGCCGGCAGCGGCTCCGCGCCGGAACGCAGCGGCCCCTTGGCCGGGCCGGGCGCCGGCCCTCGGCTCCGCCGCGGCGCCCGCGACGGCCGCCGCCGCGTAGTCCCAGGCCGCGAGGCGTATCCCGCCCGCTCCCGTGACCTCGAAACGCCGGGTCGTGTGCCGGTCCACGTACTGCTTCATGTGCCGCACCCCCTTCCTACGGGTCGTCGTTTGTCCTGGTGTCGTCTCCTCGTGTCTTCTCGATCCACGCTATCGAACTTCTATTCGAACAAGCGGCTCACGCGCCCAACACCGCTCGTTCGAGTGACAACACCCAGGGATTGACGGCCCGGGCCGAGGGGAGACCTTCAGCGGGGCGCGGCGCGAAGGGGAAGCGGGTCGCGGGGAGGTACCGGGAAGCTCGGGGTCCCGGCTCCTCCGTGGGGGTCTCCATGGGGAGGGACGAGGGAGGGAAAAGGCCGCCCCGGCACCGTCAGCACGGTGCCGGGGCGGCCCCTCGTCCTAGCTGCCGGCTCTTCGCCGGCCAGTGTGCGGGCTGATCGCCGGCCGGTGTCCTACCGCCTGGCCACGAAGACGTGCGAGGCGACCTCCGCGTCCAGCTCGGCGGCCTCGCCACCGCTGCCGACCAGCACACCTCCAGGAGCGGCGGTCACGCTCACCACGGCGCCCGGCTGCACACCGGCCCGCCGCAGCGTGTACATCACCTGCGCGTCGGTCTGGATCGGCTCGCCGATCCTGCGGACGACCACGCTGGTCGAGCCCGCACCGGGCTTGAGGTCGTTCAGACTGACCATGCCGTCCTCAAGGAACGGATCGGCCTCGCCCTTCTCGCCCAGCTCCTCCAGGCCCGGGATCGGGTTGCCGTACGGCGACTCCGTGGGGTGCCGAAGCAGCTCGAGCACCCGTCGCTCCACGGCCTCGCTCATCACGTGCTCCCAGCGGCATGCCTCGGCATGCACGTGCTCCCACTCCAGCCCGATCACATCGACCAGCAGGCACTCCGCGATACGGTGCTTGCGCATCACGCGGGTGGCGGTGCGGCGCCCCTCCTCGGTCAGTTCCAGATGGCGGTCACCGGCCACATGCAGCAGCCCGTCCCGCTCCATCCGCGCCACCGTCTGGGAGACCGTCGGGCCGCTCTGGTCGAGCCGCTCGGCGATTCGGGCGCGCATAGGGACCACACCCTCCTCCTCCAGCTCCAGGATGGTGCGGAGATACATCTCCGTCGTGTCGATCAGTCCGGACATGCGCGCCCCTCGTTCATTCGTGCGTGGCCCTGAGAACAATTCTGACGCATCGCACCGACAACCGGCCCCGCTGCGAGCGGCCGCGCTCCTCACGGCCCGTCGCCGCGAGCCCCCTGCGGACCGGAAAATCCGGGGACGGGACCCCGCCGTGACCCTGAGCGGCCACGAAGCCCGTCCGCCCGCCCCCGGGAGCACACGGTGACCGACTTCACCCGCCGTCCCCCGAGCGTCCACATCGTGGACGATCGCACCGCCCCGGCCGCGGCGCGGGGCGAATGGGCCTTCCGCCCCCGCCGATTTCTTGACACCGGCCGCGCCCTGGCACCACGGTGATCCGCATGACTGAGCCCCGCGAGGACCTGGCCGACCGGTATTTCGACGCCGCTATCGGGCTGCTGCGCCGGGTCCGAGACGAGGAGGCGGCCGGCATCAAGGCCGCCGCGACCGCGGTCGCGGACGCCATCGCCTCCGGCGGGCGGGTCTTCGTCTTCGGCGCGGGGCACTCCTCGCTGCCCGCCCAGGACGTCGTCTACCGGGCCGGCGGCCTCGCCCTGATCAACCTGCTCGCCGTCCCGGGCGTCGTCGGCGTGGACGTCATGCCCGCGACGCTCGGCAGCGCCCTGGAGCGGGTCGACGGCCTGGCCGGGGTGGTCCTGGACACCAGTCCCGTCCAGCGCGGCGACGTGCTGTTCGTGATCTCGCTGTCCGGCCGCAATTCCCTGCCGGTGGAGATGGCGCAGAATGCCCGCGCGCTCGGCCTGACCGTCATCGGCGTCACCTCGGTCGCCTACAGCGAGCAGACCAGCTCCCGGCACGTGTCGGGCACCTTCCTCAAGGACCACTGCAACATCGTGCTGGACTCCAAGATCGCGGTCGGCGACGCCGAACTGTCGGACGACGCCATTCCCGCGCCGTTCGGCCCGGCCTCCACCGTCGTCACCAGCGCCCTGATGCAGGCCGTCGTCGCCACCGCGGCCACCGACCTCGCCGAGCGCGGCATCACCCCGCCCATGCTGCGCTCGGGCAACGTGGACGGCGGTCACGACTGGAACGGCCGGATCTTCGAGCAGTACCGCGACCGGATCTTCTTCCGCCACTGAAGCCGCGGCTAATTGCCGCGCCTCACGTGGCTCGGGGCACTCTGCGTCGCCTCACCGGGCCCCCGGCACGTCGGAGCGCCTCCCCGGCCCCGCGGCAACCGCCGCGCCTCACCCACTCCGCGGCACCCCTCCGTGGTCGCCGCTCCCCCGCGGGGATCACCGCTCGCCCGCGAGCCCGGCCAGGTCGAGCGCCATCGCGACCCGCGCGGCCACGTCCTCGGCATAGGCCGCGTCGGCGCGGTCGAAGAGGCGGCGCCCCGAGCCGCGCAGGAAGGTCAGCGCCCCGACCGTGCGGCCGCGGCTGCGCAGCACCGTGACCAGCCCGTGTACGGTCCCCGGCGGCCAGCGCCTGGCCGCGGCCCATTCGTCGATCCGGGCGCCGGCGGCCTCCTCCGCCGCGGGCGGCGGCCCGAAACTGGTCCGTACGGTGCCGATCCGCTCCAGCGCCTGAAGCGCCGGGTGGGCGAGCGGGTAGCCCACCGGTATGCCGCTCTCCGCCGCGCCTGGCGTCAGCTCGCACGGGCCCGGCTCGCCCGTGGGGGTGGCCGCGATCCGCACCAAGCGCTCGGCGCCGTCGGCGAGGTCGAGCAGCGCGTGGTCGGCGAAGCCCGCCAGCGCGAAGTCCAGCTGGAGCGCCGCCGCGTCCAGTGCGGTGCCGCACTCGGCCGCCGCCCGGTCGGCGCGGTGCAGCTGCTGGTAGCGGAACCTGACCTGGGCGTTGTCGGTTTCCGTCGCCTTCTGCCGGGTGATGTCGATGAACAGCCAGCCGACGCCCAGCGGCACCGGCTCCTCGCCGAGCGGTGAGCCGAGCCGGACGAATCCGCTGCGCCAGCAGCGCCGCCGGTTCTCCTGGTCCGCGCTCAGCGCCAGCCACAGGTCGGCGGTGGCCGGTGGCGCGCCTTCGGCGAGCACATGCTGCAACGCGTTCTCCAGCTCTTCCACGCCCTGGGTGAGCAGATTGCCCAGCGGACGCCCGAGCACCTCCTCCCGGCCCGTCTGGAGCAGGCGGGCGGCCTTCGCGTTGACCACGGCCGGCCGCAGATCGGCGTCTATGAGCACCACGCCCCAGGACGCGTCCGTGAACAGCGCCTCGCTGAGCGCGATGGAACGCTCCAGGTCGATCTGCACATGCACCTCGGAGAAGGCGCAGTAGACCCCCGCGGGCCGCCCGTCCGCGCCCTGCACCGCCGCGGACTGGGTGCGCACCAGCACCCGGCGGCCGTCCTTGGTCAGCAGGGCGAATTCGTGCACCTGACGGCCGGCGGAGTCCATCGCCCCCAGCAGCCTTTCCTCAGCCTCCGCCGCGTCGGAGGAGCGGGCCGCCCAGCCGGCGAAGCCATGCCGCCCGACGGCGTCGTCCGCGGTCCAGCCGAGGATCCTGGCCGCCTCGGCATTCCAGTGCGTGATCACCCCTGTGCGGTCGAAGGCGCACAGACCCGCCTCCATGCCGTCGAGCAGCGCCGCGAGCAGCTGCTCGTCACCCTCGTGCCCCTCGGCTCCCGCAGGGGCCTGAGCCCCCGCCGTGCCGTCGGTGTCGTCATCGCCGCTGCTGTTGCCCAGCGGTTTCGGTTGCGCATCGAAAGGCTGCACGTCGCAACATTCAACCCTCGTGTGGGCTGCGTCACACGCTTTTTGCATAAATCGGTTGTGCGGCTCTCCTGGGTTTCTTACTGTTGCGGCACACACGAAGGGAGGTGGTCTGAAGCATGAGTTGCAGTCGGACACGTGAGGTGGCTGCGGGCTAGCACCGCGCACTGGGCGTGCGCGATGCGCGCCAATCCCACGCAGTTCACCCGACCCGCGGGCTCGTCGGACTTGTCCGGCCGGTGCTCGGAGCCGTCAAAGGCTCCGGGGAGCAGCCCGCGGGTCGTTCGCGTTCACGGACGGCGGACCCGCGGCAATGTGCCGGGACAACATGCCGGGGCGGCGCCGCCGTGGCAACGTGCCGTGCCTTTGGCGTCACGCCCGCCCCGCCGCGCTACGGCTCCAGTCGCTCCACGGACCAGCCGTCCGCCACGCGTACGTACCGCAGCCGGTCGTGCAGCCGGTTCTCCCGGCCCTGCCAGAACTCGACGGTGGCCGGCTCGACGCGGAAGCCGCCCCAGAAGGGCGGCACCGGCACCTCGGTGCCCTCCGGCCAGCGCAGGGCCGATTCCGCGTAGCGCTTCTCGATCACCGCACGGGAGGCGACGACGCTGGACTGCTCGCTCGCCCACGCGCCGATCTGCGAACCGTAGGGGCGGCTGCGGAAATAGGCGGCGGTTTCTTCCGGCGACACCCTGGTAACGTCGCCGCCGACGATGACCTGGCGGGCGATCGGATGCCAGGGGAAGAGCAGCGAGGCCCGCGGGTTGGCGGCCAGCGCGCGGCCCTTGCGGGACTCGTAGCTGCTGAAGAAGACGAATCCGCGCCGGTCGTAGCCCTTGAGCAGGACCGTGCGCGAGCTGGGCAGGCCGTCGGCGTCCGCGGTGGACAGCACTATGGCGTTGGGCTCCGCGATGACGCCGCCCTCGGCCGCGGCGACCGCGTCCGCGAACCAGCGCGTGAACTGCGCGTACGGCTCGGCCGCCAGGTCGTCCTCGGTCATTCCCGTCGACCGGTAGCGCCGGCGCATGGCGGCCGGGTCGGGCCGGTCCCGCTGGTCGTCCTGTGGTTCTCGCACCCGCACATCCTTGCAGTGCCCGGGAAGGCGCCGTGCAGGGTGCCTTTCGCCGGCGTGTGCGGCATCTCACGCTCTCTGACATGTCCACATGCCGGGAGAATGACTGGTCCGAATGGAGCAGGGTGCGCACTCCGGTGACGGGGCATGACCGGAGTGCCGTACCGCCGCGAGCATCGACAGGATCAAGAGGAGCCGCCGCATGTCCGACTTCGTACCCGGGCTCGAAGGAGTCGTCGCGTTCGAGACGGAGATCGCCGAACCCGACCGGGAAGGCGGATCACTGCGCTATCGCGGTGTCGACATCGAGGAGTTGGTCGGGCATGTGAGCTTCGGCAATGTATGGGGCCTGCTGGTCGACGGCCGGTTCGACCCCGGGCTGCCGCCCGCCGAGCCCTTCCCCATCCCCGTGCACTCCGGCGACATCCGGGTGGACGTGCAGTCCGCGCTGGCCATGCTCGCGCCCGTGTGGGGGCTGCGCCCGCTGCTCGACATCGACGCCGAGGAGGCCCGTGACGACCTCGCGCGGGCCGCGGTCATGGCCCTGTCGTACGTCGCCCAGTCCGCGCGCGGCCAGGGGCGGCCCATGGTGCCGCAGAAGGAGATCGACAAGGCTCGGTCCATTACCGAGCGCTTCATGATCCGCTGGCGCGGCGAGCCGGACCCGCGGCATGTCGCCGCGGTGGACGCGTATTGGACCTCGGCGGCCGAGCACGGCATGAACGCCTCCACCTTCACCGCCCGCGTCATCGCCTCGACCGGCGCCGACGTGGCCGCCGCCCTGTCCGGCGCGGTCGGCGCCATGTCGGGGCCGCTGCACGGCGGTGCTCCGTCCCGGGTCCTCGGCATGATCGAGGAGATCGAGCGCACGGGTGACGCCGAGGGCTATGTGAAGTCCGCGCTCGACAAGGGCGAGCGCCTGATGGGCTTCGGGCACCGCGTCTACCGGGCCGAGGACCCGCGGGCGCGCGTCCTGCGCCGTACGGCCCGCGAGCTGGGCGCACCGCGCTTCGAGGTGGCGGAGGCGCTGGAGAAGGCGGCGCTCGCCGAGCTGCACGAGCGGCGCCCCGACCGCGTCCTGGCCACCAACGTGGAATTCTGGGCGGCGATCATGCTGGACTTCGCCGAGGTGCCCGCGCACATGTTCACGTCGATGTTCACCTGTGCCCGTACGGCCGGCTGGTCGGCCCACATCCTGGAGCAGAAGCGCACCGGGCGCCTGGTCCGCCCGTCGGCCCGCTACATCGGCCCGAGCGCCCGCAGCCTCCACACGATCGAGGGCGACCCGACCACCTCTTCCTGACCCGCCGCCCCGGCCCGGTTGCCCGGCAGGCCCTGCCGGGCAACCGGGCCGCGCTTACGAAGTGACGTGCCGTCGGCGGCAGGCGGCAGGCGGCACGCGGGGCAGTGGCGCGGACCCGCGCGCGGCGCTAGCCGGCCGGGTGGTCGGGTCCGGCGCCGGGCGTCTCGTCGGGCAGCGCCTCCGCGAGGACTTCCGCGAGGTGGCGGGCGCGTGGGCCGCCGGCGAGCTGGGCGATCTGCGTGCGGCAGGAGAAGCCGTCGGCCAGCACGGCCGCGTCGGGCCCGGCCGCGCGCAGCGCAGGCAGCAGCGCCTCCTCGGCGCAGGCCGCCGACACCTCGTAGTGCCCGTCCTCGAAGCCGAAGTTGCCGGCCAGGCCGCAGCAGCCGCCCGTCAGCTCGCCGGTCAGGCCGGCGCGTTCGCGCAGCCGGCGGTCGGCGGCGTCGCCGAGCACCGCGTGCTGGTGGCAGTGCGTCTGGCCTACCGCCGTGCGGTCCACCCGCGGCGGGTCCCAGCCTGGCGCGTATTCCTCCAGGGCCTCGGCGAGGGTCCTTACCGACGAGGCGAGCCGGGCGGCCCGCGGGTCGCGGGTGCCGAGCAGTTCCGGCAGGTCGGCGCGCAGCGCGGCGGCGCAGCTCGGTTCGAGGACGACGAGCGGCAGGCCCGCGTCGAGGACCGGCGCGAGCCGGTCGAGGGTGCGCCGCATCACGGCTTTCGCGCGGTCGAGTTGCCCGGTGGACACCCAGGTCAGGCCGCAGCAGACCGCGGCGGGCGGGGTCGTGACGCGCAGTCCGGCCGCCCGCAGCACCCGCACGGCGGCCCGGCCGACCTCGGGTGAGAGGTGGTCGGTGAAGGTGTCGGGCCACAGAACGACCGTGCGGGCGGCGTCACGCGAGCCGCCGGCCGGCCTCCGTCGTCCCTCGTTCGTGTCGCTGGTGTCCCACCATCGAGTGAATGTCTCGGGCGCCAGTTCGGGCATGTCGCGCTCGTTCGCGATTCCGGCGATACGTTTCGCCACCCAGGCGGTTGACCGAGTCCGGCCAAGGAAATTGAGCGGCCGGGCGAATTTCTGCGCGATTTTCAGCCACACCGGAAGCCAGCCCATCGAGTAGTGCGCGCGGGGCCTCAGCCGCCCCCGATAGTGCTGATGGAGGAATTCCGCCTTGTACGTCGCCATGTCCACCTCCACCGGGCAGTCCGACCGGCAGCCCTTGCAGGACAGGCACAGATCCAGTGCCCCCTTGACCTCCGCGGACTTCCAGCCGTCGGTGACGACCTCTCCTGCCAGCATCTCGTGCAGCAGTCTGGCCCGGCCGCGGGTGGAGTGGCGTTCCTCTCCGGTGACCCGGAAAGACGGGCACATGACAGCTGAACCACCGTCACCGACGGCCGCGGAGGTACGACATTTGGCCACTCCCACGCAGCGCCGGACGGCGGCAACGAAATCACCGCCGTCACCCGGATAAGTGAATTCCACATCGACGGGTCGCGACGCGGCGGACGGCAGCGCCGCGAAGCGAAGGTTGCTATCAATGGGATCGGGACGAACAAGCGTTCCCGGGTTCAGTCCGCCGTCCGGATCCCAGAGGTCCTTGAAATCTGAAAAGAGTGCGATCACATCCGGGCCGTACATCTTCGGCAGCAGCTCGGCGCGCGCCCGGCCGTCGCCGTGCTCGCCGGAGAGCGAGCCGCCGTGCGACACCACCAGGTCCGCGGCGGCCTCCGAGAAGCGGCGGAAGCGTGCGACGCCCGCCGGATCGACGAGGTCGAAGTCGATCCGCACATGCACGCAGCCGTCGCCGAAATGGCCGTAGGGCGCCCCGCGCAGCCCGTGATCGGCCAGCAGGGCCCGGAAATCCCGCAGGTAGGCGCCCAGCCGGGCGGGGGGAACGGCGCAGTCCTCCCAGCCCGGCCATGCCTCGGTGCCGTCGGGCATGCGGGTGGCGGTGCCGGCCGCGTCCTCCCGGATCCGCCACAGGGCGCGCTGCCGCGCGGGGTCGGCGACGACGGCGTGACCGGTCACGCCGTCGGCCGTCCGGCAGATCTCCCGCGCGCGTGCCTGCGCCTGGGCCGGGGAGTCGCCTCCGGTCTCCACGAACAGCCAGGCACCGCCGCGCGGCAGTTCAGCCGCCGCGGACTCCCCCACCAGGTCGGCGGCCATCCCCTCGACCGTCAACGGCTGCCATGCCAGCAGCAGGTGGGCGGCCTGCGCCGCCGCGCTCTCGTCGGCATAGCCGAGCACCGCGAGCGCCCGCGCGCCGGGCGCGGGCACCAGCGCCACGGTCGCCTCGGTCAGTACCCCAAGGGTCCCCTCGCTGCCGGTGAAGGCCCGCACCACGTCCCTGCCGTGTTCGGGCAGCAGCGAGTCCAGGGCGTATCCGGAGATGCGGCGCGGCAGTTGCGGGAAGGCGGTACGCAGCAGCGCCAGGTGGCCGTCCGTCAGCCGGGCGAGCCCGTCCCGCAGCCGGTCGGGCATGGCGGATCCGTCAGCGGGGGCGCGGAGTCCGACCGGCTCACCCCGGTAGGTGAGCAGGTCAAGCGCACGAACATTGTCGGCGGTGGTGCCCCAGGCCACCGAATGCGAGCCGCACGCGTTGTTGCCGATCATGCCGCCGAGGGTGCAGCGGCTGTGGGTCGAGGGGTCGGGCCCGAAGGTCAGGCCGTGCGGGGCGGCGGCCCGCCGCAGGTCGTCGAGCACCAGGCCGGGCTGCACGCGGGCGGTCAGCGCGGCCGGGTCGATCTCCAGCAGCCGGTTCATGTGCCGGGTGAAGTCCATGACGACACCGGTGCCGATGGCCTGCCCTGCGATCGACGTCCCGCCGCCGCGCGCGGTCACCGGCACACCGTGCTCCCTGCAGACCTCGAGCGCCGCCGCCACGTCCTCCGCGTCCGCCGGCGCCACCACCCCCAGCGGCACCCTGCGGTAGTTGGACGCGTCCATCGTCATCACCGCCCGCTCCCCCGCGCCCCACTCCACCTCCCCGCGCACGATCCCGCGCAGCGCCTGCTCCACCTCGCCGACCCGGCCACTCGTCATGTCCCCCACATTGCCCGACCGTCCGCGTCCCGGCCCACCGGAGAACCGCGGAGAGCACCCCGCCACCTGCGCGAGGACCGCCCGCGCCGGCAGGACACGACCGCACCCGGCACGGCGCCTCGTCCACCCGTTCGGACGCCTCGCCGACAGGCCGTCTCACCGGATGGAACGCCCGCGGTAACCGCCCTGTAACGGGCTACGCTGCGCTCGTGGCCGATATCCAGATTCCCGCTGACATCAAGCCCGCCGACGGTCGATTCGGGTCGGGCCCCTCCAAGGTGCGGACGCAGGCGCTCGACGCGCTGGCCGCCACCGGGACGTCCCTGCTCGGCACCTCCCACCGCCAGGCGCCGGTGAAGAACCTGGTGGGGCAGGTCCGCGACGGCGTCAAGCAGTTGTTCTCCCTGCCCGACGGCTACGAGGTGGTGCTCGGCAACGGCGGGTCCACCGCGTTCTGGGACGTCGCCACCCACGGGCTGATCGGAACCAAGTCCCAGCACCTGTCCTTCGGCGAGTTCTCGTCGAAGTTCGCGAAGGCGGCCCAGCAGGCGCCGTGGCTGGACGAGCCGACGATCGTCAAGTCCGAGCCGGGCACCCACCCCGTGCCCGCCGCCGAAGCGGGCGTGGACGTCTACGCCCTGACGCACAACGAGACCTCGACGGGTGTCTCCGCACCGATCCGCCGGGTCGCGGGCGCGGACGCCGGCGCGCTGGTCGTGGTGGACGCCACCTCGGGCGCGGGCGGCCTGCCGGTCGACATCGCCGAGACCGACGTCTACTACTTCGCGCCGCAGAAGTCCTTCGCGGCCGACGGCGGCCTGTGGATCGCGGTGTTCTCGCCGGCGGCCCTGGAGCGCGCGGCCTCGATCGCCGCGTCCGGCCGGCACATCCCGGCGTTCTTCGACCTGCCGACGGCGATCGACAACTCGCAGAAGAACCAGACGTACAACACGCCCGCGCTGGCCACCCTCTTCCTGCTCAAGGAGCAGCTGGAGTGGATCAACGGGCAGGGCGGCCTGAGCTGGGCCACCGAGCGCACCGCCGACTCGTCGTCGCGGCTGTACGGCTGGGCAGAGAAGGCCTCGTATGCGACGCCGTTCGTGACGGACCCGGCGCAGCGCTCCCAGGTCGTCGGCACCATCGACTTCGAGGACGGCATCGACGCCGCGGCCGTGGCGAAGGTGCTGCGGGCCAACGGCGTCGTGGACACCGAGCCGTACCGCAAGCTGGGCCGCAACCAGCTGCGCGTGGCGATGTTCCCAGCCGTCGAGCCGTCCGACGTCGAGGCGCTGACCGCCTGCATCGACTACGTCATCGGCCAGCTCTGACCGGCTGACACCATCGGGGCGCCGCCGCCGGGTTCAGGCCCGGCGGCGGCGCATCATCCGGCGCAGGCCGAAGCCGAGCGCGCCGACGATCACCAGCGCCCCGAAGCCCAGCGTCTTGTCGCTGCTGCCGCTGCCGCCTGACGACGAGTCCCGGGCGGCCGCGCCCGAGCCGCCCTGGTCCTTCCCGCCGCCCTGTGAGCCGCCTGCGGCCTTGGTGGCGCCCGGAGAGGCGGTCGGCACACTGTCGGGCAGTTCGCCGCCGGACAGCGGCGCGCGCCACACCTGGCTGTTCCTGCCCTCGCTGCTGTACATGAGCGCCTTGCCGTCCGGTGTGAAGGCCACCCCCTCGCCCTGCGGTTGCATGGGCACGTCGAGGTCGGTGAGTTTGTGCGGGGCGCCGCCGGTCCAGCGGTATTCGGCCGCCCAGAAGTATCCGCGCAGCACCAGGCGGCTGCCGTCGGGCGAGAAGGCCCCGTCGGTCACCCACGGCACATCGGCGATCCTGCGGAAGACGTTGACGCCGTGGGGGCTGAGCTTCGCGGGGCCGCGGTAGAGGCCGCCGCCGTCCTCGTTCTTGCTGGCGATGTAGACCCGGCCGGTCTGCGGCTGCACCATCAGCGCCTCGGCATTGCGCGGTCCGGCGTCGTAGCGGACGGTGTAGCGGGTGACGTCCACGGTCTGGTCGCCCAGCTTCGCGGGTTCGTGGAAGCGGTAGATCCACACCTCCGGCCAGGCGCCGCCGAGGTTGTCGCCGATGTCGCCGAGGTAGAGGTCGCCGTCCGGGCCGATCGAGACGGCCTCCACGTCCCGGGGGTGGATGCCGCGCATCGTGACCCTCGCGACGGTCTTGCCGGTGGCCGAGTCGACCGCGTAGACGTAGGGGCCGTCGCTGCTGTCGTTGTGCGTCCAGTAGATCCCGGGGTGCAGGCGGCTGGCGGCCAGGCCGCTGGACTCGGTGATGCGGGGGTCGGTGATCGTGAAGGCCGTGGACGGTCCGGAGTCCGCGGCGGCGGGCACCGCGCAGCCCCAGGCCAGGGCGAGGGCGGCACAGGCGGCGGCCGTCGGGATGTACGCGCGCATGCACCCCAGTGTCCCTGGTCGGCGGGCCGTCGGGGATGATGCCCGGCATGCGTTACCTCTTCGTCGGCGACTCGATGACCATTGGCGCCGCCGGCGACTACACCTGGCGCTACCGCATGTGGCGGCACCTGTGCGAGCTGGGTGAGCCCTTCGCCGTGGTCGGGCCGCGCGACGGGCTGTACGACAGCGCGGCGGACGCCGCGGTGTCCGCCGACTACGCCGACCCGTCCTTCCCGCCGCGCGCCAGGCGCCACCTGGCGGGCTGGGGTGAGGGCTGGCTGCACCTGGCGCCGGTGATCGGCGGGGTCGTCCGCGAGCACCGGCCCGACGTGCTGCTGATATCGCTCGGTCTGATCGACCTCGGCTTCTACACCGACGCCGGGCAGACCGCGGACAATGTGGAGCGCTTCATCACCGAGGCGCGGGCCGCGGCGCCGCGGGTGCGGATGGTGCTGCTGCCGGTCATCCCCAACACCCGCGCCGACCTGGACCCGGGCTTCGGCGACCAGTGCGCCGAGTTGAACGCGCTGCTGGCCAAGGCGGTCGCCGACCACGACACGCCGGCCTCGCCCCTGCTGCTGGCCTCCCGGCCCGAGGGCTACGACATCCTGCTCGACACCTACGACGGCACCCATCCCAACGCGGCGGGCGAGCACAAGCTGGCGGCGGCCTTCGCCGACGCCATGTACCAGGCCTGGGGCGTCGGGGCGCCCTACGCCGGACACTGAAGCCGGCGGCAGCGGGAGCGCCCGGCGGGCACCGGGCGAACGGACGGGGAATCGGGCGCGGACGGCGCAACGGCCGCTTGATTCGAGCGCACTCGAAGAGCTTGGCTGGCAGCCATGGAGTACACACAGCTCGGACGCACGGGGCTCAAGGTCAGCCGTCTGGTGCTCGGCACCATGAACTTCGGACCGCAGACCGATGAGGCGGACAGCCACGCGATCATGGACGCGGCGCTCGGCGCCGGCGTCAACTTCTTCGACACCGCCAACGTCTACGGCTGGGGCGAGAACAAGGGACGTACCGAGGAGATCGTCGGCAGCTGGTTCGCCAAGGGCGGCGGCCGCCGCGACAAGACGGTGCTGGCGACCAAGGTCTACGGCAACATGGCCGCCGAGGGCGACACCTGGCCGAACAACGACAAGCTGTCGGCGCTGAACATCCGCCGGGCGGTGGACGCGAGCCTCAAGCGGCTCGGCACCGACTACATCGACCTGTACCAGTTCCACCACGTGGACCGGGCCACGCCCTGGGACGAGATCTGGCAGGCCATCGACGTCCTGGTCGCCCAGGGCAAGATCCTCTACGCCGGGTCGAGCAACTTCGCCGGCTGGCACATCGCCCAGGCCAACGAGGCCGCCAAGCGGCGCGGTTCGCTCGGGCTGACCTCCGAGCAGTGCCTGTACAACCTGGTGGAGCGGCGGGCGGAGATGGAGGTGATCCCGGCGGCGCAAGGGTACGGCCTCGGTGTCATCCCCTGGTCGCCGCTGCACGGCGGGCTGCTGGGCGGTGTGCTGCGCAAGCAGCGCGACGGCGGCGCGTCCCGCTCGGCCAGTGGGCGGGCCGCGGACTCGCTGGCGGACCAGGAGCTGCGCGACAAGATCCAGGCTTACGAGGACCTGTGCGACAAGCACAGCCTGGAGCCGGGCGACGTGGGCCTGGCGTGGCTGCTCACCCGCCCCGGGGTGACCGGGCCGATCGTGGGGCCGCGCACCGCGGGGCAGCTGGAGTCCGCGCTGCGGGCGGTGGAGCTGGAGCTGTCCGCGGAGTTCCTGGCGGCCCTGGACGGCATCTTCCCCGGTCCCGGCACCTCCCCCGAGGCCTTCGCCTGGTAGGGGCGGGCCGTACGGGTGTCGCCGCCGCGGGTCAGTGCACCGCGGCGGCGACGACCACCACCACGAGCATCAGGACGAAGGCGGCGGTCATCACACGGGTACGGGTCTTGGGGTCCACGCTCCGAGGTTAACCGGCCTTGCCCGGTGCCCCGCGCTCGGGCGGCGGGTCGGGGGGAACGCCCAGCGCCCAGCCGGCCACGACGGTGTAGGCCGGCTGCTCGCCGGGGACCCCGGAGCTGGGCAGCGCGCTGGCGACGAGGCTGAGGGTGTCCGCCTGCCACCAGGGGCTGCGGTAGTCGGTGAGGGCCGCGGCGAAGGGGCGCAGGTCGACGGGCGCGTTCTTCGACGTGCGGGCCACCGTCAGGTGCGCCCGGAAGCCGTGCTCCTCGGCGGCGGGCGCCCCGGCCCTGCGCGCGGCCGCCCGTACGGTGTCGGCGAGGGCTGTCAGTGCCCGCAGGTCGCCCTCCGCGCCGGTCCACAGCGCCCGGTCGCCGAAGCGGCCGCCGCCGGCCGTACGCAGCTCGCAGGGCTGGTGGCGGCGGGCGGCTCGGGCGAGCCGTTCGTCGAGGCCGGGGCGTACGTCGTCGGGCACCTCGCCGAGGAAGGCCAGCGTGTAGTGCCAGCCCGCCGGTGCCGTCCAGCGCAGTGCGCGGGCGCCCGGCAAGGCGTGCAGCGGGTGCAGTGCCGCCGCCAGCGCGGTGACCGCGGCGGGCGGCGGCATCACCGCGGCGAAGAGCCTCATACGGCCGTGGTCAGCTGCGGTGCGTTCCCGCCGGTGCCGGAGCCGGTGCCGGAATCCGCACCGGCTTCCGGGCCCGTGCCCTTGATGTTGCCCGTGCCCTTGACCTCGCCCGTGTCCTTGCTCTCGTCGCCGGACACGCTGTCGCCGTCCTCCGGGGTGTCGGTGCCGTCGGCAGGGACCTTCTGGAGGGCGCCGTCGCGGGGGACGAAGGAGACCAGGGGCCGGCCGTTGCCGCGCCGGAGGTCGACACGGGGCCGCAGGCCCGCCGCTCTGGCCAGGACCAGGCCGACCGCGACGGCCGCGGCGGCGGAGATCAGGCCGCCGGACAGGAAGCCGACCCGGGCGCCGTAGGTGTCGGTGACCCAGCCCATGACGGGGCCGCCGATGGGGGTGCCGCCGACGAAGACCATCATGTACAGGCTCATCACCCGGCCGCGCATGACGGGCTCCGTGGCGAGCTGCACGGTGGCGTTCGCCGTGGTGTTGAAGGTCAGGCCGAAGATGCCGATCGGCACCAGCAGGGCGGCGAAGAGCCAGAAGGCCGGCGCGAGGGCGGCGGCGCCCTCCAGCAGGCCGAAGACCGCTGCGGCGGCCACGAGCATCCGCAGCCGGGTGCGGCTGCGGCGGGCGGCGAGCAGTGCGCCCAGCAGGGAGCCCGCGGCCATCAGGGTGTTCAGCAGGCCGTAGGTGCCGGCGCCGCTGTCGAAGACCTTGTTGGCGAAGGCGGACAGCCAGATCGGGAAGTTGAAGCCGAAGGTGCCGATGAAGCCGACCAGCACGATCGGCCAGATCAGCTCGGGCTTGCCGGCGACGTAGTGCAGGCCTTCGCGGAGCTGGCCCTTGCCGCCGCGCGGGGCCCGCTCGACCTTGTGCAGGTCCGCGGTGCGCATCAGCAGCAGGCCGGTCAGCGGGGCGATGAAGGACAGGCCGTTGATCAGGAAGGCCCAGCCGCTGCCGACCGCGGTGATGAGCACACCGGCGACGGCGGGGCCGACCAGCCGGGCGGCCTGGAAGTTCGCGGCGTTCAGCGAGACGGCGTTGCGCATCACCGAAGGGCCGACCATCTCGACCACGAAGGTCTGCCGGGTGGGGTTGTCCACGACGGTGACCATGCCGAGCAGGAAGGCGATCGTGTAGACGTGCCAGACCTGGACGACGCCGCCCAGGGTGAGTCCGGCCAGCAGCAGCCCGAGCACGCCGAGCGCGGCCTGGGTGCCCAGCAGGATCTGCCGCTTGGGATAGCGGTCGGCGATCACTCCGCCGTAGAGGCCGAAAAGCAGCATCGGCAGGAACTGCAGCGCGGTGGTGATACCCACCGCGAAGGAGGACCCGGTGATGCTGAGCACCAGCCAGTCCTGGGCGATCCGCGACATCCAGGTGCCGGTGTTGGACACCACGGCACCGGTCGCGAAAAGCCGGTAGTTGCGGATCTTCAGGGCGCTGAAGGTGCCCGTTCTCGTGTCCGCGGGACGGTCAGGTTCGGTTGCGGCGTCTGGTCCGGCTGCCGAACTCAATCGGTACTCGCCTCCCCCTCATCGGGTGTTTCCGGTCGGGTCAAAGGTGCGCGAGCTTTTCGAGGACGGGAGCCGCCTGGCGCATCACGGCGAGTTCGTCCGCCGTGAGGCCCTCGGCGAGCGAGGCCAGCCAGGCGTTCCGCTTGGTGCGGCTCTCGGCGAGCATCGCCGCGGCCTGCTCCGTGCGGGACACCACGACCTGGCGCCGGTCGTCGGGGTGCGGTTCCCTGCGGACCAGCCCCTTGGCCTCCAGCATCGCCACGATGCGGGTCATCGACGGGGGCTGCACGTGCTCCTTGCGGGCCAGCTCCCCCGGTGTGGCGGAGCCGCAGCGGGCAAGGGTGCCGAGCACCGACATCTCGGTCGGGCTGAGCGTCTCGTCGACACGCTGGTGGCGCAGCCGGCGGGAGAGCCGCATCACTGCGCCCCGCAGTTCGTTGACTGCGGCGCGGTCGTCCTCGGACAGTTCGGTCACGGTGCTTAGCCTAGCTCATTAGGCAACCTAAGTACACTCTGCACGCAACACCCGTGACCCACGGGATCACACCCGCCCCGCCCGCGCACCCGCGACCCGCGCAGGTACCCGCGACCCGCCCGTGCCGGGCACGCCTCCGGCCCGACCGCGGGGGCCTTCAACCGCCACCGCCCGCCATCTCACCCGAACGGGTGAGATGGCGGGCGAAAGCGACGCACATTGCCACGCCGGCCCGCGACCGTGGGCACATGGCATCGAGAGTGCTCAGCCTGCGCATAGACGCAGACCTGTGGGACCGCATCCGCGAGCATGCCGCCAGACGCGGGATGACCGCCCAGGACTACGTCGTCACGGCGCTGGTCCGTGACGATTTCGACGAGCGCTTCAAGGCGGCGGTCGAGGAGACCGAGCGCTTCTACGGCCACCGCCAGGACCGGGAGCAGGACCACCAGGACCAGGGCCCGGAGCGGGACCGGACCCCGGCCCCGCCCTACAGCAGCCCGAGCGCCGGCATCAGGTAGTAGAAGGCGAAGACGGCGGCGACCGCGTAGAGCGCGACCGGGACCTCCTTGCCGCGCCCCGCCACCAGCCGCAGCACGCAGAAGCTGAGGAAGCCGATGCCGATGCCGTTGGTGATCGAGTACGTGAACGGCATCAGCACCATCGTCAGGAAGGCCGGGACGGCGATGGTGAAGTCGCTCCAGTCGATCTCGCGGATCGACCCGGCCAGGATCAGGAAGCCCACCGCGACCAGCGCGGGCGTGGCGGCCTGCGCCGGGACCATGGTGGCCACCGGCGTGAGGAACAGCGCGAGGACGAACATCAGCCCGGTGACGACGCTGGCGAGGCCGGTCCGCGCGCCCTCGCCGACGCCGGCGGTGGACTCCACGAAGCAGGTGTTCGCGGACGACGACGAGGCGCCGCCGACCGCGGTGGCGACACCGTCGATCATCAGGACCTTGTTGATGCCCGGCAGGTCGCCCTTGTCGTCGAGCAGCCCCGCCTCGTCGCTGACGCCGAGGATGGTGCCCATCGCGTCGAAGAAGCACGACAGCAGCACGGTGAAGACGAACAGCAGCCCGGTCAGGATGCCGACCTCGTGGAAGCCGCCGAAGAGGCTGACCTTGCCGATCAGGCCGAAGTCCGGGGTGGCGACCGGGTTGCCGGGCCACGTGGGGACCGTCAGGCCCCAGTTGGCGGCCGGGACGTCGGCGACCGCGTTCACGATCAGCGCGAGGACGGTCATGGCGACGATGGAGATCAGGATGGCGCCGGCGACCTTGCGGATGATCAGCGACAGGGTCAGCAGCGCGCCGAGGATGAAGATCAGCACCGGCCATCCCTTGAGGTGGCCGTCGGCGCCGAGCTGCAGCGGCACGGTGGTGTGCGCGGCGTCCGGGATGCGGGTGACGAAGCCGGAGTCCACCAGGCCGATCAGCAGGATGAACAGGCCGATGCCGATGGCGATGCCCTTGCGCAGGCCCAGCGGCACCGCGCTCATGACGCGCTCGCGCAGCCCGGTGGCGACCATGACCATGATCGCGAAGCCGGCGAGGACGACCATGCCCATCGCGTCCGGCCAGCTCATCTTCGGGGCGAGCTGGAGCGCCACGACGGTGTTCACGCCGAGTCCGGCGGCCAGCGCGACCGGCACATTGCCGATGACGCCCATCAGCAGCGTGGTGAAGGCCGCGGTGATCACGGTCGCGGTGACCAGCTGGCCGCCGTTGAGGTGGTGGCCGAATTTGTCCACCGCCGAGCCCAGGATGATCGGGTTCAGCACGATGATGTAGGCCATCGCGAAGAAGGTGGCCAGGCCGCCGCGGATCTCCCGCGGGATGGAGGAGCCGCGTTCCGAGATGCGGAAATAGCGGTCCAGCGGGCTGGTGGGCGGGCGGTCCGACGACCGACCCATGTCGACCGGAGCGGGGGCCGAGGTGGGCATGTGAATCCTCAAGGGGGGCGCGATCTGGCCCGCATTTGGGCGATCGTACGAGTGTTTTCAGTCAGCGGTGACCGGTTTCAGTATGAATAACCAATTGGTCAAAAACCATCTCCGCGCGTAGACCCCCGGGCCCGCAGGCCTCCCCCGGCCGGCCGGAGCCGCCGCGTGCGCGCCGCATACGATGGGCGCCATGAGCAAGCAGCAGACGCCACTGCGCGCGGCCCCCGAGCCGATGGAGGCCAACGACGTCGCCACCGTCACGGTCGGCACGATCGTCTGGTTCGCGCTCTTCGTCGTGCAGCTGCCCTTCTACGGCTGGTACGACGACCACGGCCACACCTGGTTCATCTGGACCTGCGCGGCCGGCGGGGTGCTCGGCCTGATCGGCCTGAAGTACGTACGGGCCCGCCGGGACGCCATCGCACGCGCCGCAGCCGCCGGCGGGGGCCGGACACCCCAGGACGGGTAGGCAAGCGCCCCGGAAGGCCCCCTGAAGGCCCCCAGAGGCGCGCAAAGCGCACAGAACGGGTGGAAGCCACCGGCCGCACGTACCGTCGATCCATGACGGAAGGCACGGAGACCGGCGCGGACACCGAACCCGGCGGCGGCACCGGTCGGAGTGCCGGGGCGGTCGCGCGGCACCCGGGGCTCAGCGGCGCCGAGGTCGAGCGGCGGATCGCGGCCGGCGAGGTCAACGACGTCCCCGTACGGTCGTCCCGCTCGGCCACGGACATCGTCAGGGCCAACGTCCTCACCCGCTTCAACGCGATCATCGGCGGGCTCTTCCTGGTCATCCTGGTGGTGGGCCCGATCCAGGACGGGCTGTTCGGCTTCGTCATCGTCGCCAACACCGCGATCGGCATCGTCCAGGAGCTGCGTGCCAAGCGGACCCTGGACAGCCTCGCGGTGATCGGCGAGGCCAGGCCCGAGGTGCGCAGGGACGGCGTGACCACAGCCCTCTCCACCTCGCAGATCGTGCTGGGCGACCTGATCGAGCTGGGCCCCGGCGACAAGGTGGTGGTCGACGGGGTGGTCGACGAGGCCGACAGCCTGGAGATCGACGAGTCGCTGCTCACCGGCGAGGCCGACCCGGTGGTCAAGCACGCGGGCGACCCGGTGATGTCCGGCAGCTTCGTGGTCGCCGGCGGCGGCGCCTTCACCGCCACCAAGGTCGGCCGCCAGGCCTACGCCGCCCAGCTCGCCGACGAGGCGGCCCGCTTCACCCTGGTCGATTCCGAGCTGCGCAACGGCATCAGCCGGATCCTGAAGTACGTCACCTGGATGATGGTGCCGACCGCGGCGGGGCTGATCGTCAGCCAGTTCACGGTGGAGAGCCACGACGCCCGCGAGGCGGTGCGCCGGACGGTCGGCGGCATCACGCCGATGGTGCCCGAGGGCCTGGTGCTGCTGACGTCGGTGGCCTTCGCGATCGGGGTGGTCCGGCTCGGCCGCAAGCAGTGCCTGGTGCAGGAGCTGCCCGCGATCGAGGGCCTGGCCCGGGTCGACGTGGTCTGCCTGGACAAGACGGGCACCCTCACCGAGGGCGGCATGGACGTCACCGCGCTGCGCGTGCTGGACGGCGGCGACGAGGCGTACGCGGCCCGCGCCCTGGCCGCGCTGGGCGGGGCCGACCCGCGGCCCAACGCCAGCCTGCAGGCGGTCGTCGACGCCTATCCGCCGGACGGCGCGGCCGGCTGGCGCGGCCGGGGGACGCTGCCTTTCAGCTCGGCCCGCAAATACAGCGGTGCGGCCTTCACCGAGCCGGACGGCACGGACAGTACGTGGCTGCTCGGGGCGCCCGACGTGCTGCTGCCCGCCGGGCATGCCGCGCTGGGCGACGTCGACCGGCTCAACGACGAGGGGCTGCGGGTGCTGCTGCTGGCCCGCGCCCGGCGGCCGCTGGACGACCCGCAGGTCGCGGCCTCGGTCGTCCCGCTGGCGCTGGTGGTGCTGGAACAGCGGCTGCGGCCGGAGGCCGGCGACACCCTGCGCTACTTCGCCGAGCAGGATGTGCAGGCCAAGGTGATCTCCGGCGACAACGCCGTGTCGGTCGGCGCGGTCGCCGGCAAGCTCGGGCTGCCGGGCGCGGAGGACCCGGTCGACGCACGGCGGCTGCCGCCCGAGCGGGACGCGATGGCCGCGGTGCTGGAGCGGGGCTCGGTCTTCGGCCGGGTCACCCCGCAGCAGAAGCGCGACATGGTGGGCGCCCTCCAGTCCCGCGGGCACAACGTGGCCATGACCGGCGACGGTGTCAACGACGTGCTCGCCCTCAAGGACGCCGACATCGGCGTGTCGATGGGCTCGGGCTCCGAGGCGACCAGGGCGGTCGCGCAGATCGTGCTGCTGGACAACAGCTTCGCCACGCTGCCCTCGGTGGTGGCCGAGGGGCGCCGGGTGATCGGCAACATCACCCGGGTCGCGACGCTCTTCCTCACCAAGACGGTCTTCTCTGTGCTGCTCGCGGTGCTTGTGGTGTGCTGGCAGGTGCCGTATCCGTTCCTGCCGCGGCATCTGACGCTGCTGTCCACGCTGACCATCGGGGTGCCGGCCTTCTTCCTGGCGCTGGCGCCCAACAAGGAGCGGGCCAGACCGCACTTCGTGCGCCGGGTCATGCGGTACTCGACGCCCGCCGGGATCATCTGCGGGGCCGCGGCCTTCGCGACGTATCTGATGGCGCGGCACGTCTACACCGGGCCGGGCGCGCTGGACGCGGAGACCAGCGCGGCGACGCTGACGCTGTTCCTGACGGAGCTGTGGGTGCTGGCGATCGTCGCCCGCCCCTACACCTGGTGGCGGATCGCGCTGGTGCTCGCGATGGGCCTGGGGTTCGTGATCGTGCTGGTCACACCGTGGTTGCAGCAGTTCTTCGCGGTGCGGCTGGTGGGCGAGGAGGTGCCCTGGTCGGCGGTCGGGATCTCGGCGATGGGGGCGGTGGCGCTGGAGGTCTCCTGGGCGCTGGCGCGGCGCTGGGACGAAGGCTCGGCAATGGGCGGCGCCCGCCGCCCTGTGCGACGGGCGCGGCAATGAGCCACGCCTCCGCCATATGCGGCGGCGTCCGGTGCGGCGTCAGACGAACCAGCGGTCGCGCGCCAGCTCCTCGGTACGGGACGGGTCCTCGATCAGCGCCGCCAGCTCGAAGCGGCGCTCCCAGTGGCCCGCGGCCCAGGCCAGGCCCGCCGCGACACCCTCGACGGTGGCGGCGTGCAGCGTGCCGTCCGCGTATCGCCAGTCGACCTCGACGCCACCGGTGAGCAGCAGCTCCTCGTGCTCGACGTAGGAGCCGGGGGCGCCCGGGAGCAGGTCGTGGACGGCGGGCAGCACGTCGTGCGGCTCGCCCTGCGAGGTCACGGCGGCGTCCACGGCCTCGCTGAGGCGGCGGACCTGGAAGAGCTCGGCCAGGTCGGCGGCGAGCCGCGGCGGCACCGGCAGCAGCGCCAGCCCGGCGGCCAGCGGCAGCAGGTCGGGGGCGTCGGCGACCAGGGCGTCGGCGGCGTCCACGACGACCGTCTCCCCGTCGACCACCGCCCGCAGCTCGTCGGGCAGGGTGACCTGGTCGGGGTCCAGCTCGGCCAGGGCCGCGTAGAGGGCGTGCAGCTGGGCCGGGTCGACCGGGCGCTCCGGCTCGGCGAGGCGGCCGAGCAGTTCCGCGGCGCCCCCGGGCTCGGCCAGCAGCGCGGCCACCGTGGTGCGTACGCCGAGCGCCCGCAGCACCTGTTCGTCCACGGCGGTGTCGGTCTCGGCCTCGTCGTAGAGCCCGGCGAGCAGCCGGTCGCCGCCTGCCGCGCGCAGGCCGACCGGGCGGCGGCCGTCGAGGACCGGGTGGTCGCGCAGCCACCAGGCGGCGTAGGGGCGTACGGATTCGGTGGTGCCGTCGGGGAGCAGCACCCGGACCGGGGCGGTCACGGCGTCCCGCAGCGGCGGCCGGGAGAGCAGCGCGAGGGCCTGCGGCCAGGCGTCGTCGTCGACGAGGTCCAGGTCGCGGACCCCGATGATCTCGGTGGCGACCGGCGGCACATCGGTCTCGGGCAGCTGGTCCAGGACGTCCTCGCACCAGACGTCCACGGCGTCCAGCAGGCCGGCGTCGTCGGGCTCGGCCCAGTCGCTGTCGCGCGGTTCGAGGTCGTCGGGGTCCAGGACCACGTCGGTGGCGCGGACCAGGGCGAAGGTGGCGAGCACCCCGACGGCGGTCAGCGGCTGCTCGCCCCAGCGCTCGGCGAGGTCGGCGTCCAGGGTGCCGAGTTCGCCCTCGCGCAGGACGGCCTCCAGCGGGCTGCCGGGCAGCACGAGTTCACCGGCCGGGGCCAGTTCGCCCTCCTCGTCGGGCAGCGCGAGCGCGGCCAGCCAGGGTTCGTCGCCGGGGGCGAGGCCGGCGGCGCGGGCCAGCGAGAACACGGTGTCGGCGAGTTCGTCGGCGTCCAGGCCCGCCTCGTCCTGGTCCCAGGCGGTGTCCTCGTCCAGCGACGCGGCGACCGCGGCCCGCACCTGCGGGGTGGTCAGCACCGCCCGGGGCGTGGCGGGGGCGGCGCCGAGCTTCTCCAGCAGCGGGTGGGCGGCGTCCGGGTGGGCGACCCGCAGGCCGAGCCTGGCCAGCAGCGCCGGGTCCACGGCCGCGGAGTCCTCGCCCGGCACCGGCAGCAGCACCTGCCGCGGCCCGATCACCGTACGGCCGTCGGCGAGCGGCACGGGCAGGCCGCTGAGGACGTCGGCGTCGGTGCCGGCCAGGGCGTCGTAGAGCCGCCACCACCAGCCGGCGGGCCGCTCGGTGCCGGACAGCCGGTCGACGGCGTCGGCCAGCGAGAGCCGGGCGACGCCCAACTGGCGCAGGGCGGGGCGGCGTTCGAGCGCGGAGGGGACGAGGGTGGGCAGCACCTCGGCGAGGACGCGGACGGCCTCGGCGGTGGCGCCCTCGACGACCTCGGCCTCGACGGGCCGCAGCGCGTGGCTCTCGCCGGCGAGCGGGCCGCCGCCGTCCCAGCCGTCGGCGTCGGGCGCGGGGGCCGCCTCGACGTCCGGCGGGACCTCGGCGGCGCGCGGCAGGAACGGGGTGCGCGGGAGCTGCGCCAGGATGCGGCGGCGCAGTTCGGCGTCGAGTTCGCCCTTGCCGAGCGGTCCAGGCACCAGGTCGACGACGCCGGTGCTGGTGGGGCGCCAGTCGGCGAGCAGCCGCACATAGGCGTCGGCGGCGCGCTCGACCAGGAAGTCGGTGAGCGGGCCGGGGGCGGCGTGCCTGCGGGTCGGGTCGAGCGGCAGCGAGGCCAGCAGCAGGGCGGGCAGGCCGAGCGGTTCGTCGGTCGGCGTCGGGGCGTGCACGACGCCGGCGGTGCGGGGCACGGCGGGGGCGCCGTCGGCGGCGACGGGCACGGCCCAGGTCACCGACCAGACCGGGCGCAGGCGCTCCTCCACAGGGCGGTCGGCGAGCAGTTCGGCGGTGAGGGCGCCGCCGTCGCCGACGACCCGCCAGCGGGTGGGCGCGGGCGCGGCGGAGTCCTCGACCAGGACGTCGCCGTCGTCGGTGCCGCGGCGGGTCAGGGTCCGTGAGCCGACGGGCGTCTCGATGACGACCTCTGCGAGGCCGGGCAGGGCCAGCAGCAGGGCGTCGTCCACGGCGGCAAGCAGCCGCCCGGCCAGGTCCTCCGCGGCGCCGTCCCGCAGTGGCAGGACGACGACGGTGTCGTACGTGTCGGGTGCGCTGCCCTCCGCGGGCAACGGGAGCCGCAGCAGCGGCACATGGCCGTCCCTGCGGCGCAGTTCCTCTGCCAGGCCGGGCACTTCGGCGGCCAGGGCGCGCGCCTCGGTCAGGGACCAGCGCACACCGCCGCTGCGGCCGACCACGGCGGGCTCGTCGCTGACCGCGAGGACGGCGGCGAAGCCGACGCCGAAGCGGCCGACGGCGGCGGGTCCCTCGTCGCGTTTCGCGGAGGCGCGCAGCGTGGACAGCGACTCCACGGCGGGGGCGTCCAGCGGGGCGCCGGTATTGGCGGCGGCGAGCAGCGCGGGGGCGTCGCCGGTGGCCTCGTGGTAGGTCAGCCGCAGGCGGCCCTGGACGCCGGCGCGGGTGGCGGCGTCCGCGGCGTTCTGCGCCAGCTCGATGATCAGCCGGTCGCGGTGGCCGCCGAGGGCGAGGTCCTCCTCGGCGTTGGCGTCCTCGCGGAAGCGGGCGGCCGACGCGGTCCAGGCGGTGAGGACCGCCCGGCGCAGGTCCGCGGTGCGGAAGGGGTCGGGGTGGCCTTCCGGGGCCGTCCGGATTACGCCTGCGCGGGTCACGTACGGTCCTTCGCTCGCCGGGTGCCGCCCCTCGTGGGGCTGTGCACGGTGACCGTACCGCCATTCGGCGTGCCCTTCATCCCGCGTCCGGGGCCGCGGGACCACCACCCGGTCAGGGGCCGGAGCCGCGGACCCGGGGGGCGTCAGGGGCGCCCCTTGTCCTCCCCGCCGCCCGCGTGCGGATCGGCGCTGCCCCTTGCCGAGCCGTCGTCCCTTGCCGAGCCGTCGCTCACTGCCGAGCCGCCGTCCACCGCCGCGGCGGTGTGCAGCGCCATCGGGTCGGTGTCGTGCAGCTCGTCGAGGACCATCGGCGCGGGCTGCGGCGGGCGCGGCATGACGGCGGCCTCGGAGTGGCCGCCGCAGCCGTAGCCAAGGGAGACCAGGCGGCCGTCGGCCGGCGAGAACTCGTTGGCGCAGATCCCGAAGGCCTGGCTGAGCGAGCCGGCGATCGGCACCAGGAAGCCGCAGCTGACGCAGTTGGCGGGCGCGGCCTGCGCCATCGGCGTCTTCGGCCCGAACTGCTCGTCCCAGCGGTCGGCGGCGGCGTGCAGGCCGTAGCGGGACAGCACCCGGGGGCGGCCCAGGCCGAGCTGTCCGGCGATCGAGCCGATCGTCGCGACGGACGGCACGACGATGTCGGCGCCCTCGTCCTCGACCTCGGCGCCGGGCTCGCCGGCCGGCGGCTCGTCGTCACCGGTCCAGCCCGGCTCCAGGCGCAGGTCGTCCGCCTCGGTCGGCAGCAGGTCGCCGGGTCCCATGTCGCCGGGCCGCAGCCGCTCGCTCCACGGCACCCACTCGGGCGCGAGGATGGCGTCGGTGCCGGGCAGCAGCACCGTTTCGTCGACGGTGACGACCTTGGCGCGGGACGCCCTGGTCAGCGTGGTGGCCCAGCGCCACCCGCGGTAGGCCGGCTCCGTACAGGCGAAGTAGTGGGTGACGACCCGGTCGCCCTCCGCGGCGACCCCGAGGTGCTCGCCGACCGACTCCGGCCCCGCCGCCTCCAGCGTGACCGCCCTCGCTACGTCGACGGCCTCGGCGCACAGGCGGTCAGGGGTACGGCTTCGCATCGCTGCACTCACAGAAATCGTTTCTCTCTCTACGCCGTCTCACGTGTGCGCTCGTGGGCGGAAGGACCCGACGGGCGGAGAGCTGCAGCGGAGCGGACCTGCGGACCGCTTCGACGCCTACGTTCCCTGCCTCATCCGGCCCTGCCCGAGCGTCCTCGGGCGCACCTGTTGACACCCATTCTGCGTGATCGCACGGTACCTGTGCGCACCACGCCCGCAAAGGAGGGGGTGAGGTCTCTTCCGTTTGGGGCAGGATTGCGTCATGGCAAGAACCGCGACCACCGCCCGAGGGCCTGTGCGCAGAGCCGGCCGCGCCCTCGCACACGGCGTGGGCGCCCCGGCAGGCGCACTAGGCCGGCGTATCCGGCGTACGACACATGCCGGAGGCGCGGGCGAGTCCGGTCTGGCGAAACTGATCGAGCTGCACGCGGTGAATTCGGCCGGCGACATGATGATCACCGTCGCGCTCGCCAGCACGGTCTTCTTCTCGGTGCCCAGCGGCGAGGCCCGCGGCCGGGTCGCGCTGTATCTGCTGGTGACGATGGCGCCCTTCGCGCTGCTCGCCCCGGTGATCGGCCCGCTGCTGGACCGGCTGCAGCACGGCCGCAGGGCCGCGATAGCGGTGGCCATGGTGGCCAGGGCGGTGCTGGCCTGGACGATGGCCGGGGTGATCTCGACGGCGGGCCTGGGCCTGTATCCGGCGGCGCTCGGCGTGCTGGTGGCGTCCAAGGCGTACGGCGTCGTGCGCAGTGCGGTGGTGCCACGGCTCTTGCCGGGGCGTACGACGCTGGTGAAGGCGAATTCCCGGGTCACCCTGTCGGGCCTGCTGGCCACCGCGGTGGCGGCACCGGTCGCCGCGGGTCTGAATGTGATCGGGCCGCAGTGGCCGCTCTACGGCGCTTTCGTGGTCTTCGTCGGCGGCGCCATGCTGTCGCTGTCGCTGCCGGCCAAGGTCGACTCGGCCCGCGGTGAGCAGCGGGTGCGGCTGTCGGCGGACGAGGAGGCGCAGCCGGAGCCGACCGGCATCCCGGGCCGCAAGCCCGGCCTGCTGGGCGTCGGCTCGTCGGTGCTGCACGCCTTGCAGGGCAACGGCGGGCTGCGGTCGCTGTCCGGCTTCCTGACGATGTTCCTGGCCTTCATGATGCGCGAGCATCCACTGGGCGGTCTGTCGCCGGCGGCGTCGCTGGGCGTGGTCGGTGTGGCGGCGGGCGTCGGGAACGCGTTCGGCACCGCGCTCGGCGCCTGGCTCAAGGCCCGCGGACCCGAGGTGATCATCGCCACGGTGCTGATCTGCGCGCTGAGCGCGGCGACGATAGCGGCGGGCTGGTACAGCCTGGTCACGGTCGCCGCGCTGACCGCGACGGCCGGTATCTCGCAGGCGCTGGCGAAGCTGTCGCTCGACGCGCTGATCCAGCGCGATGTGCCGGAGCTGGTGCGGACCTCTGCCTTCGCGCGGTCCGAGACGGCGCTCCAGCTGTCCTGGGTGGTCGGCGGCGGCCTGGGCATACTGCTGCCGCTGAACGGCCCGCTGGGCATGTCGTGCGCGGCCGGCCTGGTCCTGGTGGCCTTCCTGCTGTCGGTACGCGGCCTGGTCGGCGGCGCCCGCCGCGGCAGTACGGCCCGCGCGCGCGTGGCCTGACCACGTCGATCCAGGTGACGGAGAGTCACCCCGACGTACGGTCGGTGCCCGCACGGCGTATTCGCGGCGCGGCAATGTACGGCGGGGTCGGCGGCGGGGTCACCCGTACGGGTCTGCCGCGGCGGGTCGCCGCGGGCCCCACCTGGGGACACGCGCACCCCCGCGCGGACTGGGAGCGACCGCCCGGTAGCCTCCTGCCATGAGCATTCGCCGCGCTGCCACCACCATCGGTGCCATCTCCCTCGGGCTTGTCGCCCTGACCGCCTGCGACAAGCCGACCGCCATGGCGACCGTGACCGTGGGCAGCAAGTCCGTACAGGCGGAAGCCGCGGACAAGTGCTTCAACGACGGCAAGAAGCTGGCGCAGGTGGCCTTCCTCGCCTGCCTGCAGGGCACCCCGAAGCACCACATCACCGTCCCCGTCGGCGACCAGGTGCGGATCGGCGTGGACCCGTCGATCGGGGACAAGGGCTGGCTCATCGCGGCCGGCACCACCCTGGTCACGCCGGAGCCCCTCAAGGACAAGACGTTCTGGTCGGTGGACAGCGAGCAGCTGTTCAACACCCAGGACCAGCAGACCGGCGGCACCACCACCGCCAAGCAGGTGACGCTCAACATCGTGGAGTCGGCCGACACCAGCGGCGAGGACTCCTTCCGCGTCATCCAGTTCAACCTGATCCGGGGGCAGTAGGGCCGTGCCTGACCGCCGCAGGCGCGTCCTGGTGCTGACCGCGGTCGACGCCGAGCGCGCGGCCGTCACGGCGGGCCTGTCGGCAGCGGGCGAGGCCGCCCGCGGGACCGAGGTGCTCACGGTGGGTGTCGGCCCCGCGGCCGCGGCGGCACGGGCGACGTACGCGCTGATGTCGCGGCTCGCGGTGGAGCACACGCGGCCCGACCTGGTGGTCTCCGCGGGCATCGGCGGCGGTTTCGCCCCCCTCGCACCGGTCGGCTCGCTCGCCGTCGCGGAGACGGTCGTGGCCGCCGACCTCGGCGCGCAGACCGCGGACGGCTTCACCCCGGTCGCCGAGCTGGGTTTCGGCCGCTCCGAGCACCGCCCGCCCGCCCGGCTGAGCCGTGCCGTGGCCATGGCGCTGGGCGCGGCCTACGGGCCCGTCCTGACGGTCAGCACGGTCACCGGGACCGCGGCCCGCGCGGCCGAGCTGGCAGGCCGGCACCCGGGAGCGGTGGCCGAGGCGATGGAGGGCTTCGGGGTGGCGGAGGCGGCGGCCTGCTTCGGCATACCCGTTCTGGAGATCCGCGCGGTGTCCAACGCGGTCGGCCCGCGGGACCGCGAAGCCTGGCGGATCGGCGAGGCACTGGCGGCGCTGACGTCGGCGTTCGGGAAGCTCCCGGGCGTCCTGGAGGTTGAGGCGGCACATGACGACACCTGACAGCACCCGAGGCGACGGCGGCACCCGATGCACCGGCGGCACTGACGCCCTGCGCATCGCGTACTCGCCCTGTCCCAACGACACCTTCGTCTTCCACGCGTGGGCGCACGGCCTGGTGCCGGACGCGCCGCCGCTCGACGTGACCTTCGCCGACATCGACATCACCAACGGGATGGCCGAGCGCGGCGAGCTGGACGTGCTCAAGGTGTCCTACGCGGTGCTGCCGTGGGTGCTGGACGACTGGGCGCTGCTGCCCTGCGGCGGAGCGCTGGGGCGCGGCTGCGGGCCGCTGGTGCTGACCCGGGAGCCGGGCACCGACCTGGCGGGGCGGACGGTCGCGGTGCCGAGCGAGCGCTCGACGGCGTATCTGCTCTTCCGGCTGTGGGCGGCGACCGAGGTGGCCGGCGGTGTCGGGGAGATCGTGGTGATGCCCTTCCACGAGATCATGCCCGCGGTGCGGGACGGCCGGGTGGACGCGGGCCTGGTGATCCACGAGGCGCGCTTCACCTACCGGAACTACGGGCTGCACAAGCTCGCGGACATGGGCGAGCACTGGGAGGCCACCACGGGCCTGCCCATCCCGCTGGGCGCGATCATCGCCCGCCGCTCGCTGGGCAAGGAGCGGCTGCACGCGCTCGCCGACGCGGCGCGCGCCTCGGTCCGTATGGCGTGGGACGATCCGACGGCCTCCCGCGACTATGTGCTGGCGCATTCCCAGGAGATGGATCCGGAGGTCGCCGACCAGCACATCGGCCTGTACGTGAACGAATTCACGGCGGACCTCGGCGAGGACGGATACGCGGCCGTACGCGGGCTGCTCACTCGGGCGGCGGCCGAAGGCCTCGTGCCCGCGCTCGGCCCGGACGCGCTGGCTTTCTGAAAATATTGCCCCGCCTCGCCATTCGCGGGGCGCGCGAAGAATCGCGGGGGCCGAAAAACGCGCTACGGCGCTTTACCGGAAGATGCACCTCCGGTAAAGCGCCGCCTTCCGCGTCGGCTCCCCGTGTCGTTAGTCGGCTGCCCCGAGTCCTTACCCGGGTCCTCACCCCAGGCCTTACCCGGGGCCTTATACGTCGAGCTGGTCGGCGACCACCCGCAGCACGGACGCGATCTTGTGGCCGTGGGCCTTGTCCGGATAGCGGCCGCGCTGCAATGACCTGGCGACGTCTTCGAGCAGGGTGGTCAGGTCCTGGACGATCGGCAGCAGCTCATCGGGCTTGCGGCGCTGGGCCGCGGCGACCGAGGGCGCGGGGTCCAGCAATGTCACCGAGAGCGCCTGATCGCCCCGCTGGCCCGCGACGACACCGAATTCCACACGCTGGCCGGGTTTGAGCGCCGCGACCCCGTCGGGCAGCACCGAGGAGTGCACGAAGACATCGCCGCCGTCATCGCGGGAGAGAAAGCCGAAGCCCTTCTCGCTGTTGAACCACTTGACCTTGCCGGTAGGCACGTCCGACCTCGTCCTCATTGCTCGAAACCGCTCTGAATAAGACAGCAGCGGGTCCACCGGAGACCCGCTGACACCAAGGCTAATGGCCAGGTGCTGTGTGACAAGACGGCGAGGTCCCGTTCTCCCGCGCCCCACAGCACGGACCTACCCTTGTGCGGTGAGCAAACAAACCATGGGCGCCGGTGACCTGCTGGTCAGGATCGGCGCGATCGTCTTCATCGTCGGGGCGGTCGGCACGCTGGCCACGGTGGCGCCGCTGCTGCTCGGCACCCGCCGGCTGCCGACGCCGGCCTACTTCGTGTCGATGCTGATGGGGGTCGGACTGGCCCTGGCACTGCTGGGCCTGCTGCGGTCGGCACTCGCGCAGCGTCACCCACAGGCGTGAATTCGGAGGTCAGGCCGCTGCGGAGGTGTGAGCGGCGAGCCAGCCGGGAAAATCCCTGAGGTCGGCAAGTACGACATCGGCCCCCGCCGCCCGCAGCTCCGCCGCGCTGCACGGCCCGGTGGCCACCGCCACAGAAAGGGCGCCCGCCTTGTGGGCGCCGCGCACATCCCCGGTGTGGTCGCCCACGTAGACGGTCGCACCCCACTCGATCAAAGCCTCGGCCTTGGCCTCCGCCCAGAGCCAGCCGCGCAGCTCTGCCTCGATGCCGACATGGGCGAGGTGCAGCTCGGCGTTGGGACCGTATTTCGCGGTGACGACCACGGGGCGCCCGCCGGCCGCCCGGACGGCCGCCACGGCTTCCGCGGCGCCCGGCATCGCGGGCGTCGGGGTGATGGCGTGGTCGGGGTAGAGGGTGCGGTAGCGGTCGGCGATCTCGGGGACCCGCTCGCGGGGGAACCAGTTCGCCAGCTCGTCGTCCAGGGGCGGGCCGAGCCGGGTGACGGCGAGGTCGGAGTCGATGAAGACGCCGGTCTCCGCCGCGAGCCGGTCGTACACGGCCTTGATCCCGGGCCGGGAGTCGATCAGGGTCATGTCGAGGTCGAAGCCGACCGTCAGGGTCGGCGGAACGGAGGAGAAGTCGTTGGTCACAGCACCCATTGTCACCTGTCCGGTCAACCTCCCCCCAGAGGTACAGAAGGGACACCGTATAGTTAGCGCAGCCTAAGCTAAGCCCTGCCCGGCGCCAGACGGTCGCCGCCTCCCGGAGGACCGCCCGACATGCAATTGCGCCGCCGCACCGGCTGGATGGCTGCGGCGACGGCGGCACTCCTGCTCGCGGTCCTGCTCAGCCTGGCCGTCGGGAGCCGCGAGATACCCCCGTCCCAGGTGCTCGACGCGCTGCTGCACGGCGGCACCAGCCAGAATGCCGAGGTCGTCCGCAGCCTGCGGGTGCCGCGGACGGTGATCGGCATCATGGTCGGCGCCGCGCTGGCGGTCGCCGGGGTCGTGATGCAGGGCGTCACCCGCAACCCGATCGCGGAGCCCGGCATCCTCGGGGTCAGCCAGGGCGCGTCGCTCGGCGTGGTGTGCGCCATCGCGTACGCCGGGGTGGGCACGCTCAGCGGCTACGTCTGGTTCGCCTTCGCGGGCGCCGGAGCGGCCGCCGTCGCCGTCTACGCGGTGGCCGCCCGCGGCAGGGGCGGCGCGTCCCCGGTGAAGCTCGCGCTGGCGGGCGCGGCCATGAACGCGTTCCTGACGTCGATCGTCTCCGGGGTGCTGACCACCGACGCGCAGACGCTGGACACCTACCGCTTCTGGCAGGTCGGTTCGCTGTCGGGGCGGGACACCGACATCATCGGCATGATCTGGCCCTTCCTGGCGGTCGGCCTGCTGCTGGTGCTGGCGATGGCCCGCGGCCTGGACGCGCTCGCGCTCGGCGAGGACGTCGCCAAGGGCCTCGGGCAGAACGTGGCGGTGCTGCGGCTGACCGGCGCGCTCGGCGCCACGGTGCTGACCGGTGCCGCGGTCGCCGCCGCGGGCCCGATCGCCTTCGTCGGCCTTGCCGTGCCGCACCTGGCCCGCGCCCTGGTCGGCACCGCCCACCGCTGGGTGCTGCCGATGGCGGCGCTGCTCGGCCCGGTGATGATCCTGGTCTCGGACGTCGTCGGCCGGATCGTCTTCCCGCCCTCGGAGGTCCCGGTGGCGGTCATGACCGCGCTGATCGGCGTGCCCTTCCTGGTGGCGCTGGTCCGGCGCAGGTCGGTGGTGGCGGCATGAGCGCGACACGTCCGGCGGCGGCCGGGACGAAGGCGGGAGCGAGGGCGGGGGTGCGGCCCGCGGGCTACTCCGTCGTACGGCCCGGCGGGCGCGGGTCCTTCCTGGTGCACCGGCGGGCGCTCACCGTCACCTGCGTGCTGGCCGCGCTGCTGGCGGCGGTCTGCGTGGCGTATCTGTGCGTCGGGGAGTCCTTCGTGGCACCCGGCGAGGTCGTG
The DNA here is from genome assembly GCA_036015235.1 of Streptomyces sp. NBC_00433. Taxonomy (NCBI): domain Bacteria; kingdom Bacillati; phylum Actinomycetota; class Actinomycetes; order Kitasatosporales; family Streptomycetaceae; genus Streptomyces; species Streptomyces sp. NBC_00433. The sequence continues at coordinate 5,815,762 of CP107926.1, read as the reverse complement.
AAGGTGGTCTTCGGGCGGCCCAGCCCCGACGAGCTGGTGGTCGGCGAGCTGCGCGAGCCGCGGCTCGCGCTCGGGCTGCTGGTCGGTGCGGCCTTCGGCGTGTCCGGTGCGCTGATCCAGACCGTCGCCCGCAATCCGCTGGCCAGCCCCGACGTCATCGGGGTCACCCACGGCGCGGGCGCGGTGACGGTGGCCGCGATGACGTACGGCGTGACGTCGTACTCGGCGCTGCCGTACCTCTCGATCGCCGGCGGGCTGACCGCGGCGGCCCTGGTCTACGTCTTCGCGTGGCGGCGCGGCCTGCACGCGGCCCGCTTCGTGCTCATCGGCATCGGCTTCTCGGTGGCGCTGTCGTCGGTCACCCAGCTCTTCCTCACCAAGGGCGACTACCTGGTCGCCCAGCAGGCCAAGGTCTGGCTGACCGGTTCGCTCAACGGCCGCGGCTATGCCGAGGCGCGGCCGCTCGCGCTCGTCCTGCTGCTCGCGCTGCCGTGCGCGCTGTGGGCGGCACGCGCGCAGCGCACGGTGTCCTTCGACGACGACACCGCGACCGCGCTGGGCGTCCGGCTGGGCAGGGTCAGGTTCGGCCTGGTCGCGCTCGGCGTCGTGCTGGCCTCGGTCGCGACGGGGGCGGCCGGCCCGGTCGACTTCGTGGCGCTGCTCGCCCCGCAGATCGCCCGCCGGCTGACCAGGACCGCGCAGATCCCGCTGCCGGCGTCCGCGCTGACCGGCGCGCTGGTCGTGGTGGTCGCGGACCTGCTGGCCCGCAAGCTGTTCTCGCCGACCGAGCTGCCGGTCGGTGTGATGACCGCCGCCGTCGGCGCGCCCTACCTGATGTGGCTGATCGTCCGCAGCCGCAGCCGTTCCGGAGAGCCGTCATGACGACCCCAGAGCCCACCCCCGCGCCGGCCCCCGTGGAGCCCGCTTCCGCACGGGAGGCCGCGCCGGCGAACCGGCTCGCCGCCCGCGGCCTCACCCTCGCCTACGAGGACCGGGTCGTGGTCGACGGGCTCGACCTGGAGATCCCCGACGGCCAGGTCACGGTCATCGTCGGCCCCAACGCGTGCGGCAAGTCCACCCTGCTGCGCGCCCTGGGCCGGCTGCTCAAGCCCAGGAACGGCTCGGTGCTGCTGGACGGCGCCGAGCTGGCCAAGGTGCCGACCCGGCAGATCGCCCGCACCCTGGGCCTGCTGCCGCAGTCGCCGGTGCCGCCGGAGGGCATCACGGTCGCCGACCTGGTCTCCCGCGGCCGCCAGCCGCACCAGAAGTGGTGGCAGCAGTGGTCGGAGTCCGACGAGCGGCTGGTCGCCGAGGCCATGGAGCGTACGGCGACGAGCGACCTGGCCGGCCGGCTGGTGGACGAGCTGTCCGGCGGGCAGCGCCAGCGGGCCTGGATCGCGATGGCGCTGGCCCAGGACACCGACCTGCTGCTGCTCGACGAGCCGACGACCTTCCTGGACATCGCCCACCAGGTCGAGGTGCTCGACCTGGTGCGCCGCCTCAACCGCGAGCGCGGCCGGACCGTCGTCGCCGTGCTGCACGACCTCAACCAGGCCGCCCGCTACGCCGACCACCTGATCGCGATGAAGGCCGGCCTGATCGTCGCCGAGGGCCCGCCGGGCGAGGTCGTCACCGCGGAGCTGGTGCGCGAGGTCTTCGGCCTCGCGTCGGTCGTCGTGCCCGACCCGGTGACCGGCAGCCCGCTGGTGGTCCCGGGCGCACCCTGGCAGCTGCCCGAACCGGCCCCGCAGGACGCCACCGCAACTCCGCACCTCTGAACGGAGATCCGCCATGTCCCGTACCAGCAGCGCCCGTTCGACCCGCTTACCTGCCGTCGCCGCCGTCCTGCTCTGCACGGCGCTTGCGGTCGCCTCCTGCTCCTCTTCGTCCGAGGGCAACGGCGACGGGACGGGCAAAGCGGGTGGCACGCACAGCGTCGACACGGCCATGGGCCCGGTGGCGGTGCCCGACCACCCGCGGCGGGTCGTCGTCCTCGACACCGCCGAGCTGGACTCGGCGGTCACCCTCGGCGTCAAGCCGGTCGGCGCGACCAGCGCGGGCACCAGCTCCGGCTTCCTGGACTACCTGCCGCCGGACGAGGTCGCCGGGATCAAGAACGTCGGCGAGATCGCCGACCCCAACCTGGAAGCGGTCGCCGCGCTCAAGCCCGACCTGATCCTCAGCAGCAAGGTGCGCGACGGCGCCCACTACGACGCCCTGTCGAAGATCGCACCGACCGTGCTCACCGAGACCACCGGGGCGCCCTGGAAGGCCGACTTCCAGCTGCACGCCGCCGCGTTGGGCCGCACCGCACAGGCCGCGCAGGCGGTCGCCGCCTACCAGGACCACGTCAAGGAGGTCACCGCGGCGCTCGGCGGTGCCGCGAAGGCGGCGGCGACGAAGGTGAGCATGGTGCGCTTCGTGGAGGGCGCGGACATCCGCCTTTACGGCAACGCCAGTTACATCGGCACCGTCCTCAAGGACGTGGGCCTGTCCCGGCCTTCGGTGCAGGACGTCGACCGGCTCAGCGTCGACGTCAGCCCCGAGCAGATCGACAAGGCGGACGGCGACGCGCTCTTCTACGCCGCCTACGGCGACCCGAAGGCCGCCAAGGAGACGCAGGTGCTGGGCAGTTCGCTGTGGAAGCGGCTCACCGCGGTGCGCGCCGGCCGCGCCCACCAGGTGGACGACCAGCTCTGGTACCAGGGCATCGGCTACACCGCCGCCGGCAAGCTCCTCGACCTGCTGCGGCAGGACCTGACCGCCGGATAGGGCCTGTCGTTTGGATCTCCGCGGCGTCGCGGTGTCCGGCACGCACATCTTCCCCCTGCCTTCGGCGGGAGGTGCCCCCAGCGTTGTCGTCAGCCGACGACGCGCCGCGTCCCGGGGCGGGACCTCAGGCCGACCGGCGGTTCCGCCACAGCAGATACAGCGCGGTGCCGACGGCGGCCAGCCGCACGGTCGGCGGGTAGGCGTCCAGGAAGGCCTCGCCCATCTGGCCCTGCGCGATGGGCTCGCCCCACTTGCCCACGTCCCGCCCCCAGACCCACACCAGCATCCCGGCGGCGAAGGCCCCCGGGATGAACAGCACCGCGAACTTGGCCTGCGGCCTGCTGAGCCGGCGCGAGAGGTAGGCGGTCAGCCAGCCCAGGCCCAGCGGGATCAGCGAGCCGATCGCCGCGCCGGCGACCAGCAGGGCGGCGGCCAGCAGCAAGACGGGGCTGCCCCAGTTCCGGGGGCGGCGCTCCGCGCGCTCGCCGCGCGGCCTGCGGCGCAGGAGGCGCCGGGCCGGCCGCCCGGCGGCCTCTTCCTCCCCCTCGACGGCCTCGACGGCTTCGACGGCTTCGCTCTTGCGCGGGGGCCGGCCGTCCTCGGCGTCCAGCTCCTCGTCGTCGAAGGAGATGAAGACCCCGCCGGTCATCCCCGGCAGCCCCGCCAGCTCGTCCCCGGCCCGGGGCCGCCCGCCCCGCCCGTCGCCCTGCCACCACTCCCGCTCGTCGCCGTCCCCGTCGTCCCCCGCCCGCCCCGGCTTCGGAACCCGCGCCGTCCGCGGCACCTGCGGCCCCGGCGCCTTCGCGTACGGCCCGTACGACCCGGGCGGCGGCTCCTCCGGCGGCGGCGCGGCCGCCCGCCCGGAACCACCCGAGCCCGCGGCGGCCTCCACCACCGCGTCCGGGCTGCCGATCCGGCCCAGGATGCGCCGCACCGCGGCCTCCGAGTCGCCCCCGCGCCGCTCCCGGTCGATGTCGTTGCGCAACTGCGCGACCAGGTCCCTGCGTTGCGCGGCGGGCATCGCGGTCTGCGCCAGGTCCCCGACCCGGCTCAGATAGTCGAACACCAGCCGATCGCTCTCGACCCCCACCGCCCAAATCCCCTCACGCGCCCGGATTTCACCACCGCCGACCGTACCCGCCAACCGCCGCGCCTGTCCTCGCGTCCAGCCCTCGAATCCCCCGGTCAGGTTGCGGGGAGAACACCCGTCGGCCGCGGTTCGCCTACCACCCGCGTCGCACGGCCCCGGGGCGAGCACCGTGCCCCAGGGCTGCCTCTCGGCTTTCCCACCCCTCGGGCGGGGCGCGCAGTTCCCCGCGCCCCTTTCGGCCTGCGCCCTCCTACGCCAAGCGCCGGCCCTGGCAGAGGCCGCCTGGTCGCGGTGTCTGCCGCCTTCACCACGGCGGTGGCCGCGCGCGCAGCCCCCCGCGCCCGTCGGGCTGCCGCCACGCTGGGTGCGGCGGCAACACCGTGCCCCGCGACCACGGAGCTGCCCCTTGCGGTGGGCCGTCGGCTCTCCCGCCCCTCGGGCGGGGCGCGCAGTTCCCCGCACCCCTTCGGCCTGCGCCCTCCCACGCCAAGCGCCGGCCCTGGCGGGGGCGGCCCGGCGCGGCTCCGAGCGGGCTCGGGGCGGGGTCCCGGGGGTGGATAGCGGGTAGGGACTCCGCATGATGCCCCGGGCAGGGCCTAATGTGGGACGGATGACGACCGGAGGCCACAGCGGTGCCCCGCGCACCCTCGCGGAGGACCTGCGCGCCCGTGACGACGACGCGCTGGCGGTGCTGCTGCGCGCGCGGCCGGATCTGCTGGCCCCGGTGCCCACCGACCTCACGCAGCTCGCGACGCGCGCCGCGACGCGCACGTCGGTGCTGCGGGCGCTCGATCACCTGGACGCCTTCACGCAGCAGACCGCGGAGGCGCTGGCGCTGACGGCGGACGGGTGTGCGTACGAGGTGTTGCGCGAGCTGATGACCGGGCGGCCCGGCGGTACGCGGATGACCGGTGAGCCGCTGGACCCGGAGGTCGCGGGCGCCGTGGCCGACGCCTTGCCGCGGGCCGTCGCCGCGCTGCGGGAGCGCGGGCTGGTGTGGGGCGAGGAGGGCCGGCTGCGGCTGGTGCGTACCGCGCGGGACGTGCTCGCGCCGTCCGCCGCGGTGCCGTCGGCGACCGGGCTCGGCCCTTCCGTGGCCGAGGCGACGGCCGGGATGTCGCCCGCCAGGCTCCAGGAGGTCCTCGCCGACGCCGGGCTCGCCGCGACGCACGACCCGCAGAGCGCGATCACCGCGCTGGCCGGGCTCTTCGCCGACCCGGAGCGTTTCGCGGCGCTGCTCGACGGGGCGCCTGAGGGCGCGCGGGCGGTGCTCGACCGGCTGGTGTGGGGTCCGCCGTACGGCGAGGTCAGGGATGCGACGGCGGCCGTACGGGCGGCCGGCGCGTCCACCCCCGTGCAGTGGCTGCTGGCCCGGGGCCTGCTGCTGCCGGCCGGCCAGCACAATGTCGTGCTGCCCAGGGAGGCGGCGCTCGCGCTGCGGGCCGGCCGCGCCCACCGCGCCCCGCAGCCGCTGCCGCCGCGGATCGAACCGGTGCCGCGTACCGCGAAGACGGTGAACGCCACCGCCGCCGGCCAGGCCTTCACCGCCGTCCGCACGGTCACCGACCTGCTCAAGGAGTGGCAGACCGGCGGTCCCGCGGTGCTGCGGGCGGGCGGTATCAGCGTCCGCGACCTGCGGCGTACCGCGAGCGCGCTGGACCTCACCGAGCCGCAGACCGCCTTCTGGCTGGAGCTGGCCTACGCGGCCGGCCTCGTCGCCACCGACGGCGAGCTGGACGAGGCCTACGCGCCCACTCCCGCCGCCGACGAGTGGCTGCTGCTGCCCGCCGAGCGGCAGTGGGCGGTGCTGGCCGGCGCCTGGCTGGCCGCGACCCGCACGCCGGGCCTGGTCGGCACCCGCGACCCGAAGGGCAGGGCGCTGGCGGCGCTCGGGCCCGACCTGGACCGTTCGCTCACGCCCCAGGTACGCCGCGGGGCGCTGCGGCTGCTGGCCGCGCTGCCGGTCGGCTCGGCGGCGGGCCGCCCGGACCTGCTGGCCCGGCTGCGCTGGGAGCGGCCGCTGCGGGCCGGCGCGGACGCGCTGCGCGAGGACGTGCTCGGCTGGACGCTGCACGACGCGGAGACGCTCGGCGTCACCGGCCGCGGCGCGCTCGCCGCGCACACCCGCCCGCTGCTCGAAGCCGACCCGGACCCCGAGCGGGCCGCGGCCCTGCTCGCCCCGCTGCTGCCCGAGCCCCTCGACCACGTCCTGCTCCAGGCCGACCTCACGGCGGTCGCCCCCGGCCCGCTGATCGCCGCGCTCGCCGAGACGCTCGGCGTCCTGGCCGACATCGAGTCCAAGGGCGGCGCGACCGTCTACCGCTTCACCCCCGAGTCCGTACGCCGCGCTCTGGACGCCGGGCGTACGGCGGCGGAATTGCAGGCCTTCCTGACCGAGCACTCCCGTACGCCGGTGCCGCAGCCGCTCAGCTACCTCATCGACGACGTGGCCCGCCGGCACGGCACACTACGGGTCGGCGCCGCGGCCGCGTATCTGCGCTGCGACGACGACGCGCTGCTCACCGAGCTGCTCGCGGACCGCCGCGCCTCCGGGCTCGGCCTGCGCCGGCTCGCCCCGACCGTGCTCGCCGCCCAGACCGACCCGTCGACCCTGCTCGAACGGCTGCGGGCCATGGGCCTGGCCCCCGCCGCGGAGTCCGCCGAGGGCGACGTCCTCATCACCCGCCCCGACGCCCGCCGCACCCCGCCCCGCAGCGCCCCCGTCCCCGTGCCCGACGGGCCGCCCGTCCCCGACGCCGCGCTCCTCGGCCTGGCGGTCAAGGCCATCCGCGCCGGCGACCGCGCGGCCACCGCCGTCCACCGCCCCGCGACCGCCCCACCCCCCGGCCTCCCCCGCACCCCCGCGGCCGACACCCTCGCCACCATCCAGTCCGCCGTCCTGACCGGCGAGTCCCTCTGGATCGGCTACGTCAACGCGGAGGGCAACGCCACGCAGCGCGTCATCGCCCCGGTGCGTGTCGAGGGCGGTTACGTCACCGCGTACGACCACACCGCGGACGAGGTCCGCACCTTCGCGATCCACCGGGTCACCGGCGTGGCCGAACTCGCCGAAGACCCGGCCTGACCTGGCCCGTCCCGGGCCTCCTCCCGCCGTCGCCGAGCGCCGGTCCTCTGCGCCGGACGGCGCCCCATAGGGGCGCGGGGAACTGCGCGGCCAACCCACCACCGGGGTTGCACGTCGTCACCGGCCCAAAGGGGCAGTTGCTGTCGTCTCCGGACCACCGGCCGGTGAAGGGCTGGGCGCGCAGTTCCCCGCGCCCCTTATGGCTTGCCCTCCTCCGCAGAAGGGTGAGCGTTTTTCAGGGGCGCGGGGAACTGCGCGGCCAGCCGTCCACGAGCTGCGCGTCGCCACCGCGAGGTCGGAGCTACTTCGCCGCCGTGGAGCGGAAGCGGTGCCACCAGTGGGTGCGGTGGGGGTGGAGGGCGGAGCCGAGGCGGCGGCCCAGGAGGAGGTAGCCGATAAGGGCGCCCAGGGTGTTGAGGATGACGTCGTCGATGTCGAAGGCGCGGCCCTCCACGAGGGCTCCTTGCGCGGCCTCGATGAGGACCATCACCAGGGCGGTGACGACGGCGACCCGGAGCAGGCCGCGGGCGCGCGGGAAGAGCATCGGGAGCAGGATGCCGAAGGGGACGCCCAGCAGGACGTTGCCGCCGATCTGCTTGATCGTGTCGCGCATGGCGGGCTGGTCGAGGTAGGCGCGGATGGACGCGCCCGGCCGCAGGTTGGTGTGGATGAGCGCGTCCGACGCCGGCGACGGCACCAACGTGACCTTGGCCAGCGCAACCGCGAACGCCACCATGCAGACGATGGCGACGGCCAGGACCGCGGCACGCGCGAGCGTCGGGCCGAGGGTGCGCCGTTGCAGCACCGGCGGCGGGGTCTTACGCACGCGCTGCCGCGGTCGCGGTCGTTGCCGTGACGTCGGCGTCCGCTTCGGGTTGTCCACGGCCTTGGGCTCGGCCTTCGGCCGCGGCTTCGCCGCCGGCTTGGGCTCGGGCTTCCGGGCCGGCTTCGGCCCCGGCCGCGACCTCGCCTTCGTGGCCGCTTGCGCCGGAGCCTCCGGCTCGGACTTCGGCCGGCGCGCCCGGTCGAACAGTGCGCCGCGGATAGCCATCGGCCGTACCCCCCTCAGTGGACGCCTTCATGGCGCCGCTTACCCCGAACCGGCCGCCGTACGCCGGGTGGCGGCGTAGGCGGCCGGAAAACCTCTCCTCGCCGCTGGGGGTGGGCGCGGCGGCAGAGGGTCTTACCTCGGGGACAACCTCATCCGTGCTGTCCGCGTCGGCGTCGCGCCAGGAAGATCAGCGTTCCGCCGGCTCCGAGCACCGCGACCGCGGAGGCGGCGATCCATTCCACCCCGTCAGCACCGGTGTGCGGCAGCCCCGGAGGCGTGGTGGGCGGCTGGGACGGGTGGTGCGAGGGGTGCCACGGCGGCGTGCTGGTGGTCGGAGGGCTTGTCGGGGGGGTCGTGGGAGGCGTCGTCGTCGGCGGGTGCGACGGGTGGTGAGTCGGGGGGTGGGACGGGTGATGCGTCGGCGGGTGCGACGGGTGGTGAGTCGGCGGGTGACTCGGGTGGCCCGTCGGCGGGTGACTCGGGTGATGCGTCGGCGGGTGCGAGGGGTGGTGAGTCGGGGGGTGGGACGGGTGATGCGTCGGCGGGTGCGACGGGTGATGCGTGGGCGGGTGGCTCGGGTGATGCGTCGGGTGATGGGTCGGGGGGTGGCTCGGGTGGCCCGTCGGCGGGTGGCTCGGGTGATGCGACGGGTGATGCGACGGGTGATGGCCCGGGTGGCCCGTCGGCGGGTGGCTCGGGTGATGCGACGGGTGATGCGACGGGTGATGGCCCGGGTGGCCCGTCGGCGGGTGGCTCGGGTGATGCGACGGGTGATGCGACGGGTGATGGCCCGGGTGGCCCGTCGGCGGGTGGCTCGGGTGATGCGACGGGTGATCGCCCGGGTGGCCCGTCGGCGGGTGGCTCGGGTGATGCGACGGGTGATCGCCCGGGTGGTGCGAGGGGTGGTGGTGGCCCGGAGGGTGTTGGTGGCCCGACGGGTGAGTCGGGTGGCCGTACGTCGGCGGCGTGGTGGGCGGGCAGCTGGTCGTCTCGACCGGCCACGACGTGTCGGGCCCGCTGCTGGGCCACGACGTGTCGGGGCCGCTGCTGGGCCACGACGAGTCGGGCCGGCTGGGCTGGTCGGAGGGCTGGGAGGTCCGGGAGCCGGAGAACGCCCACTCGTCGCCCGCCGTTCCACCGCCGGAGGCGCTGGCAGAGGCGGGGAGCAGCAGGCCGGCCGCGGCGATGACTCCCGCGACGACGACAGCCGAGGAGGCCGCGACGGCGCGGAACGTACCCCGCCGGCGCGGCTCTGCGGGGGGTTGCGTCTGCTGGTGATCCATGGGGGCAGAAAACATCAAATAGGACTAATAGCCATGTAAGCCACGGTTAAGGAGGCGGTGGATTAGCACGAATGGTCGTCCCATGGGGGGGTGGGTGCCACTCGCGGTGGCCGCGCGTCTGCGGGCTCGGTGGGGCCGGTCGCGCGGTCCCCCGCGCCCCTGGCGGCCCGGGATCACGCCCCCCGGGGGCGAGGCCGCCGGGGGCCTGGCACAGGGCGGTAGACTTGACAGTTCGCCCACCACCCGGCCCGCCGGAGGTAACCGCGTGTCCTGCCTGATCGTCCAGAGCGACAAGACCCTCCTCCTTGAGGTCGACCACGAGCAGGCTGACGCCTGCCGCCGCGCCATCGCCCCGTTCGCCGAGCTGGAGCGGGCGCCCGAGCACATCCACACGTACCGCCTCACACCGCTCGGGCTGTGGAATGCTCGGGCGGCCGGGCATGACGCGGAGCAGGTGGTGGACGCGCTCGTCGAGTACAGCCGCTACCCGGTGCCGCACGCGCTGCTCGTCGATGTCGCCGAGACGATGGACCGCTACGGGCGGCTGCGGCTGAGCAAGGACCCGGCGCACGGGCTGGTGCTGACCACGACCGACCGGCCGGTGCTGGAGGAGATCCTCCGCTCGAAGCGGGTGCAGCCGCTGGTCGGGGCGCGGATCGACCAGGACACGGTCGCCGTGCACCCGTCGGAGCGCGGGCAGATCAAGCAGGTGCTGCTCAAGCTGGGCTGGCCCGCCGAGGACTTCGCCGGGTATGTGGACGGCGAGGCGCATCCGATCGAGCTGGCCGAGGACGGCTGGGCGCTGCGGCCGTATCAGAAGCAGGCCGTGGAGGGCTTCTGGCACGGCGGCTCGGGCGTGGTCGTGCTGCCCTGCGGCGCGGGGAAGACGCTGGTCGGCGCGGGCGCGATGGCCGAGGCGAAGGCGACGACGCTGATCCTGGTCACCAACACGGTCTCGGCCCGGCAGTGGAAGCACGAGCTGGTCAAGCGGACCTCGCTCACCGAGGAGGAGATCGGCGAGTACAGCGGTACGCGCAAGGAGATCCGCCCGGTCACCATCGCCACCTACCAGGTGCTGACGACGCGGCGGAAGGGCGTCTACCCGCACCTGGAGCTGTTCGACTCCCGCGACTGGGGTCTGATCGTCTACGACGAGGTGCACCTGCTGCCCGCACCCGTCTTCAAATTCACCGCGGACCTCCAGGCCCGCCGCCGGCTCGGGCTGACGGCGACCCTCGTACGCGAGGACGGCCGCGAGTCGGACGTCTTCTCCCTCATCGGGCCGAAGCGCTTCGACGCGCCCTGGAAGGAGATCGAGGCGCAGGGCTACATCGCGCCCGCCGACTGCGTCGAGGTCCGGGTCAACCTCACGGATTCGGAGCGGCTGGCCTACGCGACCGCCGAGACCGAGGAGAAGTACCGCTACTGCGCCACGACGGCGACCAAGCGCAAGGTCACCGAGGCGCTGGTCGCCAAGCACGCCGGGGAGCAGACGCTGGTCATCGGGCAGTACATCGACCAGCTGGACGAGCTGGGCGAGCATCTCAACGCCCCGGTGATCAAGGGCGAGACGCCGAACTCGCAGCGCGAGAAGCTCTTCGAGGCCTTCCGGCAGGGCGAGCTGTCGGTGCTCGTGGTGTCGAAGGTGGCCAACTTCTCGATCGACCTGCCGGAGGCGACGGTCGCGATCCAGGTGTCGGGCACGTTCGGCTCCCGCCAGGAGGAGGCGCAGCGGCTCGGCCGGGTGCTGCGGCCGAAGGCGGACGGGCACGAGGCCCGCTTCTACTCGGTCGTCGCCCGCGACACCATCGACCAGGACTTCGCCGCCCACCGGCAGCGCTTCCTGGCGGAGCAGGGCTACGCCTACCGGATCGTGGACGCGGACGACCTCCTGACGGACGCGGGCGAGGACACCTGACCCCCGAGCTACTTCTCAGGCGGTACCGGTGCGGCCGGCCGCCGGGAAGAGCAGCGGGGCCAGGCCCATGGTGCACAGCGTCGTCACCGACGTGACCCGGCCCAGGCAGCGGGGGTCGGCCCGGGTCTGCACCAGCGCGCTGGTCATCGTCGCCGTGACGCCGCTGGTCAGGGCCGTCGGCGGTCAGAAGCGCTTGCTCTCGTGGGGGAGCAGCGCCACCTCCACCACGGCGACGGCGTAGACGCGAATCGCGTGCAGAGCATTGCCGAGGCGGTAACGCGGGAGGTCGAGAGGGGTGTCGAACACGGTGGCACCGTGAACGGCCGGACCTGGTGGAGCGATCGTGGAAGTCATACCTCCACGGTACGAAATCTGGCATTCGCACCACATCGGGCTCAGGTCTGATTCCTCTTGCCCCGCGCTCAGCCCCTGGTCGGACCCCGGACCCCGACCCCGGTATCAGGGTCACCCCGAGACCCCGCACGACCAGGCGCCCCGATAAACCGTTCGCGTCCCGCACCCCCGGAGCGTAAGATCACCCGTCTTGCCGCCTCCCGGACGCCTCCCGGACGGGAGTGCCGCCGGCCGGACGGAAACCGGTCGGCCCCCGCCGCGCACGCGCAGACCACCGGAGGCAGAGCCGTGCCCTCGCACGCCCCGATCCAAGGCCACACCCCCGATCCCCTCCAGCGGGAGCGCGACCACCTGTCGTCGTCCCGGTCCGCGCTGCGGGCGATGCGGGAGGACGTCGAGGCGCTCGACATCCGCGATGTCACGGGCAACTGGGTGAATGCCAGGATCCTCGCCGGTGAGATCGAGGTCCGCATCAAGGCGCTCGCCGACCTCGCCCACACCCCGCTCTTCTTCGGCCGCCTCGACTACGGCCACGCGCCCGGTGTGGAGCTGGCCGAGGGCGCGGAGGGGGAGAGCTTCTACATCGGGCGCCGCCATGTGCACGACGCCGACGGCGACCCGATGGTGATCGACTGGCGGGCGCCGGTCTCGCAGCCCTTCTACCGCGCCTCGCGCGTCGAGCCGATGGACGTACGGCTGCGGCGCAGGTTCGGCTACACGGGCGGCGAGTTGACCGCGTACGAGGACGAGCACCTGTCCGACCCGGCGGAGTCCGACACCACGAGCAAGCTGCTCCAGACCGAGATCGAACGGCCCCGTGTCGGGCCGATGCGCGACATCGTGGCGACGATCCAGCCCGAGCAGGACGAGATCGTACGTGCCGGGGTCACCGGCACGGTCTGCGTGCAGGGGGCGCCGGGCACCGGGAAGACGGCGGTGGGGCTGCACCGGGTGGCCTACCTGCTCTACGCACACCGCGAGCGCCTCGCCCGGACCGGCACGTTGGTGATCGGGCCGAACGCGTCCTTCCTCCAGTACATCGAGCAGGTGCTGCCCGCGCTCGGTGAACTCCAGGTCAAGCAGGCCACGGTGGACGACCTGGTCGCCCATGTCCCGCTGAGCGGAACCGACTCGGCGGAGACCGCCCGCGTCAAGGGCGACGCCCGGATGGCGGAGGTGCTGCGGCGGGCGGTGCGTTCGGGTATCCGGATGCCGACCGAGCCGGTGATGGTGGTGCGCGGGTCGCGGCGCTGGCGGGTCCCGGCGTACGAACTGGAGGAGATCGTCAGGGAGTTGGCCGACCGGGACATCCGCTACGGTGCCGCGCACGACGCCCTTCCGCAGCGGATCGCCCACGCGGTGCTGGTCCAGATGGAGCGGGCGGGCGAGGCGCCCGACGACCGCGTGCAGGACTCGGTCGCCCGCAATACGGCCGTGAAGGCCGCGGTCAAGGCGTGCTGGCCGCCCGTCGATCCGGCGAAGCTGGTGCTGCGGCTGCTGTCCGACCCGGAATTCCTCGCCGCCTCGGCCGACGGCCTGCTGGACGCGGACGAGCAGAAGGCCGTCCTGTGGGAGAAGCCCGCGCGCGGGCTCGCGTCGGCGAAGTGGTCCGCCGCGGACGCCGTACTGATCGACGAGGCCCGCGACTTGGTGCAGCGCACCGCCTCCCTCGGCCATGTCGTCCTCGACGAGGCGCAGGACCTCTCCCCGATGCAGTACAGGGCCGTCGGCCGCCGCTGCTCCACCGGTTCCGCCACCGTCCTCGGCGACATCGCGCAGGGCACCACCCCCTGGGCGACGCCCAGTTGGTCCGAGGCGCTCCGCCATCTCGGCAAACCCGACGCCCGAATCGAGGAGTTGACCCGCGGCTTCCGCGTCCCCCGCGAGGTCATCTCCTACGCCTCCCGGCTCCTCCCCGAGATCGCCCCCGACCTGGCCCCCGCCACCTCGGTCCGCGAGGCGGGCGGCGACTTCGCGGTGCTGTCCGTCGCCCCGGCCGACCTGGACGCCTCCGTGGTGGCGGCCTGCCACACCGCCCTGCGCCACGAGGGTTCCATCGGCCTGATCGCCGCCGACCCCCGCATCGCGACGCTGGCCGCCGCCCTGACGGAGGCCGGCCTCGCCTACCTCCCGCCGGGCGCGGAGACCTCGGCGTCCGCCCGCCTGACGCTGGTCCCCGCGTCCCTGGCCAAGGGCCTCGAATACGACTACGTGGTCCTGGACGAGCCCGCCACGATCGTCGCGTCCGAGCCCGACGCCCGCACCGGCCTGCGCCGCCTCTACGTGGCCCTGACCAGGGCGGTCTCCGGCCTCTCCGTCCTCCACGCGCAGCCGCTGCCCGCCGCGCTGGCGGACTGAGCCGGGAGCCGCGGCGGCCGGCCGGCCGGTGCGAACGGTCAGGCTCCCGGCGCGGTCCCCTCGGCGGGCCGCTCGGCCATGATGACCACCCCCGGGCCGCTCCACTCGTCCGCGGGAAGCCGCAGTTCGGCGACCGGCCGCAGGCCGGCCTCCTCTATCAGGGCCACGAGCTGCTCCGGGCGCCACTTGTGGGTGGTCCAGCGGACGGGCACTCCCCCGTACGCCTCCGTACGCAGCGCGTCCTCGTCGCCGACGTGCGTCCCGGTGATGAAGTGGCCGCCGGGCTTCAGGGCGCGCGCGAAGAGGGCGAGCACCTGCGGGAGGACGTCGCGGGGGAGGTTGAACAGCGACCACCAGCCGAGGACACCGCCGAGGGACTCCGCTTCGAGCGCGAGATCGGTGGCGGAGGAGACGCTGAAGCGGCACTGCGGGTGGAGGCGGCGGGCGTTCTCGATCATGCGGGACGAGAGGTCGACTCCGGACACGTCGAGCCCGCGCTCGTCGAGGTAGGCGGTCACCGTCCCCGGCCCGCAGCCCACGTCGAGCACGGGCCCGAGGCCGCCCACCGTGTCGGCGAAGGCGTCGATCGACGCCTTGAGCCAGGGGTGGCGGCGGATGTCGCCCATGCCTGTCGTCTGCACCATGTCGGCGTAGTTGTCCGCCACCCGGTCGTAGGACTCACGGACGGTGTCGAGGTCCGCCGGGCGGTCGATGTGGTGTGCGCGCATCCGCACACGATAGGGCTGCGCCCGCGGGGTTGAGGTCAGCCCACCGCGACGGAGGTGTCGAGCACCTCGCGCCACGTGCGGACCGCGCTGACGTCCACCGGGCCCGCCCAGCCGCCCGCGCGGACCGCGCCGCCGACGTGGAAGGCGTCGAGGCCCGCGGCGCGCAGCTCGGGGACGTGGGCGAGGAGGAGGCCGCCGCCCACGAGGAGGCGGGGCTCGTAGCCCGGTTCGCCGCCGCGGGCGGCTTCCGCGCACAGCACGGGCATGCCCGCGCCGACGCCGTCCGCGGAGCCCGCGGTCAGGTACGTGTCGAGGCCGGGGAGCCCGGCGAGTTGGAGGCGTACCGCGTCGCGGTCGGCGGCCCGGTCGATCGCCCGGTGGAAGGTCCACCGGCAACCGTCGAGTACGTCGACGAGCGCGTGTACGGCGTCCAGGTCCGCGCCGCCGCGGGCGTCGAGGAAGCCCAGGACGAATTCCTCAGCCCCCTCGGACCGCAGGCCCTGCGCGGCCTCGCAGAGCGCGTCGAGCTGGCGGGCGCCGCCCGTGGTGAAGCCGTCGGAGAGCCGCAGCATCACGCGCAGCGGGATGTCGACGGCGGCGCGGATCGCGCCGAAGGTCGCGCGGGAAGGGGTGAGGCCGTCCGCGGCCATATCGGTGACCAGTTCGAGGCGGTCGGCGCCGCCGGCCTCTGCTGCTGCGGCGTCGTCCGCGCCGAGGGCGATCACCTCGAAGATTGGTCTAGACATATGACCAAGCCTGCCACATGCCTACGCGGCACGCGACCCCCGGGTACGCATATCCCGGGCGCCCCCATTCCCCCGGGGCCCCACCCCGGGCTCCCCCTGCCGCCCGGCAGCCCGGTTCGCACCGAATCGCCCAGTTCGGGGGTGCTGTTACGTCCTCACCCGCGGCCCGGTGGGGGCTTGTCGCGCAGTTCCCCGCCACTCCCTGCGGGGTGCTGTTACGGACTCCGCACTTGCGCTCCGTGGGGGCTTGTCGCTCCGTTCTCCCCCAGCGCTTCGCCTGGGGGTCCCCCCACGCGCCCCTGAAAATCGCGTGCCCTCCTCCACAAAGCCCAGCCCCTGCCAGGGGCAAACGCCGGGCGCAGGAGGACGCAGGACCCAAAGGGGCGCGGGGAACCGCGCGACAAGCCACCCATCGGGCGGCGGGTGGGGACGCGACAGCACCCCGCAGGGAGTGGCGGGCGTGACACGAGGCCTTCCTCACCGAATGTGATGGCTCGAACACCGACCCCGCACAGAAAACGCGTTCACGATTCCGTCACAATGGCCCGCATGCCGCACACCAGGGCCGCCGCCCACCCCCGCTACGAGGCACTGCTCGCCGAGTGGAACGAGTTGCTGCGCCGCTGCCAGGGCGCAGCAGCAGGCCCGGACGACGCGCCCGACCCGGCACCCTACGGCCGTGAGCTGCTGGAACGCTGGGGTGAACCGCAGCGCCGCTACCACACGGTGGACCACCTGTCCGACGTCCTGGCCCGCGCCACCGAGCTGACCGCCTACGCCGACGACCCCGACACGGTCGCCCTGGCCGTCTGGTTCCACGACGCCGTCTACCGCCCCGACCGCAGCGAGAACGAGCAGCGCAGCGCCGACCTCGCCCGCCGCGCCCTGGCCGAGGCGGGCGTCGACGCCGACCGCACGTCCGAGGTCGTCCGCCTGGTCCTGCTCACCGTCACCCACGACCCGGCCCCCGGCGACGCCGACGGCGAAGTCCTCTGCGACGCCGACCTCGCCGTCCTCGCGGGCGACCCCGCCTCCTACGCCGCCTACGCCGCCGCCGTCCGCGACGAATACGCCTTCGTCCCGGACGCCGACTTCCGCTCCGGCCGCGCGGCCGTCCTGCGCCAACTCCTCGACCTCCCGCACCTCTTCCGCACCCCGTACGGCCAGCAGCACTGGGAGCGCACCGCCCGCCGCAACCTCACGACGGAGCTGGAGCTGCTGGAGGCGTAAGCCCGCGGCGGGCGTCAGAGGAGGGTGTTGAAGATGTTCCAGCCCGTACCGTTCTGCACCCGACTCGCGTACGGGGCGGCCGGGTTGCCGGTGCCGCGGTAATACCAGAGGCGGCCGGCGGGGTCGCGCGCGAGCAGGTCGGGGTGGCCGTCGCCGGTCATGTCGGCGACGCCGACGACGCGGTTGTATATCTGCCAGCCGCCGCCGATCTGGGCGCGGTTCCGGTAGGGGGCGGCGGCATTGCCGGTGCTCGCGTAGAGCCACATCTTGCCCGCGCTGTCCACGGCGAGCAGGTCGCCGCGCCCGTCGCCGGTCACGTCGCCCGCGCCGGTGAGCGTCGTGTAGCCCTGCCAGCCGCCGCCCACCCGGACGCGGTCCGCGAGCGGCTTCGTCGCCGAGCCTGTACCGCGGTACAGCCACAACACGCCCGCGCTGTCGCGCCCGAGCAGGTCGGCGTGCCCGTCGCCGGTGAGGTCGCCCGCGCCGACCAGGGTCGGGTAGATGTTCCAACCACCGCCGATGCGGACGCGGTTCGCGAACGGCTTCGTCGCCGAGCCTGTACCGCGGTACAGCCACAACACACCGGAGGCGTCGCGCGCCACGAGGTCGCCGGTGCCGTCCGCCTTGAAGGCGCCGAGCGGGGCGAGCGCGGTGTAGCCCTGCCAGCCGCCGCCCACGCTGGTGCGACTGGCGAGCTGGCCGGGGCGGGTGACATCGGGTGTGCTCTGGTACTGCCAGAGCACACCCGCGCTGTCCCGCCCGTAGAATGCCGAGCGCAGGTCGGCGGGGAGCACGGACGTCGTGAAGGTGAGTTCTGCCGCGGTGGAGCCGCGTACCTTCCCGTCCTGGTCGAGGGTTTGAGCCCGGGCAATGACCTTTCCAGCGGGCAGCCCCCAGTCAGCGGTGAGTTTCAGGTACTCGCCGGCCGTGCCGCCGACGGTCCACTGCCTGCCCGGGAATTCCACCGTGAGCGAGCCGTCCGCCGCGACCGTCAATTCCTGGGAGGCGTAGGCGGCGGCGTCGGTGGAATAGCTGAGGTGCAGTGCGGAAGCCAGCTGCTCTGGCGTGTAACCGGACCCGGCGATCGAGGCGGCGGTAATCGTCAGCCGCGTCGAGGTCACCGGAGCCAGCGGCGTGGACTGCCCGGTCACCACGTGGCCCGTCGTGGCGCGCTTGTCTCCGGTCGCCACGTCCACGTACGAACCGCCCGTCATGCGGTCCGGATCCTGCCAGACCGCCTGGAAGAACGGCTCGTGCACCTCGATCGATCCGTTGGTCCCGTACGCGGTGTGGGCGAGGTCGGCGCCTGTGGCGCCGTCCTCAAGGAATCCCCGGACTCCGTTCAGTGTCGGAACGGGATAGGTGGCGCTGACATGAAGGCGGATCACACCGGCGGACATCGGTGCGCCGGGCACGCCGTCATGGTCGCTGTCCTCTGCGCCGATGAGGATCTGGCCCGTGCTTCCGGGCACGTCGACCAGCGGAAGGGCGTTGCCTGCGTCGTCGGTGATGTGCAGGCCGCCCGTACCTCCGTCATTGACTGTCAGGCGTACGTACGCGTCGGCCGCGGGCGGATCGGTCACCGTGACGTCCCACTCGGCCGAGGCCCCGTTGACCTCGACCGAGACGATTCCGACCGAAATCCCCGGCGCCGGAGGCGCGTCGTCGGCCGCCGCGACGCCGGGCAGTCCGGCGATCCCCGCAGCGAAGGCCACGGCCGTGGCGACAGCGAGCCGGGTACGGGATATGCGGTGGTGCCTCACGGGGCCGTCCTGAGCTGCGGAAGGGCCGACGCGCCCTGGTGAGCACGCCGAGGGTGCCGCCACTCGGCCCGGACAACGGAACGATGTGAGCAGCTTGTGAATATTGGCTGAAGTCGACCGGGACCGCAATGCCGTTCATCGCGAACCCGCAGACGGGAGGGGTTCGGTGGGGCACTCGGGGTGAATTCGCCCATTCTCCCGACAGAGTGCGTAGTACGCGTTACTCTCGGTCATGGTGCTGTTCCCGCACGCCCCACGAACGCACGGGAGTCCCGTCATGGCCGAACGCAAGCCCACCTCCGCCTCCGCGAAGAAACTCGACCCCGCCCAGTCGCCCCGCGCCATGTACGGCGCCGAACTGCGCTTCCAGCGCGAGCGGGCCGGGCTCAGCCAGTCCGGCCTGGGCGAGTTGCTGTACGTCGGCAATTCGCTGATCGCGAAGATGGAGACCGGAGAGCGGCGTGTCCAGCCGGACATGGCCGAGCAGCTCGATCGCGTCCTGGACGCGGGAGGGTTCTTCGTCCGCAACCTGGCTGCGGGGCGGGCGACGCCGTACCGCGAGCATTTCGCAGATGTCGCCGAGTTGGAGAGCGTTGCCCTCACCATCAAGCAGTGGGAGCCGCTGCTCATGCCAGGCCTGCTACAGACGCCGGGCTACGCGCTCGCCGTCATCCGCGGGTACGACCCCGTGGCCCCTGCCGAGGTGGTCAAGAAGAGGCAGGACGCCCGGCTCGCGCGAGCGCATATCTTCCAGAACGCCGAACGGCCACTGTTCTGGGCAATCGTGGACGAGGCTGCCGTACGCCGTCCGACCGGCGGTCTGGCCACCATGGCTGGGCAACTGCGCTATGTCGCCGCGATGGCGCGCGAGGGGCGGATCATCTTCCAAGTGCTGCCGTACAGCGCGGGCTCCCACCCGGGCATGGAAGGCGCGCTGAAACTGATGACGTTCGAGGACGACAGCCCTATGGCCTACGTACAGGCCCAGGAGACCGGCACGCTCCTGGACGATCCTGCGACCATCACGCGATGCACATTGACTTACGATCTTCTCGCAGCGGCGGCACTTTCGCCGGAAGCTTCCCTCGATTTCATCGAGACGGCAGCCGAGGAGTACGAGCATGGATCTCAACGCAGCGGCGGTGACGTGGCGTAAGAGCACGTACAGCGGCGGCAGCGGCGACGACTGCATCGAGGCCAGCGACAGTTTGACGCAGGCCAGTTGGCGTAAGACCAGCCACAGCGGCGGAAGCGGCGGCGAGTGCATCGAGTTCGCCGCCAACCTCCCCGACGTCATCCCGGTCAGGGACAGCAAGGACCCTCAGGGCCCCGCCCTGACCTTCACGCCCACCGCGTGGACCGCGTTCGTCGACGCGGTCGCGCGGGGCGAATTCCCCGCCGCCGGATAGGGACATGGCGGGCACGGAGCCGGGCGAGTGGTGGGATCGGCTGCCCGCGGGCATACGTGAGCAGGTCGACGGCTACGTCCTCCAGGACTCCCTCATGTCCGCCATCAGGATCGTCCGCCAGGCAGGGCGTGGGATCGGCCTGGGGCTCAACGACGCCATGGGCGTGGTCCAGAGCCGCTACGACCACCTCGGCGGCCGCGTCGCCCGTACGCCCGACAGCCCGCTCGACCCGGCGTCGCTGGGCGCCCTCGCCGACGGGTGTCCCGGGCGGATCGTGGCGATCGAGGCGGTCTGGGACGGGGACACCGTCCACGACTGGTTCGTGGACCTGCTGGCCATCACCGACGACCCGGTGGGCGAGCAGTCGCTCGCCCGCATCTACCGGGGCGCGGGGGCCCGTTACGTGGGGACGGACGCGGTCTCGGGTCCGCGCCACCCCTCGGCGGCGGCCGCCGTCGCGGCGGGCGGGGCGCTGGCGGCGCGGCTCTCCGTGCCGTTCCACTTCGCGAGTCCCGACACCCCCGACGACGAAGCGCCCCGCTGGCGCCCGCCGTCCGCCTAGAGTTGGCCCACCGAATCGACCGGTGGCGGGACTTGGGGGCAGGTGCGTGGACGAGACGGAGACGTTGCCGTTCTGGGTGGAGGCGGACGACGAGGACCCGGACGCCATGGGGCTGCTCGGCGGTGACCCGGTGCTGCGTGCCGTACCGCTCGGACCGCTGCGGCGGAATCTGGCGGCGACCGTGGACGCCTTGCAGGAGGTCTTCAAGGACGTGGCCGCGCGGAACGGCACCCTGCCCCTCGCGGAGGCGCAGTTGTCCTTCCAGGTGACGGCGAGCGGCGGTGTGCAGCTGATCGGCACCGGGCAGGTGCAGGGCACCCGGGGGCTGACGCTGACCTTCCGGCTCCCGTAGGCCGGCGGCGGCAGGCGTGGCGTACAGAGCGCTGCTGATCGGCGCGAGCGCGTACGACGATCCGGCGATCGGCGACCTCCTCTTCGTGCCGGAGGATCTGCGGCGGCTGCAAAGCGTCCTCGTCGCGCGGGAGTTCGCGTCCGTGGAGATCCTGGAGGCGCCGCGCGGCATCATCAGGACGACGGTGAACGCGCGGGTCAGCGGCTTCCTGCGGGAGGCCCGCAGGGACGACGTGCTCTTCATCGTGCTCAGCGGTCACGGGCAGCGCTTCGAGGGCGCCGACTACCTGATCCCGGAGGACGCCGGCTTCCAGATCCGGCCCTTCTCCGAGTGCTGCGTGGAGATCGACTGGCAGAAGGAGCTGGAGGACTCGGCGGCGGCGCAGGTCGTCTTCCTGGTCGACGCCTGCCGGGAGGGCTTCGCACGGGACTCCAAGAGCCCGGCGGGCGTGCAGGGTTGGGGCAGGCAGCGCATCGCGGCGGCGCTGCGGCGCAAAGTGGCGTACGTCTACGCCTGTTCGCCCGCGCAGGTCGCGCTTTTCGTCCGGCCGACTGACACCGCCAGGGACGGGAGCGGTGGCGACGTGCACCCTGTCCGGGGCTGGCCGCGCCGTTCCCCGCGCCCCTATGGGGTGCCGTCTTGCGCAGAGGGCAACCACCCAGGGGCGCGGGGAACTGCGCGCTCAGCCACCCACCGGCCGGTGGTCCGGTAGCGACAGCAACAGCCCCTCTCGGCCGGTGGCGACGTGCAGCCCGTCGTGGGCTGGTCGCGCAGTTCCCCGCGCCCCTGAAAGGCGCTGCTCTACGCAAGGGCGAGGTGCTAGGAGGGTTCGGGGAAGTGGGGGGTCACCACGGTGATCAGGGCGGTGACATCAGGGGCAGACATCGGCCTGCCCGACATGCCCAGGCGGTGGAGCAACGTGCCGACGATCAGGTCGATGAAGAAGAGGACGCGGTCCTCCGGCTCACCCAGGGCCTCCTGGACCGCGAGGCGGTAGGGGTCCTGGAAGCGGGTGGCGAGGACCGTGCGCAGGGCGGGGTCGCTCACCGCGTCGCTGAAGACGCCGGCGAAGGCGTCGCCCACCCCCGGTTCACTGATCTTCGCCGCGATCCAGCGGATGGTCGAGGACATGATCTCGGCTCGGGTCGCGCCCTCCAGGGGCGCCGGGCCGAGGGCGTCGAGGAGGCAGTCCACGATCAGCTCGCCCTTGGACGGCCAGCGCCGATAGACCGTGGACTTCGCGACACCCGCCGCGGCGGCGATGCGTTCGACGGTGGCGCGGGCGTAACCGACCTCCTGGACCGTGCTCAGGGTGGCGGCGAAGACCGGGGCGGTCACGCCCGCGCGTGGGCGGCCGGGGGGTCTGCCGGGAGTCGGTGGGGACATGGGCGCAACGATACCTGTTTCGATACCCGAGGTTTCGATACTATTGGTTTCGATACCTCAGGTCGCGAAAAGGAGAACGTCATGAGCGAGAGCGCTGTCGCGCAACGGCCGCCGGAGCCGGACTGGGCCACCATCGCCGGCGAGGAACTGATCACCTACCGCACCGCGGAAAACCGCTTCCGCGCATCCGACGCGGTGCTGCCCTTCCGGGGGGAGCCGGACCCCGGGGCGGCCATCGAGTGGCAGACGGTGGCCCTGCCGGGCCGCGAACTGCCGGTACGCGTCCACCGGCCGGCCACGGCCGAAGGCGCCGACCTTCCCCTCGTCGTGCACGTGCACGGCGGCGGCTTCGTGGGCACGGCCGTACAGAGCGACTGGGTCAACAGCCGGCTCGCCGCGCACCTGCCCGCCGTCGTCGTCTCCGTCGAGCACCGGCTGCTCGACGAGAACAGTCCGCTGGCGGACGCGGTGGACGACGGCTGGGACGTGCTCGCGCACGTGGTACGGCATGCCGAGCGGTGGGGGGTCGACCCGGGGCGTACGGCCGTCTTCGGCGAGAGCTGCGGGGCCTTGATCTGCGCGCTCGCCGCGATACGGGCGCGGGAGGCCGGGGTCGGGCTGCGGGCGCAGGTGCTGGTCAATCCTGCGGTTGACGCGACCGGGACGATGCTCGAATACGGCTCGGCGGTCGAGTACGCCTCCACGCCGAGCCTCGGCGTGCCGCAGCTGCTGCTCTTCCAGCGACTCGCGGTGCCACCGGGGGCCGACTCCCGTGCGGTCTCGCCGCTCTACGCCGAACATGTGGGCGGGCTGGCCCCGGCGCTCCTGGTCGTGCCGACGGACGATCCGCTGGCCGATCAGGGGCGGGCCTACGCCGAGCGCCTGGCGGCGGGCGGGACATCCGTACGCCTCACCGAATACCCGGGGGCCGGGCATGCCTTCCTCAGCGTGCCAGGGCTGGCGCCGCAGGCCGACTCCGCCTACGCGGAAATCCTCGGCTTCCTCCGCGCCTCCTTCACCTGACCGTGCCGGCCGGGCCCGCTTCCCCTCTGCGCGAGGGCGCTTCCCGGGCACCCTCTGCGGCGGGGCCGCGCCCCTGAGGGATGCCCCCTTCGCAGAGGGCGAGCCATAAGGGGCGCGGGGAACTGCGCGACCAGCCGTCGACGGGCGCGCGGGTCGCCACCGGCCCAAAGGGGCTGCCCGGTCCGCCCCGGACCACCGGCCGGTGGTGGGTTGCGCGCGCAGTTCCTCGCGCCCCTGAGGGGCTCGGCCCCCTCCGCAGAACGGCGAGCGTTTTTCAGGGGCGCGGGGAACTGCGCGGCCAGCCACCGACAAGCTGCACGTCGCCACCGGCCGAAAGGGGCAGTTGCTGTCGCATCCGGACCACCGGCCGGTGGGTGGTTGCGCGCGCCCACGCGGCGCCAGCCGCAGATCAGATGCAGCCTCGCGCCCCAAGGGGCACCCTCCGCGGCAGGCGGCGCCGCGTCGAGGCGGGCGGGGGCACCCCCGGCTAGTCGGTGCGGGTCGGAGCGTGTTTGCGGCGGCGGAGGCCCGCGGCCGTGAGGCGGGATACCAGCTCGCGGCTGGGGACTGGCACGGCGCCGAGCCGCACGGCCTCGGCGTAGTGCTCGGCCGGGATGTCGTAGTGGTCGCGTTCGAAAGCGCGGCGCGGAGCCCCCAGCCGGACGGCGAATGCGTGCAGCTCGGCGTAAGACGTGTCGCTGACCAGGTGGGACCAGAGGCGGCCGTGGCCCGGCCAGGTGGCGGGGTCGACGTAGACGGTCATCGGGAGGTGCCCAGCGCGCCGACGGGGGCGATGACCTCGGCGCGGGCTTCGCAGACCCACTGGGGGTCGGCGCCCAGTTCGGGTTCGACGGCGAGGGCGTGCGGCTCCTCGCAGTGCGGGCACAGGGGCCAGCGGCCGTACGTTTCGAGGAGGGCGTCCTGGACGTCCTGGGCGACGAGGCCGGGGACGAAGGCGGCGCCGTCTGGCCACTGGTCGAGCCACCAGCGGCGTTCGGCGACGGCGTCCTCGACGAGGGAGACGATGGCGGGGCCCGCGATGTCGCGGGCGGTGAGGTCGGCGAGTACGAGGGCGCGGGCGCTGTGCAGCACCGCCTCTGCGGGGTGGTCCATGGGGACCATTGTCCCAGGGGCGGGGACGGAGGCGGGGACGGAGGCGGCGGGGGAGCCGCCGGGCGGCGGCGTCGCGGCGAAGCAGACGCAGCGTGGCGGAAAGTCGCTTGACGTCGGACGACGCGTGAAAATACCTTTCATGGGGTGACCCACAGCGTGAAGGAAAATTTCCCCCCGAGCGTCCGTCCCCTGCGCGGCGCCGCGGACGCGCCCGTCATACCTGCTTCGCCTCCCGACCCGGGAGCCCTGGCCGCCAAGGTCCGTACGCTGGCGCCGTCCATGACCCGCTCGATGCAGCGGGTCGCGGAGGCGGTCGCGGGCGACCCGGCCGGCTGCG
Source organism: Streptomyces sp. NBC_00433 (assembly GCA_036015235.1). NCBI lineage: Bacteria > Bacillati > Actinomycetota > Actinomycetes > Kitasatosporales > Streptomycetaceae > Streptomyces > Streptomyces sp. NBC_00433. The sequence goes on along the minus strand of CP107926.1, from coordinate 5,791,202 downwards.
CCCAGCAGACCGTCACCGCGCTCGCGATACGTACCGGCACCAGCGAGGCCACCGTGGTGCGTACGGCCCGGCTGCTGGGCTATCCGGGATATCGCGACCTGCGGCTCGCCCTGGCCGCGCTGGCCGCGCAGCAGGCGGCCGGCGTGCCGCCGGCGGTGACCGCGGACATCGCGGTGGACGACCCGCTCGCCGACGTCGTCGCCAAGCTCGCCCTTGAGGAGCAGCAGACCCTCGCCGACACCGCGGCCCAGCTGGACATGGCCCAACTGGAGGCGGCGGTGGCCGCGTTGGCCGCCGCGCGACGCACGGACGTCTACGGGATGGCCGCGTCCGGCCTGGTCGGGCAGGACCTGGCGCAGAAGCTGCTGCGGATCGGGCTGATCGCGCACGCGCACGCGGACCCGCACCTGGCGGTGACCAACGCCGTGCAGCTGCGGCCGGGCGACGTGGCGATCGCGATCACGCATTCCGGCGGTACGCACGACGTGATCGAGCCACTGCGGGCCGCCTTCGACCAGGGGGCGACGACCATCGCGCTCACCGGGCGCCCCGACGGCCCGGTCACCCAGTGGGCGGACATCGTGCTGACCACGTCCAGCTCGCGCGAGAGCGAGCTGCGGCCGGCCGCGATGTCCAGCAGGACCAGCCAGCTCCTTCTGGTGGACTGCCTGTTCGTGGGTGTGGCGCAGCGGACGTACGAGTCGGCGGCGCCCGCGCTGGCCGCGTCGTACGAGGCGCTGGCCCACCGCCACCGGCCGCGTGCCGCCCGCGGCTGACCACGTATGCACTGAAATAATGCGCTGAAACCATTTTGCTCCGCCGAGCCCTCCAGCCGAGCCCTCTGACAGCCCCGCCGAGCCCTCCAGCCGAGCCCTCTGACAGCCCCGCCGAGCCCTCCAGCCGAGCCCTCTGACAGCCCCGCCGAGCCCCCACCGCTCCGCCGACCCCGTTCACCCCCCGCTGAATCCGTTTGCTCCGCGGCCACCAGGACGCCGGCCGCCCATCCCCCCACGCCCGCACCTGACCAATGCGAGAAGGATGAACGAGCCGCACATGCCCCAGTACACCGAGCTGCGCCGCGAGCTGGACACGCTGACCACGGAGGCCTTCCGACCCGAGCTGGCCGAGATCGACCGGATGCCCACCCTCGACATCGCCCGCACCATGAACGGCGAGGACGCCACCGTGCCGGCCGCCGTCGCCGCCCAACTGCCGAGCATCGCCGCGGCGATCGACGGCATCGCCGACCGGATGGCCCGCGGCGGGCGGCTCGTCTACGCCGGCGCCGGCACGGCGGGCAGACTCGGCGTCCTGGACGCCAGCGAGTGCCCGCCGACCTTCAACACCACACCCGGGCGGGAGGTCGTCGGCCTCATCGCGGGCGGGCCGAGCGCCATGGTCACCTCGATCGAGGGCGCCGAGGACAGCAAGGAGCTGGCCGCGGAGGACCTGGACGCGCTCGGGCTGACCGCCGCCGACGCCGTCGTCGGCGTCTCGGCCTCGGGGCGTACGCCTTACGCCGTCGGCGCGGTCGAGCACGCCCGCGCGCTCGGGGCGCTGACCGTGGGGCTGTCCTGCAACGCCGACTCGCCGCTGGCCGCCGCCGCGGACCACGGCATCGAGGTCGTGGTCGGGCCCGAGCTGGTCGTCGGGTCCACCCGGCTGAAGTCGGGCACCGCGCAGAAGCTGGTGCTCAACATGCTCTCGACCATCACCATGATCCGGCTCGGCAAGACCTACGGGAACCTGATGGTGGACGTGCGCGCGTCCAACGAGAAGCTGCGGGCCCGCTCCCGGCGGATCGTGTCGCTGGCCACCGGCGCGGACGACACGGCGATCGAGCGTGCGCTGTCCGCCACCGACGGCGAGGTCAAACCCGCGATCCTCACCCTGCTGGCCAAGGTCGACGCGCCGACCGCGGCCCGGCTGCTGACCGAGTCCGGCGGCCACCTGCGCAAGGCCCTGGAGTCGGCGGCCGGCTGACCGCCCGTCACCCCCGGAACCCCTCTCGGCGGTCGTGCGTCCAAGGTGCACACCGAACGAGGGGGGACCTGTGAACGGACGAGGACCAGCGGTGCTCGCGGCGGCCGCTCTGCTGGCGCTGGGCGGCTGCTCCGGCGCCGGGAGCGGCACCGGGGGCATGGACTGCGCCTGGGAGCTGCACTACGGCGGGAGGCTGTACGTGATGGCACCGGGGCAGGAGTCGGCGAAGGTCGTGCCGCACCAGGGCGACCCGGTCGGGCAGGGCTACTTCGACGGCTGCCAGGACGGCGGCGGCCCCGAGCCGCGGCAGCCCGTCAGCGTCTACCGGCTGCTGGGGCTCGACCCGGAGCTCGCCGTGATGACCGAGGACGACATCATCGCCGTCACCGACCCCGGCCACCTGCCCGCGCCGCTGGCCATGCCCAGCAGCTGAGCCGGACGGACCTGCGACAGAGCGGCGCCCCCTTCCCGTACGTACGGGGAAGGGGGCGCCGCGTCGCGTGCTGGACGGTGATCCCGGGGGATCAGAAGTCCATGTCACCGCCGGGCATGCCGCCCGGGGCGGCCGCGGAGGCCTTCTCGGGCTTGTCCGCGATGACGGCCTCGGTGGTGAGGAAGAGCGCGGCGATGGACGCCGCGTTCTGCAGCGCCGAGCGGGTGACCTTCGCCGGGTCGATGATGCCCTCGGCGATCATGTCGACGTACTCGCCGGTCGCGGCGTTCAGGCCGTGGCCGATGGGCAGGTTGCGCACCTTCTCGACGATGACGCCGCCCTCAAGTCCGCCGTTGATGGCGATCTGCTTGAGCGGGGCCTCCAGCGCGAGCTTCACGGCGTTGGCACCGGTCGCCTCGTCGCCTTCCAGCTCCAGCTTCTCGAACACCGCGGTGGCCTGCAGCAGGGCCACGCCACCACCGGCGACGATGCCCTCCTCGACGGCGGCCTTCGCGTTGCGCACCGCGTCCTCGATGCGGTGCTTGCGCTCCTTCAGCTCGACCTCGGTGGCGGCACCGGCCTTGATGACGGCCACGCCGCCGGCCAGCTTCGCCAGGCGCTCCTGGAGCTTCTCGCGGTCGTAGTCCGAGTCGCTGTTCTCGATCTCGGCACGGATCTGGTTGACCCGGCCCGCGACCTGGTCGGTCTCGCCGGAGCCGTCCACGATGGTCGTCTCGTCCTTGGTGATGACGACCTTGCGGGCGCGGCCGAGCAGGTCAAGACCGGCGTTCTCCAGCTTGAGGCCGACCTCTTCGGAGATGACGGTGCCACCGGTGAGGATGGCGATGTCGCCGAGCATGGCCTTGCGGCGGTCACCGAAGCCGGGCGCCTTGACGGCGACGGACTTGAAGGTGCCGCGGATCTTGTTGACGACCAGGGTCGACAGGGCCTCGCCCTCGACGTCCTCGGCGATGATCAGCAGCGGCTTGCCGGACTGCATGACCTTCTCCAGCAGCGGGAGCAGGTCCTTCACCGCGGAGACCTTGGAGTTGACGATCAGGATGTACGGGTCGTCGAGCGACGCCTCCATACGCTCCAGGTCGGTGGCGAAGTACGCCGAGATGAAGCCCTTGTCGAAGCGCATGCCCTCGGTGAGCTCGAGCTCGAGCCCGAAGGTCTGCGACTCCTCGACGGTGATGACGCCTTCCTTGCCGACCTTGTCCATGGCCTCGGCGATCAGCTCGCCGATCTGGGTGTCGGCGGCGGAGATGGAGGCGGTCGAAGCGATCTGCTCCTTGGTCTCCACGTCCTTGGCCTGCTCCAGCAGGGCGGCGGAGACGGCCTCGACGGCCTTCTCGATGCCGCGCTTGAGGGCCATCGGGTTGGCGCCCGCCGCTACGTTGCGCAGGCCTTCCTTGACCAGGGCCTGGGCCAGGACGGTCGCGGTCGTCGTGCCGTCGCCGGCGACGTCGTCGGTCTTCTTCGCGACTTCCTTGACCAGCTCGGCGCCGATCTTCTCGAACGGGTCCTCCAGCTCGATCTCCTTGGCGATGGACACACCATCGTTGGTGATCGTGGGGGCGCCCCACTTCTTCTCAAGGACGACGTTCCGGCCCTTGGGACCGAGGGTGACCTTAACGGCGTCGGCGAGCTGGTTCATCCCGCGCTCAAGGCCGCGCCGCGCCTCCTCATCGAACGCGATGATCTTAGCCATGTGAAGTGTCCTCCGCGGACTGGGGGTTCCCCCACCAAGGCGGGGGGCGGTGGATCGGACCGTGTGGCGCCCGCGACGGACGGCCCCCCGGCCGCCGGTTCCTTCCCGACGCCCGATCAAGCCTCACCGACCCGGTCCAAGTGGCACTCTCACTCGGAGAGTGCTAACCAATGATTAGCACTCTCCCCCTGCGAGTGCAAGCGCCTCGGGCGTGGAGGAAGCGGCCCGAGGTGACCCCGGGGGCACCAAAGGTGAAGGGCCACCCCTGGCGGGGGTGGCCCTTCGTGATGGCGTCGCGTCGGTGGCCGAACGCGCCCGAGCCGATCAGCCGGCCAGTCGGACCATGTCCGCCTGCGGCCCCTTCTGACCCTGCGAGATTTCGAACTCGACTCGCTGGCCTTCTTCGAGGGTGCGGTATCCGTCCATCTGTATCGCGCTGTAGTGGACGAAGACATCCGCACCACCGTCGACCGCGATGAAGCCGTAGCCCTTCTCCGCGTTGAACCACTTGACGGTGCCCTGAGCCATTCCTAACTCCCCTATTACTGGCCCTATCGCGGCCCCGCGCTCCGCGGGCCCGGGTCAGACCTCACCCCCGTGGGGGGTGTGCGCCGGAACGCGTCGACCGCGGCTGAATGTATCTGCACGGATGCCGTCTGCAACAGGTCAATTGGACGAGAATTCTGGGCGCGACCGATCGGAAATACACCAGGAAGGAATGATATGGCGGGGCAACTCGGACCGGACATAAGGGTCCTGTCGGACCAATCGCTTGTGACTTTGGCGATAAATCGCCGCAACGGCTGCACAACCCGTCTCAGGAGTGCCACATGCCTCTGGCAACTCTATCCCGGCACAACTACCGGCCCACATGCGGGCGCCCCACCCGGGGACAAAAACAGTTCCCGGGCGGGGCGCAGGTTAAACGTCAGAGGGTCTGCGGATTCCTGTCAGACCGGAACGGGGGCGGCTCAGCCGCCGGCGACCGCGGGAATGATCGACACGCTCGCGCCGTCGGGGACCACGGTGGCAAGACCCTCGGAAAAGCGGACATCGTCGTCGTTGACATAGACGTTCACGAAACGGCGGAGCTTTCCGGTGTCGTCGAGAACCCGCGCGGAAATACCCGCATGATTCTTTTCCAGCGACTCGATCACCGCGGCCAGCGTCCCGCCCTCGGCCTGAACCTCTGCCTGGCCGCCGGTGTAGGTGCGGAGAATGGTGGGGATACGTACGGAAGCACTCATGCGAGGCCAGCCTCTCGGAAAGCGGCAACGGTGGGACGGATGGTCGCGGTCGGCCCGGTGGTCGGAGCCACCGCGTCCAGGGTCTTCAGGCCGTCGCCGGTGTTCAGCACGACGGTCTCGGCGGCCGGGTCGAGCTGCCCGGTCTCGATCAGCTTCCTCAGCACACCCACGGTCACCCCGCCGGCCGTCTCGGCGAAGATCCCCTCGGTGCGGGCCAGCAGCTTGATGGCGTCCACGACCTGCTCGTCGTTCACGTCCTCGACCGCACCGCCGGTCCGTCGTGCGATGTCCAGCACGTAGGGGCCGTCCGCCGGGTTGCCGATGGCAAGCGACTTGGCGATGGTGTCCGGCTTCACCGGGCGCACCACGTCGTGCCCGGCCTTGTAGGCCGCCGACACCGGCGAGCAGCCCTCGGCCTGGGCACCGTAGATCTTGTACGGCTTGTCCTCGACCAGGCCGAGCTTGATCAGCTCCTGCAGGCCCTTGTCGATCTTGGTGAGCTGCGAGCCCGACGCGATCGGGATGACCAGGTTGTCCGGCAGCCGCCAGCCGAGCTGCTCGGCGATCTCGTACGCCAGCGTCTTGGAGCCCTCGCCGTAGTACGGGCGCAGGTTGACGTTGACGAAGCCCCAGCCCTCGCCGATCGGGTCGCCGATCAGCTCGGAGCAGAAACGGTTCACGTCGTCGTACGAGCCCTCGATCGCGACCAGCTCGCCGCCGTAGACCGCGGCCATCACGACCTTGCCCTGCTCCAGGTCGTGCGGGATGAACACGCACGAGCGGAAGCCCGCCCTGGCCGCCGCGGCGCCGACCGCGCCCGCCAGGTTGCCGGTCGACGAGCAGGACAGCGTGGTCAGGCCGAAGGTGCGGGCCGCCTCCAGGGCGATCGCGACGACCCGGTCCTTGAAGGAATGCGTCGGGTTGCCGGTGTCGTCCTTCACGTACAGCCCGCCGGTGATGCCCAGCTCGCGCGCCAGGTTGTCGGCCTTGACGAGCTTGGTCCAGCCCGGGTTGAGGTTCTGCTTCTCGGTGACGTCGGAGGGCACCGGCAGCAGCGGGGCGTAGCGCCAGATGTTCGAGGGCCCCGCCTCGATCCGCCGGCGCAGCTCCTCGGGGTCGCCCAGCGGCAGCTCGTAGGCCACCTCAAGCGGCCCGAAACACTCCAGGCACGCGAAGACCGGGGTCAGCGGATACCGGGTGCCGCACTCGCGGCACGACAGCGCGACGGCAGGCCCGAAGGAGTCCTGATGGGGATTGTCCGCGAAAGCGGAAGCGGTGGTGCCGGCGACAGTCTGCACAGCCATGGTGGCGAGGCCCTTTCTCCTCATCTTCCTCGTGGCGGACGTCGCCACAAGACGGAATTGGCACCTTCCCCACCTGACCTCGTGGTCGGCGGGAGGGTTGCCGGGGCTTCAACGGGCCGTTCCCTCTGCCCCTCTGGATGAGCGGTATGGCACCGGACGTCACAGGACCGGGCATTTGTTGTCACGACTCTAACCGACGACGATGGCCGTGGAGACAGACGTCCGAACCGCGAGACGGATCACACAGGAGAAACGCACGTGCTGGAAGAGGTGGAGCGCTGGCTCACCGCCCGCTCCTGGTCGGCCGCCGACCGGCCGCTGGACCTGCTGCTCGCCGCCAAACGGGCGGCCGGTCCGGCGGGCACGATCAGCGTGGTCCTGCCCGCGCTGGACGAGGAGGCCACCGTCGGCGAGATCGTCGGCGCCATCCGCCGCGACCTGATGACGCCGTCCGCGCCGCTGGTCGACGAGGTCGTCGTGATCGACTCCGGCTCGCGCGACGCCACCGCCCGCGTCGCCGCGGACGCCGGCGCCACCGTCGTGGCGCGGGACGCCATCCTGCCGCGGGTACCGGCAGTGGCCGGAAAGGGCGAGGTGCTCTGGCGGTCGCTGCTGGTCACCAGCGGGGAGATCGTCTGCTTCGTCGACGCGGACTTGCGGGAGTTCGACTCCCGCTTCGTGTCGGGGATCGTCGGGCCGCTGCTCACCGAGCCGTCGGTGCAGCTGGTCAAAGCGATGTACGACCGCCCGCTGGAGACCGGCGGCACCGTCGTACCCGCCGGCGGCGGCCGCGTCACCGAACTCGTCGCCCGACCCCTGCTCAACCTCCACTGGCCCCGGCTCGCCGGCTTCGTCCAGCCCCTCGGCGGCGAGTACGCCGCCCGGCGGTCCCTGCTGGAACAGCTCCCCTTCCCCGTCGGCTACGGCGTCGAGCTGGGCATGCTCATCGACTCCCTCGGCCTCGTCGGCCTCGACGCGCTCGGCCAGGTGGACGTCGGTGTACGGCACCACCGCCACCAATCCGGCCAGGCGCTCGGCCGGATGGCCGCGGCCATCTACCGCACGGCGCACCAGCGGCTGGCCCGCGGCCACCTCGTCCGTCCCCGGCTCACCCAGTACGACCGCGCGTCGACCGGCTTCGTCCCCTCGACCCACCCGGTCGACACGCAGGAGCGCCCCCCGATGCTCGACGTCCCCGAATACCGCCGCCGCCGCGCGGCCTAGCCCCTCCGGGGCGGGTCTGCCCCATGCGGCACGCCGGTTCCGCGCTTCCCCTTCCGCAGTGGGGCGCCCATCCGCGGGGCGCGGCGGCCCTGCGCTTCCCCTTCGGCAGGGGGTGCCCATCCGCGGGGCGCGGTGGCGCTGCGATGTCCCTTCGGCAGGGGGTGCGCTTCCGCGGGCCGCCGGTGGCTGAGGGGTGCCCCTTCGGCAAGGGGGTGCCACCCAGGGGCGCGGGGAACTGCGCGCTCAGCCCTCCACCGGCCGGTGGTCCGTCTTCGACAGCAACAGCCCCTTTGGGCCGGTGACGACCCGCGCGCCGGTGGGGGTTGGTCGCTCCGTTCTCCCCCAGAGCTTCGCGTGGGGGTGCCCCCACGCGCCCCTGGAGTGGTGGCGGTCCGTCGCCACACGACGGCGAGTGGTGGGTTGCGCGCGCAGTTCCCCGCGCCCCTGAGGGGCACCCTCCTGGCGAAGGGGCACCGCAGGGCCGCCGCGGCGCGGGGGTAAGGCGCCGCCTTTTGTAGCCAAAAGGGCCCCCGGGCACGCCGGGATGTTTGGGAGCCGAACGCAGTGGCTAGGCTCGGGCCATGGACGGATCTTCGCGGGCTGCCCGGATTCTGGTCGCGTCCAACCGCGGACCGGTGGCTTACAGCGTCGGCGACGACGGCGAGCTGCGCAGCAGACGCGGGGGCGGCGGGGTCGTGTCCGGGCTGAGCGCCATCGAGTCGGACGGCGCGTCCCTGTGGGTGTGCGCCGCGCTCACCGAGGGCGACCGGGAGGCCGTGCGGCGCGGTGTCGGCGAGCCCGGCTCGCGGATGATCGCCGTCGATCAGGACGTCTTCCACGCGGCCTACAACGACATCGCGAATTCCGTGCTGTGGTTCGTGCACCACATGCTCTACCAGACCCCCCTCGAACCCGCCTTCGACGCGGACTTCCGCACCCAGTGGGCGGCCTACGAGACCTACAATGCGGCCTTCGCCGACGCCATGGCCGAGGAGGCCGCGCCCGGCGCCTCCGTGCTGGTGCAGGACTACCACCTCGCCCTGGTCCCCGCGTTGCTCCGGGAGCGCCGCCCCGACCTGCGGATCGGCCACTTCTCGCACACGCCGTGGGCGCCGCCGGACTATTTCCGGCTGCTGCCCGACGACATCGCAGTCGCCCTCCTGGAGGGCATCCTCGGGTCGGACCGTGCCGCCTTCCTGACCCGGCGCTGGGCCGACGCCTTCGCCGCCTGCTGCGCCGACGTCCTGGGCGCCACCGTCTCGCAGGACCGCCGCGAGGTGACGCACCGCGGGCGTACGACCAGGCTCGGCGTGCACGGCCTCGGCGCCGACGCCGACTTCCTGCGCGAGCGCGCCCACCGCGACGACGTGGCCGAGCGGATGGCCACGCTGCGGGCCGAGGTCGGCCCGGGGCGGCGGCTGATCGTCCGGGTGGACCGCACCGAACTGTCGAAGAACATCGTGCGCGGACTGTACGCGTACCGCAGGCTGCTCACCGACCGGCCCGGCTGGCGCAGCCGGGTGGTGCATGTGGCGTTCGCCTACCCCTCGCGGCAGGACCTGACGGTCTACCGGGAGTACACCGAGGAGGTCGCCCGGCTCGCCGCCGAGATCAACGCGGAATTCGGCACCGCCGACTGGCAGCCGGTGCTGCTCAAGGTCGACGACGACTTCGCGCGCTCGCTCGCGGCGTACCGCCTCGCGGACGTGGCGCTGGTCAACCCCATCAGGGACGGCATGAACCTGGTCGCCAAGGAGATGCCGGTGGTCTCCGACAACGGCGTCGCCCTGGTGCTCTCCCGCGAGGCGGGCGCCTTCGAGGAGCTGGGCGACGACGCGATCGTCGTCAACCCCTACGACGTCAGCGCCACCGCGGAGGCGCTGAACACCGCCCTCACCCTCCCGGACGCCGAGCGCGCCGACCGCACCAAGCGCCTCGCGGCGGCGGCCACCGCGCTCCCGCCGACCCAGTGGTTCCTCGACCAGCTCGGCGCGCTGGACGCCCAGGGCTCCCAGGGCTCCCAGGGCTCCTAGGGCTCCTCGGTGATCGCGTCGGCCAGGGCGTCGAGCAGGGCCACCACGCCCGCCGGGCCCGGGACGATCAGGTCGGCCTGCGAGGTCAGCTCCTCGGGCGAGTCGGGGGCGCCCGCGCTGGCCACCAGCAGGCCGGGCAGGCCCTCCTTGCGCAGCTCCTGCACCGCCGCGAAGGCGGCCAGGTCGCCCAGGTCGTCACCGCCGTAGAGGACGCAGCCCGCGTCGACCTCGCGCAGATACGCCGCCAGCGCCACGCCCTTGTCCACGCCCGGCGGGCGCAGCTCCAGGACATAGCGGCCCGGCTCGACCACCAGGCCGTGGTGTGCGGCCAGTTCGGACAACGGGGTGCGCAGCGCCTCGAAGGCGGCGTCCGGGTCCTCGGCGCGGCGGGTGTGCACCGCCACCGCACGGCCGCCCTTGTCCTCGATCCAGGTGCCGTGCCAGGCGCCGTTGCGGTCCAGGAAGCCGGGCAGCTCCGCGCGGACCGCCGTCACGCCGGGATGCGCCCCGGCATTGTGCATCTCCGCCGTGTGCGCGTCCCAGCGCTCCGCGCCGTAATGGCCCAGGACGACCAGGTGGTCGAGGGCGGCCACACCGGCGAAGCCGCCGTATCGCACCGCCACGCCGGCGGGGCGGCCGGTCACGACCGCCACCGCCGCGACGTGCGGCGCGAGCCGGGCCAGCGCCGGGACCGCGCCCGGGTGGGCGCGGGCCTGCTCGGGGTCCGCCACGATCGGGGCCAGCGTGCCGTCGAAATCGAGCGCGACGACCGCGCGGTGTGGCTGCGCCAGCAGGGTGGCGAGGCCTTCTTTGCCCTCGGGGGTGGTGGGCGTCGGGATCTCCGCGGAAGCCATGGGTTCGACCTTACCGCCGTGCTTCCGGGCGCACGCCCGGCGCACGGTTTCTCCTCCGGAGCGGTGGTGCCACTCGCGGTGGCCCGCCGCCCTGCCCCGCCGTCGTGGCTGCGCGCGCAGTTCCCCGCGCCCCTGGGTGATTGCCACTTGCGGTGGCGTTCGCATCTTTCCCGCCTCGTCGGCGGGGCGCGCAGTTCCCCGCGCCCCTGAAAAACGCGTGCCCTCTGCGCAGAGCCCCTGGCAGGGGCAAACGCTGGGCGCAGGAGGGCGCAGGCCCAAAGGGGCGCGGGGAACTGCGCGACCAGCCCCCACCGGGGAAAGGTCCCGGGACCGCAGGACGGGGCTGGGCGGGGGGACCCTGTCAGCGCTGCGCGCGGCGGGTGGTGCGGGCTGCGCGGAGGCGGTTGATCGTGGCGGGGGCGTACGCGAGGGCGCGGGGGTCGTCCAGGAGGGCGTTGAGGATTTGAAGATAGGCCGTCGGCGAGATCGCGAGGCGCTCGCGGATGGCGCGGTCGCGCGCGCCGGGACCGGTCCAGGACCTGGACGCGAAGTCCAGGATGTCCCGGTCCCGCTGCGACAGCTCGGACTCGCTCACGAAAGGGCTAGTTCCCGCCCTGCGCCACACCGAACCGCTGCAATGTGCTGAGGACTTGCGCGGGAGAGCCGTGGACGGCCGCGCCGATCGACTTCTTCACCTGGTCGCTGACCGCGCCCCAGGACGTCTTGTTGACCGGGTAGAAGGCCGCCTCGGGCAGCCGGTCCAGGAACTGCAGCATGTCCTTGTCCTTGGGGTTGCGCTCCATCGCCTGCGACGCGCTCGTGGTCACCGGCAGCAGGCCGTACTGGTCCAGGAAGCGCAGCGAATTGTCCGAGCTGTAGACGTACCGCAGGAAGGCGCTGTCCGCCGCGAGGTGGTCGTCCTTCTGCTTGAAGGCCATCATCCAGTCGGCCACGCCGAGCGTATCGGCCAGGGCGCCGTGCTGGCCGGGCAGTGCGGCGACACCGACGTCGATGTGCGCGGCCTTGGCCTGGGCGAGCAGCGTGGGGTGGCCGTTGATCATGCCGGCCTTGCCGGCCAGGAAGTCGGCGAAGACGGTGCGGCGGTTGGTGGTCGCCGGGTCGCCGGGGCCGGTGAGGCCCTTCGCGACGAGGTTGTCCTTCAGCCAGGTGAAGGCGGCGATGTTCTCGTTGGAGCCGAAGCTGTAGCCGCCGACCGCGTCGGTGTAGTTGCCGCCCGCGCCGAGCATCCACATCAAGGACTCGGCCTGCGCCTCCTCCGGACCGAGCGGCAGCCCGTACGGCACCTTGACGCCGTCGTCCTTGAGCTTGGACGCGTCGTGCGCGAGCTCCGCCCAGGTGGTCGGCGGGTGCTTGATGCCGGCGTCCTTGAAGAGGGCCTTGTTGTAGAAGAAGAGCCGCGAGCTGGACGCCCACGGTATGCCGTACTGCACCCGGTTGACGGAGCCGGCCTTGACCAGCGACGGGATGAAGTCGGCCTGCATGCTGACCGTGAAGATGTCGTCGGCGCTGTAGAGCAGGCCCTTGGCGGCGTAGTCGGCGTAGGAGCCGATCTGTGCCAGGTCGGGGGCCTTGCCCGCCTTGACCATCGCGCTGACCTTGTCGTCCACGTGGTCCCAGTCGACGACCTGGACGTCGACCGTGATGTCCGGGTTCTTCTGCTCGAAGGACCTGACGAGGTCGTTCCAGTACGCCGTCGAGCTGTTGCCCGTCTTCGGGTCGCCGTAGTCCGCCGCGACCAGGTGCAGGGTGACGTGCTTGCTGCCCGCCGACGCCGCGCCGCAGCCGCTGAGGACGCTCGCGGCCAGGACCGCACCGAGTCCGGCCGCCATCAAGCTGACGAGTCTTCGTCGCCGCACGCTCATGCCGAATTACCGCCTTCGAGGGTGGATTGTCCGCGGAAGCGCAGAGTCTTCCCCACAGGTTCACCCAAGATCTACACCACTACCGGAATCCGCCGTTCAGCGGGTGGGGCTACCTTGCCGCTGCCGGCGGGCGGGGACGCGACCGATCTTCCTCCATGAGTGGACTAGACCTTTAGTGGGGTTACCCGCGAGACTGTCCCCCGTGAGACATGTCATCGCCCTTGATGTGGGCGGCACCGGGATGAAGGCAGCCCTGGTCGCAGCCGACGGCACCCTGCTGCACGAGGACCGCAGGCCCACCGGCAGGGAGCGCGGCCCGGACGCCGTCGTGACCGCGATCCTGGACTTCGCCGCGGACCTGCGCGCCCACGGGATACGGGAGCACGGCGAGGCGGCCGCGGCCGCGGGCGTCGCCGTCCCCGGCATCGTGGACGACGTCAACGGCATCGCCGCCTACGCCGCCAACCTCGGCTGGAAGGACGTCCCGCTGCGGGCGCTGCTGTCCGAGCGGCTCGACGGCATCCCCGTCGCCCTGGGCCACGACGTGCGCACCGGCGGTCTCGCCGAGGGCCGGATCGGCGCCGGGCGCGGCACCGACCGCTTCCTCTTCCTGGCGCTGGGCACCGGCATCGCCGGCGCCATCGGCGTCGAAGGCCGCATCGAGGCGGGCGCGCACGGCTGCGCCGGCGAACTCGGCCACGTCGTCGTACGGCCCGGCGGCCCCGAATGCGGCTGCGGGCAGCACGGCTGCATGGAAGTGCTGGCCTCCGCCGCCGCCGTCTCCCGCGCCTGGGCCGCGGCCGGCGGCGGCCCCGCCGCCGACGCGGCGGACTGCGCCCGCGCCGTCGAGGCCGGCGACCCGCGCGCCATCGAGGTCTGGCGGGACGCGCTCGACGCGCTGGCCGCCGGCCTGGTCACCGGCATCACCCTGCTCGACCCCCGGGTGCTCATCATCGGCGGCGGCCTCGCGGAAGCCGGCGACACCCTCTTCGGCCCGCTGCGGGCGGCCGTCGAGGCGCGCACGACCTTCCAGAAGCTCCCCCTCATCGTCCCCGCCGCCCTGGGCGACACCGCTGGATGCCTGGGCGCCGGCCTGCTCGCCTGGGATCTACTCTCCGTGGAGGTATCCGCCTGATGGCCCCCGTAACGACAACGCAGCGCACGGTGCTCGCGGGGGCCCGTGTGGTCCTGCCCTCGGGCGTGGTGGAAGGCGGCCGGGTCGCGGTCGAGGGCTCGCGCATCGCCGCGGAGACCGGGCCGCTGCCCGACGACGTCGTCGTCGGCCTGTCCGCGGGCCACACCGTCGTCCCCGGCTTCGTCGACATCCACAACCACGGCGGCGGCGGCGCGTCCTTCACCTCCGGCACCGCGGAAGACGTCCTCACCGGGGTGCGCACCCACCGCGAGCACGGTACGACCACGCTGGTCGCCTCCACTGTCACCGAGACGATGGACGCGCTGGTCCGGCAGGCCGGGCTGCTGTCCGAACTCGTGGAGCAGGGCGAACTCGCCGGCATCCACTACGAGGGCCCGTTCATCTCCCCCTGCCGCAAAGGCGCCCACGACGAGGGCCTGCTGCGGCACCCCGACCCGGCCGACGTGCGCAAGCTCGTCGAAGCGGGGCGCGGTGCCGCGAAGATGGTCACCCTCGCGGCCGAACTGCCCGGCGGCATCGACTCCGTACGCCTGCTCGCCGAACTCGGTGTGATCGCCGCGATCGGGCACACCGACGCCACGTACGAGCAGACGCTGGAGGCCATCGAGGCGGGGGCGAGCGTCGCCACCCACCTCTTCAACGCGATGCCGCCGCTCGGCCACCGGGCCCCCGGGCCGATCGCGGCGCTCCTCGAAGACGAGCGGGTCACCGTCGAACTCATCAACGACGGCACCCATCTGCACCCCTCCGTCCTCGAACTCGCCTTCGGCACCGCGGGCGCCGGCCGCGTCGCCTTCATCACCGACGCGATGGACGCGGCCGGCTTCGGCGACGGCCTCTACGACCTCGGCCCGCTCAAGGTCGAGGTCCTCGAAGGCGTCGCCCGCCTCGTCGAAGGCGGCTCCATCGCCGGCTCCACCCTGACGATGGACACCGCCTTCAAGCGCGCGGTCACCCTCGACGGCCTCTCCCTGACCGACACGGTCCGCGCGGTTTCCACGAACCCGGCGCGGTTGATCGGGCTTGCCGACCGGGTCGGCTCCCTGGAGCCGGGCAAGGACGCGGATCTCGTCGTCCTGGACGAGGCGTACGACGTGGTGGGCGTGATGCGCCAAGGCGAGTGGGTCATCCGCCCCTGACGCCACGTGGTGCGCCCCCTCCCGGCGCGGGCCCCCACCCCGAGGAGCCTCTACGGCCCGCCCCCGACCCCCCACCGGTGTGTGGGCCGGTCGCGCCCACGCGGCGCCGGCCGCAGACCAGACACAGCCCCGCGCCCCTCATGGCTTGCCCTACGCGGCAGGCGGTGCCCACCAGGGGCGCGGGGAACGGCGCGACCAGCCCACGACAAGCGGCACGTCGCCGCCGGGCGAAAGCGGCACTTCCTGCCGCGCCCGGACCACCGGCCGGTGGAGGGCTGGGCGTCGCCGCCGGGGCGGAAGGGCTGGGATGATCGGGGGGTGATCATCACTGTCACGCTCAACGTCGCGTTGGACGTCACCTATCGCGTGCCCGCCCTGGTGCCGCAGGCATCGCATCGGGTGGTGGAGGCTGTCGAGCGGCCGGGGGGCAAGGGGCTCAACGTGGGGCGCGTGCTGGCCGCGCTCGGGCATCCGGTCACCGTGACCGGGTTCGCCGGGGGGCCGGCGGGGGACGAGGTGCGGCGGCAGTTGGCCGCAGGGGAGTATGCCGGGCGCCTCACGGACGCACTCGTGCCGATCGCCGGGAAGACGCGCCGCACCGTCGGGGTGGTGGACGGGAGGGGGCGCGGGGCCACGCAGTTCAACGAGCCGGGTCCCACCGTCAGCCCGGGAGAGTGGCAGGCCCTGCTCACCGCCTACCGCGAGGTGCTGGCCGGCGCCGACGCCGTCGCGCTGTGCGGCAGCCTGCCGCCCGGCGTGCCGATCGGGGCGTATGCGGAGCTGATACGCGAGGCCCGCGCCGCGGGCGTGTACGTACTGCTGGACGCCGAGGGACCGGCGCTGCGGCGCGGCCTGGCCGCGCGGCCCGACCTGCTCAAGCCGAACGCCGGCGAGCTGGCCGGCCTCACCGGCTTCGCCGAGCCCGAGCGGGCCGCGCGGGACGCCCGCAGGCGCGGGGCGCGGGCGGTGGCGGCGTCGCTGGGCCCCGACGGCATGGTCGTCGTGGCCGAGGACGGCGGCTGGCGGGCCGTCCCGCCGGTCAGGCTGACCGGCAATCCCACCGGCGCCGGCGACTCCGCCGTCGCGGGCCTGCTGTCCGGCCACGCCGAAGGCCTGCCCTGGCCGGCCAGGCTGGCCCGCGCGGTCGCCCTGTCGGCGGCGACCGTCCTGGCCCCGGCGGCCGGCGAATACGACCCGGCCGCCTACGCCGACCTGCTCCCCCGCGTCGAGGTCGTGCCGGCTACTTCGTGACCTGCCCCTCCTTGAGCCAGGTCTGGTCCAGGCTGACCGCACCGGTGTTGCCCGGCTGGAAGGACAACTGGAGGGTGTTGTCGCCCTTGTTCAGGTTGACGTAGGCGAAGGTCGTCTTGTTCCAGGCCTTCGCCCAGTCGGTGGACGACCCGTAGTTCTTCAGGTTCACCGGAGTGGTGCGCATCTTGCCGTTGACGGCGAGCGAGAGCGTCGCGTCAGGGCCGACGTTGCCGTAGCTGATGAAGAAGGTGTAGGCGCCGTCCTCCGGCACCGTCACCGTCCAGGTCGCGCTCGCGCCCGCCTGGCCCATGCCGTCGACATAGGTGCCGCCCGCCGCGTTCGCACCCTGCTGCTGCGTGCTCTGCGTGGCCGGCCCGGCCAGGGCGAAGGTCGAGGCGTCGACCTTGTCCGACGCGAACTGCGTCGGCTCGGCGGACGGCGTCGGCTCCGTGGTGGGCGGGGCACTGCTGACCGCGGGAGTGGTCGGCTTGTTGTCGGCCGCATTGTCGGCCTTGCCGTCGCCCTGGCTCATGGCGATGCCGATGCCGATGGCCACCGCGGCCACCACCGCGACGGCCGCGATGAGCAGGCCCTTGCGGTTCGGCGTGTCGCCGCCGCCGTGACCCGGCCCCGGACCCCGGCGACCGCCGCCCTCACCCGGCTGCTGCGGCGGCGGCGCGTACTGCGGCTGCTGCCGCGTGTACTGCGGCTGGCCGCCCTGGGGCTGCTGGCCCTGGTCGTAGCCGTACGCCTGCTGCTGGGGCTGCTGCTGGGGCTGCTGCTGCGGGTAGCCGTAGCCGCCCTGCTGCTGCGGTTGCTGCGGGGGCTGCTGCTGGGGCGGGTATCCGTACCCGCCCTGCTGCGGCTGCTGCGGGCGCCGCTCGCCGACCCGCTGCACCTGGTTGTACGAGGAGCGTGGCGCCTGCGGCTGCTCGCCGCCGTCCTCGGCCCGGTAGAGATACCCGAACGGGTCGTCGTTCTCCGGCGTGCCGTCCTGTCCGGCCGTCATCGCTGTCCACTCCCTCGTACTGCCTTGCCGCACATCCGCCACACTGTGGTATTCCGAAACCCTATCGGCCCAGGGCGCCACACTGCCCAGCCCTAGGACGCAACTCCAGGTCAGGAAGGTTCCGTGTGACCAGCCCCACCTCGCAGTGGCTCCCCTGGCGGGCGGCGATGGAGCAGGCGCTCTACGGTCCCGACGGCTTCTTCCTGCGTGAGCGCCCAGCCGGACACTTCCGCACGTCAGTGCACGTCTCACCGCTCTACGCCGGGGCCGTGGCCGAACTGCTGTGCCGCGTCGACACCGCCCTCGGCCACCCCGCGGAACTGGCCTTCACCGACATGGCCGCCGGGGGCGGCGAACTGTGCGCCGGCGTGATCACCGCGCTCCCGGCCGACGTCGCCGCGCGCCTGCGGCCTTACGCCGTCGACCTCTCCCCGCGCCCCGCCGGGCTCGACCCCCGCATCACCTGGGCGGACGCGCCGCCGCGCGACGTGCGCGGCCTGCTCTTCGCCAACGAATGGCTCGACAATGTGCCACTGGCTGTCGCCGAGGCGGACGAGGACGGTGCCGTCCGCTATGTCGAGGTCCGCGCCTCCGACGGGGCCGAACGCCTCGGCGCGGAAGTCGGCGGGGCCGACGCGGAGTGGCTGCGCCGCTGGTGGCCGCGGCTTCTACCCGGGCACCGGGCGGAGATCGGGCGGCCCAGGGACGCGGCGTGGGCCGCCGCCGCCGGGTCGCTGGCCGCGGGGGTCGCGGTCGCCGTGGACTACTGCCACGTCCGCGCCGACCGGCCGCCCTACGGCACGCTCACCGGCTATCGCGCCGGGCGCCAGGTCCCTCCGGTGCCGGACGGTACGTGCGACCTCACCGCGCATGTCGCCGCCGATTCCCTGCCGGGTGCTGTGCCGGTACTCCAGCGTGCCGTTCTCCCCGCCCTCGGGTTGCTCTCCCCCCGCCCGCCCCTCGCCCTCGCCACCACCGACCCTGCCGGGTACGTCCGCGCCCTCGCCTCCGCCGGGGAGGCGGCCACCTTGACCGCCCGCGGCGGCCTGGGCGACTTCACCTGGGCGGTGACCCCGATCACCCCGGCCTGCGCCGCCCTGGCCACGACCTTGGCGGAGCCCCCGGCTGCCAGGTGATCGCCCGTTGCGGTGCGCTGCCTGCCTGCGGCCCGGTGGGGGCTGTTCGCGCAGTTCCCCGCGCCCCCAGGTGGTTGCCACTTGCTGTGGCGTGGCCTGCCTGCGGCCGCGTCGTGGCTGAGCGCTCCGTTCTCCCCCAGAGCTTCGCCTGGGGGTACCCCCACGCGCCCCTGAAAAACGCTCACCCTCCAGCGCAGAGGGCCCTTGGCAGGGACCAACGCCTGACGGCGGAGGACGCAAGCCCCAAGGGGCGCGGGGAACTGCGCGACAAGCCCCCACTCAGCGCAACTGTGGAATCCGTGACAGCACCCCGCAGGGAGTGGCGGGGAACTGCGCGCCCAATCACCATGCGGCCGCAGGCAAGCACCGCACCGCAAGGGGCAGGGGCCCCGGCCCCGAGGAGGGGGGCTAGGGGAGGCGTTCCACCGTCAGGGTGGAGAGGGTGGCGGGTGAGGTGAGGACTTCGACCGTGCGGACGCGGCCGCAGGCGATCGTGAAGGTCAGAACGCGGTGCGCGGGCGTGCCGGCCTCGGCGACGATGCCGACGGACCCGTCGATGAGGGCGAGGTGGGCGTCGACGGCGGACGCCGCGATCATGGAGGCGTTGCGCGCGACCGACGTCGCGCCCCGCGTCACGGGCACCCCGGCCACATCCGTACGGACGACCGCGTCGGGGTCGAGAACGGCGACCAGCGCGTCGAAGTCGCCATCCCGCGAGGCCGCGAGGAATGCGCTCACGACCTGCCGCTGAAGGGCGAGGTCGGGTTCCGCGGCGACCGGCGCACCCTGGACGCGGCGCCGCGCGCGACTGGCCAGCTGCCGCGCGGCGGTCGGGGTGCGGTCCACGATCGGCGCGATGTCGTCGAAGGGCACCGCGAACATGTCGTGCAGCACGAAGGCCAGCCGTTCCGCCGGGTCCAGCGTCTCCAGCACCACGAGCAGCGCGATGCCGACCGAGTCGGCGAGCATCGCCTCCTGCTCGGGGTCGGCGGCACCCGGCTCGGGCACGGCCGCGAGCGGCTCCTCGCGCCGGGACCTGCGGGACCGCAGCATGTCGAGGCAGACCCGCCCGACGACGGTGGTGAGCCACCCGGCGAGGTTCGCGACCTCGCCGCTGTCGGAGCGGCTGAGCCGCAGCCACGCCTCCTGGACGGCGTCGTCCGCCTCTGTCGCCGAGCCCAGCATGCGGTAGGCCACCGCCCGCAGGTGGCTGCGGTTGGCCTGGAATCGTTCGGCCAGAAGCTCGTCGTCCATCGGTCACATTCCTCCGTCGCGGTCCGTCGTGGCTTTGACGCGCCGGACGGCGGTGATGTGACGGGCGGCCTATTTGTCGACGTCGCCGACGACGAAGAACATCGAGCCGAGGATGGCGACCATGTCCGCCACCAGGGTGCCGGGCAGCAGCACGGTCAGCGCCTGGATGTTGTTGAACGAAGCCGAGCGCAGCTTGAGGCGGTAGGGGGTCTTCTCGCCCTTGGAGACCAGGTAGTAGCCGTTCAGGCCGAGCGGATTCTCCGTCCAGGCGTAGGTGTGGCCCTCCGGGGCCTTGAGCACCTTCGGCAGCCGCTGGTTGATCGGCCCCGGCGGCAGCTCCGCCAGCCGGTCCAGGCACGCGTCCGCGATGTCCAGGGCCACATGGGTCTGTTCGAGCAGCACCTCGAAGCGGGCCAGGCAGTCGCCCTCGGTCCGCGTCACGACCCGCACGGTGTCGCCCAGCTCCCCGTAGGCGAGGTACGGCTCGTCCCTGCGCAGGTCGAAGTCCACGCCCGAGGCGCGGGCGATCGGCCCACTCACCCCGAAGCCGTGCACGTCGCGCTGCGACAGGACGCCGACGCCGCGGGTCCTGCCGCGGAAGATCTCGTTGCCGAGCACGAGGTCGTCGATACGCGCCATCCGCGCCCGCACCGCGCCGACCGTCGCTCGGGCCCGCCCGGTCCAGCCGTTCGGCAGGTCCTCCTTGAGGCCGCCGACCCGGTTGAACATGTAGTGCATCCGCCCGCCGGAGACCTCCTCCATCACCTGCTGCAATTCCTCGCGCTCGGTGAAGGCGTAGAAGATCGGCGTGATGCCGCCCAGCTCCAGCGGATACGAGCCGAGGAACATCAGGTGGTTCAGCACGCGGTTCAGCTCGGCGAGCAGCGTCCGCGTCCACACGGCGCGCTCCGGCACCTCCATGCCGAGCATGCGCTCGACGGCGAGCACGACGCCGAGTTCGTTGGAGAAGGCGGAGAGCCAGTCGTGGCGGTTCGCCAGCATGATGATCTGGCGGTAGTCACGCGCCTCGAACAGCTTCTCGGCGCCGCGGTGCATGTACCCGATGATCGGCTCGGCGGACTGGATGCGCTCGCCGTCCAGCACGAGGCGCAGGCGTAGCACTCCGTGCGTGGAGGGGTGCTGGGGGCCGATGTTCAGCACCATGTCGGTGCCTTCGGCCGCGCCGCCGATGCCGATCGTGGTCTCCGTCATGCGCCCATCCTCTCAGGGCGCGCCCTCCGCCCGCCCCTGTCCCCCGGTTCCCGGGGCCTTCCCCCGGTGGGGGTGTTCGCCGAGGGCGTGGGGTGTGGAGGGGCTGAGGTCGTCGAGGGAGGGCATCGTGGGGGAATGCGATTGTTGATGTTGGGCGGGACGGGGTTCGTCGGGCGGGCCGTGGCTGAGGACGCGGTGGCGCGCGGCTGGGAGGTGACCGTCTTCCACCGGGGCCGGGGCACCGTGCCCGAGGGGGTCGCAGACGTCAGAGTGGGAGACCGCGAGGGCGACGTCACGGCACTGGCCTCGGGGGAATGGGACGCCGTCGTGGACACCTGGTCCGCGGCGCCGAGCGCCGTGGAGGCGTCGGCCCGCGCGCTGGAAGGCCGGGTGGGCCGATACGCGTACGTGTCGAGCCGGTCGGTCTACGCGTACCCCGCCGCCGCGGGAGCCGACGAGGACGCCCCCGTGGTCGCCGGCGGCGACGGGGACTACGGCCGCCAGAAACGCGGGGGCGAACTGGCCGCGGTCGCGTCGTACGGTGACGCCGCCCTGCTGGTGCGGGCCGGGCTGATCCTCGGGCCGTACGAGGACATCGGCCGGCTCCCGTGGTGGCTGAACCGCGTCGCACGCGGCGGCCGCGTCCTCGCGCCGGGGCCGCCGGACCTGCCCTTGCAGTACATCGACGCACGCGACCTCGCGCGATGGACGCTGGACGCGGTGGCCGCGGGGCTCGGCGGGGCGTACAACCTGGTCAGCCCGCCCGGCCACACGACCATGGGCGCGCTGCTCGACGCCTGCGCCGACGTCACCGGCGGGGCCGCGGAATTCGTCTGGGCCGAGCCCGAGGTCGTGACCTCGGCCGGGGTCGAGCCGTGGAAGGACCTCCCGATCTGGCTCCCGCCAGGGGTCATGCACGACGCGATGCACCGCTCGGACGTCGGCAAGGCGCTCCGCGCCGGGTTGGCTTGCCGTGACGTCACGGCGACCGTCGCCGACACGTGGGCCTGGCTCCGGTCGCTTCCGGGGCCGCCCCCGCAGCGGGCCGACCGCCCGGTCCTCGGCCTCGACCCCGCCGTCGAACAGGGCGTCCTCGCCACCCTGCCCTGACCCCCGGCTGGGCTGGTCGCGCCGTTCCCCGAGCCCCTGGGTGGTTGCCACTCGCGGTGGCGTTGCCTGCCTGCGGCCCGGTGGGGGCTGGTCGCGCCGTTCCTCGCGCCCCTGGGTGATTGCCACTTGCTGTGGCGTTGCTTTCTTTCCCACCTCTCGGGCGGGGCGCGCAGTTCTCCCCCAGAGCTTCGCGTGGGGGTACCCCCACGCGCCCCTGAAAAACGCGTGCCCTCCTGCGCAGAGCCCAGCCCCCGCCAGGGGCAAACGCTGGTCGGCGGAAGACGCAGGACCCAAAGGGGCGCGGGGAACTGCGCGACCAGCCACAGCGGACCGCAACTGTGAACGCAACAGAACGAGGCTGCCACCTCAGGGGCGCGGGGAACGGCGCGACCAGCCCCCACCGGGCCGCAGGCAAGTAGCGCACCGCGAGGGGCAGGACCCCCAGAACCCCGGCCGGGGCTAGGCCTGGGCTCGGAGGCCGGACATGTCGAGTTGTTCCGTGTCGTCGTGGGCCGTGAGGTCGATGACCTCGGCCGGGTCCGCGGCCTGGGCGTGCTCGGGGGAGTCCGTCGAGGGGACGTCGGAGGTGGAAGAGGACGGCGCCGGCGGGAGGGCCTTCTGCGTGCCGAAGAAGTCGAAGCCGCCGATGGCCCGCTGGGCCGAACCGCCGGGGCCTTGCGGCGTGGACGGCTGCGCGTAGGGCAGCACGGCCGCGGCCACCGCGGGAACGAGGCGGTGTTCCCGCACCGGCAGCCCCGCACGGGACGTGGCGCGGGCGTGGGACTCCGCGGTGTGGCGCCCGGAGGGCTCCTCCTCGGGTGCCGCCGCTTCGCGGCGGCGGGCCTCGTCGACGGTGGCGGCGGCCTGCTGCCTCGCCGCGTTGCGGGACAGCTCGCGCAGCGCCTGCTCGGCCTTGAGGAAGGCGGCGGGGCCGACCGCGGAGCTGCCCGCGGTGAGGGCGAGCTGCTCGGGGGCGTCGCCCACCCGCAGCTGGCGGTTCTTCTCCAGGGCCCGTGCCCGCTCGGCCTCGGCGGTGGCGTACCGCCGCAGGAGGTCGGCGTGCTCGGTGCGGAGCCTGGCCAATTCCGACCGCTTGACGCGGAGCTTCTTCTCCAGCCGGCCGCGGATCTCGCGGGACTCGTCGAGGTCGGTCTCCAGCTCGGCGACGCGCTCGTCGGTGCGCCATTCCTCGCGTACGCGGACGGCTTCGAGTTCGGCGACCTCGCGGCCGGCGGAGCGGTCCCAGCTGCGGGCCAGTGCCGCGCCGGCTATCGCGGTGAGCGCGGTCGCCGCCGTGAGGACCCGTATCACGCCCGTATCCGCGACCGTCAGTGATGCGGCGGCGAGCACCGCGGCGCAGCCGACGACGGTCAGCGGCGGCAGCAAACGGTGCAATGGCTGGGAATGGCGGTGACGTCCACGGGGCATGGCCAGAAATTTAGCGTGCGCGACGCGCGCGTGGGGCAGCGGGTCACACTTTTTCTGTCCGATTCCGGTAACTAATGGCGGCCGAATACGGCGGGCATTCACCATGGACCGTTGTGTCCGTTTTGCACCCCGGCGAACGGCCGGTCGACCCCTCGGAGCCGGGGCGGTCGAGGGCTGGTCGGAGCATTCGCCGGGGGCCGCCAATTTGATCTTGAGAGGGGTCGCGGCAAGATCGGAAGCCACGGTCGGAAAGGGAGTCCTTGCCGACGGCAAAGGCATTCCGGTCGAACAACTCGGTCCTGAAGTCGGCCGGACGGCCCGGCTTCACCCGATCGAGGGTGTCGGCCGCGTCGGTATGCCGTCCGGCGGCGTGACCGGCAGGCCCGCCGCGCGCCAGGCCTGGAAGCCGCCGACCAGGTCCGTGGCACGGGCCAGGCCCAGGGTGTGCAGCGAGACCGCGGCGAGGGTGGAGGCGTAGCCCTCGTTGCAGACCACCACGACCGGAAGGTCGTACGACTCGACGTCAGCGAGCCGGTGCGTGCCCGACGGGTCGAGCCGCCACTCCAGCTCATTGCGCTCGACTATCGCCGCGCCCGGGATCGTGCCGTCGCGGTCCCGCAGGGCCGCGTAGCGGATGTCGACCAGCAGCGCGCCCTCCCGGGCCGCACCGGCCGCCTCCGCGGGGTCCAGGCGGCGGTAGGTCGTACGCAGCGCCGCCAGGTGCTCCTCGATCGAGCGGGCCATCACCACTCCTCGGGGCGCTCGACGAGCTCAAGGCGGAAGGTGCTGCCCTTGCGGCTGTAGCGGCGGATCAGCGGCAGCGGCGGGTAGTAGGCGTGCACGGACACGGCGTGCGTGGTCTGCGAGCGGTTCTCGACCTGGTGCACGTGGTGCCGGCCGAAGGCCCGCCCCTCGCCCTCCGGCAGGACCCGGTCGCGGTCCAGGCCGTCGGCCAGTTCCAGCGAGCGCCAGCCCTCGGAGGGCAGCGGCACGGCGAGAGACTGCTCGGTCAGCTCGCCGGCGGCGGTCACGAAGACGCCGTAGGAGCCGCCGTGGTCGTGCCAGCCGGTCTCGGCGCCGGGCGGCCATCCGATGAGCCACGCCTCGGCCCCGCCGGGGCCTTCCAGCCGCACCCAGGTGCGGCCCTCGGGGTCGAGCGGGAGGTCGCGCACCAGCGCGGTGTCGGCTGCGGTGCGGCGGGCGAATTCGAGCAGTTCTGTCGCGGTGGGCGCGGTGATCGTACGCAAGGGTTACCACCCTGGGAAGAAGTGAACGGCGGGCCGGAGGCGCGCGTCAGCGCGCGGCCGTACACACGCAGCCCGCATACCGGAGCAGGTCCAGGTGGACCCTCCGATGCAGCCGGGGCGCGATCACGTTCACGCTCCGACGTAACCACGACCTTCCCTCGCGGGTCAACTCACCTCGCGCTGTCCGCCCGCCCCGGAGGGGTCAGTGGCGGTGGTGGGTGGCGTGGACGCCGGGGGGTGAGTCCTCGTCGTCGGGGAGCTTGCAGACCCGCTCCAGGAATATGGCCGCCGCCACGACGGCGATCCCGGCGAGGAAGGCGAGGCCGGAGTAGATGGCCTGGCTGCGGCGGGGGTCCATGTCGAGCTTGTACATGATCAGGTACAGGCACGCGCCGCCGTAGAGGCCCGCGACGAGGGCGGCCACCAGGGCGCTGGCGTGGCCGAAGACGACGGCACGGGCGGCGGCCAGCGGGTCGACGCCCTTGGCGCCGGGGCGGCGCTCGCGCTGGGCGCGCAGCCGGGAGCGCAGGGACAGGGCCGTCGCGAAGAGGGCCACGGCGATCAGGGCCAGGACGATGGGCGCGGCCACCGGGACCCCGGGAAGTGTGCCGACCGTGTCCCACAGGCGGGCGATGGACCAGGCGATCGCCAGAGCGATCGCGAAGAGCCCCGCCAGCATCCTGATCCGCAGTGTCCTCACCGAGTGCCCGCCTCCACGTCGTTCAAGCGTTGTCGCCGTTCAAGCGCTGTCGCGTCCTTCACACGGACGCAACGATTACTCGGGCAGCCGTAGTTCCAGGTCGTCCCGGCGCTGGACGCCCTGCCGGCCGGCGGCCGCCAGGAGTTCGCCGACCGGGCCGCGGCCGGGGACCTCGGCGGCCGGGTCGATGTCATACCACGGTACGAGGACGAAGGCGCGCTCGTGGGCGCGGGGGTGGGGCAGCGTGAGGACCGGGTCGTCGGAGACGACGCCCTGGTAGGAGACGATGTCGACGTCGATGGTGCGCGGGCCCCAGCGCTCGGCCCGCACCCGCAGGTAGGCCTCCTCGATGGCGTGCGCGCGCTCCAGCAGCGAGACCGGGGGCAGGGTGGTGCGGATGAGGACGACCGCGTTGAAGTAGCCGGGCTGGGTGCCGGGCTCGACGCCCCACGGCTCGGTCTCGTAGACCGGCGACACGGCCTTGACGCGGACGCCGGGGGTGTCCTCCAGCGCGTCCACGGCGCCCTGGAGCGTTTCCAGCCGGTTGCCGAGGTTGCCACCGAGGGCGATGACGGCGGTCCGCGGATTCTGCAGCGTGCTGTCGGCCGCGTCGACCGCGGCGACGACGGACGCGGGGACGGGCTGCACGGTGGGGTCTGCGGACTGCTCCGGCCATTCGGCGGTCACGGGCGCCTCCGGGTGATGGTCACGGTCACGTCGTCGAAGGGCACGGTGATGGGAGCGTCGGGCTTGTGCACGGTCACCTCGACCTCCCGCACCGCCTCGTGCCCCAGGCAGGTGTCGGCGATGCGCTGGGCAAGGGTCTCGATCAGGTCGACGGGCTCGCCGCTGACGACGGCCGCGACCTCCTCGGCGACCACACCGTAGTGCACGGTCCTGTCGAGGTCGTCACCGGCCGCCGCGGGAACGGTGTCCAGGCCCATCACCAGGTCGATCACGAAGACCTGGCCGTTCTCCCGCTCGTGCTGGAAGACCCCGTGGTTTCCGTGCACCTTCAGGCCGTGCAGCGCGACTCGGTCCACCGTCACTCCTCGTGTTCTGCTTCTTCGGTCTCGTCGTCCTCCTCGGCCAGCACCGGCGAGCCGTGGTGCACCCACAGCTGCCAGCCGTCGGCGGTGCGGCGGAAGACGTTGGTGGCCACCACCAGTCCGCCGACCAGGGAGCCCGCGGTGCCGTCGTCCTCGGCGGGGCCGCCGGTGAGGATGTTCTCGGTGCAGGTGACCACGGCCGCGTCGCCGTCGACGCCGACCTCGACGTCGGTGAGGAAGAACTGGATGTAGTCGGTGTTGGCCATGATCAGCGCGAAGGAGCGCATCACCTCGCGGCGGCCGCGCAGCACCGGCCAGCCGGGGTGGACCACGGCGACGGACTCGGCGAGCGGGCCGTCGAGGACGACCGCCTCCAGCGCGTCGAGGTCGGAATTCTCCACGGCGTCGTAGAAGGCCTGGTTGGCCCGCTCGACCGCGCGGGCTTCCGCCGTCCTCGGCGTCATGCGCCCTCACCCGCCGGGTGCTCCTGCGCGGCCGTCTCGATGGCGCGCGCGACCCGGACGGCGTCGGCGCTGGCGTGCACCTCGTGCACCCGGACCGCCCAGGCGCCCTCGCGGGCGGCGATCGCGGTCACGGCGGCGGTGGCCGCGTCCCTCTCGCGGGCCGGCGGCGGGTCGCCGGCGGCGCCGGCCAGGACCCGGCCGAGGAAGCGCTTGCGGGACGCGGCGACCAGCAGCGGGCGGCCGAGCGCGCGCAGGGCCCGCAGGTGGGCGAGCAGGACCAGGTCGTGGCGGGCCTCCTTGGCGAAGCCCAGGCCCGGGTCGAGGACGACGCGGTCCGGGTCGATGCCGCCGGCGACCGCCCGGTCCAGGCTGGTACGCAGCTCGCCGACGACCTCGGCGAGCACGTCGTCGTAGACCGCGCGGTTGTTCATGTCGATGCTCTGGCCGCGCCAGTGCATCACCACGAAGGGCACGCCGGCCGCGGCGACGGCCGGGATCATCGCCGGGTCGGCCTGGCCGCCGCTGACGTCGTTGACGAGCCGGGCGCCGGCGGCGACGGCCTGCTCGGCGACGGCCGCCCGCATCGTGTCGACGCTGACCAGCACGCCGGCCGCGGCCAGTTCGCGGACCACGGGCAGCACCCGGCGCAGCTCCTCGGCCTCGTCGACCCTGGCGGCCCCCGGCCGGGTGGACTCGCCGCCGACGTCGACCAGGTCGGCGCCCTGGGCGACGAGGTCGAGGCCGTGCTTGACGGCGACTTCAGGATCGAACCACCGCCCGCCGTCGGAGAACGAGTCCGGCGTGACATTCACCACGCCCATGACCGCGCAGCGGTCCCACTGCGGCAGTCCGACGGGTCCGGCCGGACCCTGCTGGGTACTCATGCGCCCAGCGTAGGCGGTACGGGTCAGGCGACCGCACTCCGCTTGCCCGAGTCCCCCGACAAGGCCGCGGCGCTGTCGGGCGCGGCGGCGTAACCCGTGCGGTGCCGGTGCGGGCGCCGGTCGGCGCGGCCGGGCAGGAAGCGCTGGACGGCGGCGGGCAGCGGCAGCGACAGGGTCACGAAGCCTTCCGCCTGCATGATCGCGAAGCCGATCCTGGGCAGGTCGCGGGAGTTGGGGAAGACCAGGAAGCGCGGCACCCAGTCGGGCTGGAATTTCGCGTTGAACTTGTACAGCGACTCGATCTGGAACCAGCGGGACAGGAAGACCAGCAGCCCGCGCCAGCCGCGCAGCACCGGTCCCGCGCCGATCCGCTCGCCGCGGGCCAGGGCGGAGCGGAACATCGCGAAGTTCAGCGACACGCGGACCACGCCGAGCGAGGGCGCCTGCTGGAGGGCGGCGACGATCAGCAGCTCGTTGAGCCCGGGGTCGGCGCTCCGGTCACGCCGCATCAGCTCCAGCGACATGCCGTCGGCGCCCCACGGCACGAAGTGCAGGACGGCCCGCAGGTCGCCCAGTTCCGGGTGCGGGGCGCCGGGCTCGCGGTCCTTGTGGGCGGTGACGACGACGCAGTCGCCGTCCAGGTCCTCGCCGAAGCGGCCGAGCGCCATCGAGAAGCCGCGCTCGGTGTCGGTGCCGCGCCAGGCGTCGGCGGCCAAGCGCACCTTCTGCTTCTCCCCCTCGGTCAGGTCCCGCACCCTGCGGACCCGGCATACGTAGCCGGACCGCTCGATGCGCTTGACCATCTGCCGCACATTGCGCATGGCACGGCCTTCCAGGGTGAAGTCCGCGGCATTGACGATGGCCTCGTCGCCCAGCTCCAGCGCGTCCAGGCCGGTCTCCCTGGTCCACACCTCGCCGCCGGTCTCGCTGCACCCGACGACCGCGGGCAGCCAGGCGTGCGCGCGGGCCAGCTCCGTGAACCGCTCGATGGCGCCCGGCCACGCCTCGACGTCGCCGATCGGGTCGCCGCCGGCCAGCGCCACGCCGGAGACCACCCGGTAGCAGACCGCGGCCTTGCCGCTGGCGGAGAAGACCACGGACTTGTCGCGGCGCAGGGCGAAGTGGCCGAGCGAGTCGCGCGCGCCGTGCCGGGCCAGCAGGGCGCGCAGCCGGTCCTCGTCGGCCTCGCTCAGCTCGGCGACCGGCAGGGCGGGGCGCAGCGCCAGGTAGACGGTGGAGATGGCGATGAGCAGGCCGAGGCCGCCGAGGGAGTAGCCGACCACGTCGTCGACCCGGTCGCTGGTGTAGTTGACGGGCCCCTCGACGCCGAACAGGCCGAGCAGCACATGCTCGCAGCGGTCGAGGACGCCCGGACTGCCGCGCTCGGAGGCGGGGTGGGCGCTGGTGATGACCAGGCCGAGGGCGAAGGCGACGGCGCTCAGCCCGACGAAGTTCAGCAGCGCCGCCCAGCGGGTGCGCGGGTCGGACAGCGCGGTGAATTCCTCGCGGTGCAGCAGCAGTACGGTCAGCAGCGCCAGCGACACGCCGACGCCGAAGAGGGAGTGGCGGTAGATCAGCTGCGTGGCCGCGCCGACCGGCAGCAGGGCCACGGCGGCCCACCAGGCCCGCTGCTTCCCCCTTTTGAGCGCGTGGGCCAGCATCAGCAGCAGGATGCCGGTGACCACGGAGGTCGCGGCGGCCAGCGAGCTGACGGTGCCGGGGAAGACCGCGGCCATGTGGTGCATCCGCCCGTTGCGGAAGGCGGGGAAGACCGCCGACACCACGTCGAGCAGGCCGATCACCGCCGTGGCGCTGCCGATGATCTTCGGCACGGCGGCGGACCGCACCGGCCAGCGGTGCCGGCGCGGGGCCGACTGCCGGTCAGCGGACATCGCCCACCGCCGACGGAACCCGGACCGGGCTTTCGCCCTCTACCAGCACAGACATGGGTCACCCAAACCACAGCATCACCGGAAATCACGGGAATGTCCCGCAATCTGCTCCAGTACGAAGAATTTTGCGCCCTCTGAGACGCGAACTCTGCCGTCCGGGTTCCTTCCCGGGCGGCGCAACTGGACGCCGACGCAGAAAGTACACCTGCCGCCATGGGTCTCACGAGTAAGAAGGTGCTGCTGGCCGCCGCTCTGCTCGCGCTGGCGCTCTTCGCCGCCACCGTGTGGATGTGGCCGCGGCTGGCCCGGCGCGGCCCGCTGCCGGTGCTGGGCCGGATCGGCACGCTGCTCGCCACCCAGCTGGCGCTGATCGCCACGCTGGGCCTGGCGGCGAACTACTCCTTCGGCTTCTACGCCTCCTGGGCCGACCTCTTCGGCCGCGACACCGCGCCCGGCGTCGTGGTGGACCACGCGGCGGGGAGCCCGCCGGGCGCCGGGGCGCTGCGGGTGCTCGGCACGGTCCACGTCGACGCGGCGGGCGGCACGGTGCCGCGGATCGGCGGCCAGATCCAGAAGATCGCCGTCGCCGGCGGCGTGTCGGGCATCACGGCGACGGCGTACGTCTACCTGCCGCCCGAATACTTCCGGCAGCCGACGCGCCGCTTCCCCGCCGCCCTGGTCCTCACCGGCTACCCGGGCACGGCGGAGGCGCTGTTCAGGAAGCTCCGATACCCGGCGATCGCGGCCGCCCAGGTGCGGGAGGGCGCCGCCCGGCCGATGGTGCTGGTCATGATGCGGCCCACGGTGGCGCCGCCGCGCGACACGGAGTGCACGGATGTGCCGGGCGGGCCGCAGACCGAGACCTTCTTCGCCACCGACCTGCGGAAGTCACTGGCGGCCCGCTACCGCCTCGGCGCGGGCCCGGCGGCCTGGGGCGTCATCGGCGACTCCACGGGCGGCTACTGCGCCCTCAAGCTCGCGCTGCGCGATCCTGGCGCGTACCGCGCCGCGGTGGGGTTGTCGGCGGACTACGGCGCACCGGGGGACGCCACGACCGGCGATCTCTACGGCGGCGATACGGCTCGCCGCCGTGGGGATGACCTGATGTGGCGGCTGGGCCACCTTCCGCACCCGGCGGTGAGCCTGCTGGTCACCAGCAGCCGGCGCGGCGAGCGCAACTATCGGGCGACGCTGCGCTTCGTCGCCCTGGCGGGCGGGCCGACCCGGATCTCGTCGATCATCCTGCCCAGCGGGGGCCACAACTTCACTACGTGGTCCCGCGAGATCCCCCCTTCCCTGACCTGGCTCAGCGCCCACCTCTCGCCCTGACCCGCGCCACTCCCTGCGGGGTGCTGTACGTCCCTGCCTGCGGCCCGGTGGCGGGCTTGTCGCGCAGTCCCCCGCGCCCCTTGTGGCCTGCGCACTCCTATGCCCGGCATTCGCTCCTGCCAGGGGCCCTGCCATCCGGGCGGAGGGTGAGCGTTTTTCAGGGGCGCGGGGAACTGCGCGCCCCGCGACAGCGGACCGCAACTGTGAGCGCAACAGCAAGGGGCAATCACCCCAGGGGCGCGTGGGGGTACCCCCAGGCGAAGCGCTGGGGGAGAACGGCGCGACCAGCCCTCACCGGCCTGCGGCGGGGGAAAAGCAGGCCGCAGGCGCTAGCGGGCGATGATCAAGCTCATCGCCTCGGACCGCGTGGCCGGATCACGCATCTGTCCCCGAACCGCAGAGGTGATCGTCTTGGCCCCGGGCTTCCGAACGCCTCGCATCGTCATGCACATGTGCTCGCACTCCACGACCACGATCACCCCGCGCGGCTCCAGTATCCGCATCAGGGCCTCGGCGATCTGGGTGGTGAGACGTTCCTGCACCTGGGGGCGGCGGGCGTAGACGTCGACCAGCCGGGCCAGCTTCGACAGGCCGGTGATCTTGCCGCTGGCGGAGGGGATGTAGCCGACGTGGGCGACGCCGACGAAGGGCACCAGGTGGTGCTCGCAGGAGGACATCACCTCGATGTCCTTGACCAGCACCATCTCGTCGTGCCCGAGGTCGAAGGTCGTGGTCAGCACGTCCTCCGGCTCCTGCCACAGGCCGGAGAAGATCTCCCGGTAGGCGCGGGCCACCCGGTCCGGGGTCTCCCGCAGGCCCTCGCGGTCGGGGTCCTCGCCGACGGCGAGCAGCAGCTCGCGTACCGCGGCCGCGGCGCGCTTCTCGTCGAACTCGGAGATCCGGCCCTCGCCGTCGAGTGTCACGGGGTCGGTCATGGTGCCTCGTTCCTGCTGCTGGTGCGGGCGGCCGGGTACCGCGAAAACAGAAGACCGCGGCCCCAGGGTAAAACCCCGGGGCCGCGGCCTTCATTCCGGAAGACTCCCGGACCTGCTGCTTGTCAGCTGTCGGACCCGTCCTCGGGCAGGTCGACCGGCTCCACCGGCGGCTTGGTCGTGGAGATCGCCGCCGGGCCGTTGCCGTTGGCCTGCTGGCCGTTGGTGAGCGCCAGCTCCTTCGGCGAGAGCACCGGAGGCCGGGTCGACGGCGTACGCCGGGCCGAGCCCGTCCAGGCCGGACGCGGCGGACGCTTCACGATCGGGGCGAAGACCTCGGCGATCTCCTCCTTGTTCAGCGTCTCCCGCTCCAGCAGGGCCAGCACGAGGTTGTCCAGGACGTCGCGGTTCTCGACCAGGATCTCCCAGGCCTCGTTGTGCGCCGTCTCGATCAGCTTCTTGACTTCCTCGTCCACCAGCCCGGCGACCTCTTCCGAGTAGTCGCGCTGGTGACCCATCTCACGGCCGAGGAAGGGCTCCGAGTCGCTGGAGCCGAACTTGATCGCACCGAGGCGCTCGGTCATGCCGTACTGCGTGACCATCGCGCGGGCCGTGGTGGTGGCCTTCTCGATGTCGTTGGACGCGCCGGTGGTCGGGTCGTGGAAGACCAGTTCCTCCGCCGCCCGGCCGCCCATCATGTAGGCGAGCTGGTCGAGCATCTCGTTGCGCGTGGTCGAGTACTTGTCCTCGTCGGGCAGCACCATCGTGTAGCCCAGGGCGCGGCCGCGGGACAGGATCGTCACCTTGTGCACCGGGTCGGAGTTCGGCGAGGCCGCCGCGACCAGGGCGTGTCCGCCCTCGTGGTACGCGGTGATCTTCTTCTCCTTGTCCGACATGATGCGGGTGCGCTTCTGCGGCCCGGCCACGACGCGGTCGATGGCCTCGTCCAGCGTGCCGTTGTCGATCAGCTTCTTGTCGCCGCGGGCGGTGAGCAGCGCCGCTTCGTTCAGCACGTTGCTCAGGTCGGCGCCGGTGAAGCCGGGGGTGCGGCGGGCGACGGCCATCAGGTCGACGTCCGGCGCGATCGGCTTGCCCTTCTGGTGGACCGTGAGGATCTCCAGACGGCCCTGCAGGTCCGGCGGGTCGACCGCGATCTGCCGGTCGAAACGGCCCGGCCGCAGCAGCGCCGGGTCGAGGATGTCGGGCCGGTTGGTGGCGGCGATGAGGATCACGCCGCCCTTCACGTCGAAGCCGTCCATCTCGACCAGCAGCTGGTTGAGGGTCTGCTCGCGCTCGTCGTGCCCGCCGCCGAGGCCCGCGCCGCGGTGCCGGCCGACGGCGTCGATCTCGTCGACGAAGACGATCGCCGGCGCGTTGGCCTTGGCCTGCTCGAAGAGGTCGCGGACCCGGCTGGCGCCGACACCGACGAACATCTCCACGAAGTCGGAACCGGAGATCGAGTAGAAGGGCACGCCCGCCTCACCGGCGACGGCCCGCGCGAGCAGGGTCTTGCCCGTGCCAGGGCGGCCGTAGAGCAGCACGCCCTTGGGGATCTTGGCGCCGACGGCCTGGAACTTGGCGGGCTCCTGCAGGAACTCCTTGATCTCCTGGAGCTCCTCCACCGCCTCGTCGCAGCCGGCGACGTCGGAGAACGTCGTCTTGGGGGTGTCCTTGGTGATCAGCTTGGCCTTGGACTTCCCGAACTGCATGACGCGCGAACCGCCGCCCTGCATCTGGTTCATCAGGAAGAGGAAGACGACCACGATCAGGACGAACGGCAGCAGCGAGAGCAGGATGCCGAGGAAGGCGTTCTGCTTGGACTGCGAGACGGTGTACTTGTCGGGGAGCTGGACTCCCTTGACCTGTCCGTCCACGATCCGCTGCAGGTCCTCGGCGATCGCGGCGCCCTGGTCGCCGATGTAGCTGGCCCTGACCTTGGAGCTGCCCTCGATCTTCACGCCGTCTTTGAGCTGCACCTTGATGGAGTTGTCGTCCCCGGTGGTCAGCTCGGCTGATTTGGCCTGGTTGGTGTCGATCGCATGCAGAACCGCGCCGGTGTCCACCGTCTTGAAGCCGCCGCCTGAGCCGACGACCTGCATCAACACGATCACAGCGAGGACAACCAGCACGATCCACATCACTGGCCCACGGAAATAGCGCTTCACGTCCATCCATGCGGGGCGAACGCGCCCCGTCCCTCCTGCCACAGTGAGGCATCGCCGCCTGTCGGCGGCGGATGCATCCGGTGTTGTATTGACCCGACCTTCGGACGGTACCCCAGCATTGTCACCCGAGGGCGCCGCCGACTGTTAACCAACCCGCTTTCCCCTGCTCCAACGCCGGGAAAGCGCCATCGGTTCCCCAGGCCACCCGGGCGGCGGCCGCATCACCCTACGGCCGCCTGTCCACCGCCTGTGAAGTGCCTGTCAGCCGCCGTAGACGTGCGGGGCGAGCGTGCCGACGAAGGGCAGATTCCGGTACTTCTCGGCATAGTCCAGGCCGTATCCGACGACGAATTCGTTGGGAATGTCGAAGCCGGTGTACTTCACGTCGATCTCGACCTTGGCCGCTTCGGGCTTGCGCAGCAGTGTGCAGACCTCCAGGGAGGCGGGGCCGCGCGAGCCCAGGTTGCTGATCAGCCAGGACAGCGTCAGACCCGAGTCGATGATGTCCTCGACGACCAGCACGTCCCGGCCGGCGATGTCGGTGTCCAGGTCCTTGAGGATGCGCACCACACCGGAGGACTTGGTGCCCGCCCCGTAGGAGGACACCGCCATCCAGTCCATGGTGACCTCGCTCGACAGGGCACGGGCCAGGTCCGCCATCACCATGACCGCGCCCTTGAGCACGCCCACGATCAGCAGGTCCTTGCCCGCGTAGTCCCGGTCGATCTCCGCGGCCAGCTCCACCAGCTTGGCGTCGATCTCTGCCTTGGAGATGAGCACTTTCTCCAGGTCGGTGCCCATGTCGGTCTCGTTCACTGCCTGGTACGTCCCTCAGCTGATCGGGTCCACGTCGGCGCGTCTACGACGGCGAGAACACCAGTCTGCCATTGGCCCGCAGCACGGCGACGCCGCCCGGCAGGTTGAGCGCCTTCTGCCCGTGCCAGCCGGTGACCAGGCGGTCCACCTCCTCGATGTGCCGGGCGAAGAGGAAGCCCGGCGGTGAGCCCGCGGCGATGGCCGTCCTGCGCAGCACCCGGCGGCGCACCGCGGCGGGCAGCGTGGCAAGCCGGCGTACGTCCAGGCTGCCGTCGTCGCCCGCCGCGTCGGCCTGGGCGTCGGCCGCCCACTGGTCGAGCGCGTCGGCGTCGTCCCTGGACAGCTGCGCGGTCCGGGCCAGCGCCTCGACGACGCCCTTGCCGAGGGACTTCTCCAGCACCGGCAGCGCCTCGTGCCTGACCCGGGAGCGGGTGTAGGCCGGGTCGTGGTTGTGCGGGTCCTCCCACACGGTGATGCCCTGGGCCAGGCAGCCCTGCCGTACGGTGTCGCGGTCCAGCAGCAGGAAGGGCCGCCGGTAGCGGCCGCCCGCCCCGGAGACCGCGGCCATGCCGGACAGCGACCGGATACCGGAGCCGCGGGCGAGCCCGAGCAGCACCGTTTCTGCCTGGTCATCGCGGGTGTGGCCGAGCAGGACGGCCGCCGCGCCGAGCCGGTCGGCGGCGGCGTCGAGTGCCGCGTAGCGGGCGTCGCGGGCCGCGGCCTCGGGTCCGCCCTGGCGGCCGACGGTCACGCCGACCGCGTCCACCGGGTCCAGGCCCAGGGCGCGCAGCCGGCCGGCCACCTCCTGCGCGCGCAGGGCGGAGCCGTCCTGCAGGCCGTGGTCGACGGTGACCGCGCCGGACCGCACGCCCAGCCGCGGCCCTTCGAAGGCGAGGGCGGCGGCCAGCGCCATGGAGTCGGCGCCGCCGCTGCACGCGGCGAGCACCACGGGGTGCGGGTCGGCGGACGAGCTGAGGACGTCGTGCAGGACGCGGCGGACCGCCAGGCGTATCGCCGCGACCGTGGGGTGGGGTCCCATGTCCGGTTCCCTCCTGAGGAGGCTGTGAAGGCTGCGATGAGCAGGATCGACGAGAGGAGATGACGCAGGGTATCCAGATGGTGACAGAACTCTGGGCATTACCCGAGCATCGCACGCCCTACCCTGTGTCTACGGTCCCTCGGACGGGTGAACCGGGGGGCGCCAAGGGGCTCAGCCCGCGCCCCACACCGCTCGTCAGCCGTCCTCAGCCCTCGGTGCGCCGGTGCACTCGCGCGACCCACTCGGCCGGTTTGCCGATCTCCGCCTTGGTGGGCAGCGTGTTCGGCGACGTCCACACCTTGTTGAAGCCGTCCATGCCGACCTCGTCGACCACGGCCCGTACGAACCGCTCGCCGTCGCGGTACTGCTTGAGCTTCGCGTCCAGGCCCAGCATCCGGCGCAGCGCCTGGTCGAGCCGCCCGGCACCGCTGGCGCGGCGGCGGCCGAACTTCTCCCGGATCTCCGCGACGCTCGGCACGACCTCGGGCCCCACGCCGTCCATCACGTAGTCGGCGTGGCCCTCCAACAGCGACATCACACCGGTCAGCCGGGCCAGGATCTCCCGCTGGGTGGGCGTCTGGACCAGGTCGACCAGGCTGCGCCCGTCGTCGTCCGGCGTGTCGGCGGCCTCCCCGGCCTCTTCCGCGGTCTCCTTCGTCCCGGTGAAGGACTGCACGGCCTGCCTGACCCGCTCGATCACCGTCGACGCGTCCAGGTCGGTCTCGCCGAGAAACGACTGGATCTCGCCCTCGATGTGGTCGCGCAGCCACGGCACCGCGGAGAACTGCGTGCGGTGCGTCTCCTCGTGCAGGCACACCCACAGCCGGAAGTCGTGCGGGTCCACGTCGAGCTCCCGCTCGACCTGCACGATGTTGGGCGCCACCAGCAGCAGCCGGCCGGCCCGCGACTCGCCGGGCCCCGGCTTGACCGGTCCCGCCGGCAGCTCGCGGCTGGGCGGCGCGAACGTCTCGTACTGCCCGAGTACCCGGGAGGACAGGAAGCTCAGCAGCATCCCGACCTCCACACCGGTGACCTTGCCGCCGACCGTGCCGAGCATCACCCCGCCGGCGCCGCCGGGCCTGCGCGCCGCCATCTTGACCAGCAGCGGCTTGAGGACCTCGCGGAAGCCGGCCACATTCGCCTTGACCCAGCCCGCCCGGTCCACGATCAGCACGGGTGTGCCGTGCGGGGCATCGTCGCCGTCCGCGTACATCCGGGTGAAGCCCCGCACATGCGCCTCCGAGTCCAGCGCGTGCCCGCGCAGCTCGGCCACGATCGCCCTGGCCTCGTCCCGGCTCACTTCTGGCCCCGGCCGGGTCAGCCTCTGGGCTGTCGCCACGGCGAGGTTCCAGTCGACCATCTCGCTTCCACCGAATGCCGTCATGCCTTCACGGTACGTTGCCGGTCGGCGCTTTGGGGCATGCGGCAGAAGGCGAAAGGGCGGGTCCGGGACATTCCCCGACCCGCCCCTCGGCGGCAGGCGACGCGGTGCGCGGTGCGGTGCGCGGTGCGCTCAGGGCCTCAGTGGCCCGGTCCGTGCTCCTTGAGCCGGCGGAAGGACTCCTCGATCTCGGCCTCGGCCTCGGCACGGCCCACCCAGTCGGCGCCCTCGACGGACTTGCCGGGCTCCAGGTCCTTGTAGACCTCGAAGAAGTGCTGGATCTCCAGCCGGTCGAACTCGCTCACGTGGTGGATGTCCCGCAGGTGCTCCACCCGCGGGTCCGACGCGGGCACGCACAGCACCTTGTCGTCGCCGCCGGCCTCGTCGGTCATGCGGAACATGCCGATGGCCCGGCAGGTGATCAGGCAGCCGGGGAAGGTCGGCTCGTCCAGGATGACCAGCGCGTCCAGCGGGTCGCCGTCCTGGCCGAGGCTGTTCTCGATGAAGCCGTAGTCGGCGGGATAGCTGGTCGAGGTGAAGAGCCGGCGGTCCAGGCGGATACGACCGGTCTCGTGGTCCACCTCGTACTTGTTCCGCGAACCCTTCGGGATCTCGATCGTGACGTCGAACTCCAAGGCCCTACTCCTCCATGATCAGCGCATACTGCGGGTGATTAAGTGTCTCCCACGCAAGTGCGTGGTCGCGAAAGGGGCTGGTCGGGGGTGCCGCACGGCAGGAATGTGCAGGTCGTGGCGATATCCGCGGCGATAGGCGCGGTCATAGCCGCCGTCGCCGTCGCCGCTGCGGGGCCGTGGGACGGCGGCCAGCGTACGGCCGAGAGGTCGCTCGCCGCCGCAAAGGACAGCCGTACGGCCGCGCCGCCCGTACGCCGAGCCGCGGCCGCGGCGCCCGCGGTGCCGCCCGCGCCCTCCGCGGCGCCCGTACTCGCCGCCGCCGGCACCGGGCAGCCGCCCGCCGTGAAAACCCTCGCCGCCAGGCTCGCCCCGCTGATGGCCTCCCCCGACCTCGGCACGACACGCACCGGCGCGGTGCTCGACGTCGCCACCGGCCGGCTGCTCTACGACCACAAGTCGGGCACCGCCTCCACCCCGGCCTCCACCACCAAACTCGCCACCGCCACCGCGGCGCTCGGCACCCTCGGCGGCAACCGCACGCTGACGACCGCCGTCGTCGCCACCGCCCCCGGCCGGATCGTGCTCGTCGGCGGCGGCGACCCGACCCTCGAACTCGACCGGCTCGCCGCCGACACCGCTGCCGCGCTGCACACCCGCGGCACCACGTCCGTACGGCTCGGCTATGACACGTCGCTCTACTCGGGCCCCGCCCTGCACCCCATCGGCTACAACGAGAACCTCGCGCCCGTCACCGCGCTCATGGTCCGCGAGGGGCGCCTCAACGGCAGCGCCAGCGGCCCCGCGCAGCGCACCACCCACCCCGCGCTCGCCGCGGCCACGTCCTTCGCGAAGCTGCTGCGCTCCCACGGCATCACCGTCACCGGCGAGCCCGCGTCCGCCGGCGGCGCCGGCGGTACGCGGCTGGCCGCGCACCAGTCCGCGCCGGTCAGCGCGCTGGTCGAGCGGATGCTCACCGACTCCGACAACGACCTGGCCGAGGCGCTGGCCCGGCAGGTCGCGCTGGCGACCGGCCGGCCCGCCAGTTTCGCCGGCGCGGCGAAGGCGATTCCGGCGGCCCTGCGGCAATACGGTGTGCCGCTCGCGTCGGCCGTCTTCGCCGACGGCAGCGGGCTCGACCACGTCGACGCGCTGTCGCCGGCGACGCTCACCCGCGTGCTGGCTCTCGCCGCGTCCCCCGCGCATCCGGAGCTGCGGCCGGTCCTGGCCGGGCTCCCCATAGCGTCCTTCACCGGGACGCTGGCGGCTCGCTTCGGCGCGGCGCCGGGGGCCGGGGTGGTGCGGGCCAAGACCGGCACGCTTACCGGTACGAACACGATCGCGGGGGTGACGGTCACCCCTGGCGGGCGGGTGCTCGCCTTCTCCTTCATGACGCAGGGGGCGCCATCCGCTGACGCGGCCCAGTCGGCCCTCGACGCGCTCGGCTCCGCCGTGTCCTTGCCCTGACCCCCGGCCCGTGCCAGGCCGCCTCGCTCCGGGACCTTCCCCCGGCGGTGGGCTTGTCGCGCAGTTCCCCGCCACTCCCTGCGGGGTGCTGTTACGGACTCCACACTTGCGGTGTGTGGGGGCTTGTCGCTCCGTTCTCCCCCAGCGCTTCGCCTGGGGGTACCCCCACGCGCCCCCGGGTGATTGCCACTTGCCGTGGCGTTGCTTGCCTGCGGCCCGGTGGGGGCTGTGCGCGCAGTTCCCCGCGCCCCCAGGTGGGTGCCACTTGCGGTGGCCGTTCGCCTTTCCCGCCTCTTCGGCGGGGCGCTCCGTTCTCCCCCAGCGCTTCGCCTGGGGGTACCCCCACGCGCCCCTGAAAAACGCGTGCCCTCCTGCGCACAGAGCCCAGCCCCTGCCAGGGGCAAACGCAGGTCGGCAGAGGACGCAGGACCCAAAGGGGCGCGGGGAACTGCGCGACCAGCCCACCGCTGGGGGAAAGGTGCGGGGCGGGGCTAGAAGCCGCGGGTGCGTTTGGCTGCGCGGCGAGGGGGGGTCGGGCCGGGGGTCGGGAGGGCGAGGCGGGCGATCTCGTTGCCGAGGTTGACGCCGATGGCCAGGGCGAGGGCCAGGGCCCCGGCCCTGGTGAGCTGGGTGAAGCCCTGGGACGCGTGGTCCTGGGTGAAGGCCAGCAGGCCGAAGTACGTGGCGGAGCCGGGCAGCAGGGGCCCGATCGCCGCCGTCACGTACGGCAGTACGGACACGTAGCGGTAGCGGGCCATGAGCTGCCCGAAGAGCCCCACAAGGCCCGCGGCCGCCGCGGTGGCGGCGACCTGGTTGCCGCCCGCCTGCTGGTGCAGCACGCCGAAGACGGTCCAGGCGACGCCGCCGTTGAGGGTGGCGAGGACGAGCACCGTCCGCTCGCACTGGAGCAGCACGGCGAAGGCCAGCGTCAGCACCATCGCGGCGACCAGTTGCACCCATGGGTGGTCGTACGCCCTGATCGCCTGGTCGGGGTTGAGGTCGGCGCCGAGTTTGACCCCCGCGTAGAGGATCAGGGTCACGCCGATGACGATGCCGACGACCAGGTAGATCACTTCGAGGAGCCGGGCGGACGCGGTGATGTAGAAGCCGGTCAGGCCGTCCTGGACGGCGGCGACCAGTGCCCGGCCGGGCAGCAGGGCGAAGAGGCCGCCGGTGATGACCGCGGAGGACTGGACGCCGGCGGCGCCGGGGATCCAGTGGGCGCGGTCGACCACGACGCCCATCGCGGCGGCGGGCATCGCGGCCGCCGCGAACTGGTAGAACTCCGGGATTCCGCGTCCGGCCAGCAGCCAGGCGAGGCGGTCGCCGAGCATCGCGGCGACGCCCGCGGCCAGGAAGATGATCAGGTTGCCGCCGACCAGCAGGCTGGCCGCGCCGGCGAGCAGCCCGGCGGCGCAGGTGAGCAGCCAGCTGCTGTAGGGGTGCCGGTTGCGGCGGATGTCGGCGAGGCGGCGGTAGGCGTCCTCCAGGGTGACCTCGCCGGCGGTGATGTCGTCCACCAGGTGGTAGACCGCCGCGAGCCGCGTGTAGTCGGTGCCGCGGCGCCGCACCGTACGGGTCATGGTCAGGGGCGGGTCGGTCAGCGAGGGCTGGTGGGAGACGCCCAGCAGGGTGAAGGTGACGTTGGGCTCCACCCGGGCCAGCCCGTAGGCGTAGCCGACGCCGAGCATCGCCGCCTCGACGTCTTCCGCGCCCTCGCCGCCGGCCAGCAGCAGTTCGCCGATGCGCAGGGTCAGGTCGAGGACCCTGGGCACCGAGACGGTGTGGCCGCCTTCCGGGCCGGCCATGGCCACGTCGGGTCCGGGCCGCTCGGTGACCGACAGCCGGACGAAGGTGCGCATCCGGTCCTGCCAGCGGGCGTCGCCGGGCGGCAGCGCGATGACGGGGAAGCCCTCGGGCGGCGTGAAGGCCGACCCCGCCCCGGGCACGGCGGGTGCCCGCCCGGTGGACGGTTCGCGCTCCTCCCCCGCCCCTGGGCCGCCGCCCGTCACCCGCCCGGCCTCAGTTCTTCTGCGCGCGGTGCCGACCGGTGGTGCGCGCAGCCCCGATGGCCTCGGGCTCCTCCGCGCCGCCGGCCTCGTACGCCGCCTGCCCGTCCGTCACCGGGGCGGACGCCTTCCCTTTGCGCGAGCGCAGGTACTCGACGGCCAGCGGCACCACGGACACCAGCACCACCAGGACGAGGATCGCCTCGATGTTGTTCTTGACGAATCCGATCTGGCCGAGCCAGTAACCCAGCAGGGTGACACCGGCGCCCCACAGGGTGCCGCCGATGACATTGAAGGTGGCAAAGGTGCGGTAGTTCATCCGGCTGACGCCTGCGACGATCGGGGTGAAGGTCCTCACCACCGGGACGAAGCAGGCCATCACGATGGCTTTGGGCCCGTGGTGCTCGAAAAAGCCGTGCGCCTTCTCGACGTTCTCCATCTTGAACAGCCGCGAGTCGGGGCGGCTGAAGAGCGAGGGGCCGACCTTGCGTCCGAACAGGTAGCCGACCTGCTGGCCCGCCACCGAGGCGAGCGCGATCAGCGGGGCCACCAACCACAGCGGCCGGTCCAGGGTTCCGCCGGCGACCAGCAGGCCCGTGGTGAACAGCAGCGAGTCGCCGGGCAGGAAGAATCCGATGAGCAGCCCGCTCTCCGCGAACACGATCAGCAGTACGCCCCACAGGCCGTAGGTGTTGATCAGATGGTCGGGGGAGAGCCAGCTCGGGCCGAGCGCGATGTTCGTCACGATCCAAAAGTATCAATGCAGTGTTGATACAAACGTTCCGCAACCTCGCGTAGTGGACTACCTTCTCGGCAGTGTCACCCATGCACCACCGCATGTCCGGAAAGTCATCCCCCCACGTGCCCCGTCACTGCGTCCGAACCACCTGGCGGCTCCCGTTATGACTCGCGCCATCACCCTGCACGAAGTTTCCAAGTACTACCCGAAGCAGCCCTCACCTGCCGTGGACCGGTTCTCGCTGGACATCGCGCCAGGGGAGTTCCTGGTGCTGCTCGGCCCTTCGGGCTGCGGAAAGTCCACCGTCCTGCGGATGATCGCCGGCCTGGAGGACATCACGACGGGCGAGCTGCTGCTCGACGGCGAGTATTCCAACGACCTGGCCCCGGGCGACCGGCGGATGGCCATGGTCTTCCAGAACTTCGCCCTCTACCCGAGCATGACCAGCCGGGAGAACATCGGTTTTCCGCTGCGGTTCGAGATGCCGGGCGAGGAGCACGGGCCGCGGGTCGACGAGACCGCACGCATCCTGGGCATCGAGGAGATCCTCGACCGCTACCCCGGGCAGCTCTCCGGCGGTGAGCGCCAGCGCGTGGCCATGGGCCGCGCCATCTCCCGGCACCCCTCGGTCTTCCTGATGGACGAGCCGCTGTCCAACCTCGACGCCAAGCTCCGCGCCCACCTGCGCGCGGAGATCGCCCGGCTCACCCACGGCATGGGCGTCACCACCGTCTACGTCACCCACGACCAGGCCGAGGCCATGTCGCTGGGCGACCGGGTCGCGATCATGCGCAGCGGTGTGCTGCAGCAGCTCAGCACCCCGCGCGAGGCCTACCACCTGCCGGAGAACGTCTTCGTCGCCGCCTTCGTCGGCACCCCGCGGATCAACCTGCTCCAGGCCACCGTCATCGCCCCGCTCACCGGCGGCATGTGGATCGACTTCGGCCGGCAGCGGCTCGGGCTGCCGGAGCCGCTGAACTACGACCACCAGATGCTGCGCATCCAGCAGGGCCGGCCGATCATCGTCGGGCTGCGCTCCGAGGCGGTACGCATCGCCCAGCCCAGCCAGGCGCACGCCGGCGAGGTGGTGCTCAGCGGCATCGTCGAGCACATCGAATACCAGGGCCACGAGTCGCTGGTGCACCTCAACACCGGGTCGCGTCCCGCGGTGGTCCCCGAGCTGGAGGCGCCGCGCCCGGCGCCCGCGGCCAAGAACAGCTCGCGCCGGGGTGCCAACGGCGGCGTCGGCCTCGGCAAGCTCGCGCAGAAGGCCGCGCGGCGCATCCAGGCCAGTGTCATGGAGCGGGAGGGCTCCACGCCGCCCGCGTCCGGCGACGGGACGCCGCCCAAGCCGCGGCACACGCCCGTGTCGGTCATGGACCGGCCCACGACGCCGGAGACCCAGACCGGCGACCTCGTCGTCCGCACCGGCCCGGACATCCGCGTACGCCGCGGCGACCGCGTCCCCCTCCTGGTCGACCTCGCGCACCTCTACGTCTTCGACCACGAGGGCCGGCGCATCTGCCCGGCCCCGGCCCAGCAGCCACGACTGGAGTAGTCGCATCCGCCACTCCCCGCGGGGAGTGGCGGTCCGGGGACGCGGGGGCTTGCGACCGTATTGTCGCGGAAGGACGTATACGCCCCCCGCGCAGGAGGTCTCCCCCCATGTCCGACGTCAACGTCGCCGTCATCTACTACTCGGCCACCGGCACCATCGCCACCATCGCGGACGCCATCGCGGGCACCGCGAAGAAGGCGGGAGCCGAAGTGCGGCTGCGGAAGGTCAGGGAGCTGGCTCCGGACTCCGCCATCGACTCCAACCCGGCCTGGCGGGCGAACGCCGACGCGACCGCGGACGTGCCCGAGGCGCAGGCGGCGGACATGGAGTGGGCCGACGCGGTGGTCTTCGGCACGCCGACCCGCTTCGGCAATGTGACGAGCCAGCTCAAGCAG
The DNA here is from genome assembly GCA_036015235.1 of Streptomyces sp. NBC_00433. NCBI lineage: Bacteria > Bacillati > Actinomycetota > Actinomycetes > Kitasatosporales > Streptomycetaceae > Streptomyces > Streptomyces sp. NBC_00433. Next base: position 5,747,134 of record CP107926.1, on the reverse strand, counting down.
TTCCTCGACATGCTCGGCCCGCTCTGGCAGGAGGGCAAGCTCGCCGACAAGGTCTACAGCGGCTTCACGTCGTCCGCGACGACGCACGGCGGCCAGGAGACGACCCTCCTGGCGCTCTACAACACGATCCACCACTTCGGCGGAATCCTGGTCGCCCCCGGCTACACCCACCCGTCGAAATTCGTCGACGGCAACCCGTACGGCACCTCGCATGTCGCCGGCCAGGGCGACATCCCGGTCGGCGAGGAGACGCTGACCGCGGCCGGCGTGCAGGCCCAGCGGGTGGTCCGCTTCACCCGGGCGCTCAAGCAGGGCCTGGCGGCCGGGGCCTGACGCCGCCACCGGGGCCCGCGCAGGGGCGCCCGGTTACTCGGGCTCGGGGTCGGGCTCGGTGAGGGCGAATTCGCGGACGGCGGGCGGCAGCGGATCGCCGGTGACGGTCCGCCAGGCGTGCTCGACGGCTTCGATGCCCAGCTGGGCGGTCAGATGGCGCAGGTGCTTCGGACCCGTTCCGCTGCCCGGGTGCGGGATCTCGTCGAAGAGCGACACGCATCTGACCACCCAGGTCAGGGCCTGCGCGCTGTCCCCCATCGCATCGGTGTACAGCCCCAGTTGCGCATAGCTGGTGGCCATGCCGAGGCGGTTGCCGAGATCCTCCTCGATGGCCAGCGACCGGAGGTAGAGGCCTCCGGCCTCCTCCGGGCGGCCGCGCTCCTGGGCGACCCTGCCGAGCTGGTGGTAGGTGCTGGCCATGCTGGGCCGGTCCCCGAGGTCCTCCGAGATGCCCAGGGACTTGCGATACCAGTCCTCAGCCTCGTCCCACCGCCCCCGCTCCTCACCGATCCTCCCGAGCTGGTGGTAGGTGATGGCCATGCCGGGACGATTGCCGACCTCCTCCTTGATGGCCAGGGACTGGCGGTACCAGTCCTCCGCCCCGTCCCAACTCCCCCGCTCCTCGTTGATCCTCCCGAGCTGGTGATAGGTGATGGCCATGCTGGGCCGGTCCCCGACGTCCTCGGTGATGGCGAGGGACTTGCGGTACCAGTTCTCCGCCTCGTCCCACCGCCCGCGGTTCTGCGCGACCATGCCGAGCTGGTGGTAGGTGCTCGCCATGCCGGGGCGGTCCCCGAGGTCCTCCGAGATGCCCAGGGACTTGCGATACCAGTCCTCCGCCTCGTCCAGCCGCCCCCGCCGCTGGGCGACGATGCCGAGCTGGTGGTAGGTGCTCGCCGAGCCGGCGCGGTTGGTGAGCTCCTCCTTGATGGCGAGGGACTTGCGGTACCAGGCCTCGGCCTCGTCCAGCCGCCCCCGGTCCTGGGTGATATTGCCGAGCTGGTGGTAGGTGATGGACATGTAGTGGAGCCGGCTGGAACCGGCGGGCTGCTGCTCCAGGCCGCGCAGGACGGTGCGGTAGGTGCTCTCCGCGAGGTCGAGCCGCCCGGCGACGAGGTCGCGGGTGGCCTGCGAGCCGGTGGTGAACATCCACAGCTCGCCGGCGTCGGTGCTCAGGCCCGGCGGGGTGCCGTCGGGGGACTCGACGGCGATGCGTACCCGGGACGACCAGGACCGCGCCTCCTCCGCCAGACCCCGCACGTTCCAGAAGGTGTTCAGCGGCTGGAGTATCTGCTGGGCCTCGTCCCACTGGCTCTGGCGGAGGGCGTGGCCGAGCATGGCGCCCATCATCCGCTGCTGGTAGCCGATCAGGGCGATCGCGAACTGCGCGTCGCCGCTGCTGATCTGCGTTTCCAGCCATCCGCCGAAGACGGCGTGGGCCGAGACGAGGGCGACGGTGGCGGCGGCGCGCTCGTCGTCGTGGCTGCCCGGGGTGTGGGTGCGCCAGTGCGCGGCCAGGTGGGCGGGCAGGGCCGGGTGCAGGCGGAACATGCCCGCCCCGAGCGGGGCCAGCAGCCCCAGGCCCGCCGCCCGCTGCAGCAGCTCCGCCCATTCCTGGTTGCTCCGGCCGCGGAAACGCTCGGGAGCCTGGGTGCTCGTGGAGAAGGTGCCGAGGACGTCGGCGTCGGCCACGCCGTGGAAGAGGCTGAGGACGGTCAGTGCCTGCTGGTCCTCGTCGCTGAGGTGCCGGAAGGAGTAGGCGACGCTCGCGGACAGCGACGTCCTGCGGTCGCCGCTGTCGCCTCCCGCGGGCAGGGCCGTGGCGCCCTGGAGTCCGTCCAGGAGGCGCTGGGCGCCGGTGGTCTCCAGGTGGGGCAGTGTCAGGCGCATGCTCAGCGGGTGGCCGTCGAGCCACTGCATGAGGTCGGCGAAGGCGGCGGTCTGGCGGTGCGGGCGGGCCGACGGATAGGGGGCCAGGACCTGTTCGGCGTACGCGGTGGCGTCCTCGCCCTGGAGGCCGCCGAGTTCGATGCGGCGCATTCCGGGGCCGAGCCAGGTCTCGGGGGTGCGGCTGGTGATGACCACCGCGCTCTTGCCGCCGCTGGAGACGCGGGTCAGGAAGTCCCGCATCCGGTCCTGCTCGCCCTGCGGCAGCGGCGGGGTGGCCCGGCCGGGGTCGGGCATCTCGCGGACGGACTCGAAGTTGTCCCAGATCAGCAGCAGCCGGTAGCCGCGGAGGACTTCCTCGACCGCGGCCTGGCGCTGCTCGGCGTCGAAGAGCTTGAACTGGGCGTCGAACACGCGCTCGCCGATGGCGTTGATCACGCCGTCCAGCCCGAAGGAGGCGACACCGGGTTCGAAGGAGTGCCAGATCACCCACCCCGCCTGGTCGACGCCGCCGGTGTCGCGCCACCAGCGCCCGAAGGCCTTGGCCAGCTCCGTCTTCCCGGTCCCGCCCGGCCCGTGGACGACCACGACATGCTGGAGGCGGGCCGCCACGTCCAGGGTGTAGAAGGCCCCGTCGCGGCCGACGAAGTCCCCCACCGCCTCCAGGTCCAGGCCCGGTCCCGGCTGGGGTCCGGCCTCGGTCTGCTCGCGGATCCGGGTGAGGATGTCGCCGACGGCCTCGCCCGCCTTCCGGGTGGTCCGCAGGTGCGGGAAACGCGCCTCGCCGCGGGTGTAGAGGACCGGGACCATCCAGTCCGCCAGCGGCAGCATCCCCTTCATCGAGGGCCGCCTGTCGTTGAGCCGCAACTGCCTGCGCCCCGCGGTGACCGCGTCGGTGACCCGGTCGCCGGCGAAGAGCCGCTCGTAGAAGGCCGTCATGAACTCCGCCGCGGCCACCGCGTACACGCTGTACGCCATCGCCACCACACTCGCGCAGCCCTCCGCCAGCAGCCGCGTCGCCACCGCCGCCTCCACCTGCGAGCCGACCTGCGCGGACTGGCAGGCGTTCAGCACCACCACCGGCACCCGCGCCCCGGCCAGCACCTGCGCCACCCGGCCCGCCTCCACCAGGTCACTGCCCCCACCGGGCTTCTCGAAAGCCAGCATCCCGCGCGGCCCGGGGGCGTCGTACATCACCGCACCCCACCCGCCGGCGGAGCCCGCCACCGGCGCCTGCCCGAAGACACCGTGGCCGTCGAAGTGCACCACCTGGAAAGGCTCCCCGGCCTCCCGCGCCTCGGCCAGCGCCTCCTGAAGGCGCTCCAGCGTCGGCGGCCGCAACACCACCAGCTCCACACTGCCGCGCACCGCCTCAAGCCGCCGCAGCAGCGGCCGGGCGATCATCTGATAACCGACATCCGCCGCACCCTGCGGACGCGAGATCACCATCAGCACCCGCAACCGCGAACCGGGGAAGTCGAAGACCTCCGCCATGCCCGTGCTCTGCAGCGTCCGCGAGACCGCCACCCCGTCCAGCGCGACCGGAACACCCCGCCCCGGAGCCGACATCAACTCCCACGGCCGCCCCAACTGCTCCGCCGACTTCGACATCAGGGCGATCTCCACCCCGCCGCCGCGCGCCCGCGCCGACGCGTAGGCCTCCCGCGCCGCCGCCGTCGCGAAGACCGCCGCGAAGACCTGCTCGCCCCAGCCCGCCAGCCGCGCCGCGACCCGCGCCCCCCGCTCCTCGTACACGGCGGTCGGCAGCCGCAGATACTGCTCCAGATACCACCGCAGATCCGCCAGATCCTCGTCCGGCAGCGGCCACACCAGCTCCACCGGGTCGCCCACCGGCCGCGGGAACTGATCGCCGGCAGCCCATGTCGACACCTGCACGAGCCCGTCGGCCCGTAAGTCCACCAACAGCCGCTCCGTCACAAACCCGCCCCCAGCACTCAGCACCCGCACCCGGAGATTGCGACGATAGACGTTTTCATGACAACGCCGCCCAACGAACGACAAAACCTGCCGCATCTGGTTCACCGCCAAGCCGCGCGCACCGACGTATCGTGACGGCATGTCACTCCACAAAGGCTCAGGAAGTCCGCGGCCGATCGCGGTGAACCCCTTCTTCGGGGACGCGGACCCGGTCGGCGGGATGGATACGGCGCCGCCGAAGCACCGGCTGCCCGACGGGCCGATGACGCCGCACGCGGCCTACCAGCTCGTGCACGACGAGCTGATGCTCGACGGCAATTCGCGGCTGAACCTGGCCACCTTCGTCACCACCTGGATGGAACCGCAGGCGGACATCCTGATGGAGGAGTGCAGGGACAAGAACATGATCGACAAGGACGAGTACCCGCGGACGGCCGAGCTGGAGCGGCGCTGCGTCGCGATCCTCGCCGACCTGTGGAACGCGCCGGACCCCGACACGGTCGTCGGCTGCTCGACCACCGGGTCGTCCGAGGCGTGCATGCTCGCCGGGATGGCGCTGAAGCGGCGCTGGATGCGGCGCACCAAGGGCTATCCGGCGACGGCCAGGCCCAATCTGGTGATGGGCGCGAACGTGCAGGTGTGCTGGGAGAAGTTCTGCACCTTCTGGGAGGTCGAGGCCCGGCTCGCACCGATGACCGGGGACCGGCTGCACCTGGACGCGGACGCGGCACTGGCGCTGTGCGACGAGAACACCATCGGGGTGGTCGCGATCCTCGGCTCGACCTTCGACGGCTCCTACGAGCCGGTCGAGGAGATCTGCGCGGCGCTGGACGCCTACGAGGAGCGCACGGGCACGCACATCCCGGTGCATGTCGACGGCGCCTCCGGGGCCATGATCGCGCCCTTCCTCGACGAGGACCTGGTGTGGGACTTCCGCCTGCCGCGGGTCGCCTCGATCAACACCTCGGGCCACAAATACGGCCTGGTCTACCCGGGCGTCGGCTGGGCGCTGTGGCGGGACGCCGACGCGCTGCCCGAGGAGCTGGTCTTCCGGGTGAACTACCTGGGCGGCGACATGCCGACCTTCGCGCTGAACTTCTCCCGACCGGGCGCGCAGGTGGTGGCGCAGTATTACACCTTCCTGCGGCTCGGCAGGGACGGCTTCCGTGCGGTGCAGCAGAGCAGCAGGGACGTGGCCATGTCGCTCGCCGAGCGCTTCGCGGCGCTGGACGAATTCCGGCTGATCACCCGGGGCGACCAGTTGCCGGTCTTCGCGGTCACGACCAAGCCCGACGTGACGTCCTTCGACGTCTTCGACGTGTCGCGGCGGCTGCGCGAGCACTCCTGGCTGGTGCCCGCCTACACCTACCCGGCCGACCGGGAGGATCTGGCGGTGCTGCGGGTGGTGTGCCGCAACGGCTTCTCCGAGGACCTGGCCGACCTGCTGATGGACGATCTGGAGCGGCTGCTGCCCGAGCTGCGCCGCCAGCCGCACCCGCTGAACCGGCCGGAATCGGTGGCGACCGCCTTCCACCACTGAGCCGCCGGGCCGTTGACCTGCCCCCGGCGGTGGCGTGCCGCGTACGGCAGTGCCACAGTGTCCCCTCAGTCGGCTGACCGGCGATCAGGCAGCCGGTCGCGGTAGCGCCCCTCCGCCACACGGGCGCTACGGAACGGGGGAACTGGGACATGGAACCGCTGACGGCGGGCGACCCGGCACGGGTCGGCCCTTACCAACTGGTGGGCAGGCTCGGCGCGAGCGAGCTGGGGCAGGCGTACGCGGGCCGCCACCCGGGCGGCGCCACCGTCACCGTCACCCTGCTGCACCCGCGGCTGGCGGCCGACCCGGCGGCGCGCGCCCGCTTCCGGCGCGACGTGGACGACGCCCGCCGTATCGCCGGGCCCTTCGTCCTGCCCGTCGACGCGGACACCGAGGGCCCGGTGCCCTGGCTGGTCTCGGCGGGGCCCGACGCGACGACGCTGGCGGGAGGCGTCGCGGGCAGCGGGCCGCTGCCGCCGCACCTGTTGCGCGACCTGGCGGTGGCGCTGACCGGCGCGCTGGCCGGCGCGCAGGCGGCCGGCGCCCTGCTGACCGGCCTCGAACCGTCCGCCGTGATCATGGCGCCCGAGGGGCCGCGGCTCGCCCCCTTCGGCATCGCGTACGTCGTGGGGGGTGCGGCCGGCGACCCGGACGCGGTCTACACGGTCGGCGCGGTCCTGCACTTCGCCGCCACGGGCCGCCCGCCCGGCGCCTGGCAGCAGGCGCCGCTGCCCGTCGGCGACCCCGTCCTTGCGCGGCTCATCACCGACTGCCTGGCCGAGCGGCCCGCCGCCCGCCCGACCGTCCACGACCTGGTCGCCCGGCTGAACGGCAGCACCCCGCCGGGCGCCGTGCCGCCGCTGGCGCCACCCCCGCGGCGGCCGTGGTGGCGCGACGTGCCCGTGTCGGTCGTGGCCGCGGCGGTCGGCCTCGCCGTCGTCGCCGCCCTGATACTGACCGCGGGCGGCTCGCACGACGACTCCTTCGCGGCGAATCCGCCCGCGGGCGCGACGGCGACCACCGTCCCCGGCCTGTCCGACCTGCCGGACGACCTGCCCGACCAGCCCGGCGACGATCCGACCGACGACGGGGCCCCCGGCGACGACGGCAGCGGCTCGTCGGACCCCGCCCCGTCCGACTCCCCCACCCCCGAGGACCCGATCGCGACCGCGCAGACCGGCGACTGCTTCACCAACACGGGGACGGCGCGGTCCGCCGACCTGACGCGGGTCACCTGCGTGCCGCAGACCTTCAAGGTCGTCCAGGTGCTGCACGGCACCACCGACACGCACGGCTGCGACCGGGTCCCCGAGGACTCCTGGAACGTGTCCTACCCGGGCCAGAACCTGGTCCTGTGCCTCAGCTACCAGTACGAGAACGGCTCCGCCTACCACGCGGCCGCCGGCAGTTGCGTCTACGGCAGCGGCGCCACCAGCGACTGGGACCAGCTGTCCTGCCAGGCCGGCGCCTTCACCGTGCAGAAGCGGATCACCGGCACGACCGACGGCAGCCGCTGCAAGGGCCTGCGGAACAACGACTGGGCGGAGCACTTCGGTGTGAGCGGCCGGTCCGACCTCGACGTCACGCTCTGCCTGTCGATGATCTACCCGGACGACGCGGGCCACGCCGTCCTGAACCAGTGCATGCGCTTCAGCGGCACGGCCACCCGGCCCTCCCTGCACGCGGCCACCTGCGCCAAGGCCAACGTCATCGTCACCGGGCGCACCCCGAAGTACAACAACGGCAAGTTCTGCGGGAGCGACGCGTGGACCACCTGGAAGCCCAGCGACTTCCCGGAGCTGGCGTACACGCTGTGCTACCGCAGGCGCTGAGGCGCTGGGCACGCGCTCAGTCGCGGCGGACCGCGAGCACCGCGCGGTCGTCGTCGCCCGGCAGCCGGTGCGCGGTCCACGCGTCCAGGTCGCGGAGCAGCGTCTCGACGGCCTGCTGCGCGGTGGCCTGCGGGCCGAGCGCGGGCAGCCGGGCCTGCGGGTCGTAGAAGGCGCCTGCCGCGTCGCGCGACTCGGTCACCCCGTCGGTGACCAGCAGCAGCGTGGCGCCGTGCGGCACCGGCACCTCGTCGGGCGCGCGGCGGACCCCGCCGAGCCCTTCCATGCCGAACGGCAGGTCGGGCGCGGACGGCTCCAGGGCGCGGACGGCGCCGTCCGCGGCCGGCAGATACGGCGGCGGGTGGCCGCGGTTCACCAGCCGCAGGGTGCCGCCGTCGGAGCTGAACTCGGCCAGCAGCCCGGTGCTGAAGCCTTCGAGCCTGGTCTCCTCCTCGCGCCCGGCCTTGTAGCGCTCCAGCGCACGGTCGAGGCGGTCGGCGAGCCGCGGCAGGTCGGCTTCCGCGTCGGCGGCCTCGCGGAAGGCGCCGAGCAGCGCGCCGACGGCGCCCACCGCGCCCAGTCCCTTGCCGCGGACGTCGCCGATCAGCAGCCGTATGCCGTACGGCGTCGCCTGGGCGGCGTAGACGTCGCCGCCGATCCTCGCCTCGGACGCGGCGGCCTCGTAGCGCGCGGCGATGCTGAGCGGGCCGATGCGCTGCGGCGGGTCGGGCAGCAGCGCGCGCTGTGCGGCCTCCGAAACGCCGCGTACGGTCTCCAGGCGCCGCCCGAAGCGGTGCAGGACCCGGTTGACGACCAGGGCGATCGCGCCGGCCAGGACGACGCTGCCGAGGTCGGCGATGCCGCGGTGCTCGGCGAGCCGGTGGTCCTCCATGCTCAGCGCGAGCATGGCGAGCAGTGCACACGCGAACGTGACAAGGGTCGCCCGCCTCGCCTGGGTGGCCCCTGCCAGCACGCAGCCGCCGGCGAAGAGCGGGTCGCCGGTGTAGGGAGCGGGGGTCACCAGGTCGAAGACCACCCCGGCCGCGATCATCCCGCCCGGTATCCAGCGCACGAGCGCGGTGGGCCTGCCGGTCGTCACGTGACCCATCTTATGCCGATACGCCCACATATCCGCTGCCGCGAACCGGCTGCGCCCCGCACCCCACCGGCCGGTGGTCCGGCACGGGCCGGGCAGCCCCTTTCGGCCGGTGGCGACCCGCGCGCCCGTGGAAAGCGCCGTGGTGCGGGCAGGGCCCGGCTGGGGCACCGTGGAAGGGCATCCCGACCCCCAGCGAAGGGCAGTCCGCCATGGCCGAGCACACCTATCGCGTGACGGAGATCGTCGGCACCTCGCCGGAAGGGGTGGACGCCGCCGTGCGCAACGGCATCAGGCGTGCCTCGCAGACCCTGCGCGGCCTCGACTGGTTCGAGGTGACGCAGGTGCGCGGGCACATCGTCGACGGCGAGGTCGAGCACTACCAGGTGGGCCTCAAGCTCGGCTTCCGCCTGGAGGAGGCGGAGTAAGGGCCGCCGACCCCGTTCGGCCTCCGGCCGCCCCCCTTCCGTACGAAACCCCCGCATGGCGCACTCCCGTACGGCCCAGTCCTGCTCGCATTATCCGACTGGTCGTCACATCATGTTGTAGTCAAGGCGGGTATTGCATGGATTCGCAGCGTTCGTACCGTTGAGGGCGTATCGGGCGCTACGGACCCTCCCGCCGTCTGCTTCGGACTCGGGAGCCGCCATGAGCCAAACCACACCCTCCGCGCAGCCGCCGCCCAGCGGCCCGCACCACGACGACGAACGCAGGGCCTGGGCGGCGGGCGGCACGGTCTTCGCGGGCGTCCTGCTGGTGGTAGCGGGCATCATGGCGGTCCTGGAAGGCATCGTCGGCATCGCCAAGGACTCGGTCTTCGTCGTCTCCGGGGGCTACGCATACAAGTTCAACGTGACCGCGTGGGGCTGGATCCACCTGGTCATCGGCGTCCTCGCCGTCCTCGTCGGCCTCGGCCTGCTCCGGGGCGAGGCCTGGTCGCGCTACGCGGGCATCGGCATCGCCTCCATCGCCCTGCTGGCGAACTTCATGTTCCTGCCCTACCAGCCCGCCTGGTCGCTCATCATGATCGGAATCTACGTCTTCATCATCTGGTCGCTGGCCACCTACCACTCCAAGCGCGGCCACCACCTGGGAGGCGCACGGTGATCGGTCTCCCCACCAACCACACGCTGGTCCAGCTGCGCCGCTGCACCGTCGCGGTCGACCTGGGTGCCGCACGCACCCGGGTCTACCTGCGGGGCAGCGGCCTGGTCGCCGACGAGCCCAGCGTGGTCGCGGTCGACGTCCGCACCGGCGCGCTCATCGCGGTCGGCGCCAATGCCGAGCAGATGGCCGGCCGCACCCCCGAGCACATCCGGGTCGCCCGCCCGGTCGCGGGCGGCGCGGTGGTCGACATCGCCATGGCCCAGCGGATGCTGCGGCACATCCTCGGCGACAAGCTCGGCCGCCGCAGGCTGCGGATGCCGATGATGCGGGCCGCGGTGTGCACCCCGCACGGCAGCGAGCCGATCGCCCGCAGGGCCGCCGTCGAGACGATGTACGGGCTCGGCGCGCGCCGGGTCGAGCTGGTCGACACGCTGATCGCCGCGGCGGTCGGCTGCGGGCTGCCGGTGGAGCACCCCGAGGCCACCATGATCGTGGTGTGCGGCGCGGGCACCACCCAGGTCGCCGTCCTCTCGCTCGGCTCGATCGTGTCGGCGGAGACCGTGCCGGTCGGCGGCGACGCCATCGACCGCGCGGTCGTGCAGCACCTGCGCAACGCGCACGAGCTGATGCTGCCCAGCCAGTCCGTCCGGCCCCTGCACCAGATGCTCGGCGCCCCCGCCACCGGCGGCACCCCCACCACCGAGGTGCACGGCCGCGACGTGGTCAGCGGCATGGCCCGCTCGGTCCTGGTAGAGACCGAGGGCGTACGCCACGCGATGCGCACCCCGCTGACCGCGGTCGTCGACGCCATCACCGGCGTCCTGCGCCGCTGCCCCCCTGACCTGGTCGCCGACCTCGGCGACCGCGGCATCATGCTGGCCGGCGGCAGCGCGCTGATGCCCGGCCTCGACCTGATGCTCCGCCAGGCCACGGGCATGCCCGTCCACGTGGCCGACCACCCCGACACCGTGGCCGTCCAGGGCCTGGGCGCCATGATCGAGGGCCGCGTCCGCCCCCTGCTCCTGGACCCCCTGACCGTCTGACCCCACCCGCACGAGGGCGGTCCCGGCCACCGGCGGGGACCGCCCTCGGCGTGCAACCGATGGCCCCCTGACACCCGTGCCAACTGGCCCGCCCCCGGCCGCCGTTTCGTGCTCTTGACGGTCTTCCGCAGAGCCAGGACGCGGGAGCCGGCCGAGGTGGACCGCACCCACGCAGCCCGGATCGCCTGCGAGACCCGCCACGAGCCTGCCGGCGAACACGCCGTCGACGCCGACCTGACGATCAGCCCCACCCCGCACGGCAACGCCGCCTGACGGAGACGGCCCTCCGGAAAACCGCCGCGAAGGTCCGTTTCGAGCCGGTGCCGGCATGCTCGGCTCGACCATGTCCGGAAGAACGTCTTGTGCGAGTTGGCATGCTACGGACACCATGGGTGCGGGTTTTCTACCCGCATAGATCGGCTCCGCCCTGAAGTCCCCTCGCCCGCCGCCACGCCGCTCACCCGCGGCACCGGCACGCCTCCAGGAGGAACCCCCGTGCACCTCACCGCGACCAAGCGCGCCGCGATCACCCTCGCACTCAGCGCGTCCTGCGTCCTGGCCGTCCAGGGCCTCGCCCTGCCCGCCGCCCATGCGGCGGCGCCCACCGCTCCTGCCGCATCCCCCGTCTCCGCCGTCTCCGCCGTCTCCGCCGCGGAGACCGCCGTCGCCCGCGGCCTCGCCGCCTCGCTCGCCGACCCCGCCTGGCGCGGCCAGGTGCGGGCCGCCGCGCTCGGCTCCGCGCAGGTGGACCTCGCCCCGCTCAGCGCGGCCCGCCACGCCCCCGCCGGTTTCGGCGCGGCCGTCGCCGCCGCCGACCAGCGGATCGCCGCGGCCAAGGGCCTCGGCCCGCAGACCGGGTCGCTGCTGCGGGTCCGGCTCGGCGCCGACAGCATGAAGCCCGCCCTGACCCCGGACGCCGTCCCGCTCGTGGCCGTCGCCGCCGACGACGACAACGGCGCCGCGGTCACCGCCTACGACAGCGCCGGCCGCGTCCACACCCTCAGCGCCCGCCAGGCGCCGAGCCGGCCCGTCTACGTCGTGGACGTCGACGTGACCAAGGCCGCCACCACCGGGCTCGCCCAGGTCGACAAAGCCTTCGGCAAGGCCCTGGGCAAGACCTCGGCCAGGACCGCCCCCGCCGCCACCCCGGCCACCGGCGGCTACTGGACCACCAAGGTCAACTCCGTCCACCTCAACGACGACGAGGAGCCCTGGATACTCGGCGACGCCGAGATCTTCTCGGTCGTCAGCGGCTTCGGATTCGACGGCAAGGTGCGGGTCGACACCGTCGACATGCCCTACCTGGACAACGACGGCACCACGTACTACCCCAACCAGATCCTGGTCAACTGGTCCAACTACAAGTACAACCTGGCCGACGTCGTGATGATGGAGGACGACGGCGACACCAACTACGCCACCCTGGCCAAGGCGTTGGCGGACGCCCTGCTCACCATCACCGACCAGGGCGCCTACATCCCCCTGGTCGACGCGATCCTGGCCGCCATCCCGTCGTCCTGGTACACGAACGACGCGGACTACGTCGACTCCTGGTACACCCTCGCCCAGTCCTCCTCGGGCCAGCTCAACGGCGCCCGGGGCAACGGCCGGATGACGGTGTCGCCGTACTTCGTCCAGCAGTTCTGACCCCTCGCCCGTCAGCGGGACGGCCTCTCCGTCCGGGGTCAGCGTTTGATGCGACCCCGGACGGCGAGGGCGGCCAGGCCGAGGAGGACGGGCTCGGTCAGGCGGGAGGCCATTTCCGTGTAAGTGCCGGTGGTGGTGAGGTCCTGGCCGGAGGACCGGAAGATCACGGAGTTGACGACGACGCGCAGGCTCTTCTCGAACCGCCCGGTGGTGAGGCGGTCGCCGGGTGGCCCGGTGGGGTTCTCGGGGGCGGAAGCGTCGGTGGTGAGGATGATGCGGCGACCGGTGACGGTGCCGGTGCTCCGCGTCGCGGTGTCGTGTGCGGGCAGGCCCCACAGCATCATGAGCAGCATGGTCAGTGCTACGGCGGCCAACAGCCATCCGACGGCCCGAGCGGCCCGCAGGCCGTAACCGGAGAGCGCCCAGTAGATGTTGAGCAGGCCGCGCTCGGCAGGAGCGATGGTGGGGTCGGCGCGGCGCATTTCCATCTCGCCGTAGTAGAAGTCGGCGGCGCCGGGCTCGTTGCGGGAGTCTTCGTAGGATTTGCGCAGTGCCCGGTAGAGGGCGGCCAGCGCGGGCGGCTCCACGATGTCGACGCCAGGAGGAGCCGGCAGCCACCCCGGTACCGGGTGGTGTCTGCTGTGGCGCCAGTGCTGCTCCTCGGCGAGCAGGAGGCGCTGGGTGTGCCGCACCGGCAGTCCGCGCCGCCAGTGGATGCCGGCGGGATTGGGCAGGCCGAAGGGGCAGCGTCCCTCCAGCCGCAACAGGTCCAGGTGGATCGTGCCGCAGAACAGGCACGCGGACAGGTCCAGATCGGTCAGCACCAGGTGGGCGGCGTCCACACCCCGTAACGACACCACCTTGGCCTGCGCCCGGGCACTGCCCATGGCGCTCTCGTCCAGCGGCCCCCGCAGACCGTCGAAGGGGCGCTGCCGCGTGGCCACGGCCAGCGGATGGTCGACCACGGCATCGCTGAGGTCGACCTCCGCGTAGCGCACCCACACCGTGGCCGCCTGCGCCCACCGCGTCCGCCGGCACACCACCCGCCACGCTGCGACCTGCAACGCGACCGGCATCGCGAACGACGCGGTCGACAGATCCAGGACTCCCGCACACACCAGCGGTCCCACGTCACGAGTGCTCTCGAACACCGCAGAGGTGAACGAGGCGTTCCGGGTGAAGGTGGCCGAGTCGAACCAGGCGACCCCGGTGAAAGTGGCCGAGTCGAACCAGGCGACCCCGGCGAAGGTGGCCCAGGTGAATCGGGCGACCCCGGCGAAGGTGACCGAGGTGAACCAGGCGTCCCCGGCGAAGGCGACCGAGTCGAATCGGGCGTCCCCGGTGAAAATGGCCGAGTCGAATCGGGCGGTTCCTAATGTTGCTCGTCTGGTTGCCGGGTCGACCATGACACTGAGGATGCGGGACAGGAGTTGCCGGCCGATGGTGGTGCCCCGTAAGTCCAGGTCGGCGCCGGGTGACAGGGATGCGAGATACGCGGTCTGTTCGGTGGCGTCGGCGTCGGCCAGACACCGCCCGGAGGCGGTGACAGTGATCCCGGTGCATCCGGCGAACGGGTCACCTGGACCGGCGCCTTGGCCGCAGTGAACCCACAAGGGGGCATCAGTCGTCATGACCCGGTCTTAGCCCAGCCCCTGCACCCGCCGGTCGCGACGTCCCCGAACCGTTACCCACCACCCCGGCCCCGGGAAGAAGGCCCTGGCCCCGCCCCGGTCAGGCCGTGCCGGCCGCGCGCTCCGCACGCCGCTTGCCGAGCAGCGACGCCGCGACGCCGACCAGCACCCCGCCCACCGCCCACGCGGACAGCACCCACCAGGCGGTGGCGGTGTCGTGGCCGCCGAAGTAGGAGTAGTTGCGCACCAGCGTCACCCCGGCGCCGTTCGGCAGCGCGGGCCCGAGATCGCGCCAGAACGGCGGCAGCAGCGACGCCGGGAAGACCCCGCCCGCGCTCGGATTCCCCAGCACCACGAAGATCAGCACGGAGAGGGCGACACCGGCCGACCCGAGCAGCACCTGGAAGGCCATCCCAGCCGCCGCGGCCGCGAAGGTGACCAGCACCGAGATCCACCAGAGCGACCAGAAGTGACCGGTCAGCGCCCCGAAGACAATGTCGGCGATGATCGCCCCGCCGAGCCCGGACAGCACGGACAGCACCGCGAGCGCCCCCAGCCTGATGGCCGTACGGTGCGGGTTCGCGGGCCGCACCCCGAACGACATCGACAGGGCGGCGGACGCCAGATAGCCGCCCACGATCAGGCCCACGACCAGGTAGAAGCTGCTCAGCCCGCGCCCGTCGGCGGAGTTCGGCGGCCGCAGGTCGGTGATCACCACGGCACGCCCCGGCCCGTTGACCTTCTGGAAGACCAGCTGCAGGGACTGCACCCCCGCGGGCCCCCCGGCCGACGCCACCAGCAGCTGGTCGGGCCCCCGAGCCGGCCCGATCACCAGCGCCGCCTCCACGCTGCGGTCCAGCACCATGCTCCGCGCCTGGCCCACGCTGTCCGCCGACCTCGCCGACAGCGGCGTGCCCGGCAGCTCGTTCAGCTTCCCGACGACCGCCACCTGCGCCTGCGCCCGCGCCGGCGCCACCACGGCCAGCGGAATACGGCTCGGCTTCGGCGAGTGGAAGGCCCCGATGTAGGAGACGACGAAGGCCAGTTCGATGATCAGCACCCCGAGCAGCAGAATCGAGGCCCGCGGCGTCATCGCGTCCATGACCTCCCGCCGAAACCCTTTCGACGGCCGGAACCCGGCAGGGGCCCCCGGAGGGGTCGACGATTCGGCCATGGTCGCTCCATGCGGTTACTCGGCTGCGCTGAGTCACCATAGAAGCACCTGAGGGCGGCAGAACGCGTCCGCCACCCGGTCAGAGCGGGAAGCGGTCCGCCGCCCTCATCGACCTTCTTCCGGCGCGATGCGCCGATCGGCGACGCGATGCCCGTCGGCGGTGTCACCGGTACGGGCCTCGGTGCGGTGCCCGCGTTCCAGATAGTCCCGGACGATCAACTCGACCGCGTCCTGCGGACTTCGCGTGCCGGCCAGCAGCATGACCTCGATCGCCAGATCACTGTCCAGGCTGATCGTCACCTTCGCCATGACGTCCCCCCTCGCTTGTCGTCACCCGGACCTCAGCCGGGGAAGCGGTCCGCCCGCACGTCGGCGACGAAGGCGGCCCAGGCCGCCGCCGGGAAGACCAGGGCGGGGCCCTGGGGGTCCTTGGAGTCGCGTACGGGGACCACGCCCGGGTAGCCGTCCGCGACCTCGATGCAGCTGTCGGGGTTCGTACCGCCGCTGTACGACGACTTACGCCACGTGGCGGTGCTCAGGTCTGGTGCGGAGTTCGGCATGACGTGTGGTCCTCCAGCATGGTTCGCAACAGTGCGAGAGAGTTGGCGGTCGATAGCGCGGAATCCCTCAGGAGATCGTAGGCCAAGCGAAGCCGCTCCACGTCCTCGATTTCCTGGACCAGCTGGCCACTCCAACTGCCCTCGATGTACGCGACAGTGCGCCCGCTGGGAAGCCACAGAAGCTGCACCGAACTCATGACCAGAGGGTGGGGGCCGATCCCGAACGGCACGATCTGCAATGAGACGTTCGGCATGTGGGCCGCTTGGACGAGCCGCTCCAACTGGTCGGCCCACACCTGCCGATCGGCGACCGGACGACGGATCGCCGACTCGTCCAGCAGCCCCCGGTAGGGCAGTGGCTTGGGCCCGGCGAGGCGGTCCTGCCGCGCTATCCGGGCCTGGACCTGTTGCGCCAGCACTTCCTCGGTCACCGGCCCTTCCATTCGCAGCAGAGCCTCTGCGTACTCGGGGGTCTGCAACAGCCCCGGCACCGTGCTCACACTGAACTCATGGATGCCGGTGGCTTCCGCCTCCACCTCGCTGAACCCCGCGAAGCGACTGGCGCCCGCCTCCCGCTTGGCCAATGTCCACAGGTTGTGGAGGAGTTCACCGGTGCCGTAGGTCCGGTCGAGCACGCGGGCGGCGTCGACCGATCCCAACCGGCCGCCCTTTTCCAGCCGTTGCAGATACGAGCCGTCGTATCGGGTCCGCTCGGACAGCTCGGCGAGGGTCCACCCGTTGTGCTCCCGTTGCCGTAGCAGCTCGTTGCGATAGGTCGCCCGAGCCGACGGCCCGTCATCCCCGTTGCCGTTCATGCGAAGTACGCACCCCACTTTCCTTGCCTTGCGTCCGGGCAACGGCCCGGCGGACCCGGCGACAGCCGCGGCCACCTGCGTGCGGAGCGTGACGAACCCGCGTCGGCGGCACAGCCGGGTGCCAGTCGGAGGGGGCAATACCCCACCCCTGGTGATCGTAGGCGGCGACGCCCACTCTTGCCTACAGAACGTCAAACCCCGATCACGCAGAGGCGGCTCCTCCCGATGGCGACCACGACATCCCCCTACCTCCCCGCCCAGATCCTGTGGCCCGCCACCCCCCGCGGCGTCCACCAGGCCCGCCACTCCCTGGAGCGCAAACTCGCCGAGTGGGACCTCGCTGACCTGGCCCCTACGGCGGGCCTCGTGCTGACCGAGCTGATGACGAACGCCGCCCAGCACGCCACCGCCCCCGGCCGCCGCACGGGCGTGAGTATCCTCCCCGCCCCCGGCGGCATCCGCATCGAGGTCCACGACTCGATCAACCCCGCCGAGCGCACCCCCACCCTCCGCCAGGCCCCCACCGACGCCGAACGGGGCCGCGGCCTCACCCTGGTGGACACCCTGACCGCCCACCAGTGGGGCGTCACCGACCGCGACGGCCCCGGCAAAATCGTCTGGGCCCTCTGCACCCACCCGGACGCCTGACCTCCCTCTTCCCTTGCGTAGTCCGCACCCGGAGCTTCAGGCCGATGGCCCGTCCACAGCGGGGCCGACGAGGGAGGGGCAGGCGAATTCCGCAGCCAGGGCGTCCATGACGATCTCGTCGCAGATATTCCTGGCTACTGGCGATCGCGGCCGGTGGCGAGGTGGGCCGTGTCCGCCGCCGACTCGCCCTCCTGCCAGCCGTCCGCGTCGCGGGCCTTCAGACGCGAGGTCGTCGTGGTCGGGAAGAGGCGGCGGGTGGTGTCCTCGACCGCCAGGGCGCGGGAGGTCAGGGCCGGGAGGAGGTCGGGGGTCGCGGACTCCTCCTCCTCGGTGGCCGTCAGCAGGCGGGCGCGGATGCGGGAGGCGTAGGCGATCAGGAAGGACTCGCGGAAGTCGCGGGAGCGCGAGGTGCGGCCGCGGTGGAGGGCGCGGTCGGCCTGGACGAGGAGGGAGGTGTAGAGGAGTTCGACCGCGTCGAGGTCGGGGGCGTGGCCGACGACGGTGGAGAAGCCCAGCTCGGAGGACCACACGGACTGGCAGCGGTTCGCCGCCGCGACGGCGTCCAGGAGGAGGGCCTTCGCGCCCTCGTACGGGCGCTCGACGCCGATACGGCGGGCGCCGGCGGTGGACTGCGTGTCGTGGGACGCGGCCAGCAGGGCCGCGTCGATGCTGTGGCGGGCCATCAGGTGCTGGGCCTTCGCCGAGAGGGCCTCGGCCTCGTCCGGGTAGCCGGTCGACTCCGCCTTCGCCAGCAGGGCCCGGATGCGGGCCAGCATCTTCGGCGGTGCGGATTCCTCGGCAGGAGCGCTGGTCAGGGCGGGGATCGCCGGGAGGCGGGCGTACAGGCGGAGGACCTCGACATACGCCGTCGCCGCGGAGAAGCGGTCGAGGCGCTCGGTCCGGGCGAAGGCGCCGAGGCCCGGTTCGGGCAGTGCCGCCGCCAGCCGCTGGTGCAGCGGCTCCAGCTCGCGGCCGGCCATCCGCAGCAGGTCCTGCGGCTGCCAGCCGCGCAGGGCGCTGTTCTTCACGGCGTCGTCCGCGTGGCGCCGCGCCACCGCGTCCCACTCCGCCGCGGCGGCGAGCACGGACGCGGCGGCGTCCACGTCGTCGGTGCCGCCTCGGATCGCGCGGGCCAGGGCGGCGGCGAAGGTGTCTTCCACCCCGCCATTGTCCCTGGCCGGACGCCTTCGGCCCGCACGCGGCCGGGTCGTAGGCGACCACGGCCGTGCCACCCCGCGCCCGCACGCGGCCCGGCGTGGCACATCGCCCCGCGCGACAGCCCGGCCCCGGGGCAGACCGCCCTCGCGGGACAGACCGGCCCCCGGATCACCCCGGCCCCGCGGGACAGCGCGGCCCCCGGGTCAGCCCGCTTCCGCTGGGCACGGGGGGCTTACGCGTGCTCCCGCGCGTTGAGGCGGGCCGCCTGACGGGCCAGGTGGGTGCGTTCCGGGAGGCTCGGGGCCAGGTAAGCCGCCTCGGCGTAGAGGCGGGCGGCCGTCGGCAGATCGCCCGCCCGCTCGTGGAGGTACGCGGCTGCCGCCGTGCGGCGCGGGACGGAGTCCGGGACGGACGCGAGGGCCGAGAGGCCCGCGGGCGGGCCGTCCGCCTCGCCGACGGCCACCGCGCGGTTGAGGCGGACCACCGGGCTGTCGGTGAGGCGCACCAGCTCGTCGTACCACTCCACGATCTGCACCCAGTCGGTCTCCTCGGCCTTGGGCGCGTCCGCGTGCAGCGCCGCGACGGCGGCCTGCGCCTGGTATTCGCCCAGCCGGTCGCGGGCGAGGGCCGATTGCAGGATCGCCACGCCCTCGGTGATCATCCCGGTGTCCCACCGGCCGCGGTCCTGCTCGGCGAGCGGTACGAGGCTGCCGTCCGGCGCGGTGCGGGAGGCGTGGCGGGCGTGGTGGAGCAGCATCAGCGCGAGCAGGCCCGCGACCTCGGGGTGGTCGATCGCGGCGGAGAGCCGGCGGGTCAGCCGGATCGACTCGGCGGCGAGGTCGACGTCGCCGGAATAGCCCTCGTTGAAGACCAGGTAAAGGACGCGCAGCACGGTCGCGACGTCGCCGGGCTGGTCGAACCGCACCCCCGAGACGGTGCGCTTGGCGCGGCTGATGCGCTGCGCCATGGTCGCCTCGGGCACGAGGTACGCCTGGGCGATCTGGCGGGTGGTCAGCCCGCCGACGGCGCGCAGCGTGAGCGCGACCGCCGAGGACGGTGTCAGCGAGGGGTGGGCGCACAGGAAGTAGAGCTGGAGCGTGTCGTCCACGGAGGGCGCGGGGCCCGGCGGCGGCTCCTCCTCGACGCGGTCCTCGCGCCGGCGGCGGGCGGTGTCCGCCCGCGTCGCGTCGAGGAACCGCCGCCAGGCCACGGTGACCAGCCAGCCCTTCGGGTCCCGCGGCATGTCGGCCGGCCAGACCCGTACCGCCTCGACCAGCGCGTCCTGGACGGCGTCCTCGGCCGCCGCGAAATCGGCTCCGCGGCGGACGAGGATGCCGAGCACGCTCGGCGTCAGGCTCCTGAGCAGGACCTCGTTCACCGGTGAGGGCACTCCGTGGTGCTGTGCGAGGCGGTCAGGAACGGGCGCAGCTCCAGCCACTCGTGGATCGGCCGCCCGCCCGCCCCGGGCGCCGCCGACAGCTCCCCGGCCAGCTCGACGGCACGCTCGTACGTGTCGACGTCGATCACCATCCAGCCGGCGATGAGGTCCTTGCTCTCCGCGAACGGCCCGTCCGTCACCGGCGGCCGCCCCTCACCGTCGTACCGCACGAACGTCCCCTCCGGGCTCAGCGCCTGCCCGTCGACGTACTCCCCGGTCTTCTCCAGCCGGGCCGCGAAGTCGTTCATGTACGCGAGGTGCGCGGTGATCTCCTCCTGCGTCCACTGGTCCATGGGGATGTCGTTGACCGCGGACGGGGCGCCCCGGTAGTGCTTCAGCAGCAGGTACTTGGCCATGGTCGTTCTCCTCGGTGCGGATGCGGCCCATTGTGGCCGCGTTCACCTCGGGGACGGAGCCGGGCGCCGCTTCTCGACATCGCGGCGCGAAGTTCTTTTCCCGCCCACCGGCGGGCGGGTCCGGCCGCGAGCGTGCGCCGCCCCGTTCGGGCGGTGGCGGCCCCCGCCACCATCGGGGCTGGGCGCGCAGTTCTCCCCCAGAGCCTCGCCTGGGGGTACCCCCACGCGCCCCTGGAAACGCTCGCCCTCTGCCCCGGAGGGCACCCCCAGGAGCGCGGGGGACGGCGCGGCCGGCCACACACCCGCCGGTGGTCCCGAACGGACCGGGGAGCCGCCTTCGGGCGGTGGCGACCCGGGCCACCATCGGGGCGGGGCGCGATGCGGGCTATTCGGCCTGGGCCACCTCGATCGAGCCGTGGAGGTCGTGGGCGGCCTCCAGGGCGCAGCCTGCGGAGAGGGCGAGGCAGCAGGCGAGGGCGGCGGCGACGGTGCGGGGGGTGCGGGAGGGGTGGGGGCGGGTGAGGAGGGCGGCGACGCGGCGGGGGACGGGGCCGGTGCTCGCGGACAGGGCCGCGAGGGGGCGGGGCGCCGTCGGGCGGGTGGCCAGCGCTGCCCGCCCGATCGCGCGGGCGGCGACGCGGCGGTCGCCGATCGCGGTGGCGGCGGCCTCGTCGGCGCAGCGTTCGAGGGCGTAGGAGAGCGGGCCGCGCAGTATCCGCAGGGCCGGGTGGGCGGCGCAGGACAGGGCGAGGGCGGTGAGGAAGTGGTGGTGGCGGCCGGTGAGGTGGGCGCGTTCGTGCGCGAGCAGCACCTCCCGTTCCGCCGGGTCGAGCGCCCTGAGCATCCCGGTGGTGACGACGATCCGACCTGGCCGCCCGGGGAGGGCGTACGCGTCGGGCCCGTCGTCGTCCAGGACGGTGAGGTCGCCGGCCGCCGCACCGGAGGCGGCGGCGACGCGGCGGGCGCGGGCGGCGAGCACGACGCGCTGGCGTGACGTACGCAGCAGGGCGACGCCGACCGCGGCCAGCAGCGCCGCGGCGACGCACGCGGCCGGCACGGTGACCTGGTCGCCGACGACCGGCAGGACGAGGTGGCCGAGCGCGGCCACCGGCGGCAGCCGCAGCGCCCCGGCCCCGGCGAGCAGCGCCAGCGCGGCCGTACTGCACGCGGCCAGCGCCACCGCGGAGCCGGCCAGCAGCCAGGCCGCGGCGCGCGGCGACAGCGCCTCGGCCAGGCGCTTCGCGGCGGGCACGGCCAGGAGGGGGAGCAGCAGGGGGACCCACACGGCGTAGTTCACGATCCGGCACCCCCGCGACGGCCGTCACCGGCGCCCGTACCGCCGACCGTACGGGCACCCCGCGCACCGGCGTCCGTACCGTCAACGGCGTCCGCGCCGGGACCCCGCGCGGGAGCGCCCCCGGCGGGGTCGGCGCCCCCGGCGGCAGGCGAGGCGGAGCCCCCCTCGCCCGGGACCTGGGCCAGAAGCGAGCGCAGCAGGCGCTCGTCGTCCGGGTCGAGCTCGGAGACGAAGCGGGCCAGAACCGTGCCGCGCAGGCCGTCGGCTGATTTGTCCAGCTCGGTGCGCATGCGGCGGGCGGCGAGGCCGGGGGGGTCCTGGGCGGGGAGGTAGGCGTAGCCGCGGCCCGCGCGGGTGCGGCTCACGGAGCCCTTCTCGTGGAGGCGGGCGAGGATCGTGGTGACCGTGGTGCGTGCGAGGTCGGCGCCGAGGGCGGCGACCAGGTCCCGCTGGACGTCGGCGGGGGTGAGCGCCCGGCCGTTCGCCGCCCAGAGCGCGGCGAGCACGCTTGCTTCCAGCTCGCCCGAAGGGCGGCGGGCAGACGCGTTGGCGTCCTGCATGGAATCGCTCCTTCCCGCTCGTTCGTCTACAGTTCTGTAGACCGACTACATGACTGTAGTCGGAGGGGTGCCGCACCGCGCCCCCGGACCCATTATGGGAGGGCCCCACCGCCATGCCCCTGCCCGCCTTGGACCAGGCCGTGAACGTACTGGACGCGACCTCGCTGCTGTCCTCCTTCGGAGCCGTCGGCATCGCCGTCGTCCTGTTCGCCGAAACCGGTCTGCTCATCGGCTTCTTCCTGCCCGGCGACTCCCTCCTGTTCACCGCGGGCCTGCTCAGCGTGTCCGGCGCGTCCGACGTGGTGCACCTCTCGCTGTGGCAGGTGCTCGTCGCCTCGGTCGCGGGCGCGCTGCTCGGGGCGCAGACCGGTTACGCCATCGGGCGGCGCGGCGGCCCCGCCCTGCTGGCCAGGACCAGGAGCCGGAAGATCCACCAGGGCACGGAACGCGCCGGTGAGCTGCTGGAAAGGTAC
Organism: Streptomyces sp. NBC_00433; assembly: GCA_036015235.1. Classification (NCBI taxonomy): domain Bacteria; kingdom Bacillati; phylum Actinomycetota; class Actinomycetes; order Kitasatosporales; family Streptomycetaceae; genus Streptomyces; species Streptomyces sp. NBC_00433. Next base: position 5,724,604 of record CP107926.1, on the reverse strand, counting down.
GGCCACGCCAAGGCCGTCGTCCTGGCCCGCTTCGTCCCGGTGGTCCGCACCGTGCTGAACCCGCTGGCCGGCGCGCTCGGCGTCTCGGCGCGCACCTTCACCCTCTGGCAGGTCGTCGGCGGCACCGTGTGGAGCGTCGGGCTCGTCCTGGGCGGCTACGGCCTCGGCTCGTCCGTCCCGCACGTCGACACGTACCTGCTGCCGATCGTCGCCGTCATCGTCGTGGTCTCGCTGGCCCCGCTCGGCCTGGAAGTCCTGCGCGGCCGCCGCCGCGGTTCGGCCGGCGACTCCCCGGAGGGCCTGTGACCTCGCAGTTCGACGCGGGCCTCTACCGCTGGGTCACCGATCTCGCCCAGCGCGCCCCGCAGCCCCTCGACGACGCCGTCCGCTTCTTCAGCGACTACGGGCTCGGCGTCTTCGCCGCCATGATGCTCGCGGTGTGGTGGCGGGCCCGGTCCGCGGACGCCGCCCGGATGGCGGCGGCGCTGTGCGTTCCGCTCGTCGTGGTCGCCGTTTTCCTCGTCAACGACGCCGTGAAGTCCGCCGTCGCCGAGCAGCGGCCCTGCCGGACGCTGCACGCGGTGACCGTCGAGGCGTGCCCGCCGCTCGGCGACTACGCCTTCCCGAGCAACCACTCCGCCATCGCCGCGGCCGCGGCGGTCGCGCTGCTGTCGGCCGCGCGGTGGACCGGGCTTTACGCCCTGCCCCTCGCGCTGCTGATGGCGCTCTCCCGGGTGTGGATCGGGGTGCACTACCCGCACGACGTGCTGGCCGCCCTGGTGCTGGGCGGCCTGGTCGCCTGGCCGCTGGCCCTCGCCTCGCGGCGGGCGGCACCGGTGGTGGTGCGCCTGCGCGCGACGAGGCTCAGGGCGCTGGTGAGCAGCGCCGCGGCGGCGTAGGGCCGGGGGGTGGCGGCCCCCCGGGGCTGTGTCCGCTCAGCGGCGGGGTCAGTAGCGGTCGAGGATGAGCTGGGTCTTGAGGATGTCGCCGTGGTAGAGCCAGCCGTGCGCGTCGGCGACGGAGATCGCGTCCGCGTGCAGCTCCGCCGCGTCGTCGTAGTCGTCGGCCTTGAACGACACCTCGATGACGTATTCGGTGCCGGAGCCGCCGGCGGCCTTCACCGGCAGCACCTCGATGCCGGCGTCGTCCGACGACTCCCACGCGCCCGACCACACCTGCGAGGTCACCGGGCCCTGCGCGACCGACGACTTGAGGGTGTCGGCGCCCCAGTTCTTGCTGTTCCAGTCCTCCAGCTTGCCGGGGATCTCGCCCACCACCCAGGAGCGGCCGGTGGTGCCCGACGGCATCGCGGTGCCCGAGTAGCCGCTGTCGCTGTGGCTCTTCTCGTTGCTGAAGCTCAGCGTCTGCTTGGAGTAGCCCCAGTCGACCTCGGCGTCGTAGTTCGTGTCGCTGCTGTCGAAGCCCTCGTCGTTCGCCTGGTCCAGGGCCGCGTCGATGTCGCCGCCGGTGACCGGGTAGCGCTTCTTGTAGGTCTCCTCGAAGTCCGAGCCCGACTTGTGGCGCAGCCGTACGTCCCAGCCCTGCGCGTTCAGCGCAAGCGCGGAGGTGTCGAAGTACTCGTACGAGCGCGCCTTGCTCGAACCGCTGATCCCGAACGCCGACTTCACCGCGGCGGTCGGGGCGTGCGAGGCGTCCAGCGCGGACGTCGTGAGGTCGATCTTCACCTCGTAGGTCGGCTTCGCGTTCGAGTCCGCGAACGCCGGCGTGGCGCCGCCGAAGACGGCGAGGGAGACGGTGAACGAGACGGCGAGGCCGACCGCGGCGGCGGAGCGCGCGCGGTGAGCCGGAGAAGAAGTGGCCATGCCAAGAGAATTCCGGCGGCAGGTGAGCGCCCGGTTGTCACCGGGGGTGGCTCGCGTGAATCCGAGGTGTCACGCCGCTCCCCGCGGGGTGCTGTCACGGCCCCACGGCGCCGGTGCGCGGGGGCTCGTCGCGCAGTTCTCCGCGCCCCTGAAGAACGCTCACCCCTCAGGCGGGGGTGCCGCGGAGGGCCGCGAGTCGCCGGAGTGCGGCGCCCGCGCCGGCGGCGAGGGTGTGGGCCTCCGCCCGGTAGTGGTCGGTGATCAGCGCGTCGACGTCCGCGGACGTCAGGGACGGGTGCAGGCGGCCGGTCAGGCGGCCCATGTCGCGGTAGGAGCCCTGGAGCAGGAAGGGCTCGCCCCCTTCTGAAGCGGCCGCGATATAGGCCGCGTTGACGGCAAGCAGCACGCCCCGCACGTGCAGCGCCTGCCGCAGCACCGCCACGATCGCGGCCGACTCGCCCGCCTCGTAAGGGTGGATGAGCGCGTCCGCGCGGGCCGTCGGGTCGCCGGCGGCGAGCCGGAGCAGCAGCTCCAGGTCGGCGCGCTCGCGTCCCGCGAGCGGGGCCAGCACCGGGTTGGCGGTGAGCGCGTTCTCGACGTAGCTCAGCGCGAAGACGTCCTCGCGGCCGGACAGGACGTCGCCCAGGTTCCAGACGTCGGCGCGGTTGGCGAGCATGTCGGGCACCCGGAAGAGCCGCCCCGACTCGGTGTAGGGGTTGCCCGACATGCAGACGGCGAACCGCTTCCCGCGCAGCGAGTACGTACCGCCCGCGCCCTCGACGCGGCGCTGCGCGTCGCACAACGGGATGAATTTCTGCAGCAGTTCGGGCGAGGTGTGCTGGATGTCGTCCAGGTGGAGCAGGACGTTGGAGCCGAGGCGGAGGGCGAAGTCGAGCTTCTCGACCTCGCGCCGGGCGGTGGCGTCCGGCGCGCGCTCGGGGTCGAGCGAGGTCGTGCCGGTGCCGAGCGCCGGGCCGGAGACGGTGACCAGGGCGAGCCCGAGGCGGGCGGCGACGTATTCGACCAGGGTCGTCTTGCCGTAGCCGGGCGGCGACAGCAGCATCAGCAGGCCGCCCGCGGTGCCGAACTGCTTGGCGAGGCTGTCGCCGACCAGCGGGAGGTAGACCTCGTCCAGCAGCCGGTTGCGCACGAAGCCGGTGAGCGGGCGCGGGCGGTACGCGGCGAGCCCGAGGCGGTCGCGTTCCGCTGCGACGACGGCGGTGCGGTGGCGCTGGTAGGCGCGGTAGGCGGGCACCTCGTCCGTACGGAACCGCCTCACCCGGGTGAGCAGTTCGTCCAGCCGGACGGTCAACCGCCCCTGGACGACCCGGGGGTGTGCCCCGAGCAGCCCGTCCACGGTCACCTCGGCGGGCCCGCCGGCCGCGTAGCGCACGGCGTCCGCGCCGCACACCAGCGCGGCGGCCGCCTCCAGATGATCGCCGTGCACCCCGGCGAGCGGCCCGAGCCACCCGATCGCCAGCTGCCAGCGCGCGGCCAGATCCCCGCCGAGCGCGTCCAGGTCCCCGACGACGTCCTTGTACGGCACGCCCTCGGTCCCCCCGAGCGCCGCCGCGAACCGCCGCCCGACGTCCCCGGCGGCCTGCCCGGCCACGAAGCCGGGCTGCTCGGCGGCGAGTTCGGCGACGAGGTATTCCCCGACGAGCCCGTCGTCCACGGCGACCCCGCCGAGCCCGGCCGCCCGCAGGAAGTCCCCGGCGGCACCCCCGATCTCCGCGCCGAGCGCGTCCAGGGCCGTACCGGTGGGCAGTCCGGCGGCTCCGGCGCCGGCGGGCACCGCCGGCCCTTCGGCGGCGAAGGCCCCGCCGAAGGCCGCCGCCCGGGTGAGCGACCGCGCCCTGGTCGTCCACGCCGCCCGCCCGGCCGCGTCGGTCCCGTACGCCCAGAAGACCTGCGCGACCGCCCGCACCCCCGGCGGATACCGCAGCAACCCGGCCCCTGGAGCGATCGCCACGAGCGCGCGCAGCAGCGCCTCGGCGTCGTGGTCGTGCACCCCGCGCTGATACCCCTCGTCCACCCGCCCCGCAGCGGCCTCCCGCACGAACGCGGCCGGATCAGCCAGACCTGCCCCGGTGGCCGGGGCGTCTCCCGTCGGGCCGCCCGCCGAGGGCATCACGGACAGGAGCAAGGTCGCCGCCAGGTATTCGGAGCGGTAGAGCTCCGGGGTCTCGGAGACGAGGGGGCGGGTCCAGAAGGGGCGGGTGGCGGCGAAGGCCGGGTCGGCCACCGGCGCGAGGTAGTCCGTGCCGGTGATCGTGAAAGCCAGAGCGTCACCGTGCGGGACGAGGGCCAGGTCGAAGGGCTGGGTGTTGACCGGGAAGCGGTGGCGGCCGAGGCGCAGGGTGGTGCCGTCGTCCTCGTAGAGGTCCTGGCGGTCGCGGAGGGTGCGGGCGGTGTCCTGGCGGGTGGCGGCGAGGGCCCCGGTCAGTTCCGCGGCGCGGGCCGGGTCGCCGAGGGCGCTCAACTCGGCGGCGATGCGGCGGTGTTCGGTCGCCATCGGGTCGGCGGCGAAGTAGGTGTTGACGTCGTCCGCGGAGGTCAGCGCGGCGGCGCGGCGGCGGATGCCGTCGAGGATGCGGTCGGCGGAGGCGGCCAGGCGGGCGGCCCGCGCGGCGCGCTCGTCGGCGAGCGACTGCTTGCGGGCGGTGAGGGTCTGCTGGATCTCGTCGCGGCGCTCGGCGAGGTCGGCGAGGCGGTCGGGGTCGGTCGCGAAGCGGGTGGTGAGGTTCTCGACCTGGACCAGCAGCCGGCCCAGGTGCAGGTCGCAGGCGTCCGGGGTGTCCGCCGCGGCCAGCGCGCCGCTGGCGCTCTGCGCCAGCAGGGCGCTCTCCGCGGCGAATTCGGCCGCGGACTCGGCGGCGAGCAGCGAGCGGCGGCGCGCGTCGAGCACGGCGCGGGCCTGGTTGACCGCGCCGAGGACGTCGGCGGCCGAGGCGAGGATGCGGGTGCGTACGGTCGCGTCGGCGATCTCCAGGGTGGCGGCCGTCTCGGTGACGGTGGCGAGGCCGCCCGCCAGCTCGTCCAGGTCGGCGGCCACCGCGTCGCCGTCGGCGGCCGTCTCCAACCCGGCTGCTGAAGAGGCCAGTTCGGCGGCCCGTTCGCGGAAGCCGTCGAAGGCGTGCTCGTCGGCGAAGCAGTCGGCGGCCCGTGCCGCGGCGGCCGCCGACTCGCCTGCCAGGGAGGCACCGAGGGAGTCGAGCCGGTCGAGGTCGGCGTACCGCAGCTCGCGCAGGGTGGCCAACCGGCCTTGTGCCCGCCGCAGTTCGGTCAGCCGGGTGACCCATTCCGCGGCGCTCGCCGCGGCCTCGCCGCGTGCCCGGCGGACGAGGCCGGCGATGCGGGCCGCGGTCTCCTCGACGGCCTGGGCGGCGCGGGCGGTGGCCTCGCGGACGCGGGCGTATTCGGACAGTACGTCGCGGGCGGTGTCGCGCACCAGGTTCAGCGGGGCGGCGAGGTCGCCGGTGCCGTCATCGGCCAGCCAGTGGTGGCGGTCGAGCACCCGGTCGCAGGAGGCGGCGAGCGCCTCGTAGACGGCGGCGCCCGGCGCGGTCTCCAGGGCGGCGCGGGCCACCGACAGCGCGTCGGAGACGGCGCGGACGAGGTCGGCATTGCCGATCCTGGCCAGCGGCCCGTCGCCGGCGGGCCGGGCGGCGGCCCAGGTGTCGGAGACGAAGGGGGTCTCCCAGCGCTGGAGGGTGTGCACGCGGCCCGGTTCACCGCCGTCGGCCGGGCGCAGGGTGAGCAGCGTGCCGTCGTCGTAGAGGGCGCAGCCCTGCACGGTGAGCGGGGCGGCGACCTCCTTGCGTATGAGGTTGTAGGGCAGCAGCAGCCTGCGGCCCTCGGCGTGGAAGACGTAGAGCACGTCCTCGCCGTTCGCGGACCGCACGAGCCGCTCGAAGTCCAGCCGCGCACCGCCGGTTTCGAGGTCGAAGGTGCGGGTGCCGCCGGTGGCGAGCGCGTAGCCGCCGGGGAAGACGACGCCCTGCTCGTCGGGCAGCCGCAGGCAGGCCTGGCCGATCGCGTCGAGCCTTTCGACCTGCTCGGTACGGGTGTTGACGGCGAAGTAGCGGTCGGCGTCCTCGTGGTAGGGGCGCACCCGGAGCAGCAGCAGCGGCTCCACGGTGGCGTGTTCGACCTCGGCGTCGGCGAGCGACTGCAAGGCGTCCTCGACGGGCTCCTCGTGGACGGTGTCGCCGACGGCGATCACCAGGGTGCCGCCGGTGGTGTCGACGGTGACGTCGCCGAAGGCCAGGTGCGGGCGGCGCCCGGACACGTGGGCCTCGCGCCCGGCCGGGGTCCAGGCCACGGCGTAAGCCCCGCCGTCCGCCTCGGCGGTGTCCCGCGCGGTGCCCTGGTAGGTGTAGCCGCCGTCGGTGCCGACCCGCCAGCCGAGCGCCTTGACGTCGGCGGGGGAGGGACCGGTGCGGAAGACGGCGAGCAGCCGGCCGTCGAGGGCGCGCAGCCGCAGCAGCCGGGTCTGCCGGTAGTAGCGGTACAGCTCGCGGAAGTCCCGCACGAACCGCGGGTCGTCCAGCAGCCCGGGGACCGGCTCGTCGGCGTCCCGCAGCCGGAGGACGTCGGCGACGTCCTCGACCTGCGCCGGGTTCGCGGCGAACAGCAGCCGCCCGCCGACCGGCGCGACGTCGGCGGGCAGCGACGCCCGTACGGTCCCGATCCGCTCGGCTCCCGCGAGCCGCAGCTCGCCGCCGCCGAAGACGTGCTGCCGCGCGGAGTTCAGCGCCTCGGCGCGGCCCGCCAACTCCCTTGCCGCGCCCGCCAGCCGCTCGCGCAGCACGTCGTAGGCGTCGGCGTCGAGCCCGTCCCCGTGCCGCCCGCCGCGACCGCCCGGTTCCGCCGAGCCGCCTTGCCCGCCGCGCCCGCGCTCCGCGCCGCCGTCCCCGCTCATCCCGTACCGCCCGCTCACTTCTTCGCGATGCCGTTGGCCTGCGCGGCCGCCAACGGAGCCTTCTGGTCCTGGAGCCCGCCGAGCAGGGCGGCCAGCACGGTCGCCGCGTTGCCGTTGCCGCCGTTGCCCGCGGCCAGGGCGCTCAGGACCTTCGTCGCGTCCTCGGTGAAGCGGCCGGAGCCGTCGAGCCAGTCGGCGCCCAGCGCCCGTACCGTCTCCGAGCTGCCGACGAAGGAGTCGACGCTGCGGCCCGCCGCGACCGCGCCCAGCAGCCGGTCGAAGAAGACGGTGTCGCCGCCGACGATCTGGATGTCGGCCTTCTCCAGACCGGTGGCCAGCACGGTGGCCTGCGCCTCGGCGATCTGCCGCTGCGTCTCCAGGCCCGCGAGGCGTACGTCCTTCTCCGCCGCCAGCCGCAGGCGGTATTCCTCGTGGCCGCGCGAGGCGTCGTCCAGCGCCGCCATCGCGGCCGCCTTCTCGGTCAGGCCCGCCGCCTCCGCCTTCAACCGCCCGCCGATCAGGGCGGATTCGGCAGCCGCCTGCGCGGTGGTGCCCTCGGCCTGCGCCAGCGCCTTGGCCCTGACGCCCTCGGCCTCGGCCCTGAGGCGCGCGGCCGTCGCGTCGGCCTCGGCGATGCCCACCTTGCTGATCGCCTCGGCGCTGCGCTCGCGCACCTCGACCTCGGCGAGGCCTGCCGCGGCGGCCTCGGCACGCAGCCCCTCGGCCAGCCGGATCTTGGCCACGGCGTCCAGCTCGGACGCGGCCTTGCGGGCCTCGGCCATGGTCAGCGTCTCGCGCGCCTTGTGCTGCGCGGCCTGCTCGGCCGCCTCCGCCGCCTTGATGTCCTTGACCAACTGCTCCTGCGCCTGCGCCTCCGCGGTGATCACCAGCGCCTGGCGCTCCCGCTCGGCCTCCTGGACCATGCGCAGCGCCTTGATGGACTCCTCCTGCTCGGCGACCGTGCGGTCGACCGCGATGCGCTCGCGGACGACGTCGGCGACCTCGCGGCGCTCGCCCTCGACCTCCTTCTCCTTGGAGATCCTGGCCAGCTCCGTCTCCCGCTCGCGCGCGATGACTTCGAGCACCCGGTCCTTCTCGATGCGCTCGTTCTCCACCGCGATGACCCGCTCGCGGTTCTTCTGCGCCACCGCGATCTCCCTGGCCTGGTTCTCGCGCTGCACGCCGAGTTGCTCCTCGGTGCGCAGGAAGGCGCCCTGGGCGCCGAGGCGTTCCTCCTCCTGGACCCGGGCGGTGACCGCCTCCTCCTTGGCCCGCAGCGTCTCGACCTCGCGGCGCTGCTTGATCTCGGCCTCGGCCTGGCGGCGTTCCAGCTCCAGGATGGTCTCGCGGGCGTCGACGTTCTGCCGGGTGATCTCCTTCTGCTCGGTGCGCTGGAATTCGTTGGTGCGCACGTGCTCGATGGCGGTCAGCTCGGTGATCTTCCTGATGCCCTGCGCGTCCAGGATGTTGGCCGGGTCCAGCTGGGTCAGCGGGGTCTGCTCCAGGAAGTCGATCGCACAGTCCTCCAGGTGGTAGCCGTTGAGGTCGGTGCCGATGACCTGGATGATCTGGTCGCGGAAGTGCTCGCGGTGGGTGTAGAGGTCCACGAAGTCCAGCTGCTTGCCGACCGTCTTGAGCGCCTCGGAGAATTTCGCGCTGAAGAGCGCCTGCAGCGTGGCCTGGTGGCTGGCCCGCTCGGTGCCGATCGCCTGCGCGACCTTCACCACGTCCTCCTTGGTCTTGTTGACCCGGACGAAGAAGGTGAGGTGGATGTCGGCGCGGATGTTGTCCTGGCAGATCAGGCCCTCGCGGCCGGTCCGCTGGATCTCGATGGTCTTGACCGAGATGTCCATCAGCTCGGCATTGTGCAGCACCGGCAGGACGACGGACCCGGTGAAGGTGACGTCCACCTGCCGGGTGCGGGAGATGATCAGCGCCTGGCCCTGCTCGACCTTGCGGAAGAGCCGGCTGACGGTGAAGAGCACTCCGAGTGCGATGAGCGCGAGAACGGCGACGAGCACACCGATCCCGATGGCAGTGGCATCCATGGCGGATCCTCAGGTGGTGAAGGTGTCGAAGGCGGTGACGGTCCCGAAGGCGTCGAAAGGCGCGACCCAGAAGAACTCGCCGTCCGGGTCGTAGGCGTAGAGCAGCGCGCTGCCGCCGGATCTGAAGGCGTCCTCGCCGGTCTGCCGCACCTGCACCACGGCGGTGGAGCCGTCGGGCGCGGCGACCTCGGCCTGGCCGAAGCGGGCGGTGACGCTGCCGGTGCGGATGACGCACACCTGCCCGACGAAGTCCTCCCGGGAGGGCGGCCTGACGTCGGGGAAGAGGCGGCGCAGCGGGCGTACCAGCAGCCAGGTGCCGGACCAGGCGCCGACCAGCGCGGCGGCGGTCACGGCGAGCGCGATCAGGAAGCGGACGGGGCCGCCGGCGTGCGTGCCGCGCAGGGCGGCGGAGCCGGCGAGCGTGATGAACCAGGACAGGGCCACGAGCAGCGACAGGACGACGGTGACGGGCACTCCGCCGAGGCCGGCGGCGGCCAGCGCACCGGCCTCGCCGCCGTGGCCGTCGGGCCGGCCGGCCCCCTCGCCGACCAGCCGGTCATGGCGCCCCCCGTGGACGCCATGACCGCTGTGCCCCCCCGCTCCCCCATGTCCGCCGGTGGCGCCGTGGTGCCAGGGCCCGTGCGCGTCGGCTCCGCCGGCCAGCACGACGGCCCAGAAGGCGACCACGGCCACCAGTCCCCCGGTGAACAGCACGGTCGGAAAGCCGAGGACGACATCGGTGAACTGCCCCATTCCCCGTTCGCCTCCCCCTGCCGGCTCTTCGACCGCCGCAGCGATCGTGGCAGCACGGGGGCGGGCCGGGCATTGCCGCATTCCGGCAGACTTCTTGCGCCGATCGTGTCCGGGTCATACGGGAACCGAAACGGCCCCGGCCGCCGTCCGCGTGCTGACGCGGAGGGCGGCCGGGGCCGTACCGGCATGCGGGGGGCCTGGCCGGGGTGGTGCGGGGGTGGGGCTCGGCGGAGGTCAGTCCTGCGCGAGGCCCGCCTCGATCTCCAGCGCGATCTTGATCTTGTCGCTGACCGCGGCACCCGCGGCGCCGCCGGTGACACCGAAGTCGCCGCGGCTGATCTCGGTGGCGGCCGAGAAGCCGGCCACCGCGTTGCCGTCGAAGCCCTTGCCGAAGCCGTTCAGCTCCAGCTGGAGGGTGACGGGCTTGGTCACGCCGTGCAGGGTCAGCTCACCGTCGACCTCGAACAGCTCGGAGGTCTGCGGGCGGACGCCGGTCGAGGTGAAGGTCATCTCCGGGAAGTTCTCGACGTCCAGGAAGTCCGCGCTGCGGACGTGGGCGTCCCGCGTCTCGTTGTTGGTGTTCACCGACGCGGTCTTGACCACCGCGGTGACGGAGGAGTCCAGCGGGTCCTCGCCCGTGACGATGCTGCCCTCGAAGGTCGCGAACTGACCGCGGACCTTGGAAACGCCGAGGTGACGGACGTAGAAGGACACGTCGGAGTGCACGGTGTCGATCGTCCACTTGCCGGCGACGTAGCCGTCGATCACTGCGGTCTGCGCGCTCATGCGGTTGCTCCTTGCACTGGACCATCAAAGGGGGGTGGTGATTGAAAGCTCATTCACCATATCCCGATGGTGTTGAGAGTTCAACCACCGGTATGATGAAGGTATGGATGATGTGCGCTGGCTGAGTGCCGAGGAACAGGAGATATGGCGGGCCTACCTGTCCGCCAGTGTCGCCTTCTCCGCACACATAGACCGGCAGATGCGGCAGGACTCCGGCATGCCGATGGCCTACTACGAGATCCTGGTCCGCCTCTCGGAGGCCCCGCACCGGCGCCTCCGCATGAGTGAACTCGCCGATGCCTCGCTCTCTTCCCGCAGCCGCCTCTCGCACGCGGTCACCGCCCTGGAACGCAACGGCTGGGTCGAGCGGCGCCCCGCCGACGGCGACCGCCGCGGATGGGTCTGCTCGCTGACCGAGTCCGGTCACGCCGCCCTCGCCGCCGCCGCCCCCGGGCACGTCACGACCGTACGTGAACACATGTTCGACGTGCTCACCCCGGAGCAGCTCGCGTCGCTGCGGGACATCGGGCGCGCGATCAGCGCCGGGCTGCGTACGGAGTGCGACGCCGCCAAGGCCGAGGACGACGGCCAGGGCGACGCCTGCGACCCCTGACCGCCTACGGCCGGGCGGCGGGCGGCCAGCCGAGGAGGCGGGCGCCCAGCGCGGCGGTCTCCAGGGTGTAGCGCTGGAGCGGGTCGTCCGGGTCGAAGCCGGTGAGGGCGGCTATCCGCTCCAGCCGGTAGGACAAGGCGCGCACGCTCAGGTCGAGGCGGCGCGCGGCCTCCGCGTTGACATAGCCCGCCGCCCCGTAGGCCGCGATGGTCTCCAGCAGCGGCCCGGCCCCGCCCCGCGCCGCCTCCAGCGGGCCGAGGACCGACTGGACCAGGTCGGACATCGCGGCCCGGTCGCGCATCAGGACCGGGAAGACCAGCAGGTCCGCAGCGCTCAGGACACGGCCCTCCAGGCCGAGCCGCTCGGCGAGGTCGAGCGCGCTGAGCGCCTCCTCGTAGGAGCGCACGACCCCCACCGCCCCGCTGTGCGGGCGGCTGACCGCGACCCGGGCGCCGTCGGGCGCGGACGCCAGCTTCACGAACGCGTCGAGCACATGCCGCTGCCCGGTGGGCGCGACGCACACCAGCCGCCCGTCCTTCGGCGCGACCAGCGCGTCGTGGTCGCCGAAGCGGCCGACGAGTTCGCGCTCGACCCGCCGCAGCAGCGGGTGCGCCTGGTCGTACGGCTCCCCCGGCGGCGGCGCGGCGACCGCGACGGTGTGGCGCTCGGCGAGCCGCAGCCCGAAACCCTCGGCCTGTTCCGCGATACGCCCCGGGTCGCTGCGGCCGTAGAGCAGGTCGTCGACGAAGGCGCGGCGGGCCGCCTCGGCCCTGCGCACCGCGTGCCGCTGGGCCCGCGAGTGGCCCTCGGCGAGCGCGCCGACCCCCGCTTCGAGCGCGGCCAGTACGGCGGCGCCGGCCTTGCGCAGCTCGGCGGTGTCGTGGGCGCCGGCCACACCCGGCAGCGCGGGCCAGGCGCGGCGGGCGGCGGCGAGGTGGCCCACGGTGAGTTCGCGCAGGCCGATCCCGGCGTCCGCGGCCTGCTCGCCGAGCGCCCTGCGGCTCTCGCGCTCCGCGCGGGTCAGCGTCCGGCAACTGCGCGAGACGTCGGCGAGCGTCTCGGTGAAGCCGGCCAGGAATTCCGCCGGCACCGCGCCCGCGTGCGCACCTCCGCCCCCGTGCGTACCGCTGTGCATGCCCGTGCCCGTGCCCGTAACGGCCGTCACCGCAACCCCACCCCTGACCGGCTTCCACAACCCGGACGCCGAGAACCTACCAACACTGCCGGATCCCGGAAAAGGCGGCCCGGATCCCGCCGCCGGCCCCGGCGCAAGCCCCTGGCAGCACAAAGCCCCGGACGGGTCCCGATGGGTCCCGTCCGGGGCTCGCCGCCTTGCCGGCGGGTGCGCGCTACTTCACCGTGGTCGTGGCCTGCGGCGCCGGGGCGGCCTCGTTGGCCGCCACCACGTCAGTGGGGGTGATGGCCTCCGGCGCCGGGGTCGGCGTGGACGCCGGGGCGGCACTCGCCGTGGCGCCCGGGTCGTCGCTCTTCATCGCCTTGGCCTCGGACTTCAGGATGCGCATCGACTTGCCCAGGCCGCGGGCGGCCTCGGGGAGCTTCTTCGAACCGAAGAGCACGATGACGACGATCGCCACCACGATCAGGTGCCACGGCTCCAGCCCGTTTCGCAACATGGGATCCTCGCTTCACTCAGGGGGCGTGCTTCGTACGTCTTGCGCCTCGACTTCGCATTGTCACCCGAAAGCCGCCGCAGACGGCACCCGGGTACTCAAAGCATGCGCAAAAAGCGCGTGAACGGGAAGACCCCCCAGGTCTGGCGCCGTCCGACCCGATGTGTCAGCCGTTCGCCGCGGTGTCCGCCTTGGACTGCGGGGCCTTCCCGCCGTCCGCCGACGCGCCGGGCGCGTCGTCCTTGCCCCCGCCGAGGTCGTCCGACGCGGGAAGCCCGGCCAGCACCGGCTTCCACTTGCCGCTGGTGACCACCGCGGTCATCTGGGCGAGGCTCAGCGGCGGGGTCGGCCGCGAGACGGGGGAGCCCTTCTCCTGCCGCGAATTCCACTGGCTCAGCTGGATCTGGGCGCCGTTCGGTGTGACGAACGTCGCCACCCACTCCTTCACGTCGGTGCGGCGGTCCGGGTACTCGTAGCCCTTGAAGAGCGTCAGCGAGCCGCCGTGCACATGGGTGAGGGAGCACCACGTGCCCGAGGGCGCGGGGTGCGGGCAGTTGTCGACGGGGTTGGCCTGGCGCTGGAGGTCGACCTCGACCAGGCCGGGGCCGGGGCCGTTGTCGAAGACGGCCGTCGCGAGCGCGTCCGGGACCGGCCGGTCCTGCGGACCGTAACCCGTCAGTTCGGTGACCTTCCCGACGGGCAGCAGGCCGGCGAAGATCCGGGCGACCTGCGTGCCGGTCACCACGGGGGCCGCCGCGTCGACCGACCGCACGGGCTTCGGCCGCTCGGGCGCCGCGGCCACACCGCTGCTGTGGCCCCCGCCCTGCGCGAGCCCGCCGGCCAGCACCCCGCCGACCGCGACCGCCGCGAAGGCGGCGGCGCCCGCCACGACGGTGACCGTACGCCGGCGGCGCAGCCGGCGGCCTCGCTGGTGACCCCCGCCCACCAGGGCGTGCGGGTCGTCGGGCTGGAAGGTGTCGGCGGTGGAGCGCAGCGCGTCGCCGAGCTCGTCCTCGAATTCCACGGGCATGGGGGTGTCCTCACGGGGGTGGTGGTACGTCAGTGGGGCGGTTCGGTGGGGCGGTTCGGTGGGCAGTTCAGCGGGCCGTTCAGCGGGCCGTTCAGCGGGCGACGAGATCGGCGAGTTCTCCGCCGAGTTCGTCCCGCAGCCGGCCAAGCGCGCGGACGCACCGGGTGCGTATCGCGCCGGGGGTCGCGTCCAGGGCGGCGGCCGTCTCCTCGATGCTGCGGTCCTCCCAGTAGCGCAGCACCAGCACGGCCCGGTCCTTCGGGGCGAGCCGGGCGAGCGCGTCCAGCAGGGTGATGCGCAAGGTCGCGTCCCCGCCGGGCGGCGACGGCCGGTCGGGCGGCTCGGCGATCGGGCGCTCCGTACTGCTGCGGCGCCGCTGGTGCGTCAGGAAGGCCCGCACCAGCACGGTTTGCGCGTACGCGGCCGGATTTCCCACCTTGGACGTCCGCGCCCAGACCAGGTACATCCGGCCCAGGGTCTCCTGGACCAGGTCCTCCGCCAGGTGCGTGTCGCCGCTGGTGAGCAGGCAGGCAGACCGGTATAACGGGCCCGTTCTGGCCCGCGCGAACTCCAGATACGCCTGGGTTTGCACATGACGCACGCCTGCGGCTCCCTTCGGGTTCGACCTCCACCTTCTTGACGCGCCGGCGCGCCTTCTTCGTTACGGCCTCGCCCCGACCACTGCGTGCGGCCTGGGCGCCTGGGTGATTGCCACTCGCGGTGGCGTTGCTCGCCTGCGGCCTCGTCGTGGCTGGTCGCGCAGTTCCCCGCGCCCCTGAAAAACGCTCACCCTCCAGGAGCCGACGCTGGGCGTAGGAGGACGCAGGCCAAAAGGGGCGCGGGGAACTGCGCGCTCAACCGCGACGGAGCCGCGGTCGACCGACAGGTGCGGGGGGCAACCGCTTAGTCGTCTTGTGCGGACCGCGGACGCGCCCCTCCGCGCAGGAGCGAGGCGGTGGCCGCCAGCAGACCCATCACGGTCGCCGTCGCGAAGACGATCAGCAGGCCGTGGTGGAAGGGCCCCGAAATCAGGTTCGGGAAGAACGACTTGCCCGTCAGCACCTCCCGGTTGTGCGCGGGCAGCGTGTCGAGGACCCCGCTGGGCCCGAGCAGCGTCTGGACCGGGTTGATGCCGAGGAAGGCGGAGAAGACCGTCGAGACGGGCGGCAGCGAGGCCGCGTGCTCGGCGGTGGCGGCCGGCACGCCCTGCGCCTGCAGCCCCGAGGAGAGCGCCGCGGGCAACCGGTTCGCCAGCCCGATGATCAGCAGCGAGAAGAAGATGCCGATCGACAGCGACATCCCGCTGTTCTGGAAGGTGGACCGCATCCCGGACGCGGCCCCCCGGTGGGTGACCGGGACGCTGCTCATGATCGCCGAGGTGTTCGGCGCGGCGAACATCCCCGAGCCCATCCCGTTGCACATGATGAGCAGCGCGAACGCCCAGTAGGGGAAGACGATCGGCAGCAGCAGCAGCCCGACGAAGCTGGCCGAGAAGAGCAGCAGGCCGCCGGTGGTGAAGAAGCGCACCCCGTAGCGGTCGGACAGCCAGCCGCACAGCGGTCCCGAGATGAGGAAGCCGGCGGTCAGCGGCAGCAGGAAGATGCCCGCCCACAGCGGCGCGTCGGCGAAGTCGTAGCCGTGCAGGGGCAGCCAGATGCCCTGGAGCCAGATGATCAGCATGAACTGCAGCCCGCCGCGTGCCACGGACGCGAGCAGGGAGGCGGCGTTGCCGGCCGCGAAGGCCCGGTTGCGGAAGAGCGAGAGGTGGAACATCGGCTCGGGCACCCGGGACTCGATGACGCAGAAGACCGCCAGCAGCACCACGCCGCCGATCAGGCCGGACAGCACCTTGGGGCTGGTCCAGCCCATCGTGTGGCCGGCGTAGGGCTGGATGCCGTAGGTGATGGAGATCAGCAGCGCGCCCAGGCCGCAGGCGAAGGTGAGGTTGCCCCACCAGTCGATGCGGGACTTCTGCCGGGCCGAGGTCTCGCGCAGCGAGCGGTAGGCCCAGATCGTGCCGAGGATGCCGACCGGCAGGTTGACCCAGAAGACCGCCCGCCAGTCCCACGCGGACAGCAGCCCGCCCAGCACCAGGCCGATGAAGGTCCCGCTCAGCGCCGATATCTGGTTGATGCCGAGCGCCGTGCCGCGCTGGTGCGCGGGGAAGGCGTCGGTGATGATCGCGGCGGAGTTCGCCATCAGCATGGAGCCGCCGAGCGCCTGCACCACCCGCCAGGCGATCAGCCACATCGCCCCGGAGCCGCCGAGGAAGGGGTCGAAGGACAGCGCGACGGAGGCGAGCGTGAAGACGACGAAGCCGAGGTTGTACATCCGCACCCGGCCCATGATGTCGCCGAGCCGCCCGAGGGTGACCACCAGCACCGCGGTGACCAGCAGATACCCCATGATCATCCACAGCAGGTAGCTGATGTTTCCGGCCGCGAAGGGGTCCAGGTGGATGCCGCGGAAGATCGCCGGCATGGAGATGATCACGATGGACGAGTCCACCGTGGCCATGAACATCCCCAGGCTGGTGTTGGACAGCGCCACCCACTTGTAGCGGTCCGGGGGCTCGACCGCCGTGGCGCCGCCGCCCGGAGCGTCGCCGTCCGGGGCGAGCCGTATGTCCGCGGGCTCAGACACGTCGGGTGATCCTCTCCAGCAGCGGGAGAGCGGCCGCGAGTACGGCCTGCTCATCGGGTGTCAACTCGTCGGCGATGGCCTGCGTCAGCCGCCGCCCCTTCTTCTGCCGGGCGCCGCGCAGGCCCTCGCGCCCGGCCGCCGACAACGATACGACGATGCGCCGGCCGTCCACCGGGTCCGGGTCGCGGACGATGAGGCCGCGCTCGTAGAGCACGGCCAGGATCGCGGCCATGGACTGCGGGCGTACGCCCTCGCCGGCCGCCAACTCCGAGCCCGTCGCGGGCCCTTCGCGGTCGAGCCGCACCAGGGCGGAGGTCTGGGAGAGCGTCAGCTCGTCGTCGGGCCTGAACTGCCGCAGCCGTCTGACCAGGGGTCCGATCGCCGCGCGCAGGTCGGCCGCGATGCGGGCCGGGCCGCTGTCGGCGGGTGGCGCGTCCGCCGGATCCTTGTCCGGGTCCGGCTCCCCGTGCTGCTCCGGGTCTGTGCTGCTGGCAGCCATGTATTCAGTATAAACTGATCAGTCCAGCCTTATGGTATAGCTGGCGCCATGACT
Source organism: Streptomyces sp. NBC_00433 (assembly GCA_036015235.1). NCBI lineage: Bacteria > Bacillati > Actinomycetota > Actinomycetes > Kitasatosporales > Streptomycetaceae > Streptomyces > Streptomyces sp. NBC_00433. The sequence goes on along the minus strand of CP107926.1, from coordinate 5,707,800 downwards.
CAATACCCGGATACGTCCCCCGGCTCACTCTTCGCGACGACCCTCTCCGTCGCCGGGCACGACGGCGACCAGATCGAGGCGTATCTCGCCCGTCCCGCCGGCGACGCCCCCCGCGGCGGCGTCGTGGTCATCCACCACATGCCCGGATACGACCGTGAGACCAAGGAGATGGTGCGGCACTTCGCGGAGCTGGGCTACGACGCGATCTGCCCCAACCTCTACAGCCGTGAGGCCCCCGGCGCGGACCCCGCCGACGCCAGCGCCGTGGCCCGCTCCCGCGGCGGCGTCCCCGACGACCGCCTGGTCGGCGATGTCGCCGGCGCCGCCGCGTATCTGCGGGCGCTGCCCGCCGCCAACGGCAAGGTCGGCGTCATCGGCCACTGCTCCGGCGGCCGCCAGTCCGTCCTGGCCGCCTGCCGCCTCGACCTCGACGCCGCCGTCGACTGCTACGGCGCCTTCGTCGTGGGCGAGGTGCCGCCGGGCCTCGACCTCCGCGTCACCAACCTGCTCGCCGACCTGCCCGGCCTCTCCGCCCCCCTGCTCGGCCTCTTCGGCGCCGAGGACCAGCACCCCGGCCCCGAGCAGGTGGCCGAACTCGGCCGCATCCTCACCGAGCAGGGCAACGACTTCGAATTCCACAGCTACGAGGACGCCGGCCACGGCTTCTTCGCGGTCAACCGTCCCGGCTACCGCGTCGCTGCCGCGGTCGACGGCTGGGAGCGGATCGCGACGTTCTTCGCGAAGCACCTGGAGGGCTGACGCCCGAGCTTCCGTAGTGGCCGGCCGAGGAACGAGGCCGTCCGCGCAGGAAGCGAGCAGGAAGACCGACCCCAAAAAATGAGGGCTGACGCCCGAGCTTCCGTAGTGGCCGGCCGAGGAACGAGGCCGTCCGCGCAGGAAGCGAGCAGGAAGACCGACCCCAAAAGATGAGGGCTGACGCCCGAGCTTCCGTAGTGGCCGGCCGAGGAACGAGGCCGTCCGCGCAGGAAGCGAGCAGGAAGACCGACCCCAAGAGATGAGGGCTGAAGGTTGTGCACGTACACGACGGTCAAGGACGCCGTTGACGGGAGCGCGAAGGGTCCGGGGGGTTCGTGGTTCCACGTCTCCGACGTGACCGTCTACTTCGACCACCCCGTTCACGCGATGGCCGAACACACCCTGAACATCGACTTCGCCGATCCCAGCCGGGGGCCTGCGGCCCGCGTGGCTGTCGAACTCACCGCCGAGTCCGCGCAGCGGCTCGTCGCCGCCGTCCAGGCCGCCCTGGCGGCCGTCCCGGCCGAGATGCGCGTCTGACGGTCCCCCCACGCCGGGGCCCCCAGGGGCGCGGGGAACTGCGCGACCAGCCGTCGACAAGCTGCACGTCGCCACCGTGCGAAAGGGGCTGTTGCTGTCGCATCCGGACCACCGGCCGGTGGGGGGCTGAGCGCGCAGTTCCCCGCGCCCCTGGGGGGCGCCCCCCTGCGCAAGGGAACCCCCCGTCCCCAGGGAAAGCGGACCCCCAGCACGGGGGAAAAGGGAACCCCCACGTGGGGAAAATGCGGTGCGGGCGGCAAGTTGCCGTCCGCACCGTGGTGCATCCGCAGGGTGTACGACTCGCGCTCTGCCTCAGTGCGCGTGCCGCCTGCCGCCCATGAACCCGAGGCCCATGGTGGCCAGCCCAAGCGCAATAGCCACACCACCGACAATCGCGTTGTTGACGATCGTGTGCGTGATGGCGGCGTTGGGTCCGGCGATCGCCCAGGGCGCCAGGATCGTCCACACGCCGATCGCGATGGCGCACCAGCCGAGCCCGACTGTCCGTTCCAGCACCGAGCCGAAGCCCATCGCCAGGACGGCCAGCGCGATGCCCGTGATCAGATTGCTGACCCGCAGGTTGGTGAAGTTCGTGAAGCCGACCACCCAGGGCGAGATCGCCAGGTAGAGACCGGTCAGCAGGCAGAGGCCCTCGATCAGCCCCGAGATCGGCTTCGCAGACGCCTCGGCGTAACGGCCCCGGAGGGCCATAAGGTCCGGGTGGCTCTCTATCCCGGATGTCGAGCGGCCCTGCGATGTCGAGTGAGTCGAATCGGTGGCCATTCCAGCCACCTCCTTCGCAGTGTGAGCACTGTGCAGTGTTGTCGTTCTACCGACGGATGTCCTCCGGGTCTCCCGCCCGGAAGTGCTGCATCCTTACTCAGCGTAAATCCGTAGGGAGCCCCGCGGCCACTTATACGGGCCTTAACTTTGTACTGATTTGTCCGGGCCGCTCCAGGGCCGCGATCCGGCGGCTTGCACGGCGGGCACGGCCGGCACGAAATAGCTGGGCGCCAGGCGCCCGGGGCGCGGAGAGTAGGGCCATGACGACCTCCGGCGGACCGTTCGTTTCCGGCCTCGACCTGGCCAGGGCTCTGTACGAGGAAGGCGTCCGGCCGGTCCTGCGGGACGTGGCGCCGGGTGTGCCCCATGCCGCCGCCCGGGTGGGGGCCGGCTCCGAGGTGCTGGGGTTCGACACCGCCCGGTCGGCGGACCACGACTGGGGTCCGCGTCTCGACCTCTTCCTGCGGGCGGAGGACCACCAGCGGCTGGCGCGGGGCATCGGCCTGGCGCTGGCGGAGCGGCTGCCCAAGCAGGTCAGGGGGTGGCCGACGCATTTTCGGGCGGGCGGTGGTCCGCTGGACCCGGTGGGGCACATGGAGGTGACCGACGGGCCGGTCGACCACCGGGTGCGGGTCCACACCGTGGACACGTGGGCGGCCGAGCGGCTCGGACCGAAGGGCGCCGAGCCGGGCGCCCGCGACTGGCTGGCCGTGCCGCAGCAGCGCCTCGCCGAGGTCACCGGGGGTGCCGTCTTCCATGACGGGCTCGGCACGCTCACCGGCCTGCGGCGGCGGCTGGCCTGGTATCCGGACCAGGTGTGGCGCTATCTGCTGGCCTGCCAGTGGCAGCGGTTGTCGCAGGAGGAGGCGTTCGTCGGGCGGTGCGCGGAGGTCGGGGACGACCTCGGCTCCGCGGTGGTCGCCGCCCGCCTGGCGCGGGACGTGATGCGCCTGTGCCTGCTGCTCGAACGCCGCTACGCCCCCTACGGCAAGTGGCTCGGGAGTGCCTTCGCCCGGCTGGACGCGGCCCGGACGGTCGGGCCCGCGCTGCGTGGGGCGCTGGCGGCGACGGACGCCGAGGTCAGGGAGGCGTGCCTGTGCGACGCCTACGAGGCGGTGGCCGCCCAGCAGAACGCGTCCGGGCTCGCCGCCTGGGTGGACCCGACGCGGCGCCCCTACCACTCACGCCCCTACCTCGTGCTGCATGCGGAGCGCTTCGCGCAGGCGCTGGCCCATACCGTCACCGACCCGGAGCTGCGGGCCCTGCCGCTGGTGGGCGGGGTGGACCAGTGGGCGGACAACACCGACCTACTCGGGCAGCCGCGCGCGATCCGGGCTGCCGTGGACGCCGTCGGCGAGGGCCCCTAGCACCAGCTCGGCCAGGGCTTCCGGGGCGCCCGGCTGGTCGCGGACGCCGGGGAAGGCGTTGATGTCGACGATCAGCGGGCGGCCGGCGCCCGTGTCGATCACGTCGACGCCGTAGACCTGGAGGCCGAAGACCTGGCCGACGCGGCGGACCAGGGCGGGCCAGGCCGGTGGGAGGTCGGTGAGGGGGACGGGGCCGCCGCCCGGGGCGGCGGGGGCGATCTCGGAGCGACGCAGGGCCGCGAAGACCTGCGGGCCGATGGCCCACAGCTTGTGGTCCCAGCCGGGGTTCGGGACGAAGTCCTGGACGACGAAGGGCTCATACGGCGCCGAGTCCGCGAAGTCCCTTATCCGCGCGGCACCTTCGAGCCGTACGACGATGTCCCCCTTCCTGCTGTGCCGGCTCTTGACGACCACGGCACCGGCCGGGGGCGACGCGGCGAGGTCGGCGGCGGAGGCGTAGCCGCGGGTCGGCGCGAAGGGCAGTCCGGCCCGCAGCGCGTCCTCCGCCATCGCCGTACGGTCCTGGCACCGCTCCGTCGCGGCGGCCGAGTTGACCACCAGGGCGCCGGCCGCCTCCGCCGCACGGGCGAGGGCGAGAGCGCGGGGGGTGCGGGCCTTGAGCAGGTAGACGTCGGCGGGGTCGGCCGGGGCCGGGGCGGTGACCGGGTCGAGCACCTCGACCCGGTGGCCGGCACCCGGGGCGGTGAGCAGCGCGGTGGCCGCGGCCAGCAGGGGATGGCCGGGGTCCGGCGTGATGAGGCCGATCCTCACAGCGGGTCGCCGGCCGCGACCGCCATGGCACCCGCCGTCGCCCGCAGCCCGGCACCGGGCGCTTTCGCGGGCCCTGCCGCCCCGACCACGCTCGGCCGCTCCCCTGCCGCCAGTGCCAGGACGGCGCTGGCGACGCGGGACGCCGCGTCCGGGACCTGGCGGAAGCTCGGGAAGTCGTTGACGTCCACGACGACGGGGCCGTCCGGGCCGAGGAGCACGTCGAGGCCGTAGAGGTCGAGCCCGTAGACGGCGCCGACCTGCGCGGCGATCGCGGCGACCTCGCGCGGCAGCGGCATCCGGCGTTCGCGGTGCGGGTGGTCGGGGTGCAGCGGCGAGCGGCGCTCGGTGGCGTAGAAGTCGTCGCCGACGCAGTAGACCTTGATGTCGACGCCCGCGTTGGGCACATACGGCTGTGCGATGAGGAGGCCTTCGCCGCGCAGCGCCGGGACCAGTGCGGGCAGCCGGTCGGGCGCGGCCAGCAGGTGCACCGCACGGCCCGAGCTGCCGTCGGCGGGCTTGACCACCAGCGGGTAGTCGGACTCGGGTATCTCGGCGAGGAGTTCGGGCCGGGCGGCCGCGTATGTCGTGGGCATGGGCAGGCCGCGGCTGCGGCCGATCGCCGCGGCGAGCGCTTTGTCGCGGACCCCGCGGATCGAGCGGGCGTCGTTGACGGTGGTCATCCCGGCCGAGGCGGCGGCCTCCAGCAGGGTGAGTCCGGGGCCGCCGGAGACGGTCTTGAGCACCCAGGCGTCATGGCTGCCGGCCCTGACCACCTCGGTCATGCGGTGCAGCGATCCCCCCGGCCTCAGCACGTCCACGTGGTGGCCCCAGGCGTGGAGTCGGCGGATCACCTCGACCGGCATCCCGTCGTAACGGTAGTTCTCCTCCACGAGGAAGCAGAGCTTCATGCGACCTTCCCCCCAACCCCCCTGTCCGTTCGCCGGTCGCGGCCGGCGAAGCGTGAAGGTCACAGGATGCCACGCGTGTCAGGGACTTCCCACGCAGGTCCCAACTCCCCCTGGGACAACGGGCTTTGTCGCCGATATCCCGGTGGCCGACGCGGTGCCGCACCGCCGTGCGCGGGGAGTCGGAGCGCACCGCACCGTCACTGCGCATGGCCCAGCGGGTCGAGCTGCTCGGGCGTGGCGTCGTCCGCCGCGGTGGAGCGGCTGAGGTCGCTCCACCGCTCGTCCTCGGCCAGCAGCGCGCGGCCCGCGGCGGTGGCGTACGCATACGCGTCCGGGCCGACGAGCAGCCGCAGCGGCGGTTCGTCGAGCGCGACGACGTCGAGAACGAGGCGGGCGACCTTCGCCGGGTCGCTGGCCGCGGTCGACTCCGGGCTGTGCATGGCGGCCATCGCGCCGACCGTGCCCGCATACTCCGGGCGGATCGGGTCGACCCGCATCGAGGAGCCGGCCCAGTCGGTGCGCATGCCGCCCGGCTCCAGCACGGTCACCTTGACGCCCAGCGGGCCGACCTCGCGGGCCAGCACCGAGGAGAAGCCGCCGACGGCCCACTTCGCGGACTGGTAGGCCGACAGGCCCGGCGTCGCCATCCGCCCGCCGACCGAGGACACCTGCACGACATGCCCGGAGCCCTGCTCACGCATCACCGGCAGTGCGGCCTGGGTGAGCCGGACGACGCCGAGGAAGTTGGTGTCGACCTGCGTGCGGAAGTCGTCGAAGCCGACGTCCTCGACCGAGCCGATGTTGGCGTATCCGGCGTTGTTGACCAGCACGTCGAGCCGCCCGAAGCGGTCGACGGCAGTGCGCACCGCCGCGCGGGCGGCCTCGTCGTCGGTCACGTCGAGAGCGACGACCGCGAGCCGGTCGCCGTGCTCGGCGGCGAGGTCGTCCAGCGCGGTGGTGCCGCGCACGCCCGCGACGACCTCGTGCCCGGCCTCCAGCGCGGCCTTGACGATCTCCCTGCCGAGCCCGCGGGAGGCGCCGCTGACCAGGAAGACGGAGGGCGTGGCGGCCTCGGCGGCGGCTTTCGCGGTGGTCGGGTCGTTGGTCGGGTCGTTGGTCGAGTCATTGGCGGACATGGGGGGCTCCTTAGACGGGCAGGGTCCTTACTAACCGGTTGATTAGTAACTGTCTGTCTCCAGAGAACACCTCGACAGGGCAGATGTCAACTGTCTGGTTAGTTGATACGCTGGATGTCATGAACAGGGACGTCGCCGCCAGCAAGGCCATCGCCGTCGGCCGGGACGCGGAAGCCACCAGGCGCCGCCTGCTGGACGCGGCGACCCGCGAATTCGCCGCGTACGGCATCGCCGGCGGCAGGGTCGACCGCATCGCGGCCGAGGCCCGCAGCAACAAGGCGCAGATTTACCACTACTTCGGCAGCAAGGACGGCCTCTTCGACGCCGTCTTCGACGCGATGTGCCGCGAGACGGTCGACGCGGTCCCCATCGACCCGGACGACCTCCCCGAATACGCCGGCCGCCTCCACGACTCCTACGTCGAGCGCCCCTGGGTGCAGCGCCTCGCCACCTGGTACCGCCTGGAGCGGGCCGGCAGCGGCGCGCTGCTGCCCGTCGTGCTCGACAGCAACGCGGCCAAGGTGCGGGCCATAGCCGAGGCCCAGGAGGCGGGCAGGCTGCCCGCCCGCTTCCCGCCCGCCGTACTGCTGGGGCTGGTGCTGCACCTCTCGGGCTTCTGGAGCAGCAACGTGCCGGAGTACGACGCGGTGGTCTCCGACTGTTCCGCCGGGTCGGCGGCCGACCGCCGCGAGGTCGTCGTCGCCGCGGTGGCGGCGCTGCTGCACCCCTGACGACGCGCGGATGCCCCCGTGTCCCCCGGCACCGCGACCGGACCGCCGTCGTGGCCTAGCGCGCGGGCCGCCACGGAGGGTCCCCGTAGCGGGTCAGCGGGCGGGATCGACGTCCGCAGGGGCGCGGGTGCTGTCGGCGCGCTGCTCGGCGGCCTTGCTCTGCCAGTACGCGAGGGCCCCGCGAGTGATCACCGCCTCGGGGTGGTCGGGACCCGAGAGCGTCTCCCGGTAGGAGAGCAGCTCGGTGAGCGTGGCGACCGCGCCCGGGGCATCGCCCGCTATACCGCGGAACCAGGCGAGGTTGCGCCGGGCGAGGAGGCTGGACTGGTGGTAGGGGCCGAGGACGCGGGCCAGGTCCGCGATCACCGCCGCGAGGTCGATGACGGCGCCGACGGCGTCTCCGGCGTCGCCGCGGCATCTGCCGAGACTCACCCGGGCGATCAGCGTCAGCTCGTGGTCGGGGCCGAACACCCGGCTTCCCGAGGCGACCAGTTCGGCGAGCGCCACGACCGCGCTCACCGGGTCGTTCGCGGACGCGTGGGCGTTGGCCACCACTCTCAGCGTGTCGAGTGTCTGCGGGTGCTCCGGCCCCAGCACCCGGCGGCGGTCCGCCAGCAGGGAGACGTAGGACCGCAGGGCCCCCTCCGTGTCACCGGACTGCTGCTGGCACGAGGCCAGATGGCTGCGGGTGAAGAGCGTGGAGGGATGGTCGGGGCCGAGCAGCTGCTGCTGGTCGGCGAGCAGGCCGGGCAACTCCGATGCGGCGGCGTCCAGTTCACCCCGCTCGATGCTGAGATACGCCGCCCACTGGCGGCAGTCGAGCGTGACGGGGTGCTCGGGTCCGAGCGCCCGAAGGGCGTCGGCGAGCACCTCGGCCGCCAAGTCCCCTGCCTCGTCATGGTCGCCGCCGAGCAGACACGCGTGCGACACCAGCCGCCGCATCTCGAAGGTCCGCCGGTGGTCGGCGCCGGCGACCCGCTGCACATCGGCGAGCAGGGCGCGCGCGTCGGCCGTCGACTTCGTCCGGCCCACGTACAGGTGGTCCGCCAGCAGCACCACCCGGCTCACCAGGGTGTCGAGATGGTCGGGGCCGAGGACGCGCAGGCGATCGGCCAGCACATCCGCGAGAGCGGTCAGCGCGTCGGGCGCGGCGTTGGTCATCCTGCTGGCGAAGACCGCGAGGAGATGGCGGGTCACGAGCGTGTCGGGGCGGAGCCTGCCGAAGCGCTGCTGTGCCGCGAGCACCTCCGTCAACTCGCGTGTCGCGCCCTGGAGGTCGCCTCTCTCGCCGCGGCACCGCGCCGCGCAGGCACGGGCGTTCAGCACGTCGGGATGGTCGGGGCCGAGCAGGAGGGCGGCGTCGCCGGCCAGATCGCGGAAGTAGCCCTCGGACTTGTCGAGATGCCCCCATTCCGCACTGCTGAGACCGACGCGGAGGGCCACCGGGTGGATGCCGTCGCACAGCAGGACCTCGCCACGGAGGCCGTTCAGCAGCGCCTCGGTGTTGTCCCGGAGGCCGGCGGCGAGATCGGCGTCCTTCTCGACGTCCGGCCACGCGGCGGCCAGTGCGTCGGCCGCGCACCGCACCAGGTCGACCAGCAGGTCGTCCGGGAGCGCGGCCAGGACGTCGCCGCGTACGGTCGCGTCGACGAGCACCTCGGTGTGGGAGCGGAGGCTCTGGAGTTCGACCAGGCTCAGGTCGTACAGCACCCGCACCGCGCGGGTGACGTCCTCCGCGGTCACCGCAGCGTCGCCGCCGCCGTTGCGCTGCCGGGTGAGCAGCGCCAGCGCCGGCGCACTGGCCAGGACCTGCTGCGGGGTGCCCGACTCGGAGAGGACGGAGGCCAGTTGCAGGACGGGCGCCGCGAGGCCCGCGGGGTGCCTGCGGTTCGCGGCGTCGATCGTGAGCCGCAGCGGGGCGTGGGCGGCGGAGATGCCGGTGCTGCGGTCGTCCAGGCGCTGGATGTACGTCTCGACGTCGATGCCCTCCGCGGCGATGTGGCGGACGGCGAGGGCCAGCGACGCGGGCACGGCGCCGAGGCGGTCGGACAGCGCGGGCAGGGCGGCGAGGCTGGCGGGGCTCAACCGGTGGTGGTCGAGGGCGCGTTCCAGGTAGGCGATGGCCTCCTGGCGGCGGTAGGAGCGCACCTGGACGATCAGCGGGTCCACGGCCCGGTCGAAGTCGCGGCGGCTGCTGCTGACCAGCACCCGGCCGACTGGGCTGGCCGGGGGCCACAGTCCGTCGGAGAGGTCGGCGGGCTCGGTCACGCCGTCCAGCACGACCAGCCAGGGGCGCGGCTTCGTACCGCCTGCCGGGCGCAGCCAGTTGAGGAGTGTCTGGGCGCCTTCGGCCGGGTCGAAGGAGCGCCCGAGGATGTCCTGGGCCGCGCGGGCGTAGGCGGCGGTGATCGTCTCGCGGGTGGCGTCGGCGACCCACAGCAGCAGTTTCAACTCGCCGTGCTCCCAGGCGCTTTCCGCGTACTGGGCGGCGAGCTGGCTCTTCCCTGTACCGGTGGTGCCGGTGAGGATCAGCGGACGGCCGGGCTGCACGATCAGGGTCTTGGCCAGCTCGCGGTCCTGGAAGTGCGGCGCCAGGGCGGGGACGCGGCCGATGCGGTGGGGCAGCGGCACGGGAGTCAGCGCGGCGGCGGCCTGGTAGGTGAAGGTCTGGGTCCGGCCGACGGACACACCGCCGCTGCGGCTCTCGACGTGCAGGTCGCCGTCGGCACGCGGGGCGGGTGCGACGGGGGCGGCGGCCGGCGGCGGGGCCGGCTGGAGCACGGGGCTGTGGGACGCCGGATCGCTCAGCCCTGGGAGGCGTCCGGCGGGGTAGGGAGGTCCGGGCCCTCCGCGGCGACGGCGGGACCGGGCCGGCCGACGTGCACGTCTCCCCGTATGACGGCCGCGGCCACCGAACCGTCGCCGTCCGACGTGACGTTGAGGTCGCCGCCGACCGCCACGGCGCCGTGGTCGGCGCTCACCTGGCTCTGGGCGGCGGGGAGCCGGGCCAGCAGCTCGCGCAGACCCGAGGCGGCGCGGGCGCGCTCCGCGTCGTCTTCGAGGTCTTCGAGCAGGTCCATGATGCGGGTCTGCCAGATCGCCCGGTAGGCCGACCGCAGGGTCTCCGCCTGCGCGGGCTCCACCTCGGCCAATTCCGCGCCGGTCTGGTCGAGCCGTTGCAGCACCGCCGTCTCCCGGCGCTCGCTGCCGCGGCCGAACCAGCGGGCCAGCCCTGCCCGCAGGCCGGTCCAGGCGTCCGTGCCGGCTGCCGTGGCGACAGCGGCTCCCCCCGACGCCGCGAGTGCGGCGAGTGCTTCGTCCAGCATGAACACCCCTGTACGCGAAAGCCGTTGAGGAGACGGTAGCCCGTAGCGGGGGCGCTGTCCCCGGCATTGGCCCGGAGAGCGGGGACGGATCCGGCCGGGGGCTCAGACGGTGGTCCGCGGCGGGGCCGCGGGGCGTCCCGCCTTCTCCCCTTCGGTGAAGGTGTGGGTCCGCGCGTGGACGAACTTCTTGAGCGGGTCGTGGGAATACGTCCACGGGACGGCGCCCGCGTAGCCGCCGATCGCGCGGAACTGCTCCGCCGCCTCCGCGTAACGCCGGGTCCTGAAGGGCGCGTTGGCGAGCAGGTGGCGGACGGCGGGGGTCAGCGCGACACCGCCTGGCGCAACGCGAGCACCGAGGGCGGTTCGGACTCCACCGCGGGAGAACCCACGAACGTCGAGGGCTGGCCCACGAGGAACGACGGTTCGGTGTCCGACGTCCGCGCCAGGGCATTGACCGTGGTCAGCCTCGCGGAGGTCCCCGGCCCTGTTCCAGTTTCCGGACGACGTCGACCGACAGGCCTGCCTTGTCGGCCGGCGCCTCCTGGGACGGACGGCGCCGCAGTCGAAGCTCCGCGATACGGTCACCCGTTCGGGACTCGAATACGCCCACGTCCACCCCCGGTCAAGGACGGTGGCTCTACGGTACGCCGCCCGCGTGCGGAGCCCCCTGGTCACGACCGGGGGCCACGCGGGTGAGTTTGGCCGGGTTGAGGACGGCGAAGATGCCGTGGATCAGGCCGTCTTCGCGGATGTCGAGTGTGACGAGCTGGTGGCTGCCGTCGAGTCGGGTCCACGCCGCGGGTGAGCCGTCGTTCACCCTGACCAGGCGGGTCTCGCCCAGACCGTAGCGGGCGAGGAGGCCGGTCAGGAACGCCAGGACGGCCTCGCGGCCCTCGACCGGGCGCAGCGCGGCGCGGACCTTGCCGCCGCCGTCGTTCCAGACCACGACGTCCTCGCTCAACAGGTCGGTGAGGGCGGCCAGGTCGCCCTGCTGGGCCGCGGCGAGGAAGCGGCCCAGCAGTTCGCTGTGCGCGGCGGGGTCGGGGCGGAAGCGCTCGCGGTCGGCGGCGAGGTGGCGGCCGGCGCGGCTGTGCAACTGGCGGCAGTTCGCGGCTGTCACACCGACGATCGAGGCGATCTCGTCGTAGGGCAGCTCGAACGCCTCGCGCAGCACGAACACCGCCCGCTCCGGCGGGGTCAGCCGCTCCATGAGGTGGAGCGTCGCGTACGCGAGCGAGTCCCGCAGCTCGGCGGTCCCGGACGGTCCGAACGCGTCGGACGCGACCGGTTCGGGCAGCCACGGCCCGGTGTACGCCTCGCGGGTCACGCGCGCCGACCGCAGCTGGTCCAGGGCCAGGCGCGAGACGACGGTGACGAGGAAGGCGCGCGGCACGCGGATCCCGGTACGGTCCGCCGCGGCCCAGCGCACGTACGCCTCCTGCACCGCGTCCTCGGCGTCCCACATGCTGCCCAGGAGCCGGTAGGCGAGGCCCAGGAGCAGCGGCCGGTACTCCTCGAAGACGGCCTCGGAGGTCGCCGTGGCAGGCCGGGGCGTGGCGGTCATCGGCGGAACCTCCTTCGGTCCTCCCCACCCGGTGCGGGGCGCCCCGGCCTCCGCATCATGCCGCGGGACGCGAGCCCGGGGCACCCGCCCGGGTGACGGCGGCGTCCGCGACGGGCAGGCCGTCGCGCCACGAGGCGTATCCGGGGCGCCAGTTGAGGGCGAGGCAGGCCCTGGCATTGTCGGCGCCACGCAGCCGGTTCATGAAGGCGACGCCCCAGCCGCCGACGGCGAGCCGGGCCAGCGCGGCCGGAGCGCTCTTGGGCGCGGGTGCGCCGAGTCGGGCGGCGAAGTCCGGCAGCCACGTGTGCAGCGGGGCCGGTTCGTCGTCGACGACGTTGAGGACGCCGATTGCCACGCGGTCGAGTGCGGCGACGATCGCCGTGGCCGCGTCGTCGGCGTGCGTGAAGGAGAACACCGCATGGCCGCCGCCGACCAGGGGGACCTTGCCCGCCCGTACCTGCGCGGTGAAGGCGCCGTCGGCGGCATAGGCGGACCCCGGGCCGTACAGGTGCCCGAACCGCAGGACCGTGCCGCCCGCCGCGACGGTCCGCTCCTCCAGGGAGATCAGCGCGGCGAGCACCGGTGCGAACTGGCGGGGGGTCGCGTCGTGCCACAGCGGGGCGTCCTCGTTGGCGAGTCCGGCGCCCGGCTGGTAGCCGTACGCGAGTCCCTGGGCGACGATCCGCCGTACGCCCACCGCCCGCGCGGCCTCCAGCAGATTGCGGGTGCCTTCGGTGCGCAGCCGGTTGGTGGGCGCGAAGTCCCTGGCCAGACGGCGCGGGTTGATGTCGGCGGGGATGGCGGTGAGCAGGTTGACGACCGCGTCGGGCGCGGCCTGCCGCACGGCGGCGAGGAGTCGGGCGCGGTCGAGGGCGTCGGCGACGGCCACGTCCGCGCCGAGCGCTTCGAGCGCGCCGGTGCGCCGGGGGCTGCCGGCCAGGGCGACCACGTGATGGCCGACGGCGGTCAGCAAGGGGACGAGACGGCTGCCGATGACGCCGCTCGCTCCGGCGACGAGAACACGCATGATGACGGGCTCCTGAGTTCGTGGTGCGGCGGCCCTGCCGTGACCGGGTCGCGCGGTGACGGCATCAGGACGGGCGACCGTGCGATCCCGTGACAGCCGCGAGAAGTGATCCGGGTCACAGGGGTGGGCGAGGTGCGGTACGCAGCCGGGCCGGGCCGTCCGCAGCCGTTGCTTCGGGCCGTTCATCGGCGGCCGACGCGGGCCGTCACCGGACGGCCGCAGGGCGCGGGGATCCGCCCGACCGGGCCCCCACCCGGCCGGTGTTCCGGATACGGGCGTCCGCCCCGCCGACGCCGCCTGGCCGGCGGCCGACCCCGGAGTCGGGGCCGCTGACCTGGTGGTACGCGGCGCCCGCCCGACGGTTACGTGTCCGCACCGTTACCGGGCGACCGGTTGACGAAACGTCACTGCAATCCTACGGTCCTCCCAACGTAACTTTCGTAAACCTCACCGAACGGATCGGAGCCGCGCTCCTCGGCTCCCCGGAGGAGCGTGTGCCGACAGTGCCGAGAATGAAACGTTTCGCCACCCTGCGGACCGCCGCAGCGGTGGCCGCGGTCACCGCGCTCGCGCTGACGGCGTCCGCCTGCGGCAGCAAGGGCTCCGGGGCCGCCGGGTCCGGCACTCTGACGGTGTGGTCGCTGCAGAACGACACCCTCAACCCCGTGCAGCGCAATTCCGTCGCGTCCTACAACACCGCGCACCACGCGAAGGTCACGATGAAGACCTTCATCAACGACCCCTACAAGGCGAAGCTCCAGAGCGGACTCGGCGGCGCCGACGCCCCCGACGTCTTCCTCAACTGGGGCGGCGGCAACCTCGCCGAGTACGTCGAGGCCGGCAATGTCGCCGACCTCACCTCCCGGCTGGACTCCGGCTTCCAGAAGGAGTTCCTGCCCAGCGTGCTGGCCGGCGGCACCGTCGGCGGCAAGGTCTACGGCGTCCCGATGGAAGGCGTGCAGCCCGTCGCGCTCTTCTACAACAAGACCGTCTTCGCCTCCGCCGGCATCAAGGAACCCCCGGCCACCTGGGCCCAGTTGCTCGCCGACATCGACAGGCTCAAGGCCCGGCACATCACGCCGATCGCCCTGGCCGGCTCGCAGTCGTGGACCGAACTGATGTGGCTGGAATACCTGCTCGACCGGGTCGGCGGCCCCCAGGCCTTCGCCGCGATCGAGGCCGGCAAGGCCGGCGCGTGGGACAACCCGGCCGTCGCCACCGCGCTCTCCATGATCCGCGACCTGGTCGACCGCGGCGCCTTCGGCAAGAAGTACAGCACCCTCGGCCAGGACTCCGGCGGCGCCAACGCGCTGCTGTCCAGCGGCCGGGCCGGCATGGAACTCATGGGCTCCTGGGCCTACGCCGACCTCCTCACCACCGCCCCGGCCCTCGTCAAGGCCGGCAAGCTCGGCTGGACCACCTTCCCGACGGTGCCCGGCGGCAAGGGCGACCCCAAGAACGTGGTCGGCAACCCCTGCAACTACTTCTCCGTCACGCAGAAGTCAGCCGACAAGGCCGGTGCCGTCGACTTCATCGAGAGGACGGTGGCGCAGCCGTCGTACATCGCGGACCTGCTGTCCATCGGCCATGTGCCGGCCATCGCCGGTATCAAGGGCCAGTTGATGGGCGGGGTGAACCCCGAATACACCGGCTTCATCTACGGGATGGTCGCGGACGCGCCGACCTTCACGCAGTCCTGGGACCAGGCGCTGGCGCCGGACGTGTCGGCCAAGATGCTGACGGATCTGCAGAAGGTCTTCAACCGGCAGATGGCGCCGAAGCAGTTCGTCCAGGCCATGGCCTCGTAAGGGGCCGCCCCCTGCCGACGCCCTGGGCCGAATTCCCGGTTACGGGACCGGTCCCGAGCCGGACGCATTACGATCCCCCTTCCGAGCGGTAGCACATCGTGCGGGCCGGGTGACGGTCCGCAGCAGCGGGGGACGGGGTCGGATGACGGACGCCAAGGCCAGGCTGCACGGCCGTGAGCGGGTGGTGGACTACACCAAGGCGGCCCTGGTGCGCCGCGGGGTGCCGGAGCGACCGCTGCCGATCGTGCTGCTCGCCGGACCCCGCGGGTCCGGCGGGTCGGTGCTGCTCGACACGCTGTGGGCGCAGTGCGCCGACGACTGCCTGAGCGTGCGGCTCGACCTTCGCTCGGCGCAGGGCGTCGAGGACATCGTGCTCGCGGCGGTCCGCGGCCTCGGGCGGCGCATCGCGGGGATCAGGGCGATCGACTTCCCCCGCACCGCGATGCTGCTCAAGGCGCTGAGCTTCGTGGACACCGGCGGCGGCCGCACCGCCTTCGAGACGTACTTGCGGGCCCGCGCCCAGGACGCGCAGGCGCAGTCGTCGCTGAACGACTGGGGCAGCCGGGCCGCCGTGCTGCTCAGCCCTGAGCAGCGCGGCCTGCTCGACGTGCTGACCGGCCTGCTGGGCGCGCTGCACTCCGCGGTGGGCAAGCACCGGGACAGCAAGGCGCTGCGCTGGCTGGCGGAACGCGGCGACGGCGGGCGGGAATACGAATCGCTGTGGGAGCTCTACCGGCAGCACCACGCGCAGGACACGCCGACCGGCACCCCGCGGGTGGTGGCGCGCACCCTGTGCGCGGCGCTGCTCGCGGACTTACGGTCCGACTTCAACGACTCCTGGCCGCGTATGCAACGCCCGCGCAACTGCCTGCTGTTACTCGACAACGCGGGCGGCAGGACCGCCGACCTCTTCCTCGAACTGCTCGCCGAATGCCGCAGGGAGTCCGCCGCGGCCGGCGAACGCCCCGACCCCGCCGTGGTGGTGGCCGTCCAGCGGGGCCGGGTGCGGCCCGAGGCGGACCGGCTGCTCGACCCGACGGACGAGCGCCTGGAGTTCGGCTTACGCCACCCGTACGCGCCCGGCGGCGACGGCCACCCGGTGTGGTGGTATCCGGTGGCGCTGGCCGATCTCAACGGCGAGCAGGTGCTCGCCCTGTGCGCGAGCAGCGTGCTCGGGCGGCACAACCGCGACGCGGACTTCCTCTACGAACTGGCCGGCGGGCACCCGGAGTCCACCGACCGGCTGGCGCACCTGCTGGCCCGCTTCGGCCGCACTCCCCCGCGTGACCCGCACCGCCCGCCCGCGGAGGCGCCGGAGCCCTTCGACCCGCGGCAGCTGCTGACCGGGCGGCTCACCACCGACCACGCGCTGCCCGACCACTGGCCGGCGCCCGCCAGGGCCGACTCCACCGTCGAGGACTACCTGCTGCGGCGCGTGCTCGCCGACCACCTCACCGCGGGCCCGAACGGCAGGCTCGCGCCCGAGGACAACGCCCCGCTCAACGCGATGGCGGTCCTGGCCGCGACGCCCGGCCTGCGCCGCGGCGCCTGCAACGCGGCACTGCAGTACCTGGGGTGGAGCGGTGTCGACGCGGACTCCGCGCAACTGCGGCTGACCGCCTCGATGTGGCTGGACGAGACGCCGGAGGGCGACGCGACCCGGCTGCACCCGCTGATCGCCCTGCTGCTGCGCCGCTGGCTGGCCCGCACCCCCGACACCTGGCGCGCGGTGCACGCGGGCTACGCGACGCACTATTCGAGCCGCGCGGACGCGCCGCTGCGGCACCACCACACGCTGGCCCAGGTGGAGTTGGCCCGGCGCGAGCCGCTGACCACGGTGGTCGGCCACCTGGACGAGGAGTACGAGCGCAGCGCGACCGCGCAGGACTGGCTGCGCGTGCTCGACCAGGTCACCGCGGCGCCCAACCGGCTGAGCACCCCGCTCGACCCGCGCACCTTCGTCACCTCGCTCGCGGGCCCCGCCGAGGCGCGCAACCGGCGCAGGACCATCACCCGCCTGGCGGTGGCCCGTTGGCTGCACGGCGACCGCTCCTTCGACCCGGCGCACCAGCTGGCCCACACCATCGCCGACGGATACGAGCACCTGGCGGAGATCACCGAGGACAACGAACTCCTCTACCGGCAGGCGGGACTCTTCCGCCGCATCGAGAACAACTGGAAGGACTGACGACCGAGCTCCCGGAGTGGCCGGCCGAGGTACGAGGCCGTCCGCGAAGGAAGCGAGGAGGAAAGTCCGCCCCGACAAGAAAGCAGGACTGACGACCGAGCTCCCGGAGTGGCCGGCCGAGGTACGAGGCCGTCCGCGAAGGAAGCGAGGAGGAAAGTCCGCCCCGACAAGAAAGCAGGACTGACGACCGAGCTCCCGCAGTGGCCGGCCGAGGTACGAGGCCGTCCGCGAAGGAAGCGAGGAGGAAAGTCCGCCCCGACAAGAAAGCAGGACTGACGTGCACGTCCTCGACTCCGTTCGCGGGTATGTCGCGCGCCTCCCGGTCGGTGCCAGGAGGCTGCTGGCCGTGGCCTGCGTGCTGGCGCTGGCCCTCGCCGCCTACGGCGTCTACCTGCCGATCGACCACCTGCTGAACAAGCCGTGCATGCGCAAGGGCGCGACCACCGTCACCCACCAGGGCGCGAACGGCGAATGCGTGGGCATCACGGACGGCAGCTACGCCTTCCACCCCTCGCTGCGGGCCGCCGAGGACAAGGTCCGCGAAGAGAACCGGAGGATCGTCGAGAACCACCGGACGAACTACGTGAGCGTGGTGATGATCCTGCCGATATCCGCCGACAAGGGCAGCATCCTGTCGATGCCGAACGCCCTGGAGCAGATCGAGGGCGCCTTCACGGCGCAGTACTACGCCAACCGCAACAACGTCGAGGGCATCACGCCCTACATCCAGCTGCTGATCGGCAGCGACGGCTACCAGGCCAACGCCTGGCAGGCGGCCGTCTCGAACATCGAGGACGACCGCGGCCGGCACATCGCGGCGGTGACCGGCTTCGGCCTGAGCCTGGCCGGCACGGAGAGCGCGATACGCGATCTGACCGCGCACAGCATTCCCGCTTTCGGCGCGACCCTCACCTCGGACAACTACGACAACATCAAGGGTTTCGTCCGGGCCTCGCCCAGCAACGTGGACAACATGGCCGCGGCCCTGTCCTACGTCCAGTCCGACTACAAGCGGGCGGTGCTGGTCGAGGACGGCAATGCCGGTGACTCCTACGACGTCACGCTCGTCAGCGGCTTCAAGAAGTTCAGGGACATACCGGGGGGCCACCAGATCGTCGGCGTGGAGCCCTACGACACCACCGAGCGGGACCGGGACGGACAGTCCGCGGAGGAGCGCAAGCGGCACCAGACCGAAGTGGCCACCAGGATCAGCCAGATGACCACCAACATCTGCGCCGCGCAGGAACCGCAGCCCGCGGTGGTGCTGTTCGCCGGTCGCGGGCAGGACCTCGGGGTGCTGGTGCACGCCTTCTCCAACACCTGCCTGGACAAGCAGATCCGCATCGTCAGCGGTGACGACGTCACCAACCTGCCCGACAGCCGGCAACTGCGGGCGGACCTGCGCGGCCATGTCACCGTCGACTACGCGGGTGTGGCCCACCCCGAGGAGTGGAAGGCGTCGGCCGGGCACGACAAGGCCCATGCCGCGGCCGTGGCGGACGGCACCCGGGGCTTCCGGATGTTCGACACGTCCTTCCAGACGCTCTTCCCCAGCGGCTACCTCGGCGACGGCAACGCGATGATGGCCTACGACGCCGTGCTCACCGCCACCTCGGCGATCCGCCTCACCGAGCAGCCGCAGCCCGAGCCCGACGCGGTCGTCAACGAACTGGGCGCACTCCAGGGAGCGCACAAGGTGCTGGGCTCCAGCGGCCCCATCCAGTTCACCGCCAACTACCAGACCAGCCACACCGGCAGCAATCCGGTCGCCAAGCCGATTCCGATCATCCGCCTCATGCCGCAGGGCAACCCCCGCGTCCAGACGGTCAAATGGCCCGATCAGGCCCCGCCGGTGGGCTGACCGGTAGGGTACGGACGAGAGCACGGCCAGGGTCCTGAGGGGGAGCGACGGTGCACGCGAGCACGCGCATATCGGCTGGTGGCGGCCCTGTGGCATCGTCCGCGGTGACATCGGTGGCGGTGCATTCCTCGGGCGCCGTCTGCACCCGGCTGGCCCGCTTCGAACTGCCGCCCGGCGGCGGCGACACGGTGACCGTGCGTGTCACCGGGCTGCCGCCGACCCTCTACGAGGAGTCGCTGCGCGGCCGTATCGTCAGCGGGCCGGAGGGGGCGGGCGGCGCCGACGGGGCCGGCGGGCTGCGGGTCACCGACATCCGCGTCGAATTCGGCGCGACGCTGCGCCGCGGTGACGAACTGCCGCGGCTGCGGCTGGACCTGGAGGACGCCGAGGACCGGCAGTCGCGGCTGCGGGACCGCAAGGAGCGGCTCGCCGCCGAGGTCGCGGAGGTGGCCGCCCTGCGCGCCGAGCCTCCGGCCCCGCGCCGCGGCGACCCGCCGCGCTGGGCGCCGGTCGAGTCGATCCTCGCGCTGGCCGGCTTCGTCGACTCGCGGCTCGCGGTCCTCCACCGCCGCCTGCGTGCGGTCGAGGAGGAACTCGCCCAGGCCGACCACGAGTCCGACGTCCTGCGCCACCGCGTGGCGGAGGCGTCGAGCGCGGTCGACACGGGACGCGCGGCCCCGACGGCGACCGCCCTGGTGACCCTTGCGCCGGGCCGCGCCCCCGAGAGCGCCCTCGCGAGCGGCGCCGGGGACGCGGACGAACCGGGCAGCGGCCCCGCGCCCGACGCTCCCGCCCGACCCGGCGCGGTCGAGCTGGAGTTGGAGTACCACGTCCCCGGGGCCACCTGGGCGCCCGTTTACCAGTTGCGGCTCGACGGCCGCAGCGGGGTCGGGACGCTGGTGCTGCGGGCCTGTGTGGCGCAGCGCAGCGGGGAGGACTGGGCCGGGGTGCGGCTCGGGCTGTCCACCGCGGACCTGCTGCGGCGGCCCGATCTGCCCGAGCTGCGGTCGCTGCGGATCGGGCGGCGGCAGGAGGCGCCCGCCGACCTGAGCTGGCGCGAGCCGCCCGCCGGGCTCGCCGACCTCTTCACCGGCTACGACGCCGCCGCCGTGCCCAGGGCCTCCAGCCTCCCCCCGCCGCCACCGCTGGGCGCGCCCATACCCGCCTTCCCGCCGGTGGCCGTCGGCTACGGGGCCGTGGCCGACACGCTCGTTCCCGCCACGGCGCCGCCCCCGGCTCCTTCCGCACCGGCCGCGCCCATGGCCCGCTCCCGCGGTGCCATGCCGCCTACCGCCCTCGCCGCGGCCGCCCCCGGGGGTGGCGCACCGGACGGCTGGGCCGAAGCGGCGGAGAGCGCGGACAGGGCGGATGCCGCTCCCCTGGCGCCCGGCGCCGACCTGCTGGACTACGCCCGGCTGACGCTCGCCGGGCCCGACGCGGGCGAGGAGCGCGGCACCCTGCGGCCCGCCTCCCGGGCCGCGCACCCGATCGCCGCCGAATACCGGCGGCGGGCCGCGGCGGTCTCAGCCCTCGCCCGGCCCGCGCACGCCGTGGACGTGCGGAAGTCGGCCGGGTCCTTCGACTACCGCTTCGACACCGCCGCCCCGGTGGACGTGGCCGCTGACGGCCGCTGGCACACCGTGCCGGTCAGCGAGGTGCCGGTGAGCACCGAGTTCGAGTACGTGTGCGTGCCCGCGGTCGACCCGGCGGTCTTCGGCACCGTCCTGGTCACCAACACCTCGCCGCACGCGCTGCTCGCCGGTCCCGTGGACGTCATGGTCGACGGCGACTTCGTGCTCACCGCCCCGCTGCCGACGCTGGCCTCCGGGCAGCGGCAGGCGGTCGGCGTGGGCGTCGCGGAGAGCGTACGGGTCGCGCGGCGGGCGCACATGCGCGAGTCGACGGCCGGGCTGCGCGGCGGTACGACCGTGCTCGACCACACCGTGGAGATCGACGTCGCCAACCGGCTGCCCTACCCGGTCGTCGTCCAGGTGCGCGAGCGCGTGCCGGTGTCGGCGGACAAGGACGTGCGCATCGAGGAGCACAAGGCGCGTCCGCCGTGGGCCGCGGCCGAGCGGCCGGTCGACGGGCAGGAGGACGACTACGTGCGCGGGGTGCGCGGCTGGCGGGTGGCGCTGGAGCCGGGCGGCACCGCGACCCTCAACGGGGGCTACGAGATCCGGGTGCCCGCGGGCAAGGCCGTCGTCGGCGGCAACAGGAGGAACTGACCGTGGACGACGACACCCTGCACACCGGCCAGGACGACGGGACACCGGGCGGCCTGCCCGAGTTGACCGCGCTGCCGATCACCGCGGTCACCCTCATGGAGGACCGCGCCCAGGTCGAGCGGACCGGCGCCGTGACCCTCGCCGAGGGTGTGACCCGGCTGCGGGTCGGCCCGGTCACCCCGCTGACCGCGGACCGCTCGCTGCGTGCCGACTTCGCCGCGGACAGCGGCGCCCGGGTGGTCGACGCGCGCGTCGTCCGCACCTACACCCCCACCCCGCCCGGCGAACCCGGCCGGGACGCCTCCGGGCTGCGCCGCGAAGTGCACGAGCTGGAGCAGGAGTCGGCCGACGCCGAACTGCTGCGGCAGCGGCTGGAGAGCGCGCTCGCGGTGGTCGGGCAGGCCAGGACCGATCTGCACCGCGACATCGTGCAGGGCGCGGGCGGCGGCGACGCCGACCCGGAGCGGTGGGCCGACCGGCTCGACCGGGTCGAGCAGGAGGCGGAGCCGCGCATCGGCGAACTCCACAAGCTGCGCCGACGGTTGCACGACCTCGCCGAGGAGCTGCGCGAGGCGCGGCAGGCGTTGGCGGCGGTGGAGACCGAGCCGCAGCAGCTGACCGCCTATCTCGACGTGGTGGTCGAGGCGGAGCGGGACGCGACGGCCGAGCTGCGGGTGACGGGCCTCGTGCCGTGCGCGCTGTGGCGGCCCGCCTACCGGGCGACGCTGGCCGCCGACCGGAAGTCGGTACGGGTGGAGACCGACGCCTTCGTGTGGCAGCAGACCGGCGAGGACTGGACCGGGGTGCGGCTGACGCTGTCCACCGCCCGCCCGACGCTGGCGGCGAGCCCGCCGGTGCTGGCCGACGACGTCCTGACGCTGCGGGAGCGCTCGGTGGAGGAGCGGCGCACGGTCGAGGTGAACCTCCGCGAGGAGGAGATCCGTACGGTCGGCGACGCGTCCCCGGCCGCTTCCGCCGCGCTGCCCGGACTGCACGACGGCGGCGACGTCCGTGTGCTGGCCGCGCCGCACCCGGTCAGCGTGCCCTCCGACCACCGCCCGCACCGGGTGCACGTGACGTCCTTCACCGCCCCCTGCACCGTCGAGAACGCCTGCGTCCCCGAACTGTCCCCGCTGGTGGTCACCACCGCCCGCCTCACCAACACCTCGGGTCATGTGCTGCTCGCCGGGCCGGTCGACCTGGTCCGCGGCAGCGGCTTCGTCGGCCGCGGGAAGCTCGACTTCGCGGGTGCGGGCGAGGACTTCGAGGTCCCCTTCGGCAGCGAGGACACCTTCCGGGTCGTCCGCCACACCGAGGAGAGCCGTGACACCACGGGCCTGGCGGCGATCAACCAGCGCACCGTCCTGACCCGCAGGGTCCGCCTCTTCGTCTCCCGCCTGGACGCCCGGCCCGGCGACCCCGAGCACGAGATCACCGTGCGCGAGCGCGTCCCCGTCTCGGAGGTCTCCGCCGTCGAGGTCGACCTCCGCACCGCCGACTGCCAGCCGCCGCCCGACACCCTCGACGCCGAGGGCATCGCGCACTACACGCTCCGCCTGGCACCCGGCGCCCACCGCGAGATCACCCTCGCCTACGACATCACGGCCGCCAGCTCGGTGACCGGCCTGTAGCCCGCACGGCCGCGCGGCGGCTGAACCGCGCGGCCTGTCACCCCTCCCGCTCCGCGGCCTCCGCCGCTTCCGCCGCTTCCGCGACCCGCTTGACGCGGGCCAGCCTGCGGTCCCAGTCGGCGGCCAGGGCGACCATCCAGCGGGCGGTCGCGTCCAGGGCCGCCGGGCGGACCTCGTACCGCACCTCGCGGCCCACCCGGCGGCCGCCGACCAGGCCCGCCGCGTCCAGCACGGCGAGGTGTTTGACCACTGCCTGGCGCGTGACGGGGAGCCCCTCGGCCAGCGTCGTGGCGGTCACCTCGCCCTGCGCGGCCAGCAGGTCGAGCAGGTGGCGCCGCGTCGGGTCGACGAGCGCCGCCAGCACGACGTCGACGCCGCCGCCACCTGGGCCGCCCTCGCCGGTCCCGGCGGTCCCGGTCCCGCTCTCCGCGTCGGTCACCCCGCCTTCTGTTCCGCGCGGGCCTGGAGGTCGCCTATGACCTGCGCCCATCCGCCCGTATTGTCCCGGAGGGCTCCGCCGCGCAGCTCCTCCGAGCCGCTCAGCGCCGCGAACCCGCTCTCGACGACCCGAAGCCGCGTCCGGCTCCCCTCCGCGGTGAGGGTGAACTCCACCAGCGTGCTGTTGCCGTCCGCCGGCTCCTGCCCGGCGAAGGCGCTGGCCCAGCGATACGCCAGATACGTCGGCGGGTCGACCTTCTCCACCCGCACCGGGAATTCGCCGTATTCCGCGTGCTTGGCCACCACCAGCTCGCCCTCCCTGGCCACCGTCCCGGACACACTCCCCGCGTCCGCGGCCCAGAAACCCGGCTCGGCCACGAGCGACCAGACCCTTTCCACCGACGCCTCGATCAGCGTCTCGCGCTCGATACGGTCCTCAGCCATGGCAAGCTCCCTCGTCCGTCCGTCTCACGACCAGTGCAACTCCAGGGTTGCACGTCCCGCCGGCGAGACGCAACCCCGGAGTTGCACCATCACTCTCAGGTGTGACCCGGGATGCGGGCGGTGAGCAGGTTGGGGTCCTGCTTCGTGGTGTAGGCGGCGGAGGGGACGTAGACGGTGCTGCCGCGCACCGCCACCGCCGTCGGGTTCTGGAGGCCGTCGGCCGCGGAGAGCACGGTCGTGTGGCTGCCGTCGGGCTCGACCAGGGCGACCTCGCTCGGGCCGTTGAGCGCCGCGAGGACGCGGTCGCCGTGCGGGAGGAAGGCGAAGTCGTCGATGCCGACCAGTCCGGTGGCGACGATACGGGGCCGGCCGGCCCGCCCGCTGCGGGTGACGGGGTAGCGGACGAGGGTGCCCTGGTCGAGGTCGGAGACCCAGACGGCGCCGCCGTGGACCTTGATCCCGTTGGCGCCGAGGAAGCCGGTGGAGGCCAGTTCGGGGCCGGACGCCCAGGTGGTGGCGCGGCCGCCCGCGGTCGGGACGCGCCAGATGACGCCCTTGACGGAGTCGGTCGCGTAGAGCACGCGGCCGCCCGGGTCCAGGGCCAGGCCGTTGGGCAGGCCGTCGGCCGGGAGGGCGGCGATACGCCGCGGGACGCCGCCCGGGGCCAGCCGCCAGACGCCGGTCAGGTCGGCGGTGCCGGTGGCGTACAGGAAGTACAGCGTGCCGCCTGAGGCCCTGACCAGGCCGGTGACCAGCGGGAATCCCAGTACGGGGGTGTGCACGCCGGAGTCGGCGGGCAGCGGCGGGGTGGCCAGCACCCGGATCGCGCCCCGCCGGTCGATCCGGGCGATCTGGCGGGCGCCGGCGAAGGTCAGGTCGACGGAGCCGTCAGGCTCCAGCGCGATGTTCTCGGGCATCTGGCCTGCGGCGAAGTCGAAGTGGGCGGCGACCCGGGCGTGCGGCACGGGCGCGGTGGCGGCGCCGGCCGCGCCAGGCCAGGCGACGGCGAGCGTCGCGGACGCCAGCACGCCGACGACGAGGCTTCGTACGGACTTCGAGAGCACGGTTGTCTGCTTCCTGCCGAGGTGGGCCCGTCGATCCCGGGCCCGGTCGCCTCACTGTGCGGCCGGGCCGACCGGGGCAACCAGCCCCGCCGCTGCCTAGCCCCGGCAGGGTGCGGCTGCCCGCGACCGGGAGCCCAGGCCCCTCAGCTCACGGCAGCCGGGCCGCCCCCGGCACCCCGGCGGCCGCGCGCAGCCGGGCCGCGTCGAGGCCCGGCGGTGCACCGAAGAGCCGCCGGTATTCGCGGTTGAACTGCGACGGGCTGTCGTAGCCGACCAGGTGCCCGACGCCCGCCACGTCACCGGGCCTTACCGCGAGCAGCGAGCGGGCCTCCTGCAACCGGATGCGCTTCTGGAACTGCAGCGGGCTCATCGCCGTGACGGCACGGAAGTGCCGGTGGAAGGCCGACGGGCTCAGCGCGGCCAGCCCGGCGAGGTCGGCGATCCGCAGCGGCTCGGCATAGTGGTCGCGGATCCAGCGGATGGCCCGGCCGACCAGGGCCAGGCCGCTGTCCGCACGGCCGATCTGGCGCAGCGCACCGGCGTACGGGCCGGTGAGCAGCCGCCACATGATCTCCTGCTCGATCAGCGGGGCCAGCACGGGCCGGTCGGCGGGGTGGTCGAGCAGCCGCAGCAGCCGGACCACGGCGTCCAGCAGCTCCGGCCCCGCAGGGCCTGTGGTGATCGCGGGCAGGCCCTCGGTGGTACGCGGTCCCGCCGCGGCGGGGCCCTGCGGCGGGGCGGCGAGCAGCAGCGGTGCGATCGCCGCGGGCCGCAGCGCGAGCCCGACGCCGAGCGCCGGGGTGTCGGGCGAGGCGCCGGCGAAGTGGCCGGTCACGGGCAGGTCGGCGGTCACGACGAGGCACTGCCCGGCGCCGTATTCGAAGACCCGGTCGCCGAGCAGCAGCTGCTTGGCGCCCTGCGCCATGACGACCAGCAGCGGTTCGGTCAGCGAGTAGTCGGGCTCCGCCGTCTCGACCCTCGACAGCAGCAGCCCGTCGACCGGGGTCCGCAGGTCGGGGCGGGCGTGCACGGTGACCAGGTGGCGGATCTCGGTCAGCAGGTCGGCGGCGGTACGCATACGGCCACCGAAGCACCGCGCGGGCAGGGAGGCAAGCCCGATCCGGGCCAGAGGAGCAGGATCGTGCAAGACCTCGCGCGGATCGGCCTACCGGTGGGGGTGCGGTCCGCGGTTCGCTGGAAGCACGGCCGGAAGCGGCCGGGACCCACCGGAAGAACCCTCGTGAGGAGCACTCCCATGGCACTCGACCACTACGTCACCCTCGGCCGCTCCGGCCTGCGGGTCAGCCCGTTCGCGCTGGGCGCGATGACCTTCGGGGAGGACCCCGGAGGCGCCGGATGCAGCGTCGAGGAGTCCGGGCGGATCCTGTCGTCCTACCTCGACCTGGGCGGCAACTTCATCGACACCGCGAACTTCTACACCAACGGCCACTCAGAGAGGATCCTCGGCGACTACTTCGCCGCCCGCCCCGGCCGGCGCGAGCGCGTCGTCCTCGCGTCGAAGTTCTTCGGCAACCTCTTCCCCGGCGACCCCAACGGCGGCGGCGCGGGCCGCACCGCGGTCCGCGCGCAGCTCGACGCGACGCTGCGCCGGCTGCAGACGGACTACCTCGACCTGTACTGGTTGCACAATTGGGACCGGCACACCCCGATCGAGGAGACCCTGCGGACCCTCGACGACCTGGTCACCGCCGGCCGCGTCCGCTACGTCGGCTTCTCCAACACCCCCGCCTGGGTCACCGCGCAGGCCCAGACCACGGCCCTGCTCAAGGGCTGGAGCCCGCTGATCGCGCTCCAGGTCGAATACTCGCTGCTGGCCCGCACCGTCGAGGGCGAACTCGCGCCGCTCGCCCGCGACCAGGGCATGGCGCTGGTGCCGTGGAGCCCGCTGAAGAACGGCTTCCTGTCCGGGAAATACCGCCGCGGCGCCGAGGTCGCCGACTCCGCGCGCGCCGCCTTCGTCGGCGGGCCCGACGAGGGGCAGTACGCCGTCATCGACGCGGTCGCCGCCGTCGCCGGCGAGCTGCACACCACGTCCGCCGCCGTCTCGCTGGCCTGGCTGCGCGCCCGCGAGGGCACCGTCGTGCCGCTGCTCGGCGCCCGCCGGGTGGACCACCTGACCACCAACCTCGCGGCCCTGGAGCTGGAACTCGGCCCGAAGCACCTCGCCCTGCTGGACGAGGTCTCCGCACCCGACCTCGACTACCCCGCCCCGATGCACGGCGCTCAGCGCGCGATGCTCCAGTTCGCCGGTGCGACGGTCGACGGCGAGACCTCGACGGTGTATCCGCCGCTGCTGCAGAGCGACGTCCGCTACTGAGCGCCCGGCGGCCCGGCCACAGGTCGGACGCGCATTGCCAGGGTCCGCGGCCTCGATTACCGTCTGGCGTGTGCATCAGGGAACGAGGCTGGTCTGCCGCCTCCACGTCGACCTCCTGCGGTCGGCGAGCGCACTGTGTCCGTAGGGCCGTCGGCGCCGTAGCACCGGCCGGCGGCCGCCCGTCGTACCACCGCGCCGCCGCTGCGCGTGTGCGCCTTCCGACACCTCTTCGGACATCCCCGCTGGGCGGTCACAGTCATCGCCCCGCACTCTGCTGCGCTACGGAGTCCTGGCATGAGCCACGAACACCTCTGGTACATCCCCAACACCGTCGAGCCCGGACACCGCGGCGACGACACCACCACCGGCTGGGGCACGCTCGACTTCTCCACCGAGCTGGCCCTGGCCGCCGAGGAGCACGGGTGGGGCGGTGCGCTGCTCGGCACCGGCTGGGGGCGGCCCGACACCTTCACGGTGGCGACCGCGCTGGCCGCCCGCACCACCACCTTCAAGCCGCTGGTGGCGATACGCCCCGGCTACTGGCAGCCCGCGCACTTCGCGAGCGCCGCGGCCACCCTCGACCAGCTCAGCGGCGGGCGGCTGCTGGTCAACATCGTCAGCGGCCTGGACAATGCGGCGGCCTACGGCGACGGGGAGGCCGACCCGGCCCGCCGCTACGACCGCACGCGCGAATTCCTGGAAATCGTGCGGCGGTTGTGGACCGAGGAGGACGTCACCTACCGGGGCGACTTCTTCGCCGTCGAGGGCTCCACGGTCAGCCCGCGGCCGCATGGCGCCGAGCAGGGCCGCACCCCGCGGCTCTACTTCGGCGGCGCGTCGGCGGCGGCGGAGAAGGTCGCGGCCGCCGAGGCGGACGTGCAGCTCTTCTGGGGTGAGCCGCTCGACGGCGTGGCCGAGCGGATCGACCGGCTCAGGGCGCTCAGCGCGAGCGTCGGACGGAACCACGCCCCGCTGGAGTTCGGGCTGCGGATCACCACGCTGGTGCGCGACACCACCGAGCAGGCCTGGCACGACGCCGAGGAGAAGGTCGCCGCGATGGCGGACCGCGCCACCGACTCGACCCTCACCCGCCAGCGGCGGAAGGCGGTCGGCCAGCAGCGGCTGCTCGACCTGGCCGAGCGCGGCGAGGTGCTCGACTCGTGCCTCTACACGGCCCCGGGCAGATTCGGCGGCGGCGGTGCGGGCACCACCTGGCTGGTCGGCTCCCCCGACGACGTGGCCGAGGCGCTGCGCGCCTACGGCAAGCTCGGCATCACGCACTTCGTGCTGTCCGACACGCCTTACCGGTCCGAGATCGCCCGTGTCGGCGACCAGTTGCTGAGCAGGCTGCGGGAGCCGAACCCGGTCTGACGGGTCCGGCTCCCGGGTGCGCGCCTACCGGTCCCTCACCGCCAGTCGAAGCGGTAGGCCCGGTAGGTGTTCACCCCGGCCGGGAATCGGGCGTTGAAGAGCAGCTCGCCATGGCGGCCGAATTCCGAGACGTACGGCAGCGAGCCCCACCCGACGACGGTGTGGCCGTCCCGCAGCGGCTGCGCATTGCCCTGCGAGGACGCGATCAGCGCCGAGGGCTGGTCGTCGGAGGCGACCAGGGTGGCGGTGTGCGTACGGGAGTCGATCCTCACGGTGGCCACCCGGCTGTACGGCAGTTCGGAGACCGCGCCCGTACCGGTGTTGGCGATGCCCGCGGACTCGTTGTCGAAGAAGCTGTAGAGGCCGCCGCCGAGCGGCTCCGGGTCGTGCTGCCAGGCGAAGATCGTGTCCTTGCTGTTCAGCACCTGCCCGGGAGCGGCCTTCAGCGCGAACGAACTCGCCTTGCCGCCGACCTGCCACAGGATGTGCCCCGTGCGGTGCGAAATCTCGTACGCCGTCCAGGTGTTGCGCGCGTCGACCAGCAGATTGCCGCCGGCGTCCGGCTTGACGGCGTTGACGTGGAACCAGTCCCACGGGGTGTCCGCCGACGCCGGCAGCGGCTGCTCGCTCTGCGAGTACGGGACGTGGTCGGCGGCCTTCCACTGGAAGAGCACCTTGCCGGTGCGGATGTCGACCTCCTGCACGACCCCGTCGATCACCTTCTGGTCGGCGGGCCCGCCGATGGAGCGCAGGTCCGCGGTCTCGACCGCGTAGGCGAGGATCAGCGCGGTATCGCGCGGGGTGATGAGGAATTCGTGGCCGTCTGCGGAGTAGCCGTTGCCCGCCCTGACCTCGGCGATCTTCTGGTAGCGGTCGTTGTAGACGACGTCGGTGCCCGCGGCGGCCCCGCCGAGGCCGGTGCCCTCCCACCACGTGAGGACCGGCTTGCCGCGGTAGGTCTGCTTGCGGAAGTCGGCGGCCGACTGCCCCGCGGGCAGCGCGTGCGACCACACCGTCCGCCGCCCGTCCTGGCTGAGGATCTCCACCCCGCCGGCGTATTTCCCGGCCACGGCGTTGGGCGACACGAACAGGTCGCCGTGCGCGGTGCCGGGCTTGCCGGTGAGGACGGTCAGCGGCGCGAGGGGGAGGCCGTCGGCCGGTGCGGGTGCGGCTGCCGCGGGGGTGCCTGCGGCGGGTACGACCGCGGCGGCGGCCGCGGCCAGGGCGTAAAGGGTCAGGGACTTCTTTCGCATGGTGATCCTTCGGAAGGCAGGCAGCCGGAAGCCGGGCCTGGCGGCAGCCTTCAGCACCTCAGGGCGCGGGGCGCGCGAGGGGGGACGCCGCCCGGCGTGGGCGAACGGCGGGGGATTCAGCGGATCAGGACGGACGTGTCCGCTGCGGCCGCGTCACGCGCGGCGGAACTCCCGTACGGGAGGGGGGGATTGTCGGCTCAACAGGAGCAACAGGCGGCGGAGCAGACGCGCATGAGGTCGACGTGACCGCGAGTCGTCAGAAGGAGCTGGGGCTGCCGCATGCCGAGGAAGCTAGCTGGCCCCTGCACGCAACGTCAACGCCCGTCCGCATCGTGATCGCCACCCCGCCGCCCTGCCCGCAGCCCGAAACGCCCCCGTACCAGGCCGGATACGGGGGTCGTTCGCCGCGGGCGCGCGCAGCGTGTCAGGCCGCGCCGCCGTTCACGTAGAGGGTCTGGCCGTTGGTCCAGCGGCCGGTGGGGCCGGCCAGGAAGGCGACGGAGTCGGCGATGTCGGCCGGGGCGCCGAGGCGCTGCATCGGGTTGAGGCCGGCGATGTGGTCGACGACCTCCTGGGGCTTGCCCTCCAGGAAGAGCGGGGTGGCGGTCGGGCCGGGGGCGACGGTGTTCACGGTGA
This sequence comes from Streptomyces sp. NBC_00433, assembly GCA_036015235.1. Lineage (NCBI taxonomy): Bacteria > Bacillati > Actinomycetota > Actinomycetes > Kitasatosporales > Streptomycetaceae > Streptomyces > Streptomyces sp. NBC_00433. Next base: position 5,677,631 of record CP107926.1, on the reverse strand, counting down.
TGTCGCGGCCGCGCAGCTCGCGCGCCAGGATCAGCGTCATGGCCTCGACCGCGCCCTTGGAGGCGGCGTAGGCGGCGTAACCGGGCTGCTGGAGCCGGGTCACCGACGTCGAGAAGTTGATCAGCGCGCCGCCCGACCGCAGCCGGCGCGCGGCGAGTTGCGAGACGACGAAGGTGCCGCGGATGTTGACCCGGTGCATACGGTCCAGGTCCGCGAGGTCCAGCTCGGCGACCGGGGCGAGCACCATGACGCCCGCGGTGTTGACGACCACGTCGACGCCGCCGAACTCCTGCTCGGCCCGGTCGAAGGCGGCGGCCATCTCCGTCTCGTCGGCGACGTCGGCCCGCAGCGCGATCGCCCGGCCGCCGCGGGCGGTGACGGCCGCGACCGTCTCGTCGGCGCGCTGCCGGCCCCCGCTGTAGAGCACGACGACGGCGTCGCCGTCGGCGGCCAGCCGTTCGGCCACCGCGCGGCCGATGCCGCCCGACGCACCGGTGACCAGGGCGACTCTGCCGGCCGCGGCGGTCGGGGTGTCTGTCATGGCGGGACCTCCTCGCGAAGCGCTATGTGGACGATCCGTCCACATCAATGAATGTAGACTGATCGTCCATATAACGCAAACAGCCAGGGCCCGCGCCGCCGGGACGCCCGGGTCCCGAAGGCCCGGGACCGAGGGACCCGGGCGCCCCAGCCCCGGAAGCCGGAAGCCGGAAGGAAGGAGTCACCGCCGTGACCGCAGAGACCGCCGCCGCGCGCCCCGGGCGCGGCCGCCGCCCGGCCGCCGAGGTCCGCGCGGCCGTCCTCGCCGCGGCCGGCGCGATGCTGCTGGAGAACGGCCTGCGCGACATCACCTTCGAGAAGGTCGCGACCCGGGCCGGGGCCAGCAAGATGACCCTCTACAAGTGGTGGCCCTCGCCGGGCGCGCTCGCCTTCGACGCCTACTTCGCCGCGACCGAGCAGACCTTCGCCTTCGACGACACCGGCGACCTCGAAGCCGACCTCACCCGGCAGCTGCACGCCTTCGTCGGCTTCCTCACCTCCCGCGAGCACGGCCCGGTCGTCGCCGAACTCGTCGGCGCCGCCCAGTCCGACCCCGACCTCGCCGCCGCCTTCGCCGAGCGCTACACGCTCCCCCGCCGCGCCCTGGCGGTGGCCCGGCTGCGCACCGCCCGCGACGCCGGCCAGCTCCGCCCCGACGTGGACCTGGAGAGCCTGGTCGACCAGCTCTGGGGCGCCTGCTACCACCGCCTGCTGCTGCCCGCGCGCCCGCTTGACGCCGACTTCGCCGACACGCTCGTCCGCAATCTGCTGTCCGGCGTCCGCTGAGCCGGGGCCGGGCCCGGACATGAACCGGCCCGGCGCCGGACCGCCGACCGCGTCACCACCTTGACCGGTGACGAGCGGGGTGGCAGTCTTGCGTACGCGGGCGCCCGGACGCGCCCGCCCGGCACGGAGCGGAGAATGACGATGGAGACCATCAGCGTCAGCATCAGGGACACCGCCGCGGCAGCACGCCACGCCCGTTTCGGCGCTCTGCCCGAGCGCATCCCCTTCGAGGCCATGGTCGAGGAGCAGACCCCCGCCCCGAAGCCGACCGACGACTACGCCCCCGAGCGGTCGCTCATCTCCTACTCCTGCCTGGCCCTCGACCTGGGCCTGTGAGCCCGCCCCGGGCTCGGGCCGCGCCGGGGCGGCGAAACGGGGACTGACAGCCGGCCCCGGTGGGCGCTACGCTTGCTCACAATGACGACTTCATCTCTCAGCAGATTGGGGGACCCGTCCGCGCAAGGTGAGTGCTGATGCCCACCGAGATCGCGAAGACGGAGTCCCGGCTTTCCCTGTGGCTGCGCGTGCGCACGTTCGCCGTGCCGGCCCCCATGATCGAGACCGCGACCGCCCGCCGGCTTTCCGGCGACTGGGCGGGGGCATGCGCTGCCGCCGGTCTCGACGTCGAATTCACTCCACGCTCCGTCGCGCGCACCCACGGCCGGGAGTTGGCCGCGCGCCTACGGGCCGATCTGCGGCGGCTCGCTCCCGACCTGCTGCGCTGGCACATGCCGAGGGCCGCCCCCGACGGCTTGCTGCGGCCGGGGCTGACCGTCGCACTGGCGCGGTACGAAACCGCCGAGGGCCAGGTGCGGTTGGTGGCCAGGACACCGCCCCCGTGGGCGGACGCCGGGCAGCGGATCAGCCTCGCTCTGTGGGACGGCGCCCGGATCGAACCGGGCGCACGGCGGCACCCGCACCGCAGCCCCGACCGGCGCTTCCGGCTCGACCTGCACCGGCACCTGTGGGACGCCGACCTGGCCCATGAGCTGCCGCTACGGGCGGGGACCGGCCTCGACCATCCGCTGGTGCCGCCGGGCCCCGGCTGCGCGGTGGACCGCTGGCCGGCCGAGGCGGCGCTCGTGCTGCGGGCCGAGGGGCGGTCCACCGGTCCCGTCGCCGTACGGCTCGGCGGCCGCCGCCGGCTGGTCGTGCACGTGGACGGGGGCGGCGGCGACGCACCGCGCATCACGCCGTGGCCCGGGGAAAGCGCCGCCACCATGCCCCTGCTGCCCGACGCGGCGACCTGGATGGCGCCCGATCTGGAGCTGCTCAGGGCCGAGTTGATCGCCCCCGAGCTGCTGCACCCGCTGGTCGCCGCGGCCCTCGTACCCGGGCGCACCGCGTCCGACTGGTCGGCGCCGCCGGACCCGGCCGGGCAGCCGCGGATCGTCGTCTGCCGCGGCGCGCGGCACCGGATCGACCTGGTCGGCGGTGTGCTCACCGCGCTGGACCACGACCGGGACGAGCTGCGCAGGGAAGAGCTGCTGGCCGCGCTGACCGGTACGCCGATGCCCTGCCTGCTGGCGATCGACACCGCCCACCGGCGCCCCGACTGCCTGCCCGAGGTACGGGAGCGCCTCGACCACGGCGACACCGCGGCCGCGGTGGCCCTGGTCGAGGGGCTGCTCGGCGACGGGGCGGTGCTGCGCGACGGCGACCTGCGGGACGAGTTGGAGTCGGCGGCGCAGCGCAAGGTCGCCCACGGCCTCTACCGGTCCGACCTGTGGGACCCGTGGCCGGGCCCGAAGTCCGCCCCCGTCCACCGCGCTTCCCGGGAAGAGATCCGCCGCCTCGCCGACTACCGCACCCGCCCGCGCCTCGCACACCACCGCTGAGCCGGTCCGTCCACCAAGCCGGTCCACCCACCAAGCCGGTCCGCCCGCTGAGCCGGTCCACCCGCTGAGCCACGAAGGCCCCCGACGTCCGCCCCGCCGCGCCCGCGCGCGGCCCGCCACGAACCCAAGGTGACCACATATGCCGACATGTACCACTTCCACCTCCACCACCACCTCCCAACTCGACCTCGCCGCCGACCTCCTCGCCCTGCTCGGCGACACGGCCACGGAACCGCGGCCCGACATCCAGCTGGAGGCCCTGACGCTGGCGGTCGCCGCCGACCTGCCGGTGCTGCTCTGGGGCGAGCCGGGCATCGGCAAGACCGCGGCCCTCACCCAGCTCGCCGCGGCACTCGAACTCCCCCTCACCACCGTGATCGCCAGCGTGCACGAGCCGTCCGACTTCTCCGGGCTGCCCGTCGTCGGCGACGACCCCGCCGGGCAGGGCGTGCCGATGGCCCCGCCGGACTGGGCGGTCCGGCTGGTCCGGGCGGGGCGCGGGCTGCTGTTCCTGGACGAGCTGTCCACCGCGCCGCCCGCCGTGCAGGCCGCGCTGCTCAGGCTGGTGCTGGAGCGGCGGATCGGCGCGCTCCGACTGCCGCCGGGAGTAAGGATCGTGGCGGCGGCCAATCCGCGGTCCTCGGCCGCGGACGGCTGGGAGCTGAGCCCGCCGCTGGCCAACCGGTTCGTCCACCTCCAGTGGACGCACGACCACGACGTCGTCGTCCGCGGCCTCGGCGGTACGTGGCCGCGGGCGACGCTGCCGCGGCTCGGGTCCGACGGCCTGGCGGACGCCGTGGCCTTCGCCCGCCGGGCGGTGTGCGGGTTCCTGACCGCGCGGCCCGGACTCGTCCACCGGCTGCCCGCCGGCGAGGCGCGCAGGGGCGGTGCCTGGCCGTCGCCGAGGAGCTGGGAGATGACGCTGCGGCTCATCGCCTTCGCCACCGCTGCGGATTCCTCGCGGGAGGTGCTGTCGCTGCTGGTACGCGGCACGGTCGGGGACGGCCCCGGGCTCGAACTGCTCGCCGGGCTCGACCGGATGGACCTGCCCGACCCCGAGACGCTGCTCGCCGACCCGGCGGGAGCGGTGCTGCCCGAGCGCGGTGACCTGCGGCAGGCGGTGCTCGACGGGGTGGTCGCGGCGGTGCGGGAGCGGCCCGACCGGGAGCGCTGGGACGCGGCATGGGCGGTGCTGGTGAGAGCGTTGGAGACCGGCGCCCCCGACCTGGTGGTCGTGCCCGCGACGACGCTGGCCACCCTGCGGCGCGAGGACTGGGCCGTACCGGCGTCCATCGAGCGCCTCGCCGGGGCCGTGACGATGTCCCGCCGCGCCGACCGCACCGCGGCCCGGGTCGCCCAGACGTCGAAGGCCACCCGATGACGGCCCGCACGATCCCCCCGTCCAGGGACGCCGAAGACGGGGGCCCGACCTCCCACGGCCCCGCCCGCACGCCCCCGCCGCCCTCGGCCGCAGACGGCCCCCCGACGGCCTCGCGCCATTTCCCCACCCCCCGCGACATCCGCAGGCCGCGCTCCCCCGTGCCCCGCCCGAGGCGCGCCGACGCCGCCCCGCCCGCGCTCGACTTCGACAAGCTCTTCACCGCCCGCCTCTACGCCGCCCGCTCCCGGCCCTACCTGGCGTCAGCCCTCTTCGCCCTGCATGCCGTCGCCTCGCGGGCGGTGCCGACGATGGCCGTCGACCGGCACTGGCGGTGCTACGCCTCACCGGTCTTCGTCGACATCACCCCGGTCGAGGAGCTGGCGGGGGTCTGGGTGCACGAGGTGTCGCATCTGCTGCGCGACCACCACGGCCGCGGCGACCGGGTCGCGCGCAAGGAGGGGCTGACCGGGCCGGCCGAGCGGTTGCGGATGAACATCGCGGCGGACTGCGAGATCAACGACGACGCCTTCGGCGAGGGCCTGGCCGAGCCGAAAGGGGCGGTCACGCCGCGCCTGCTGGGGCTGCGCGAGGGCGAGTTGATGGAGGACTACCTGCGGCAGATCCGGCTCGGGCCGCGCACCGAGCGGCTGGCCTGGCTGGACTGCGGCAGCGGCGTCGACGGGGCCGCCCGGGAGTGGGACCTCGGTCCTGACGGCGCGCACGGGCTGACCCCGCAGGAGCGGGACGCGGTGCGCTTCCGGGTCGCGCAGGGCATCAACGCCCGTCCCGGCGACGCGCCCGAGTCGTGGCGGCGGTGGGCGGAGGAGGCCTTCCATCCGCCGCAGCCCTGGCGGGACCTGCTGGGTGCGGCGATCCGCTCGGCGGCCTCCGCCGGCGGCGCGGGCGAGGACTACAGCTACGGCCGGCCGTCGCGCCGCTCGGCGAGCGTGCCCGGCGCGGTCCTGCCGAGCCTGCGGCGCAGGCCGCCCCGGGTGTGCGTGGTCATCGACACCTCGGGGTCGGTCAGCGACGACGAGTTGGGCAGCGCGCTGCTCGAAGTCGCCGCCATCTCGCGGGCGGTGGGCGGCCGCAGGGACCTGGTGAGCGTGCTGTCCTGCGACGCGGCGGCCGGGGAGGTGCACCGGCTGTGCAGCGCGGAAGGCATCCCGCTGGTCGGCGGCGGCGGTACGGACCTGCGCGAGGGCTTCGCCAGGGCCCTGCGCTCGCGGCCCGCCCCCGACGTCGTCGTGGCCCTGACCGACGGGCACACTCCGTGGCCCGAGGCCCGCCCGTCGTGCAGGACCGTCGTCGGCCTCTTCCGCCGCGCCCCCACCACCCGCCCGTACGACGACGACACCGTCTTCTACACCCGGGGCGCTCCGCCCGACTGGGCTCGCGTGGTGACCATCGGGGGCGGCCCCTGACGGCCGGCGAAGGCGCCGCCCCGGCGGAATTCCCGCACTCGGAGAAACCGGTCCGTAAGTCACCCGCGCGAATACCGGAGCCTCGAAACATTTCGCTGCCGCAGACTTTTCACACCCGTGATGACCTGGGCGTTTACCTGCCTATTCCTCCTCTGTAGATTCGGCTGCGGGCCGGCGCCACGACGGCCGGGCAGGCGAGTGAGGCGGGAATCTCCGTGAGCATGGACGTGACGACCGACGTACACGCGGCCTGGCTGCCGTCCGAGGCTTTCCGGGCGCTCGGCTCCCGCCGGATCCTGGTGCAGGGGGCCGGGCCACTGGCCGGGACGGTGCACGCGGAGGTGGCGCGGGCCTGTGCCGCCTACGGGGGCCGGGTGGGGCGCGAGCCTGGCGACGAGGCGGGGCCTTACGACCTGGTCCTCGCGCTGACCGGCGCGGAGCCCGCGCTGCCCGAGGCGGCGCAGGTGCCGGCGGGCAGCGCGGAGGGCCCGCTCGGCGACGAGGGCTTCCTGCTCGCCCGGCGCGGCGGTGTCACCGTCGTGCTCGCCGACGCGCCGGCCGGGCTGCTCTACGGCCTCTTCCACGTGGTGCGGCTCGGCGAGTCGGCCTTCGAGGGCAGCGGCGCCGAGGGGGGCGACGTCCCCGCCGCGGCCCACCGCCCCGCCATGCGCACCCGCATGCTGGACCACTGGGACAACCTCGACGTCCACCCGGTGATGGGCCATGTCGAGCGCGGCTACGCGGGCGGGTCGATCTTCTGGCGCGACGGCGGCCCGCGCGGCGACCTGCCGCGGGTGCGGGCGTACGCGCGGCTGCTCGCGGCCACCGGGATCAACGCGGTGTCGGTGAACAACGTCAACGTGCACACCGCGGAGACGCGGCTGCTGACCGAGCGGCTCGGCGATGTCGCCGACCTCGCGGACGTCTTCCGCCCGTACGGCATCCGGCTGCACCTGTCGGTCAACTTCGCCTCGCCCGTGCTGCTCGGCGGGCTGCCGACCGCCGACCCGCTGGACGGCGATGTGCGGGCGTGGTGGGGCGAGGCCGCCGCCCGGGTCCACGAGGCGATACCGGACTTCGGCGGTTTCGTGGTGAAGGCCGACTCCGAGGGCCAGCCGGGGCCTTTCACCTACGGGCGCAGCCACGCCGACGGCGCCAACATGCTCGCCGAGGCGCTCGCGCCCTTCGGCGGCGAGGTCCACTGGCGGGCCTTCGTCTACAACCACACGCAGGACTGGCGCGACCGGTCGACGGACCGGGCGCGCGCGGCCTACGACCATTTCGCCCCGCTGGACGGCGAGTTCGCCGCGAACGTGGTGCTCCAGGTCAAGCACGGCCCGATGGACTTCCAGGCCCGCGAGCCGGTCTCGCCGGTGATCGCGGCGATACCGGCCACCAGGCTCGCGGTGGAATTGCAGGTCACGCAGGAATACACCGGGCAGCAGCGACACGTCTGCTATCTGGGCCCGATGTGGAGCGAGGTCCTCGGATTCCGGCCGTGGGGCGAGGACGGCGACGGGCGTACGGTCGCGGCGCTGGCGGCGGGCCCCGCCGCGGGCGGCGGCCTGGTCGCGGTGTCCAACGTCGGCGACGACCCGTACTGGACCGGGCACCCGCTCGCGCAGGCCAACCTCTACGCCTTCGGGCGGCTCGCCTGGGACCCCCGCGCCGACCCGGTCGCGCTGCTGGACGAGTGGATCGACCTGACCTTCGTGCCGCTGCTGTCCCGCGACCCGGCGCCGCTGCGCCGGGTGCTGCATTCGATGATGGACGGCTCGTGGCGGACGTACGAGCGCTACACCGCGCCGCTCGGCGTCGGCTTCATGGTGCGCCCCGGGCACCACTACGGCCCTGACGTGGACGGCTACGAGTACACCCCGTGGGGCACCTACCACTACGCCGACCGCGACGGCATCGGCGTGGACCGCACCCGGGCGACGGGCACCGGCTACACCGGGCAGTACCCGCGGCCCTGGTCGGAGGTCTACGAGTCGGCGGAGCGGTGCCCCGACGAACTGCTGCTGTTCTTCCACCACGTGCCGTACGGGCATGTGCTGCACTCGGGTGCCACGGTGGTCCAGCACATCTACGACACGCACTTCGCGGGCGCCGACGAGGCGGCGCACATGCGCGCGCACTGGCGGGGGTTGGCCGGTACGGGCCTGGTGGACGCGGCCCTGCACGCGCGGGTGCTCGACCGCCTGGACGAGCAGGTGCGGTGCGCGGAGGAGTGGCGGGACCAGGTCAACGCCTACTTCCTGCGGAAGTCCGGCGTGCCGGACGCACACGGGCGGCGCATCCCGTAGCGGGCGGTGCGAAACGGCGGACGCCGCCGCCCTCCGGACGAGGAGCGGCGGCGTCCTGGGTCAGGGCGCGGGTTCAGTCGTTCTCGCGCAGCACCCGCACCCCGTAGGCGTCCGGGCCGAAGGGACGGCCCGGCACGATGCGTTCACCGGTCAGCAGGTCGGGGCCGCCCGCGCCCCGCGGGCACTCAGACGGGCTCGGCCGGGCGCGGGGTCAGGCCGAGCAGCCGGCTCTCGTCCCACCACGGCGGGGTCTCGTCGTGGACGGGTGTCAGTTCGAGCAGCGTGACCTCGTGCCGGCCGAGCACCAGGTCGCAGTCGGCCCGGCCGCCGGCGACCGGCAGCGAGTGGTGGCTGCGGGCCGGCTCCGCGGCCTCCCGCAGCGCGTCGAGCGCGCGCCGGGAGGGCGAGGCGGGGCGCCCCATCTCGCACCAGGCGGCATACGCGTTGCCCGCGTCCTCGGCGACGGAGGAACGCTGGGCGTAGACGGCCGAGTCGCCGGGGCCGCCGACCGGGACGGACAGCCGCACGGTGTGCGTGCCGACGCCCTCGCCCCCGGTGACGTCGACGGGGGCCCAGGCCAGGACGGCGATCCGGCCGTCGGGGTGGCGGGTGACCAGGTGGTCGTCGCCGCGGGCCAGCACGGTGTCGCCCAGGCGGGCCATGAAGGCGTAGAGGTGGTAGGTCGGCTTCTTGATCTGGCGGTGCGTCAGCAGGCCGAAGCCGCCGTGGAAGAGGGCGGTGGGGATGCCGACCTCCTCGAACACGTCGCTGAAGGTCCAGTAGGAGAAGGAGTCGACCAGGTCGCCGCCGGCCGCGAGCACCGGTGCCAGGTAGGCGGCGTGCAGCGCGGTGTCGTGAATGTGGTTGTCGGGACGGTAGGAGGAGTTGAACTCGGTGATGTGCACCGGCAGTTCGGCCAGGTCGGTGCCGTGCAGCTGCTGGCGTGGCGCCGCGAACTGCTCCAGCAGGGACGAGGCGGGGCCGAGCGTCTGGTGGGTGCCGAAGGGCACCTGCTGCGCCGGCCCCGAGGTGTAGGCGTGCCGGCTGACGAAGTCGATGGGCGCCGAGCTGCCGGCGACGAAGTCGGCGAAGCGGGTCAGCCACTCGGGCTGGTAGCCGGGGGCCAGCGAGGGCCCGCCGACCTGGAGTTCGGCGTCCACGTCCTTGACGGCGTTCGCGGTGACCTCGTAGAGGCGGTGGTAGGCGTCCTGGTCGGCGCCGGCCCAGAAGTCCTTCAGGTTGGGCTCGTTCCACACCTCGATCGGCCAGGTGCGCACCTCCGCGAGGCCGTAGCGGTCGACGAGGTGCCTGACGGTGGCGCCCACCAGGTCGGCCCATTCGCGCCAGTCGCGCGGCGGGGTGACGTTGCCCTGCCACCAGAAGACGGTCTGGTCGCCGGAGGCCAGCGTCGAGGGCATGAAGCCCAGCTCCACGAACGGCTTGATGCCCAGGTCGAGATAGGCGTCGACGACCTGGTCGACATAGCCGAAGGAGTGCCGTACCCGCCGTTCGCCCTGGTGCTCGTAGGGCCGGTGGATGCCGATGCCGTCGCTCAGCAGGCCGTGGCCCCTGATGTACCGGAAGCCGATGTCCTGTTGGACGAGCGCGAGGGAGTCCTGGTAATCGCGGCGCAGCGCGAGATCGAACCGGCCGGTCCCGACGCAGAAGCGCCATGCGTCCGTCAGCTGTCCTGCGGGCTGGTTCGGGACGGCGATACGCACAGTGATGGTCCTTTACGTCCGGTGCCGGCCGGTCCTGGTCCGGTCGGTGGGGGCGGGGCCGGGGCTGGGCGGAGTCGAAACTTTCGAAACTCTTGCTTAACGTGTCGGGCAGCCTAGGGACGTGACAGAAAGGGTGTCAAGAGACCTGACAGCGGGTTTTCAGCCTGGCCGGAGCCCGCCTCGTGGCGTATATTCACCGCCTGGCCGCCAGTTCGGTTCAGCCGTTTTCCTCACGAAGGCCGAAACTTTCGACATCCCAGCCGACCCAGCAGCGTAGGGCTGACCCCTTGACCAGTTCCGTTCCAGCCGGCGGGCCGCGCGCCGCGACGATCGCCGTCATCGCCACCGAGGTCGGCGTGTCGGTGGCGACCGTCTCCAAAGTGCTCAACGGACGCCCCGACGTCGCGCCGGACACCAGGGCGCGGGTCGAGGCCAGCCTCGAACGGCACCGCTACCGCCGCAGGACCCGGCGCCCGGCGGAGACGACCAGCCAGATCCACCTGGTCTTCCACGAGTTCGACTCCGCCTGGGCGATGGAGATCATCCGCGGCGTCGAGCGCGCGGCGGCCACCGCCGGGGTCGAACTGGTGCTCACCCAGATGGGCGGCAGGCACCGCCCCTCCGACACCTGGCTCGACCTGATCGTCGGCCGGCAGCCGCTCGGCGTGCTGCTGGTGCAGTGCGGGCTCACGCCCGCCCAGCAGGAGAAGCTCCGCAGGCAGCGGGTGCCCTTCGTCGCCGTCGACACCGACAGCGCGACCCCCGCCTCGGTCCCCACCGTCGGCTCCAACAACTGGAACGGCGGCCTGATCGCCGCCCGCCACCTGCTGGCGCTCGGCCACCGCAGGATCGCCGTCATCGCCGGCCCCGAGGACCTGCTGTGCAGCCGCGCCCGGGTGGCCGGATTCAGCTCGGCGCACGACGAGGCGGGCCTCGCGATGGACCAGGGACTCGTCCGGCACGGCAATTTCTACCTCGACGCCGGCTACGAGCACGGCATGGAGCTGCTGCGGCTCCCCGACCCGCCGACCGCCATCTTCGCCGGATCCGACGCGCAGGCCATGGGCGTCCTGCGGGCCGCCCGGCACCTCGGCCTCGAACTGCCCGGCGACCTGTCCGTCGTCGGCTACGACAACCTGCCGGTCGCCGCGTGGACGGAGCCCCCGCTCACCACCGTCCACCAGCCGCTGCACGACATGGCGGGCGCCGCGACCCGGATGCTGCTCGACCTGGCGGCCGGCGTCGAGGTGCGGAGCAGCCGCATCGACCTGGGCACGGAGCTGATCGTCCGGGAGAGCACCGCGCCGCCCAGACCGGGCCGCTGATCCGCGCGGCTTCCCGCACCCCGCTTCGTGCTCCCCGCTTCCTGCTGAGCGCTTCCCGTCCGATCCCGCACGCGCGGCACGCACCCGATGGAGGACCTGTGGCCCTGTTCGACCTTCCGCTCGCCGAGCTGGAGCGGTACGCCCCCGCGGTGCCCGAGCCCGACGACTTCGACGCCTTCTGGGCCGGCACCCTGAAGCAGTCGGACGCCGCGCCGGTGCTCGTCGACGTCACACCGGTGGACGCGGGCCTGAGCCTGGTCGACACCTGGGACGTGACCTTCGCCGGTTACGGCGGCCAGCCCGTGCGCGGCTGGTTCACCCGCCCCCGCGGCGCCGGCGCCCCGCTGCCCGCGGTCGTCGAATACCTCGGCTACGGCCGCGGCCGCGGCCTCCCGCACGAGCGGCTGACCTGGGCCGCCGCCGGCTACGCGCACCTGCTGATGGACAGCCGCGGCCAGGGCGACCTGTACGGCAACGGCGGCGACACCCCCGACCCGGGCGGCGGCGCCCCCGGCGGCCCCGGCGTGGCGACCCGCGGCATACGCTCCCCGCACGACTACTACTACCGCCGCCTGATCACCGACGCCGTCCGCGCCGTCACCGCGGCCCGCGCGCTCCCGGGCGTCGACCGGGACCGGGTGGCCGCGGTGGGCAACAGCCAGGGCGGCGGCCTGGCGCTCGCGGTCGCCGGCCTCGTCCCGGACCTCGCCGCGCTGATGGTCTCGGCGCCCTTCCTGTGCCACATCCAGCGCGCCATCGACATCACGGACGCGGACCCGTACGGCGAGATCGTCCGCTATCTCGCCGTGAACCGCGAGGCGGAGGCCGACGTCCGCCGCACCCTGTCCTACGTCGACGGCGTCCTCTTCGCCCGCCGCGCCACCGCCCCCGTCCACGTCGGCGTCGGCCTGCGCGACACGGTCTGCCCGCCCAGCACGGTCTTCGCCGCCTGCAACCACTACGGCTCGGCCCGCCCCGGGCGCGCGGACCGTACCGTCCACGTCTACCCGTTCAACCACCACGAGGGCGGCGAGGCGCTGCACACCCGCCGCCAACTCGCCTGGCTCGCCTCGCGGTTGGGCGACTAGCTAGGGCCTGTCCGGCAGCCCGAACCAGCGGCGCAGGTGGCGGGCCGCCTGGAGGTTGGCGGTGGTGGCGGCGTCGACCGCGCCGGCCATGGCGAAGAAGCCGTGGGCCATGCCCGGGTAGCGGGTGGCCTCGACCGCCACGCCGGCCTCCGCGAGGCGCCGCGCGTACGCCTCGCCCTGGTCGCGCAGCGGGTCGTACTCGGCGGTGATGACCAGGGCCGGCGGCAGCCCGCTCAGGTCGGCGGCCCGCAGCGGTGACGCCAGCGGGTCGGCGGCGTCGGCCGGGTCGCGCAGGTAGTGGCGGGCGTACCAGGCCACCGAGTGGTGGTTGAAGAGGTACGGGTCGGCGCTCTCGCTGTCGCGCGCCGAGGCGGCGTCGGCCGGCTGGTCGGTGTTCGGGTACACCAGGAGCTGTCCGGCCAGCCCGATGTCGCCCCGGTCCCGGGCGAGCAGCGTCACCGCGGCCGCGAGGTTGCCGCCCGCGCTGTCGCCGCCGACCGCCAGCCGCGCCGGGTCGGCGCCGATCTCGTCCGCATGGGCGGCGACCCAGCGCAGGGCGGCATGGCAGTCGTGCACCGCCGCGGGAAACGGGAATTCCGGCGCCAGCCGGTATCCGACGCTGACGACCAGGCACCCGGCCTCCGCAGCCAGCGTCCTGCACAGGACGTCGGCGGTGTCGATGCTGCCGAGCGTCCAGCCGCCGCCGAAGTAGTAGAGCAGCACCGGCAGTCGCCGTTCACCGCTCGGCCGGTAGACCCGCGCGGGCAGGACGCCGTCGGGCCCGGGGATCTTCCGGTCCTCGACGCTGTGCAAGGCCCGCGGGCTCCCCCCGGCCGCCTGGATCGCGGCCAGGTCGGCGGCCCGCGCCTGCTCGACGGTGAGCATGTAGAGCGGCGCCTCGCCGCTGCGGGCGCGCTGGTCGCGCAGGGCCTGGATCTGCGGATCGAGCGGCATACCGGGTACCTCCGGGGGGTGTGGGGGTCGGGCGGGGTCGGGGTCGGCGTGGGGCCGGGCGTACGCCGCCGCGTGCGACGGGTGACGCGCGCCTGCGCGCGACACTGGCGCGGTGGCTTCACCGCGCCGGGACCGGCCAGGTCCATCGGTGGCAGGTCACCCGGTAGTCCGACCGCCCGGACAGGGCGACGGCCGCCCGGTAGCCGGGCGGGGCGGGCACGTCGCTGATGCGGTAGCCCCCGGCCCACGCGTCGTCGGGGTGCCGGGGCGGCGGCGTGCGGTCTGCGGACGGGACAGCCGCGTGCCGGTCGTCGGCCGCCGGACCGGCCGCGCACCGCACGTCCGTACGTGGGCCGTCCGCGAGCGGGCCGGTGGCGGGTAGCCCGTCGGCGTACGGGCCGTCCGCCCGCGGACCGTCGACGTACGGGCCGTCCGCCCGCGGACCGTCGGCGTACGGGGCGTAGGCGCCCGAGCCGGCCGCCTGCCCGAACGATGGCGTCACCGGGATGCGCAGGCCCTGGGTCAGGCGGCCGCCGTGGGCCTTGGTCAGGGCCTCCTTGCGGGACCAGAGGTGGGCGAAGAGGGTGGCGCGGGTCGCGGGGTCGGGGGTCGCGCGGATGGCGGCGGCCTCCTCCGGGGGGAAGTAGCGGGCGGCCATCGCGGCGGCGTCCAGGTGCGGGAGCACGCGCTGGACGTCGACGCCGACGCGGCGGTAGGCGGCCAGCGCGACCATCGCCACGTCGCCGGAGTGGGAGAGGTTGACCTCGGTCCCGCGCCAGGGACCGGTGAGTTCGGGTTTGCCGTGCGGGCCGCGCGCCCAGCGGATCTCGGCAGGGGGTGCGCCGAGCCGCCCGGCGACGACGTGGCGGAGGGCGGCGTGCGCCAGCACGAAGCGGCGCCGGTCGTCGGCCGAGCGGTAGGCCTCGGCGCGTTGCCGCTCGTCCGCGTCGAGCACGGCGAGCAGCCCGTCCAGGGCGCAGTCCGGGCGCCGGTCGGCCACCAGCCACACCTCGACGAGGTCCGTCACGCCGGCACCGCCCGGTCCCCGACCAGTTCGGCCAGCCTGCGCACACCCTCCTCGACGCGGTCCGGCGGCAGCGCGCTGCACGACAGCCGGATCGACCGGCGGCCGCCGCCGGACCCGGGTCCGTAGAAGAAGCTCATCGGGGTCCACAGCACCCCGTAGTCCCGGCCGGAGGTCTCCAGCATCGCCTCGTCGGCTGTCAGCGGCACGTCGACCACGGCGAAGAAGCCGCCGGCGGGGGCGTTCCAGCGCACCCGGGGGTCGTCGCCGAAGCTGCGCTCCAACGCGTCGAGCAGGATACGCAGATTCCCCCGGTAGAAGGCGATCTTCTCCTTGGCCGCCGCCCGCAGGCTGCACCCGGCCTCGACCAGGAAGCCGCCGATGACCGCCTGCGCCACCGGCGAGGTGTTGACCGTCAACAGGCTCTTGACGGAGGACAGTTCTTCGGCCAGGAAAGCCCGCCCGCCGTCCGCGGCGACCACCGTCTGGTCGGCGACCAGGAAGCCCACCCGGGCCCCGGGGAAGCAGGACTTGGCGAACGAGCCGAGGTAGACGACCTGTCGGCCGGTGTCCAACGCCTTGAGCGTGGGCCGGGGTTCGTCGTCCAGGCCGAAGAGGCCGTAGGGGTCGTCCTCCAGGATCAGCAGCCCGGCCTCCTCGGCGACCTCAAGCAGCCGCCGCCGCGCCGCCACCGGCATGGACGCGCCCGACGGGTTCGCGAAACTCGGCACCACATACAGCGCGCGCGGCCGCCGCCCACTGGCCCTCACCGCGGCCACCACCGCGGGCACCGTCTCCGGGTCGAGCCCGTCGGCGGACTCCGGCACCGGCACGACCTCGACGCCGAGCAGCCGGGCCGCCCCGGTGAGCCCGACGTAGCAGGGGTCGACCGCCAGCACCACGTCACCGGGCCGCGCGCACAGGCCGCGCAGCGCGATGACCATGGCCTCCTGGCAGCCGCTGGTGACCATGACCGCCTGCTCGGGCACCGAGATGTCCTCGTCCACGTCGAGCATGCGGGCGATGAGCGCGCCCAGGTAGCCGTTGGTCCGCCCGTATTGCAGCAGCTGGCGCTGCCGCTGCTCGTGGGTGAGGCCGAGCGCCTCCAGGTGGGCGAGGTAGCCCGCGAGGTAGCGGGGCAGCTCGTCGGTGCTGTGGAAGCCGTCGTAGGGGCGGCCCGCGGCGAGCGAGATGGCGTCGGGGAAGCGGGCGGCGACCTCGTTGAGGAAGTTCATCGACGCGGATTCCGGGTCGGAGACGGAGGCGTGCAGGTCGTCGCGTCGCAGCTCGAACGTCATCGTGCCTCCGCTCTCAGCGTGACCGCTGATCTGTCGATCGACGCCAGGTCCGGCCGACCGGCCAGCGCCATGGTGTGGGCCAACTCCTCGGTGGCCAGGCCGAGGACGCCGGCCACCCCGGCGGCGCCGTCCGCCGCGAGCCCCCACAGGACGGGCCGGCCCAGCAGCACCGCGCTCGCCCCCAGCGCGAGGGCGGCGAAGGCGTCGGTGCCGCCGCGCACCCCGCCGTCCAGCAGCACCGGGCACGAGCCCCCGACCGCGGCCACCACCTCGGCCAGCGCGTCCAGGCTGGCGCTCGCGCGGTCGAGTTGGCGGCCGCCGTGGTTGGACACGATGATCGCGTCGGCGCCGTGCGCCACCGCCGCTGCGGCGTCCTCGGCGGTGAGGACGCCCTTGAGCACCAGCGGCAGGTCGCTGCGCTCCCGTAGCCACGCGAGGTCGGACCACGTCACGGACGGGTCGACGGCCTCGGCCGCGTGCTCCGCCAGCGCGGAGCGCCCGGCGGCGGGCAGGTGGGCGGCGGTCATCAGGGCCGCGTCCAGGTTGGCGGCCCGGATGCCGGGGTCGAGGGCGAAGCCGTTGCGCGCGTCGCGGTGCCGCCGCCCCAACCGGGGCGCGTCCACGGTCAGTACGACCGCGCGGCAGCCCGCGGCGGCCGCCCTGGCGACGAGTTCGGCGAGCAGTTCGCGGCGGCGCAGCCAGTAGAGCTGGATCCACAGCGGGCCCGCCGCCGCGGCGGCGATGTCCTCCAGGGTGCGGCTGGCGTAGATGCTGACCACGAACAGCGCCCCGGCCGCACCGGCGCCCTCGGCGGTGGCGACCTCGCCGTCCTGGTGCACGAGCCGGTGATACGCGGTCGGCGCGACCGCGATCGGCGTCCCCACCCGCGCGCCGAGCAGCTCCGTCGCGGTGTCGCACCGCGACACGTCGACCAGCACGCGCGGCCGCAGCGTGACCCGCCCGAAGGCACGCCGGTTCGCCGCGACGGTCCGCTCGCTCTCGGCGCCGCCGTCGATGAAGTCCCAGACCGGCCGGCCGAGCCGCCGCCGCGCGATGCGCCGGTAGTCCTCGACCCGCACGGGGGCCGGGTCTCGCGGCGGCGGGACATGCCGCGCCGGTGCGGGGCCTTGGGGCGGCGGCAGGCGCAGCTCGGGCGCCCGACCCTGCGGCGGCGGCACGCGCCGCGCGGGGGCGGTCATCGCGCGCTCCCGGCGGCCGCCGCGGCGGGGAGCGCCTCGGCGGCCGCGGTGAGGGCGGCCACGGACAGGGTGCCCGAGAGCGGGTCGTGGTCGGCCAGGAGCAGGGGGGCCGGTTCGCCGGACGGCGTCGACAGCTCGGCGGCAAGTTCCCACCACACGCCGGTGGTGGGGCGGCCCGCGGTGGCGGTGAGCACCCGGTGGGCGGCGGGCAGGAGCGGGGCCTGGGCGGCGAGCGCCGAGCCGAGGACCACCGTCGCGGGGGCGGCGGGGTCGGCCGGCGCGTCCGCCCCGTTGACCAGCGCGGACAAGGCGGCGCCTGCCTCCGCCGCGGAGGCGCGGCCGGTGGTCACCGGGCCGAGGGGGGTCGTGGGGGTGCCCGGGGTCGGCGGGCCGAGGAGGATCGCCACGCCCGAGGACGTGGCGGGGAGGGCGACCGGGACGCCGGGGGCGTAGGGCAGCGAGGGCTGCTCCACGACCAGCAGCAGCGCGCGTCGCAGCCGGCCCGCGTAGGCGCGGATCAGGCGCAGCGCGGTGAAGGGGGCGGCCGCGCCCTGGTCGGTGACCGCGAAGGCCATCGGGTTGCCGGGGCAGACGTGGCTCAGGCGGGTGGTCGTGGCGCGGCCGGGGGCGATGTCGGGGACGGAGTAGGCGAGGACGAGCAGGTCGACGGACTCGCCCGGGGGGACGGCCCGCTCGATGAGCGCCTCCGCCATCTCGCCGTACGCCTGGCCCGCGCCGGCCGAAGCGCCGGCGTCCAGGGCGATGCCGTAGGGGCGGAGCAGGTCGGTGAGGTAGACGCGCAGCCGCTCGGTGTGGACGGGGTCGGCGGCCAGCGCCGCAGGTTCGGGGAAGGCCAGCCGGACCGCCCGGCGGATCCCCCAGCCGGCGGGGACCTCGTCGGCGGGGCCGCCGTAAGGCACGAAGGTGCGCATCATCACGCTTCCGTGAGCAGGTTTCCCGCGACGTAGTCGGCGAGCGAGCCGACCGTGCCGAAGTCGTCGCGGCCCAACTCCTCGACGCTGATCTCCAGTTCGAGGCGCTCCTCCAGTTCGAGGACGAGTTCGAGGCCGGTGGTCGAACTCAGCCCGAGCGCTTCCATCAGCTCGGTGTCCGCCGTCACCCCGGCGACCTCGCGCTTGAGCACGTGCGGGAGGAGGTCGCGGATGCTGTCGACCAGGCGGTCGCGCAGCGCCGGGTCGGCGGCGACGCTCGGGGCGGTGTCCTGCTCCGTCATCGGTGGTCCCTTCGGTGGCGGTGGTGGGTGGTCGGTGGTGGCGGTGGCCCGGCCCGGGTTCAGTGTGCGAAGACCATGGCCGAGAAGGTGGCGCCGCGCCCGGCGCCGGCGGCCGCCATCACGTACGGCTCGCCCTGCCGCAGCAGCCCGCGGTCGCGCGCGGTGAGGTAGTTGATGAAGCCGTCCGCGCAGAAGACGTGGCCTGTGGCCGCCACGTTGTCGAGCACGACCCGCTCGCGCGGGTAGCCGAGCGTGCGGCACACCTGGTGCCAGGCCACGCGGTTGACGTTGTGCGGCAGGATCACCCCGACCTCGTCGATCGTGAGGCCCGCCCGGCCGACGGCGGCCGTGACGGCGGCGGCGAGCGTGTCGGCGTACACCCGCTGGAATTCCAGGGCCATTTCCTGGTCGTCGGTGTCGAACTCCCCGCGCGGGTCGGTGGCGTAGGCGAGCAGCCGGTCCCGCTCCCCGGCGGCGGAGACCAGGCAGGCGGCGGCGCCCTCCCCGAAGAGGGAGGTCTCGGGGACGAGTTGGGCCTCCGGGGTGAAGGCCTTCTCCCCGGTGAGCACGAGGGCGAGCCCGTCGCGGTCGCCGTCGGCGGCGAGCAGCCGCCCCGCAGCGTCGACGGCGAGCAGGCCGGACGCGCAGGCGTGGTGGCCGACCGCGAAGACGGCGGCATGGCCGATCCCGAACTCCTCGCACAACTCCCGCACAGGATCGTGCGGATAGGGCACGACCGTGGGGAAGGTCCTGGCGTGCAGGACGTAGCGGACCCGGTGCTCCTGGCCGCGCAGCCCGTCGAGCCGGGTGAGCGCGCCCCGCAGCAGGTCGGCCAAGCCGCCGTGCGGGTCGAGGGCGACCTCGCCGAGCCGGTGGTAGCGCCGGAATATCTTGGCCTGCATCCCGCTCAGGCCGAGCCGCGCGGCCACCTCCTCGATCGGCACCCTGCCCTCCGGCAGATACGCCGACACCGCCGCCAGCGCCGTCACCGGCTCACCTCGACGGCCAGGTCGGCGGCGGTCACGTCAGCGGCGACCCCCTCGGAGCCCAGCGCCAGCTCCACCGCCGCCGCCTCCATCTCCCAGGCGAGGGCCTCCGCGTCCGCCGGGGAGATGAAGTGCGTGTCGATGCGGATCTCGAAGCCCACGCCCTCGGGGATGTCGTCGACGTGGACGAAGAAGCGCTCGATCTGGGTGTCCTGCTTGACGAACCAGCGGAAGCTGCCGGCGCCCTGGGCGGCACGCAGTGTCGCGGCAAGCTCCTCGGGGTCCGGGAGCTGGATGTCCGCCAGCGCGACCGGGGCCCTGCGGTCGTTGAAGTAGGTGCCCACGCTGACGTCCTCGCCGCGCTCGCGGGAGATCCGCGCGGTCAGTTCGTCGAGCCGGCCCGGGTGGAAGTAGGCGTGCTTGTAGACCGACATGCCCGCGCGCCGGGACCGCTCGACCACCTCCTCGGGCGTGGCGCCCTCCACGTCGAGGACGCAGACGCCCGCCTGGGCGAGCATGCACACCACGTCGGCCAGACCCGGCCGGAAGCGGTTGCTGACGACGGGCCTGACCACCGCGGGGCTGATGCCGGTGGCCCGGTACAGGCCGAGGGCGTAGAGGGCCACCAGGACGGCCGAGTAGTTCGCGCCGGTGCGTGCGGCGATCGACGGCAGGGCCGCGTTCAGCGCCGGGGAGCGGAATTCGGCGCCCCAGTGGCGCGGGGTGCGCGGGTCGGTGGGGCCGGGCAACTGGCGGGCGGGGACGGACCGCAGGACGTTCTCCCAGTGCCGCAGCACCCGGTCGCTGTGCCGCTGCCCCGCCGGGGACTGCTGCCATCTGGCCTGTTCGAGCGGCTGCATGCCGGCCACCGGCGCGGTCTCGCGCGCCTTGACCTCGCGGAGCATGACCGCGCCGCCCATGGCGTCGGTGACCAGGTGGTGCATGACGGTGACCAGGTGGGTGGGCCTGCCGTGCTGCCTTACCGCGCCCATCCTGACCGGCCACTCGTCGACGAAGTCGAACTCGGTGTCCCGGTAGCGCTGTTCGACCGCGGCGGCGACCTCGTCGGGGTCGGCGTCCGGGGCGGCGTCGTAGACGTCGAGCGCGGTGCTGCCCTCGGCGAAGAGCCGCTGGGTGGGGCGGCCCTCGGCGTCGAAGCGCAGCCGGGTGCGCATGGCCTGGAAGCGGCTCATCAGGTAGCGCAGTTCCTCGGCCAGGTCGGCGACGGTCGTGCCCGGGTCGAGCGGTGCCCGGCCGCCGATCGGCAGGGCGCTCTGCTGGCGGCCCATCGCGGACCAGATCTCCCACATCCCCCAGGACATCTCGTCCTCGCCCTCGCCCTCGCCTGCGAAGTCGACGGTCACCCGCTCGGTGACCGCGGGCTCGGTGACCTGCTTGTCGTCCGGTTCTGGCATGTCACACCCCTGCCGTCTCGGCGCGATGCCGCTGCCGCATCAGGAATTTGCGGACCTTGCCGGTCGGCCCGGTGATCAGGTCGGCCTCGGAGATGAGCACGACCCTGCGCAGGGTCGCGGCGGCGGCGGCCGTCAGTGCGGCGCGGACCGCCGGCGTACGGTCCAGGCCGGGGTCGGCGTCGGCGTGCAGGGCGAGCAGGACGTCGGTGACGACGCGGCCGCCGACCTCGGCGGAGACCACCGTGCAGTCGTGCACGTCGGGGCAGCGGGCGAGGATGCGCTCCTCGGACATGGCGGTGTAGAGCCATTCGCCGCCGCCGAGGTCGACGGCGTCGACGGCCCGGTCGACGTGGAAGTAGTAGCCCTCCTCGTCGCGGTACATCAGGTCGCCGGTGAGGTAGTAGCCGCGCATCCGGTTGCGGTAGGTGGCCGCCGAGTCGTTCCAGTAGCCGGGCGCCAGCGTCGGTGCCTTCAGACCCAGTTGGCCGACCTGGCCGACCGGCACCTCCTCGCCGGTGTCGGTGTCGAGCAGCGCGACCTCGGCGAAGCCGTGGGGCACCCCGACGCAGCGCCCGTAGCGCGAGGTCGCCGTGGTGTGGGTGATGTGGAAGGCGGAGTGGCCCATCTCGGTGGAGCCGAGGCCGTCCACGAAGCTGGACCCGGGGGCGCGGCGCACCCCCTCGCGGGTGGCGGTCTCGCGCGAACCGGCCGCGACGAGGCGGCGGATGTGCGGCTCGTGGGCGCAGTCGCCGGTGTTGAACCAGAGCGACACCGAGTCCAGGTCGTGCGCGGTCAGGTCCTGCCGCGCCAACTGGGCCCAGGTGGCGGCGAATCCGAGGACGCCGCTCGGCCGCCAGCGCTCGATGGCCCGCACCACGGCGGGTCCGTCGTTCTGCGTGGACAGCAGGAGCAGGTCGCTGCGCAGGCACAGCGCCATGTTCAGCGCCGAGATGCCGGCGGCGTGGGCGGCGGGCAGCGCGCTGAGTATCCGCTCCGCGCCACGGGCGCGCGGCGCGGAGAGCCGGAAGAGCCGGGTGGCCGCGAAGAGGCTGGCGTTGGAGTGCACGACCGCGGCGGGCATCCGGGTGGTGCCCGAGGAGTGGGTGATGGCGATCGGGTCGTCGGGGTGGTGGCGGTAGGGCGCGGGAGCGGCGGCCGGGTCCGCGGTGCCGACCTCGGCCGCGTCGGCATGGACGGTGAGGCCGAGGTCGTGGCCGGCCAGCCGCTCGCGGTGCTCGGCGTCGGTGACGAGGGCGACACCGCGCAGCCGCCGGATGTATTCGGCGGCGATGTCGCCGGGCAGGTAGGTGTTCATGAGCGCGGGGATCGCGCCGAGCCAGGCCAGTGCCAGGAAGTTCAGCAGGCAGTCCGCCGCGTCGGAGACGTGGATCGCGACGGGGTCGCGCGGGCCGATGCCGTGCTCGTGCCACCAGGCGGCCCTGGCCGCCACCCGCTCGCGCAACTGCCCGAGGCTGAGCTGCTGCCAGGCGGGAAGCCCGTCGACCGGGGTGTCGAAGGCGGCCCCCGGCCCTTCCGGGTCGGCCCCGTGCTCGAACAGCTTGGGCAGCACATTGCCCGCGCCGAGTTCGGGGTCGGCGGCCAGTCTGGCCCGGATGTTGCTGCCGGTCACAGCGTTCCTCCTTCGTATCGCCTTGTCATGTCAGACCCCAACCGCCTTCTCCACGGCCGCCCGCAGCTGCCCGCGGGTCGGCTGGCACGCCAGGTCGAGCTCGCGGGCGAAGGGGAGCACCGCGCCGTCGGGCCGGGTGACCCGGCGCGGCGGCGCCGTCAGGCGCATCTCCTCCGCGGCGGTCGCGACGATCTCCGCGCCGATGCCGCAGGTGCGGTTGGAGTCGTCGACCACCACCAGCCGCCCGGTGCGCTCCAGCGACGCGGCGAGACCCTGCCAGTCGAAGGGGTAGAGCGAGCGCGGGTCGAAGACCTCGACCGACACCGAGCCGGCCAGGTCGTCCGCGACCGCCAGCGCGTCGTGCACGAGGTGGCCCACCGCCACCACGGTCACGTCGGTGCCGGAGCGGTGGACGCGGCCCGAGCCGAGCGGCACCGGGGCCAGCGCGTCGAAGTCGATGTTCTCGCGGGAGGCCAGGGCGCCGGAGGGGGCGAAGACGACGACGGGGTCGTCGTCCCTGATCGCCGTCACCAGCAGGCCGTAGGCGTCCGACGCCGTCGCCGGCACCACCGTCTTGACGCCGACGTGCGCGAACAGGCTGTACGGGTGGTCGGAGTGCTGGCCCGCCCAGCTGTCCCGGGAGCCGGACCCGGGCAGCAGGTACGTCACCGGCACCCGCGTCTGGCCGCCGGTCATCAGCGAGAACTTGTGCGCCTGGTTGGCGATCTGCTCGAAGACCAGGAAGAGCAGCGCGGGGATCTGGAACTCGATCAGCGGCCGCATCCCGGCCATCGCCGCACCGGTCGCGAAACTGGTGAAGGCCTGCTCGGAGATGGGCGTGTCCAGCACCCTGTCGCGGCCGAAGCGGCGGAGCAGCCCGGCGGTGGCGTAGGTGACCGCGACCCCGATGTCCTCGCCGAGGACGCAGACGGCCGGGTCGCGTTCCATCTCGTCGCCGATGGCGCGGTTCAGCGCCTTGAGGTAGGAGAGGTTGGGCATCAGAGCGCCCCCGCCCTGGGCCGCATCCCGGTGGCATAGAGGTGGTCGAGGGCGCCGGCCGGGTCGGGGTGCGGGCTGTCGAGCGCGAAGCGCACCGCCTCGTCCAGCAGCGCCGCCGTCTCCGCGTCGATCGCGGCGCGGGTGGCCGCGGGGATGCGGGCGCCCTGGATCTCCAGCGGGTCGCGGGCCCGGCCCGCCGCCACCTCGTCGTCGGTGCGGTAGCGGGGGCGGGCGGTGTGCTCCCAGGTGTGGTGGGCGTCGAAGCGGAAGGTGACGCACTCCAGCAGCGTGGGGCCGCCGCCCGACCTGGCGCGGTCGGCGGCCTCGGCGGTCGCGTCGAGCACCGCCTGCGGGTCCATGCCGTCCACCGCGCTCGCCGGGATGCCGAAGGCCGCCGCGCGGCCGAGGACCGAGCCGGCCATGGTGTCGGCGGGGCGCATGGAGGTCGCGAAGCCGTTGTTCTCGCAGACCAGGACGACCGGGACGCGCCACAGCGCGGCCAGGTTGAAGGTTTCCAGCACCACGCCCTGGCTGACGGCGCCGTCGCCGAAGTAGGCGAGCGCGACCCGGTCGGACCCCTGCTGCCGCATCGCCCAGGCCGCGCCGGTCGCGATCGGCACGGCGGCGCCGACGATCGCGTTGGCCCCGAGGACGCCCGCGCCGAAGTCGGCCGCGTGCATGGAGCCGCCCCGCGCCTGGTTGAGCCCGGTGGTGCGGCCCGCCAGCTCGGCCATCATCCTGGCCGGGTCCGCCCCCTTGGCCAGGACGTGCCCGTGGCCGCGGTGGGTACTGGTGATGACGTCGTCGGGGCGCAGCGCGGCGCACGTGCCGGCGGCGACGGCCTCCTGCCCGGTGCAGGGGTGGATGCCGCCGCTGATCACGCCGGTGCGCACCAGCTCGACGGCCCGCTGCTCGAAGCCGCGGATCAGGGCGACCGTGCGGTAGAGGTCGGCTGCGGTCATGGCGCGCGCCACAGCACCGGGCAGTAGTCGGGGTCGGCGTAGTCGGGCCGGCCGTCCGGCAGCCGCCGGACCAGGACGTCGTGGTTGTACGCGGCCTCGCCGCCGCCGCTCAGCGGGAAGCGGCGGTATTCGTTGTCGCCGTCCTGCAGGTGGAGGGAGACGGCGCGGCGCGGCCGGCCGCTGCGGTTGGGGCCGCTGCCGTGGTAGGTCAGGCAGTGGTGGAAGCTCATGTGGCCCTTGGGGATGACCAGCGGCACCTTGCGGATCTCGGCCCCGTTGTAGGCGGCGTTCTCGGCGAGCACCCGCTCCAGGTCGGCCTTGTCGCGCTCGGCGAAATGCCGGGTCATCGAGTCGTCCCTGCCGGTCTCCTTCCAGTGGTGGCTGCCGTCGACCACGGTGAGGGTGCCCATCTCCTCGCCGCAGTCGTGGAAGGGGATGAAGGCGGTGAGCATGCGCTCCGAGGTGGACGTCGACCAGTAGTGCTTGTCGAAGTGCCAGGGCACGATGTTGCTCGGCTCGCCGTCGACGGCGGGCTTGAGTATCAGCGTCGACTGGAAGACCCGGATCTCCGCCGCGCCGGCCAGCCGGGCGGCGACCGCGCCGATCAGCGGCTTGCGCAGGATCCGGGCGAGCGGGTCGCTCTCGACGTGCACGTAGTCGTTGTGGCGCTGGACGGGTCCGTCGGAGGGCTGCCAGGCCGCCAGCCGGGGCGGGCGGACCGGCAGCGTACGGCTGCGCTCGCCGGCGTAGTAGCGCTCGCTGGCGGCGACCAGCTCGTCGACCTCCTCGTCGGCCAGCAGCTTCCTGGTGAGGTACCAGCCGTGCTGGGCGTAGAAGGCGACGTCGTCCTCGTCCGGCAGCAGCGCGGCCTCGGCGGGGGTCAGGGTGAAGGGGTTCGCGTCGTGGGTCGTCGTCATCACAGGCCTGCCTGGGTGGTCTCGCGGACGGCGGCCAGTTCCCGCTCCTTGGCCTCGTAGAGCGCCGGGATGTTGCTGGTGCCGAACGTGCGGGCGCCGTGCCGCTCGATCAGCTCCCAGAAGAAGGTCCGCCGCACATGCAGGGACTTGGCGAATATCTGGTACATCTGCCCCCAGTGGTCGCGGTCGACGAGGATGCCGCGCGGCCGCAGCCGCTCCACCGGCAGGTCGACGGCCCCGAGCCGGCCGTCGAGCGAGCCGTAGTAGCTGGCCGGGGTGGGCGCGAAGCCGACGCCCCGCTCGCCGAGCGCGTCGACGGCGGCGACGATGTCCTGGCTGCTGAGCGCGAGGTGCTGCACGCCGGGGCCGGCGTGCCAGGCCAGGAAGTCGTCGATCTGGCCGGGCGAGCGGCTCAGGTCCGGCTGGATCAGGGTGAGCGTGGCGCCGCCGCCGGGGCTCTGCACCACCTGCGAGAACATCCCCTGGCCGCCGACCTCGATGTACTCCTCGAAGATCAGGTCGAAGCCGAAGGCCTGCTGGTAGAAGCGGGTGGTGGCGTCCAGGGTGCCGGCCTCCAGGCAGACCGCGGCATGGTCGATGGTCCGCAGCAGGTCCGATTCGGCCGCCGGCGGCGGCCCGTCCAGCATCTCGACGGCGCCGGGCAGGAAGTCCCCTTCCGTGCCGTGCCGTTCGACCAGCCGGTGCATGACGTCGCCGAAGCCGGAGACGGTCGCGGTCCGCACGGAGGCGTCCTTGCCGTCGTACGTCCGCGGTGCGTCGATCGCGGTCGCGCCGCCCGCGACGGCCGCGGCGAAGGAGGACTTGGCGTCGCTGGTGCCGAAGGCGATCACGGCCACACCGTCGCCGTGCCGGGATACGTAGTCCACCGCGGGGTGGTCGGGCAGCAGGCCCGACGTCAGCAGCACCCGGCAGTCGCCCTGGCCCAGCAGCAGGCTGCGCTGGCCGGGCAGGCCGGTCTCGGGACCGCCCTGCCCCAGGAGGCGGAAGCCGAAGGCGGAGCACAGGACGAACGCCGCCTGGCGCGCGTCACCCACGTAGAACTCGACATGATCGATGCCGAGGTAGTCCATTTCCGCTCCTTAATTGCCGACGCGGTGCTTGGTGTCGCTGTGCCTGGTGTTGATGGGCTCGGTGTTGCTGTACGTGCTGGTGCCACGCTTGTTTTTCACGTGCCGTCAGACCGCGCGGGAAAGCCGCGTTCCCGGACGGCCGTAGACGAGGCTGACGTTGTGGCCGCCGAAGCCGAACGAGTTCGACATCACCTGGCCGATCCCCGGGGCCGGGCGCGGGCCCTTGCGGACGTGGTCGAGGTCGCAGGCCGGGTCCGGGTCGTCCAGGTTGTGCGTCGGCGGCAGCAGGCCGCGGCGCAGCGCCAGGACCGAGACGGCGGACTCGACGACGCCGGAGGCGCCGAGCATGTGCCCGGTGACCGCCTTGGTGCCGCTGACCGGCGGCCCGTCCACGCCGAAGACCCGGCGGATCGCGAGGGCTTCCGCGCGGTCGCCGATCTTGGTGCTGGTGCCGTGCGCGTTGATGTAGCCGATGTCGGCGGGTTCGAGCCCGGAGTCGGCCAGCGCCTGCCGCATGCAGGCGGCCGCGCCCTCGCCCTCGGGGTGCGGGGTGGTGGGGTGGTGGGCGTCGTTGGTGGCGCCCCACCCCAGGACGGCCGCGTAGCCGGCCGCGCCGCGCGCGTCGGCGTGCTCGGCCCGCTCCAGGACCAGGACGCCGGCGCCCTCGCCTAGCACCAGGCCGTTGCGCCGCCGGTCGAAGGGCCGGCTCGCGCCGGTCGGGTCGGCGGCCCAGCCCCGGGCCAGGGCGCGGGCGTTGTTGAAGGTGTCGGCCAGCGTCGGGAAGAGCGGCGCCTCGCTGCACCCGCACACCACGACGTCCGCCTCGCCCGCGCGCAGCAGCCGCAGCCCCTCCCCCACGGACTGCGCGCCGGCCGCGCAGGCGGTGCCGATCGAGGAGCTGTAGCCGCGGATGCCGTGCTTGATCGCGACCCGGGCCGCCCCCATGTTGGGCAGCATCCCCGGCAGCAGGTACGGGCTGACGCCGAGACGCCCGCGCTGCGTCCTGGTGATGACCTGCGCCTCCAGGGTGGCGAGACCGCCGGTGCCGGAGAGGATCACCCCGGTCCGGTACGGGTCCACGTCCCGTCCGACCTCGATCCCGGCGTCGGCCAGCGCGTCCCCGGCGGCTTGCAGGGCCATCACGATGTAGCGGTCCACGACCCTGGCCTCGGGCCCCGACAGCACGGACTCGGGGTCGATCGGCGGCCCGAAGGCGCCCACGTCGAGGCTGCCGTCCAGCAGGCTGCCCGCCGCCGGCCGGCTGAGCCCGGACCGCCCTTCGCACATCGCCGCCATGACCTCGTCGGCGCTGGTCCCCACCGGGGTCACCATGCCCATCCCGGTGATGACGACGTCCTCGCGCTTGCCCGCACCTGTCACGGCTGCTCTCCTCCACTGTGCGATGTCGTCCCCGTCACGAGTACGGCCTCCGCCCGGTCCGCCCCCGCGGCGCCGACGCCCTGGTCGACGCGGATCAGCAGCACCTCGTCGGCGTCGCCGTCCTCGACGAGCAGCCGGGCCACGTCGACCCCGGCGGCCGCGTCCGCCACGCAGACGACGGGCCCGTCGAGCTCCCAGCGCGCGGCCACGTGGCCGGCGACGGCGTTGGGCACGGCCTGGAAGAACATCAGCGGGCTGAGCGCCCCGCCGCCGTCGACGACCCGGGCGACATGCGTCGCGTTGGCGAGGTCGCCGAAGGCGCTGACGATGACCACGGCGGTGACGCGGCCGGCGGGGACGGCAGCGGGTGCCAGGTCGTCCGCGGACGCCGCTTCCGGGGGCGTCGGCGGCCGGCGGGTGAGGCAGCGGTGGGCGGCTTCCGCCGCCAGGGGGCTGAAGGACGACTGGATGAAGCCGGGGAGCTGGGGCGGCGGCGCGTCGGCGGGGAATTCGGGCCAGGCGGCGGCCGCGAGGACGCGCAGGCCCGCGGACTCGGCCTGCGCGGGCAGCGGGCCCCGGGCGGTGAAGGCGGTGAGGGTGGCGGTCACGGGGCGCCCACCAGGAGTGCGGTGTTCGCGCCGCCGAAGGCCGTGGTCAGGCTCAGGCCGTACGCGGAGGCGGCCGGCGCGGGCCGGTCGAGGATGAGGCCGAGTTCGCAGTCCGGGTCGGGGCCGAGGTAGCCGGCGTTGACCGGGAGCGAGCCGGCGCGCAGGGCCGCGATGGTGACGGCCAGTTCGAGCAGGGCGCCGGCCTCCAGGGCCTGGCCGTGCACGGACTTGGTGGAGCTGACCGGTAAGGACGCGGCCGCGTCGCCGAACACCCGGTGCAGCGCGGCGGCTTCCGCGGTGTCGCCGGCCGGGGAGCCGGAGCCGTGGGCGTTGACGTAGCCGATCTGCTCGGGCCGCAGCTCCGCGCGGGTCAGCGCGTCGGCCATCGCGCGGGCCAGTCCCGCGCCGTCGGGCCGCGGCCGGCACACGTGGTGGGCGTCGCCGGTCCGCCCCCAGCCGGCGAGCCGCGCGAGCGGTTCCGCCCCGCGGGCCCGCGCGGCGGACGCCGACTCGACCACCACGGCGACCACCGCGTCGCCCAGCAGCAGCCCGCCGCGCCCGGCGCTGAAGGGCCGTACCCGACCGTCGCGGGCGAGCGCCCGCCCGGCGTCGAAGACGGCGAACTGGTCGGCGTCGACCAGGTATCCGGCGGCGACCACGACGCGCTCCGCCCGCCCCCGGGCGATCGACGCGGCGGCGTCCGCCACGGCCGTGCTCGACGCCACGCAGGCCGAGGTGTAGGCCCGCGCCGTGCCGGACAGCCCGCCGCGCCGGGCGACGGCTCCGGCGAAGGTGTCGGCGCCGTGCGCGGGCCGCTCGTCCTCGGCCGCGCGCGGCAGCGCGGGGTCGCCGTGCACCGCCAGGTACAGCTCGCAGCCGGCGCGCTGGACGGCGCCCAGCCCGGCCTGGTCGCAGGCCTGCCCGATCATCCGCGTCAACTCGTCGGCGAGCACCGGCGCCCCGGGGTGCACGGCGGCGTGCCGGGACCGCCGCCCGTCGACCCCGAAGCGGCTCACGGGCGTGAAGCCGGGCGTCCCGTCGAGAGCGGCGTCGAGCACCGCCCCGACGCCGTCCCCGAAGGCGCTGAGGACGGCGATCCCGGTGACGACGACGGCCTCGGGCCCCCGTCGTACCCCCGGGCCCGTGCCGCCCGCCTCGCGCCGCCGCCACTGCTCAGCCATGCCCGTCCCGTTCGGAGCCGCCGGAGGCGCCCGCGCCCGCGCGCAGTTCGGCGAGGACCTGGAGCGCCGCCGACACCGTGGTCATCCGCGTCATCGCCTCGTCGTCCACGCTGCCGCCGTAGCGCTGCTCGATCTGGTGGACCAGCCAGGCCAGTTCCATCGAGTCGATGCCCTCGGGGACGTCCTCGGGGGAGCGGTCGCCGAAGGCGGCGAGGATCGAGAGGATCTCGGCCCGGTCGGGAACAGGCCCGGGAGCGGGCTGACCGCTCACTGGCCCGCGGCCGGCAGGGCCGAGATGCGCGCCGCGAGCGCCGCGCCGAATTCGCCGACGGTCATCGTGCCGAGCAGCTCCGCCTCGTCCTCCTCGAACATCACGCCGAAGCGCTCCTCGACGCGGATGCCGAGTTCGGCCAGGGAAAGGGATTCCAGGTCGACACCGGCAGGGCCGAGGGGGGTGTCGTCGTCGACGCCGGCGATGCTGTAGTTCATCTCGGTCAGCGAGGTGAGCACGAAGGCTCGGATCTCGTCAGTGGACATCGCGGGGATTCCCTTCCCTGGTGGCGGGTTGGCGGTGCGCGCCGCGGTCGGCGGCGCGCAGGGCGGCGTGGTCGCGTACGAGCTTTCCGGTGGCGGTGCGCGGCAGGCGGTCGACGAAGTGCAGCAGGCGGGGGCGCTTGTACGCGGCCAGCCGGGAGGTGAGGCCGGCCTCCACCGCGGCGGCGGTGCCGGGCTCGCGGAGCACCGCGTAGGCCTCGATCGAGGTGCCGAACACGACGACCGCTTCCGCCACTTCGGGCAGCGCGGCGAGCGTGTGCTCGACCTCGGTGAGGTCGACCTTGAGGCCGCCGACGGAGACCTGGGAGTCGAGGCGGCCCAGCACGCGGATCCGGCCGGTGGCCGGGTCGACGGTGCCGCCGTCCCTGGTGTGGAGCCAGCCGTCGGACCAGCGGGCCGGGTCGGTGGTGCCGAGGTAGGGCGATTGGTCGGTGGCGATGAGCAGTTCGCCGGCGGACTCGGTGATCGTCATGCCGGGCGCGGGGGTGACCTCGGGGCGGTGCTCGCCGAAGAGGTCGGTGGCGATGACGCCGACCTCGGTCATCCCGTACATGCTGCCGAGCCGGACGCCGTAGCGCTCGGTGAAGGCGTCGTGGACCTGGGCCCTGACCAGCTCGCCGCCGGTGGTCATGCCGGTGAGCTGCGGCAGCCGGGGCGGCTCCGCGACCCAGGTGAGCAGCTCGATATGGAAGGGCACGCCGAGCAGCGTGGTCGGCTCGGGCCCCGCGGCGACGGCGGCGAGGATGCCCTCGCCGGTGGCCCGCTGCGGGAAGACGAGCCGGACGCCGGCGTGCAGGCTGTGCATCAGGCCGCCGACGAGCCCGAGGACGTGGACCATGGACGCCATGGACACGATGCGCTCGCCGGCCCGCGGGACGCCGTCCATCAGGGCGTAGCGCCCGAGTTCGGCGATGAGGTCGGCGGCCGTCCGCCCGATGATCTTCGAAGGGCCGGTGGAGCCCGAGCTGAGCTGGACGAGCGCGTGCGGGGTGCGGGCGGGGCTGCCGGGGCGGGCCCTGGCGGTGTCGCGCTGGTCGTAGAAGCCGCGGGCGGGGCCCGCGCCGACCGGGTCCGCGGAGACGACGACCTGGGATTCCAGCCGGCCCAGGGCCCGTTCGGTCTCGAACGGGGTGAGCCGGTGGTCGAGTAACGCGACCTGCGCCCCGATCCGCCAGCCCGCCAGCAGGTTCGCGACCAGCGCGAGCGAGGGGGCCAGGCACAGCGCGGCGGAGCCGCCGGCGCGCAGGCCGGCGGCGGTGAGCGCGGCCTGCCGGCCGGCGACCTGGCGGCGCAGCTCGTCCCTGCTGACGGGTGCGTCGAAGACCAGGCAGACGTCGGCGCCGGGGCCGGCGAGAAGGATCTCGTCCACCCATGAAGGGTCGGGGGGCGGGGGCGCCGGGCCCTTCTGCGGAGTTGTCGATGCAGCCTTCATGAAGAACCGGAACCTCTTTCCCGACGTGATCAAAAGAGCCGACTGAATTCTCACGCCGAACTGTCAACTCTGAATTCATCGCTGTCAAGACCCGGCCCGACAGGTGGAACTTCCCAATATTCTCTGGCGTATCAATCAGTCACTCACGACACAAATTCTCCGTATTGACGACGGCAACACCCGCCGCTAGCATGGCGCCAATTGGCCAACTGCCGTGATCCGGCGGAGAGTTGCCAGCCCAGAACACCTGTCCTACTTGCGGGTGATCCCCCAGCCGCCCCTCACGGCTGGGCGGTCTCTTTTCTTTGGTGCCACCTTCACGGCCTGTACTTCCGCGCCCTCCTGCGCGCATCTCCACGCCGCACACCATGCACTGCTCATGCACTGCCTCCGCACTGCCTCCGCACTGCCACAGCACGGCTTCCCGCGCACCTGCACACGCACTTGTTCACAAACTCCCGCAGCACTCCCTTCACGCACCCCCCGGGTGCAACATTTCCGAAGCTGACGGCTCTATTTGTGCTGCCTTCGTATTCCGCATTCCTGCCAGCTTTCGAGGATTGGCCATCAGTGGAACCTGGGATCGGCGCCGGCCTGAACACGGCCGTGGAGCGCTACTACGACATCACTCTTGATCTCTACGAGGACCTGTGGGGCGAACACGTCCACCACGGTTTCTGGGACCCCGGAGAGGTTCCCGGTGTCAATGGTTCAGACCGCCACGCCGCCACGGACCGGCTGGTCCGCGAGCTCGTGGAATTCGCCCGCCTCCCCGCGAAGTCGAAGGTCTGGGACGTCGGCTGCGGTATCGGCGGCCCCGCGCTGCACCTGGCGGGGGCGCTGGGCTGCGCGGTCGAGGGCGTCACCCTCAGCGCGAAGCAGGCCGCCAGGGCCAACGAGAAGGCGCGGGCCGCCGGCGTCGCCGACCGGGCCCGCTTCCACCAGCTCGACGCTCTCGCCACCGGATTCCCCGACGCGTCCTTCGACGTGGTCTGGGCGGTGGAGAGCCTCATGCACCTCCCCGACCGGCCGGCCTTCTTCGCCGAGGCCATGCGCCTGCTGCGGCCCGGCGGAATCCTGGCCGTGGCCACCTGGTCGGTGCGTGAGGGCGAGCTGGACGAGGCCGAGCAGGACCTCGTACGGCAGATACTCCAGCACCAGGTGATGCCCGACTTCTCGTCCCTGGAGGAGCACGAGCGGCAGGCGCTCGCCGCCGGCTTCGCCGATGTCGCCACCGTCGACTGGAGCCAGGCCGTCGCCAACTCCTGGGACCCGTCCTTCGCCCAGATCAGGCAGTTCGACCAGGGCCGCACGGTGATGCGCCGGCTGGCCCGCGAGCGCGGGGTGGACGTGCTGGGCTTCTTCCACGCGGGGCCGCTGATGAAGAAGGGCTTCGACACCGGTGTCATCACCTACGGGGCGCTGCGGGCCACCAAGCCCGTGCCGGGCGACACCGCGGCGGCCGAACTGATCCGCCCGGTCGCCGACCTGCTGCGGGGCATCGTCGGCGAGGACGACGCCTGGCTCGACTCCGTCGTCCCCGGCACCCGGGTGGACGGCGACCTGCTGGTCGAGAGCCACGAACTGGCCGCGTGGAGCGAGGCGCTGCGCGAGGAGTACGGCGACGGCGTCGACCTGCTCGGCCACGTCTCGGGCCTCGGCGTCGACCAGCTCATCGACCTGACCGTCGCCGACGTGGCCGGCTATGTCGCCGCCCGGCGCGACACCAGCGGGCCTGACGGCCGCTGATGGGCCGCTACCTGTTCGTATCGCTGCCGCTGACCGGCCATGTGCACCCGATGGCCGCGGTGTCCAGGGAGCTGGCCGACCGCGGGCACGAGGTGATGTGGGCCGGGTCCGAGTCGTTCTTACGGCCCGTGCTCGGCCCCGGCACCCCGATCACCCCGATCCCGCTGCGGGCGCACCGCGGCCAGGCCGACCGGGGCATGGCCGCGGCGAAGTCGCGGTGGGAGGGCTACATCGTCCCGCACGCGAAGGTCACCCTGCCGGGCATCGAGCGGGCGGTCGCCGCCTTCCGGCCCGACGTCCTCGCGGTGGACCAGCACGCGGTGGCGGGCGCGATCGCCGCGCACCGGGCCGGGCTGCCCTGGGCGAGCCTGGCGCCGACCACGATGGAGCTGACCCGGCCCTACCGCGCGCTGCCCGAGGTCGAGGCCTGGCTCCACCGGCAGATGGCGGCGGCCTGGACCGCGGCGGGCATGCCCGGCGAGCCGCCGCACGATCTGCGGTTCTCCCCGCACCTGCTGATCGCCTTCACCGGCACCGCCCTGAACGGCCCGCTCGACTGGCCCGGCAATGCCGTGCTGGTCGGCCCGGCGCTTGCCCCGCGCCCGCCGGACACCTCCTTCCCCTGGGACTGGCTGGACCCCGGCCGCCGGCATGTGCTGGTCACCGTGGGCACCCTGTCGATGGACCTGGCGCAGGACTTCCACGCCCGGGTCCTCCAGGCCCTGCGCCCGATCGGCGGCAGTGTCCAGGCGATCGTGGTGGCACCCGACGGCACGGTCCCCGACCCGCCCGAGGGCGACGTCCTCGTCAGGTCGCGGGTCCCGGTGCTCGACCTGATGCCGCAGCTCGACGCGGTCGTCAGCCACGGCGGCCTGAACACCGTGTGCGAGGCGCTCGCCCACGGTGTGCCGCTGGTCGTCGCGCCGATCAAGGGCGACCAGCCCATCAACGCCGCCAGGGTGGCGGCGGTCGGCGCGGGCCGCAGGGTCAGGTTCGCGAGCGTGCGGCCCAAGACGCTGCGCGAGGAGCTGCTCGCCGTCCTCGACGACCCCGCCTACCGCGCCGCCGCGCACCGCGTGCGCGACTCCTTCGCCGCCGCGGGCGGCGCCGCGGCCGCGGCCCGGCACCTCGAACAACTCCTCGGACGAAGGGGGACTCCGTCGTGAAGACGCTCCGCGACACCTGGCTGGTCTTCCAGCGGCACATGCTGCTGCTGACCAGGTCGCCGCTGTCGATCCTGCTGGGCGTGGCCCAGCCGGTGGTCTATCTTGCGCTGTTCGCCCCGCTGCTCAAACCCGCGCTCTCCTCCATGGGCGCCGACTCGATGACCGACGCCTACCGCATCTACGTGCCCGGCATGCTGGTCGCGCTGGCGCTCGGCGGCGGCCTCTACGTCGGGTTCGGCCTGCTGGCGGAGCTGGCCTCCGGCGTCATCGAGCGGGCCAGGGTCACCCCGGTCAGCCGGGCGGCGCTGCTGCTGGGGCGGGCGCTGCGCGACGTGGTCGTGCTGGTGGTGCAGGCGGCGATCATCATCGTGCTGGCCATGCCGCTCGGCCTGTTCGTCCACGTGCAGGACCTGCTGCTGGCGTACGCGCTGCTGGCGCTGATCACGCTGAGCAGCTCGGCGGTCAGCTACGGCATCGCGCTGAAGGTCAGCGACCCCAACGCGCTGGGCCAGGTGGTCAACAACATCGCCCAGCCGCTGATGCTGCTGTCGGGGACGCTGCTGCCGCTGGCGCTCGCGCCGCTGTGGCTGCGCCGGGTCTCGGACTGGAATCCCTTCAGCCGGGCGGTCGTCGGCATGCGCGCGCTGTTCGCCGGGCACACCGGCGACGCCTCGGTCTGGCAGAGCATCTCGCTGCTGGCCGCCGTCGCCGTGCTGGCACTGGCCTGGTCGGCCCGGCTCTTCGCCCGCTCGGTCCGCTGAGCACCCGGTGACGACTCCGCAGAAGCCGGTGGCCACCGCGCAGAACCACGGTCCCGACTCCGCCCGGCCCGGTGACGACTCCGCTGAACGCACTGACGACAAGGACGCCTCGATGATTGAGACCAGGGGACTGCGGAAGTCCTTCAGCACCGGGCGGCGCCGCAAGTCCACGACCGTGGAGGCGGTTTCCGGCCTGGACCTGACCGTGGGCGAGGGGGAGATCTTCGGATTCCTCGGCCCGAACGGCGCGGGCAAGACGACCACCCTGCGGATGCTCGCGACCCTGCTGCCGCCCGACGGCGGCGAGGCGGTCGTCGCCGGCGCCGACCTGCGGACCGCGCAGGCGGCGGTGCGCAGGAACATCGGCTACGTCGCCCAGGGCGGCGGCACCTGGGACAACGTGACGGCCCGCGAGGAGCTGGTCATGCAGGCCAGGATGCACGGCGTCGGCAAGGCGGAGGCGCAGGCGCGGGCCACCGCGGCGCTGGACGCCTTCGACCTGACGGCCTACGCCGACCGCCACTGCCGTACGTACTCGGGCGGGCAGCGGCGGCGGGTGGACATCGCGCTGGGCGTGGTCCACCGGCCGAAGGTGCTCTTCCTCGACGAGCCGACCTCGGGCCTGGACCCGCAGAGCCGGGCGCACATGTGGGACGAGATCCGCCGGCTGCGGACCGAGGGCATGACCGTCTTCCTGACGACGCACTACCTGGACGAGGCCGACGCACTGTGCGACCGGATCGCCATCATCGACGGCGGCGGGATCGTGGCGGAGGGCACCCCGGCCGAGCTGAAGCGGGGAATCGCCGGCGAGGTGGTCACCGTGGAGGTCGCGGAGCACGCCGCGAAGGCGGTCGAGGTGCTGGCCCAGCAGGACTGCGTACGGTCCGCGGAGCTGCGCGAGGAGGGCGACCTGCGGCTGTCGGTGGACGCCGGCGAGACGGCGATGCCGCGGATCATGCGGGCGCTGGCCGACGTCGGGGTGGAGCTGACCACCATCGAGCTGCACCGGCCGACGCTGGACGACGTGTTCCTGACCAGGACCGGCCGGTCGCTGCGGGAGTCCTGACCATGACACGGCTTGAGTCCGACCGCACCAGGGACAAGAAGGAGACCGATATGGGCGGGTTGCCGCCGGTGCGCCGCGCGGTCGTCACGGGCGGCGCCGGCTTCGTCGGCTCGCACCTGTGCGACCGGTTGCGGGCAGAGGGGACCGAGGTGGTCTGCGTCGACAACCTGCTGACCGGCAGCGTCGACAACGTCCGCGCGCGGGACGGCGATCCGGGCTTCGTCCTGGACGTCCGCGACGTGTGCGAGCCCTTCGACGTGCCGGGTCCCGTGGACCTGGTGCTGCACCTGGCCTCGCCCGCCTCCCCGCACGACTACGCCCGGCACCCGCTGGAGACCCTGCGGGCGGGCGCCCACGGCACCGAGAACGCCCTGGACCTCGCGATGCGCAAGGGCGCCCGCTTCCTGCTCGCCTCCACCTCCGAGGTCTACGGCGACCCGCTGGTCCACCCGCAGACCGAGCTGTACTGGGGCAATGTCAACCCGGTGGGCCCGCGCAGCCAGTACGACGAGGCCAAGCGCTATGCCGAGGCGCTGACCACCGCCTACCGCACCGCCCGCGGCGTGGACACCGTCATCGTGCGGCTCTTCAACACCTACGGCCCGCGGATGCGGCCCAAGGACGGCCGGGCGGTGCCGACCTTCGTCACACAGGCGCTCGCCGGTGAGCCGCTCACCGTCGCCGGGGACGGCTCGCAGACCAGGTCGCTGTGCTACGTGGACGACACCGTCGGCGGCATCCTCACCGCGGCCGCCGGGTCGCACCCGGGCCCGGTCAACCTGGGCAATCCCGTCGAGCTGACGATCCTGGAACTGGCCCACCGGGTCCGCGACCTGTGCGGGTCCGCGTCGCCGATCGCCTTCGTGGAGCGGCCGGTGGACGACCCGGGGCTGCGGCGGCCGGACATCACCCTGGCCCGCGCGGAGTTGGGCTGGCAGCCGGCGGTCGACTTCGACAAGGGCCTGGCGATGACCATCGACTGGTTCTCCCGGCTCGGCTGAGGCATGCCGGGGAGATCACTGGTCCTGCGGCCAGTACCTGACGGTCTCCACGGGTCCCGCGTAGGCGCTGTCCGTCCAGGTGCGGGCAGCCGCGGCGCCGATCCTGCGGTGCAGATGGGCCCTGCGCAGCCGGCCGGTGGCACCGTAGAGCACCTCGGCGGTCAGCCCGTGCGTGAAGCGGAACCAGCCGAGCCGCTGCTGGTCCTCGGCGACCAGTCCCGCGGCGACCGCGGTGTCCAGTGCTTCGAGCGCCGCCTCGATATCGACCGAGGCGGCCTCGGCGACGACGCCGATGTCGAAGTGCCGCCCGGCGACCGCGGCCACCGCGAGCAGCCAGGCCACGGTCTGCGGCAGCCGGCCCACCCGGCGCAGCACCACCTCGCGCACCGGCACGGGCACCGGCACCGTGTGGGGCTGGTCGATCCGCTGGTCGAGGCGCTGGTCGGCGGCCAGCAGCTTGATCAGTTCCCGCAGGTAGAAGGGGTGGCCCTCGGTGCGGTCCCACAGGCCCTCGGCCGTGTGGCCGCCGACCTCGCGGTGCAGCATCGCGCCGGCGAGCCGCTGCGTCTCCTGGACGGTGAGTCCTTCCAGCACGATCCGGGTGGTCTCCACGCGGGCCAGCGCGGCGGAGGTCTCCGTCAGGGCCGCTTCGCCGGACCGGTGGCAGACCGCCACCAGCAGCCGTCCCGCGGGCACCGACTCGGCGAGGTGGGCCAGCAGCCGCAGCGAGCCGGCGTCGGCCCGGTGCATGTGGTCGAGCACCACGACCAGCGGTGTGACGAGCGAGGCGCGGGTCAGGTAGTCCACGACCGCCTCGAACCGCCGCAGCGTGGCGGCGTCCGCGTCCGCGCCGTCCGCCGTCCGGCGGCCGTCCCGGTCGAGCAGCTCGGCCACCGGGCCGGGCACGGACGGCTGCGGCAGGCGGGCGGCCAGCATGCGCAGCACCTGCTGCCAGGGCCACAGCGGCGGCGCCGCCACATGCTCCGGGCAGGCGCCCCACAGCACCGGTACGGGCGCGGACTCGGCGAAGTGCCGCAGCAGGCTGGTCTTGCCGATGCCCGGCTCGCCCGACACCGCGACCACCTGCCCGCGCCCCGCGGCGACCGCGGGCAGCGTCTCGGCCAGCTGCCGCAGCGCCTGCTCCCGTCCGACGAAGACCTCGACGGCCGCGACCCGCACGGGCGGCACCGTCCCGCCGACCCGCGGCATCGTCCCGCCGACCCGCGGCGCCGGCACGGCGGGGGCGCCGCCGCGTACGACCGGTGCGGCCGGGTGCCAGTCCAGGGCCGGGGCCTGGTTGAGGATCTCGCTCTCCAGGTGCTGGAGCGCCGGGCGCGGGTCGATGCCCAGCTCCCTGGCCAGCCGCCGCTGGTTGGTGCGCAGCACCGCGAGCGCGTCGGCCTGCCGGCCGGCCCGGTAGAGGGCCAGGCTCAGCAGCTCGCAGCCGTATTCGCGCAAGGGGTGGGCCTGGGTGAAGGCCTCCAGCTCCGCCACCGCCACCTCGTGGGCGCCGGCGGCCAGCAGCGCGGCGCAGCGCCCTTCGACGAGCGAGAGCCGCAGCTCCTCCAGCCGCTCCACCTCGGGCACCACGTGCGTGGCGTTGGCGACCTCCGCGTAGGCCTGGCCCCGCCACAGCGCGAGCCCCGCCTCGAACTCGCCGAGCGCCTGCCGCCGGTCGCCGCGGCCCCAGGCGTGCCAGCCGGCCGTCGCGCGCTCGCAGAAGCGGTGCACGTCGACCTGGACCTCGCGGCTGTCCAGCAGATAGCCCTGCCCGTGGGTGCGCAGCACGGTCGCGGGTGTCCTGCGGGCCCTGGACGGCTCAAGCACCCGGCGCAGGTTGGCCACATAGGCGTGCAGCGAGGTCCGCGCCGAGGGCGGCGGGCGCCCCTCCCACAGCTCCTCCAGCATCACGTCGACCGTCACGGTGCGGCCGACCCGGCTCACCAGCAGGGCGAGCAGCGCGCGCTGCTTGGGCGTCCCCAGGTCGACCATCCGGCCGTCGACCACGGCCTCCACCGGTCCGAGCGCCCGGAATTCCACCCTGCCGCGCCCGGCGCCCTGCTGGGGGGAAGCGGCGTCGGAGCCGCCCCCGGCGGCGCTGTCCTGCCCGACCACGAACATGGCCGCACCCCCGTGATTCGCGCAGACAGCCACCGATTGACGGGCCGGACACGAGCGTGTCCATCCGGTGACTCCATGTCAAGGAGGCCTGTCACAAGGCGTCATCCTTGCCCCACCGCTTCCGCGCCACGGGCGCCCGCGGCTCCGCACGGCACACCAGTTCACCCCCAAGCCGGCACCAAGCCGGTGGACAGTGCCGCGCAAGCCGGGTGGCCGATGCTGGACGCCTCGGAGCCCGTTGAGCGCGTCCACGCGCGCCTGCCGAGCCGGCGACGGCCCGAAGATTCCCTCTCATTCCTGGAAAGGGAGCTGGTCCCGATGATGGGCTTCATGGTCGACCGTGAGATAGCAAGGCGCGGTCTTCAGCTCGGCAGCATGCCGGAAATGGCCGCGGCCAAGAACAGCTCGACGCACCTCACCCTCGACCACGACCTCGACGTGCTCCCCGACGCGGGACGGCGCCTGACCGTGGGCCGGCTCGCGGAGCTGGTGGACGACCTGGCAGCACGGCTGGCCGTGGCGGGGGTCGGGGCGGGCGACACCATCGCCATCTACAAGTCCCCCAACTTCGACGTCTGGATGCTGGCCTCGGCCGCCGCCCGCGTCGGAGCGGTGCCGGTGATGCTCTCGCCGGCGCTCGACGGCAGGACGGTCGGCATCCTGCTCGGCCGCCTCGACCAGCCGCACCTGCTCACCGACCTTCCCAAGCTCGACGTGCTGGCCGACGTGCCGGTCAAGGACCTGGCGAAGACCGTGATCACCGCGACCGGCGAGTGGGCGGGCGCGGTCACACTGACCGAGCTGGCCGGATCACCGCGGGTCGAGCCGGTCTTCCGCGGCCTGGACGACCCGGCGATGATCACCCACACCTCGGGCACCACCGGGGTGCCCAAGCTGGTCGTGCACACCCCGCGGACCATGGGCGTGCGGCTGCGGCCGCAGTGGTGGCTGCTGTCGCTGATGTGGCGGCGCGACACCGTCGCGATCAACCTGCCCTTCGTGCACTCGCGGATGTACGCGGCGATGTCGCTGGTGCTGCTCAAGGCGATGCCGGTGCTGCTGATGAACAACCCGAAGCCCGACGCGGCCGCCGGGCTGCTCGCCGAGCACGAGCCGACCTTCATCGAGGCGCTGCCCAACGCGTTCATGGACTGGGAGCCGCTCGCCGACGACCCGCGGCGGCCGTTCGCCTCGGTCAAGTACTTCAGCAGCACCTTCGACGCGATCCACCCCAGGACCATCACCCGGCTCATCGCGGCCTCCAAGCGGCGGGTGCCGCTCTTCTTCCAGATCTACGGGCAGAGCGAGGTCGGCCCCGCGGTCGGCCGCCCGTACTTCAGCAAGTCGGCGGAGCGGATGAACGGCCGCTGCGTCGGCTACCCGATGCCGGGCTGCGCGAAGGTCCGGGTGGTCAGCCGGAACGGCAAGGCGCCGTCGAAGGACAACCCCGGTGCCATCGAGGTCCGTTGGGACGGCATCGCGCACAGCTACTTCGGTGAGCCGGAGCGCTACGAGGCCAACAGGCACGACGGCTGGTGGCGTACGGGCGACGTCGGCTACCGCACCAGGCGCGGCTGCCTGCACATGCTCGACCGCGAGGTCGACATGGTGCCCGACACCAGCAGCACCCTGGAGATCGAGGACCGGATGCTGAGCCGCCTCGACGAGCTGGCCGAACTGGTCGTCGTCATCGGCCCGAACTCCGAGCCGGTCCCCGTGGTCTGCACCGAGGGCGACCTGCCGCTGGACCGGGAGCGCTGGCGGTCCGCCGCCGCGGACTTCCCGCAGCTGGGCGACCCGGTCCAGATCCCGCAGGCCGAACTCCCGAGGACGGCGACGATGAAGGTCCGCAGGGTCGAGCTGTCGCAGCTGCTCCAGGACCAGTTGCAGAAGCGGGCGTGAGCCGCTCAACACCCGGCGGCGCGGACGCCGCCGCCGGGTGCGATCTCTTCAGCGCGACAGGGAGGGCAAACGTATGAAGGGCCTCATCGTCCCGCCGGGCCAGGGCAGGAAGCTGCTGACCAAGGCGCAGGACGTCACCTTCAAGGTCACCGGGGCGGACGGCGGCTTCGCCTCGACCTTCGAGGTCGTGGTGCCGCCGGGCTTCAACGTCGGCGCGCACGTCCACGAACACTCCACCGAGTTCTTCTACGTCCTCGAAGGAGAGCTGGACGTCTTCGCGTTCGAGCCGGTGGAGCGCACACCGGAGGACTGGCGGGACTGGAAGTCCCCCGACGGGGAGCAGATCCTGCGGGCCGGCCCCGGCAGTTGCATGCTCGTGCCCACCGGCACCCCGCACGCGTTCACCAACGCCACGGAACTGCCGGTGCGGATGCTCTTCCAGGCGTCGCCGCCGCCGGACCACGAGCGCTACTTCGAGGAGATCTGCGAGATCTTCGCGGACGGCAGGACCGTGGACTCCGGCGCGGTGCAGCGGCTGCGGGACCGCTACGACGTCCACCAGATCACCCCGCTCACCTTCGAGCCGCCCACCACCACGTGATCGGAGTGCCCTTGTGAGCGGCGGACGCATCGAAGTGTGCCTCGTCGGCGCGGGACCCCGCGGGTTGTCGCTGCTTGAGCGGCTGTGCGCGCAGGAGCGCAGGTCGCCCCGCAGCGGTACCGTCACCGTCCATGTCATCGACCCCGACCCGCCGGGCGCGGGCCGGGTGTGGCGACCCACCCAGTCCCGGCACCTGCTGATGAACACCGTGGCCTCCCAGGTGACGGTCTTCACCGACGCCAGCGTGCAGATCAAGGGGCCGCTGGAGCCGGGCCCCAGCCTCTACCAGTGGGCCAAGGCGCTCGGCGACATCGCCGCCGCGTCCGGCGCGACGTCCCCTGACGACGCGGCCCTGTCCGAGGCGCGGGCGCTCGGCCCCGACACCTACCCCACCCGGGCCCTCTACGGGCAGTACCTGACCTGGGCCTTCCGGCACGTCGCCGCGAACGCGCCCGAGCACGTGTCCGTCCAGGTCCACAAGGCGCGGGCGGTCGGCCTGGTCGACGGCGACGCGACGGCCGGCGGCGCGGGGCCGCAGACCGTGCTGCTGGACGACGGGACGCTGCTGACCGGGCTGACCGCGGTGATGCTGGCGCAGGGCCACGTCCCCGTCCGGCCCACCCGAGCCGAGCGGGAACTGGCCGACTTCGCCACCGTGCACGGCCTGACCTACGTGCCGCCGGCCAACCCCGCCGACGTGGACCTGTCGTGCGTCGCCCCCGGCGCGAGCGTCCTGCTGCGCGGCCTCGGCCTGAACTTCTTCGACTACATGGCGCTGTTCACCCACGGCAGGGGCGGCACCTTCGAACGCGTCGAGGGCCGCCTGGTCTACCGCCCCTCGGGCCGCGAGCCGCGGATCTTCGCCGGCTCCCGGCGGGGCGTGCCCTACCAGGCGCGCGGCGAGAACGAGAAGGGCGCGCACGGCCGTTACGCCCCCCGGCTGCTGACCGCCGAATACGTCGCGGCGCTGCGCACCCCCGCCACCGCCCGCGAGCCGATCCGCTTCGGCACGGGGCTGTGGTCGCTGATCGCCATGGAGGTGCAGAGCGTCTACTACGAGACGCTGCTCGCCACCCGGGAAACACCCTCCAAGGTCGCCGACTTCGCCAACCGCTACCTCAACTCGGCGCCGGGGGAGGCCGAGCAGCGGCTGCTCGACGAGGCGGGCATCGACCCGGCGGAGCGCTGGGACTGGGAGCGGGTCGCCCGCCCCT
The DNA here is from genome assembly GCA_036015235.1 of Streptomyces sp. NBC_00433. Taxonomy (NCBI): domain Bacteria; kingdom Bacillati; phylum Actinomycetota; class Actinomycetes; order Kitasatosporales; family Streptomycetaceae; genus Streptomyces; species Streptomyces sp. NBC_00433. Next base: position 5,634,773 of record CP107926.1, on the reverse strand, counting down.
ACGACACCGGCGACCTGCGCGACCTGGCCGCCTTCCGCGCCTGGCTGCGCGGCTACCTGGACGAGGATGTGCGCAAGGCCCACGAGGGCAATGTCAGCGGGCCGTTCAAGGCGGCCCTGGACATCCTGCGGGACCTGCGCAACGAGGTGCGGCTGGCCGTCGACCACGGCGGCCTGGACGCCGAGTCGCACCGCGACGAGCTGGACGGCTGGTACACCCCGCTCAACGCCTACCTGTCGATCGGGCCGCCCGCCTCACGTATCGAGGAGATGGCCGCGCTCATCGACGCGGGTGTGCTGGAAGTGACCGGGCCCGGCATGCGGGTCGACACCGACCCCGAAGGACCCGCCTTCGTGTGCACCTCGACGGAGATACCCGACGTGCTGGTGCGGGCCACCGCGCTGGTCGAGGGCCGCCTGCCCGACATCGACCTGCGCCGCACCGCCGACCCGCTGATGGCCCAGCTGCTGCGCACCGGCCAGTGCCGCCCCTACCGTGTGCCCGGCGCGGACGGCCACGACTACGAGACCGGAGGCCTCGCGGTGACCGAGCGCCCCTACCGCCTGCTGGACGCCCGCGGCAGGGCGCACCCGCGGCGCTTCGCCTACGGGGTGCCCACCGAGTCCGTGCACTGGGTGACCGCGGCGGGCATCAGGCCGGGCGTCGGCTCGGTCACCCTGGAGGACTCCGACGTGATCGCCGCCGCCGTCCTCGCACTGCCCGCGCCGGAACCGCCCCCGGTGCGGCTGCCCGAGCAGGTCGTCCTCACCGGGCAGGGCACCGCCGCCAAGGTGACGTCATGACCGCGGAACCGTACGCCGACACCGGCCTGCTCTCCCCGGTGCGGGTCGGCACCCCCGTGGAGGCGGCGGTCGGCGACACCGCCTGGCTGCAGGCGATGCTCGACGCGGAGGCCGCGCTGGTCCGGGCCCAGGTCCGCTGCGGCACGGTCCCCGCGCACGCGGCCGCCTCGATCACCGCGGCGGCCCGCGCCGAGAACCTGGACGTACGCCGGCTGGCCCTGGCCGCGCGGGAGACGGCGAACCCGGTCGTCGGCCTGGTCGCGGCGCTGACGTCGGTGGTCGCGGCGCAGTCCCCCACCGCGGCGGAGTACGTGCACCGCGGGTCCACCAGCCAGGACATCTTCGACACCGGCGCGATGCTGGTGGCCGCCAGGGCGCTGCGGCTGATCGGCGCCGACCTGCGGGCGGTGGCCGCGTCCCTGGCCGCCACCGCGGCCGCGCACCGGGACACGGTGATGGCCGGCCGCACGCTCGCGCTGCACGCCGTGCCCACCACCTTCGGGCTCAAGGCGGCGGGGTGGCGGCAGGTGGTGCTCGAAGCGGCCGACCGCGTCGACCGGGTCGTGGCGGGCGGGCTGCCCGTCTCGCTCGGCGGCGCGGCCGGCACCCTCGCGGGCTACCAGCAGTACGCCGGGGACGACGCGGCGCCCGACGCCGTCATCGACCTGGTGGCCGCCTTCGCCGACGAGACCGGCCTCGCGGTCCCCGTGCTGCCCTGGCACACCCTGCGCACCCCGATGGCCGACCTGGCCGCCGTACTCGCGCACACCGCGGGCGCGCTCGGCAAGATCGCCGCTGACGTCCTGGTGCTGTCCCGCACCGAGATCGGCGAGGTCGCCGAGCCCGCGGGGGCCGGCCGGGGCGTGTCGTCGGCGATGCCGCAGAAGCGCAACCCGGTGCTGGCGACGCTGATCCGCTCCGCCGCGGTGCAGGTCCCCGCGCTGGCCGCGGTCCTGCCGCAGTGCATGCCGGCCGAGGACGAGCGGGCCGCGGGCCTGTGGCAGGCCGAGTGGCAGCCGCTGCGCGAGTGCCTGCGGCTGACCGGCGGGGCCGCGCACACCGCCGTGGAGCTGGTCGAGGGCCTGACCGTGCACCCCGAGCGGATGCGCGCCAACCTCGCGGCGACCGGCGGCCGGATCGCCGCCGAGCGCGTGTCGGCCGTCCTGGCACCGCGGTTGGGCAAGGCGGCCGCCAAGGAGCTGCTGGCGGAGGCCTCGGCGCGGGCGGCACGCGAGGGCAGGGAGCTGGCCGACGTGCTGGCCGAACTGCCGCGGCTGCGCGGGGTGCTGGACGCGCAGGAGCTGGCCGCGCTGCTCGACCCGGCCGCCTACACCGGGGCGGCGGGGCCGCTGGTGGACCGGGCCCTGAAGCAGTGAGGGAGGGGACCGGCCGCGGTCCCCTCCCCTCTTGCGGCTCGCCTGACGCGCCCGTCAGTCCTGCTTGACCGCCGTGATCTCCAGCGTGATCAGGGTCGTGTCGTTGATGAAGAGCGAGCCCTTGGTCACGCCGAGCGCCTTGTTGCTGACCTGGGTGGCCGCGGAGAAGGCGGCCACCGCCTCGCCGTCGGCGCCGGCCTCGAAGCCCTTGGCCGCCAGCTTCAGCGTCACCTGCTTGGTGACCGCCAGCGCGGTCAGGTCGCCGTCGACCAGGAAGCCGTCGCCGTCGACCCGCACCCCGGTCGAGGCGAAGGTGATCGTCGGATACCGCTCGGTGTCCAGATACCCGGCGTGCTTGAGGTCACGGTCGCGGTTGGGCATCCCGGTGTTCAGCGAGGCGGTTCTGATGACCGCGCTGACCGAGGAGTCGAGGGGGTTCTCCGCTAACACGACGGTGCCCTCGAAGTCGTCGAAGGTACCGCGGGTCTTCCAGAACCCGAGTGCGCGCGCCAGGAAGGCGACTTCGGTGCGGGCGGCGTCGATCACCCACGTGCCGGCTTGGTAACCGGGAATGCTGACCTGCGTGGACATGGTGTGGAGTGCTCCTCGCGGTGAAGTCGAACCGGAACGGCTGGTGAGATCGGTACGGGAGTGGTCACGCCGTCCTCTACGGGAGGTCCCGCGGAACGGGCTCGCACACTGCGTCACCAATCATGACACGCACTGATCCACAACCTCACGCGGCGTCAGAAACGGCGGATTATCTGACGCCAAAATGCCCCTTGACGTGGCGCGTTCGGCTCAATCCGCGGCCGCGTGCGCGATGGCGGGCGCCGCGGCCGCCGCTTCCCGCGGCGCGGCCGTAGCCGTAGTCGTAGCACATTAACAATCTATTTGTTAAGCTAGACCCATGGCTGCTTCCCCCGCCCCTGGCGAAGGCCCTGTCCGCCCGGTATCCGTCTCGCTCCATGAAGGCACGATCGCGGCTCTCAGGGAGCGCACCGGCAAGCGCGGTATGTCCGCGTACGTCGAAGCCCTCATCCAGCGCCAACTGGAGCGCGACCGGCTGCGCGAACTCATCGAGGACGCCGAAGCCGAACACGGTCCGGTCGGCCAGGCGGCGGTCGAGGCCAAGCGGGCCGCCTTGCGCGGCGACACCGCCGACTCGGTGCACGCGGCGTGAGCGGCACGCTCGTCCTGGACTGCGAAGGCCTGTCCGGACTCGTACGCCGGAACCCCGAACTCACCGAGTGGCTGGCCGCCGCCGAGGCGGAGGACATCCGCGTCGTCACCAGTTCGGTCACGCTGGTCGAAGCTCGCGACCCCAGGACCAACCAGGCCCGCTTCGACTACGCCGTCTCGCGGGTGAACGTCATCCCGCCCAGTGAGGCCGTCGCCCGCCACGCCAGCAAGCTCCTCGCCGCAGCCGGGCTGCACGGCCACAAGTACGCCCTCGACGCCATCGTCGCAGCCACCGCCCTCGCCTCCCCCGCCCCGGCCACGGTCCTGACCTCGGATCCCGAGGACCTCCTCGTCCTGTGCGGACCGAAAGTCCGCGTCGCCAAAATCTGAACCCGCCTGTCGCGGACTCCCCGCGCCCCGGGGCTACTGGACCCGGCCCGGGGCCCTCAGCTCCGGTGCCTGCCGGAGGATTTCGAGCTCCAGGTGCTGGAGGGCGGGGCTGGGGGAGATGCCGAGGTCCTCGACCATGCGCTTCTGGTGGGCCCGCAGGACGGACAGGGCGTTGGCCTGGCGGCCGGCGCGGTAGAGGGCCAGGCTCAGCAGCTCGCAGCCGTATTCGCGCAAGGGGTGGGCCTGGGTGAAGGCGGCCAGTTCGGGGACCGCGAGCTCGTGGTTGCCCACCGCGATCAGGGTGGCGCAGCGGCCCTCGATCATGGACAGCCGGAGTTCTTCCAGGCGGACGGCCGCCGGGGTGACATGGCGGGCGGCGGCCACCTCGGCGTAGGCCTCGCCCCGCCACAGGGCCAGGCCGGCCTCGAAGGCGTGCAGGGCGCGCTGCGGGTCGCCCCGGTCGAGCGCCTGCCAGCCGGCGGTGGCGCTCTCGCCGAAGCGGTGCGCGTCGACCTCGACGGCGCGGCTGTCCAGCAGGTAGCTGCGGCCGCGGGTGCACAGCACGGTGGCGGGGGTGCGCGGCGCGCGGCGGGGTTCCAGCGCGCGCCGCAGGTTGGCGATGTAGGCGTGCAGGGAGGTGATCGCGGACTGCGGCGGGTGGCCGTCCCACAGCGCCTCGACCAGCATGTCGACGGAGACCGGCTGGCCGACCTGGCTCACCAGCAGGGCGAGCGCGGCGCGCTGCTTGGGCGCGCCCAGGTCGACCAGCCGCCCGTCGACGTAGGCCTCGATCGAGCCGAGCACCCGGAATTCGACCGCGGCCGCGGGGGCGGCCACGGGGCTGAGCACGGGGCGGGACGACGGGTCGGCGGCGGCCGTGAGGCGGTCGTCCCTGCGCCGGGGCGAGATGTCGAGTTCCAGCGCCTTGCTGACGTAGCTCTTGAGCGTCTCGTTGGCCCGCCTCAACTCCCAGACCTCACGCTCCAGTTCCGCTATCCGCCGGGCGCTGCCGCCGGGGCTCTCACTGCCCTGGGGCCGCTGCCCGGGGATGGTCGGCTTTCCGTGCTCCTCGACCGCCACCGGAACGGCGGTCAAGGTGCGGCGGACTTCTCTGTCCAACGTTTTTGCGAGCATGGAGACTGCCCCCGAGAGTGAGTGTCCGGACATGCCCCGGACGGCGCGTTCGGCAGGTTGCTTACCTGCCGCTGAGCGTGGGAACGGGATCGACGCCGCCCGCCGTCGGCAGGGCTTCGTCCTGGCGCCTGAAGAGGTCGCTGGGCCACCACATCCAGCGGCCCACGTCCAGGGTGAGCGCGGTGACCAGCACCGAGCGGACCACGATCGTGTCGAGCAGGACACCGAAGGCCACCGCGAAGCCCAGCTCGGCCGCGAAGACCAGCGGCAGCGAGCCCATCGCCCCGAAGGTGCCGGCGAGCACCAGGCCCGCCGAGGTGATCACACCGCCGGTGGAGGACAGGCCGGTCAGCGCGGCCCGCCTGGTGCCCTGCCGCTGCGCTTCCTCGCGGATCCGGGTGACCAGGAAGATGTTGTAGTCGATGCCCAGGGCGACCAGGAAGACGAACGCGAGCAGCGGGAAGGACGCGTCGGCCCCGGCGAAGTGGAAGACGTGCTCGAACATCAGGCTGCTCACGCCCAGGGCCGCGCCGAAGGACAGCAGCACCGTCGCCATCAGCACCAGCGGCGCGACCACCGCCCGCAGCAGCAGCCCGAGGATGAGCAGCACGACGATCAGGACGAGCGGGATGATCACCTTGTCGTCGCGGGTCGCCGCGTCCTCGGTGTCCACCATGATGGCGGTGCTCCCGCCGACCTGCGCGTCGGCGCCGGCGATCCGGTGGACGGCGGTGCGTGCCCGGTCGACGGTCCGCATCGCCGCGTCGCTGCTCGGCTCGTCCTTCAACTGCGCGAGCAGCACCGCCTCGTCGCCCTTGACCAGCGGGTCCTGGACCCCGGCGAAGCCGGACACGCCGCCCAGCGCCGCCTTGACCTGGTCCGCCGCGGCGGCCTTGGCCACGACGTAGACGGGGTCGCCCGACCCGGCGGGGAAGTGCTGGGCGCGTACGTCCTCGCCGACCGCCATCTGGGGCTTGTTCGTGAACTGGTCCTTGTTGGCCAGGCCCGAGGCGTCGAGCCCGAGGGTGCCGAGCGCGAGGGCCGCGAGCGCCAGCGCGGTGCCCGCCCACACCAGGCGCGGGCGCCCGGCGACGGCCTTGCCGACCCGGCTCCAGACACCCTCCTTCAGCACCGCCTCGGCGCCGTGCGCCGGCTTGGCCGGCCAGAAGATCCACCGGCCGCAGGCGACCAGCAGGGCCGGCATCAGGGTGACCATGGCGAGCAGGCCGACCACGACGGCGACGGCGCAGGCCGGGCCCATGCCCTTGGTGGAGTTCAGCTCGGCGAAGCTCAGCAGCAGCAGGCTGACCGCGACGGTCGCCGCGCTGGCCACGATCGCCGGGCCCGAGCGGTAGAGCGCCTCGGCCATCGCCTCGTGCCGGTCCTCGTGGCGCAGCAGCTCCTCGCGGTAGCGGGAGATCAGCAGCAGCGCGTAGTCGGTGGCGGCGCCGAAGATCAGCACGACCAGGATGAAGCTGGTCTGCTTGTTGATGACCAGGCCGGCGTGCCGCGCCAGCAGGTAGATGAGCGCCTCGGCGCCGAGCAGCGCCACCCCGACGGTGACCAGCGGCAGCAGGGGGAGCAGCGGGCTGCGGTAGGTGAGCAGCAGGATCGCGACGACGACCACGGCGGTGATGGTGGTCAGCGCGCCGCCGCCGCTGAAGGCCTTGATGGAGTCGGCGCCGTAGCCGGCCGGTCCCGCGACGTGGAAGCCGAGGCCGTCGGCGCCCTTGCCGCCGACCACGGTCATCCGGTCGACGACCTTGCCGAGGCCCTCCCAGCCGGTGTTGTCCTTGTGGACCTGGAAGACGGTCTGGATGGCCTTGCCGTCGTCGGACCTCACCGGGCCCTGCGGCTGTCCCACGACGTTGTCGATGTCGAGGAAGGCCTTGGCGTCGGCCTGCGCCTTGGCCATGTCGGCGTCGGTGACGCCGCCGGCCCGGTCGTAGACCACGATCGCCGGCACGGTGTCGGTGGGCATCAGCTTCTCGGCGCGCTGGACGACCGCGGTGGACTCCGCATTGCCGGGCAGCCAGGCCGAGTTGTCGTTCTGCTCCGCGCCGGTGAGCTTCCCGGCGAACATCATCGCGGGAACGAGCAGGACGGCCCAGATCGCGATGACGACCCACTTGCCCACCCGTCCGCTGGGCAAGGCGGCCAGTTTTCGCAGCATGCCGATTTCTCCGAGTTCTTGTGGGGGCGAAAGATGTCACAGGGCTGCCCCGGCCCCCTGACCAGGTGTCAGGAGGCCGGGGGGCCCGTCATGCGTGCACGACGGTCCGCGGGTCGAGGACCTGCGCCCGTACGTGCCCCAGTGCCAGCAGCACCGGGATGTCGGTGAGCAGCGGGAAGTGGTAGGCGAAGGGGCGCGGGCCGACCATGTCGGGCGGGCCGCCGTAGCCGCCGTCGGCCTTCTGCTGCGCGAGCAGCCACGTCAGGGCCCGGCTGACGGCCGCCGGGTCGTCGGAGTAGCACAGCGTGATCAGGCCGTAGGCGGTGCTGATGTCGTCGCTGGGGTCGCCGGGCTGCATGCCCCAGCCGCCGTCGTCGTTCTGCGTGTCGCGCACGGTCCGCTCGATACGGGCGGCCATCGCGGCGGCGCGCAGGTTGTCGGGGGCCGCCGTGCAGGCGGCGAGCCGTACCCGGAAGAGGCTGTGCAGGCGGCTGCGGCTCCAGCCGGGCTCGAAGCCGCCGTCGGCGAACTGGTTGTCGGCGAGGAAGGCCAGCGCCCTCTCCCGGGCCGGCGCGGTCGCCGGGTGCGGGGCCATCGCGCAGATCGCGGCGGCGGTCATGCACGGCTCGGAGGAGGCGCCCGCGACATAGGTCGGGAAGCCGCCGTCCGCGCCCTGGACGGCCAGCAGGGCGTCGATGCCGCGCCTGATCGCACCGGCGTGCGTGACCGGGTCGACGGCCTGGAGGAACTCCAGGGCGCAGGAGGTGTCGTCGACGTCGTTCTGCGCGACGACCGTCGACATCGACCAGCCGCCGGTCAGCGCCGCGCCGCGGGACAGGGAGCGCAGCGGGGCGCCGCCCTGGTGGGCGCTGAGCATCGCCGCCATACGGCCGAGCAGCGCGGGGTCGGCGCCCGCCGCGTGCAGGGCGAGGCCGCCGGTGGAGGTGCACCAGTTGTGCATCTCCAGGACGAACGGGAAGCCGCCGTCGGCGCGCTGGTGGGCCAGCAGCGTCTCGACGCCGCGCCGCACGGTCTCCTCCTGGCCGGGCCGGGCGGCCAGCGCGTGCAGCGCCAGCAGGTGCATCAGCGCGTAGCCCTCCCACACCGTGCCCGCCGGGTCGGTGGCCAGCAGGGTTTCCAGGGCCGCCTCGGTGACGCGGTTCCGCACGCCCATGGCGCCGGCCAGGATCAGGGTGATGGACGCCTGCTGCACGGCGGCCCAGGAGTGCAGCGGGTCGGTGGGCGCCTGCCCGCCGCCCGGGAGTTCGGCGTCGGCGGGCAGCGGGCAGCCGAGCACGGAGAGCACCGCGTAGACCATCAGGCGGCGGCGTACGGAGATGAAGCCGGGCGCGGCGGCCAGCACGCCGGACGCCAGGGTGCCGACCATGGCGCTGTCGCCGCCGGGCTCGCGGCCCGCGGCGCCGCCGACGGCCAGTGAGGCGAGCACCATGTCGAGCCGGTCCTGCGACTCCTGGTGGCCGCGCAGGTAGGCCAGCAGGCGGTCCCTGGCCGGGGACTTCGAGCCGATCCGGGTCAGCAGGGAGAGGGCGAGCGCGGATTCGAGCACTCTGCTCTCGCAGGTCTCGCGGATCGCGCCGTCCGGGTCGGCTCTGCCGCTGACGTGGGCGACCAGCCGCGCGGTGGCCTGGCGCACCGCGTCGGGGTCGATGTCGTCGGAAAGCCGCAGCGGGGCCGGGCGCGCAGCGTTCGCAATCTTCATGGAGTGCTCCTGTCTGGGCCGGCCGAACCGGCGGAAGGGCTGGTGGCGCTGTGAGGCGGCGCGCGGAGCGCGCGCAAGCGCGGGGAGGCGCGAAGGAAGGGGGCCCGGCCCCGCCCCGGTGCGACCCGGGGGCGGGGCCGGGCGCGGGTCAGCGGACGCTCTGCGCGAACCGGAAGAAGCCGTAGGGGTCGTACTTCGACTTGACCCGGGCCAGCCGCGAGTAGTTCTCGGCGTAGTAGGAGCGCCGCCAGTCCGGCAGGCGCGGGTCGATGAAGTTCTGGTAGGTCTCGCCGTTGGAGTAGGGGTCGATCGCCTTGAAGCCGCCGTCGACGTACGCCCAGGCGGCGTCCTTGGCCTCGGTGGGGACCGGGGCCGCCGCCTCCGAGGTGAGGAAGCTGACCGAGAAGAGGCTGTCGCGGTGGACGTAGGCGGAGTGGTCGCGCGGCAGCGTGTTGGCCTGGCCGCCGAGCGCGGAGATCTGCAGCTGGCGCATCTGCCCCGCGTAGCGGTGGTCGACGAAGGCGTCGAGCGCCTTGGACCAGCCCTCGCGCGGCATCGAGTCCTCGAACAGGCGGCTGCGCCAGGCGCCGAAGGCCGGACGCTGGATATGGCCGCTCGTGGAGGTGTCGACGCGGTGGCACTGCTGCACCGACAGCTCCGTGCACTGGTAGAGCTGCATCAGCACGTTGCGATAAGGGGCGGTGAACTTCTGCTGGAAGACCGTGGGCCGGCCGACCAGCGACAGCAGCCGGGCGATCTCGGCGTCGAAGGCCGGCCCGGTGTCCACCGAGGCCAGGAAGACCGCGGCGCTCGGCACCGTGCCGGGACCGGCGTCGGTGAGCGTGACATTGACGCCGCTGCCGATCGACCAGGGCGCGTCGGGCAGCCACTTGGCCCAGCCGTCCAGCATGTCCAAGGCCTGGTCGAAGGGCCACACCATGTTGATGGCGGCCACGTTGGTCAGCGGCGAGGGGGTGACGTCGTAGGAGGTCACGACGCCGAAGTTGCCGCCGCCACCGCCGCGCAGGGCCCAGAAGAGGTCCTTGTGGGAGTCGGGCGACGCGGTGACCGTACGCCCGTCGGCGAGCACCACCTGCGCCGAGGTGATCTTGTCGGCCGCGATGCCGACACTGCGGGTGAACAGCCCCATGCCGCCGCCCTGGAAGAAGCCGCCGGCCGCGACGGTGGGGCAGTAGCCGCCGGAGATGCCCAGGCCGTTCGGCGCGAGGGTGTCCATGATGTCGACGAGCTGGGCGCCGGGCCCGATCCGCACCGTGCCGTCGCCCGGCACGACGGAGTTGAGCGAGGAGACGTCGACGACCAGGCCGCGGGTGGTGGAGTAGCCGCCGGCGCTGTGGCCGCCGCTGCGCGCGGCGACGGGGATGCCCTCGCCCTCGGCGAAGCGGAGGCAGGCGGCGACGTCGGCGGCGGAGGCGCAGTAGGCCACCGCCTTGGGGTTGGTCGAGTCGAACTCGACCTGGTAGAGCTGCTTGGCCTTCTGGTAGTCCGCGTCGGTGGGGAGCACCAGGCGGCCCTGGAGGCGGTCGCCGAGCCGGCTCCACTTGGTGGCGGAGCCGTTGGCCTTGGCCTGCGTCGCGCCGGCCAGCACCGTCCCGGCCACCGCGGCGCCGCCGGCGCCGGCGAGGAAGGACCTTCTGTTGATCATGCTGCTTCTTCCGTCTTCGTCAGGGCGTTCCGCGCGGGACACGCCTGATCGGGCGTCTGGTCGGGTCTCGAAGGAGGCAGGCCGGGGCGGGAGGTCACGAGGCCCGGTGGCCCAGGACGAGGGAGAGCGCCTCGGTCAGCGCGCCCGCCGGGTCGGTCTCGGCGCCGGTCGCGCGCCAGGCCACGTGCTGGTCGGGGCGGACCAGGACGGCACCCGCCCCGTCCGTCCCGCGCAGCTGCTCCCAGGCGCCGTCGGCGTCGGCGTAGTCGGCGCCCTCGCCGATCCGCACCGCGGTCAGCGGGACGGAGAGCTTCTCCGCCGCCAGCGTGGCGGCCTCGGTCCACGCGGCCCCGTCAGGGCCGGTGATCAGGACGAAGCCGGCGGCCGGGCCGACCAGGTCGTGGGTGGAGACCCGCTGCCCGTCCCGCTCGACCCACGCGTGCGGCAGCAGGTGGCCGGGGCGGGTGGTGGGCCGGTGGACGTCGCCCAGCGGCGAGCGGGCCGGCGGGCGGCTGCCGTCGGGGACGACCGCGCCCTGCTCGTAGGAGAAGCCGGTCTCCACGTCGAGCGCCTGGCACTCGCCGCGGTGGGTGGCGAAGATCTCCGCCGCCCTGGCGCGCTGCGCGGCGCCGATCGGGGTGGGCGCGAAGAAGCCGAAGAACATCTGCGCGCGGCGCTCCGGCGGCACGTGCGGGCCGAGGCCCAGCGCGGCGTCGATGACGACCAGGTGGTTGGCCGAGGCGGACATCGCCCAGCCGAGGTTGAACTGGCCGACGGGCCGGCGCTCGGCCTCGTAGGCGTCGAGCAGGCTGTCGTCGGCGCTGCCGGAGATGACCGAGGCGAGCTTCCAGGCGAGGTTGTGCACGTCCTGGATGCCGGAGTTCAGGCCGAGGCCGACGGCGGGCGGCTGCCGGTGGGCGGCGTCGCCTGCCAGGAAGACCCGGCCGTGGCGGTAGTGCTCGGCGAGCACCGCCTCCACGGTCCAGCTGGTCACCTGGTGCAGGGTCAGCTCCAGGTCGGGCAGGCCGAGGACCTCGCGGATACGGCCGGTGACCGCCTGCTCGTCATCGCGGTCGATGCCCGCGAGCGGCAGGTGGATGCCCCACTCCTCGCAGTTCTTGCCCCAGGTCGGGCCCATCTCGATGAGCGCGCTCGACAGGTCGGGGCGCATCGGGTTGAGGAACCAGGTGATGAGGGAGCCCTCGTTCCACCACTGCGACAGGTCGGCGGAGAAGTAGGCCGTGGTCGCGTCGAAGAGGGCGGGCATGCCCTCCATGCGGGCGCCGACGGCCGGGCCGACCGTGCGTCCGGCGTCGGCGGCGATGACGTAGCGCGCGACGACCGTGGTGGTCTCGCCGGTCTCGGCGGAGCGGATCTCGGCGGTGACGCTCTCGCCGCCCTCCTCCTGGGTCAGCGAGACCAGCTCGTGTCCGAACAGCACCTTCCCGGGGTTGCGCTGCTCGGCGTGCCGGCGCAGCACCGGCTCCAGGCGCAGCTGGGGCAGCTTGACCGGGAGCACGGGTCCGGCCGCCTCGTACGCCTCGCGCAGCGCGCCGCCGCCGAAGCCGTCCATCTCGTGGATGAGCCGCCCGTCGAGCGGGCCCTGCCCGGTGAGCGTGGTCTGCCAGCGGACCTTGCCGAACTGCTCCGGGCCTGCGCCCAGTTCGAGCACGTCGTCGGCCAGGCCGTGCTGGCGGAAGATCTCCATGGTGCGCTGGTTGACGTAGTGCGCCTTCGGCAGGCGCGAGGTGTCCGCGCGGCGCTCCACCAGCAGGTGGCCGACGCCGGCGTCGGACAGGAAGGTGGAGGCGGACAGTCCGGCGCCGCCGCCGCCCACGATCAGTACCGGAACTTCTACGGTGCCCAAGGTTTCGTCCTTCCGGGAGTGCGGCCGGGCGGCAGGAAGCATCCGACGTCCGCCGGGCCATGAGGAGTTCGAGAAAACGAGCGACGCCATTCAGGCGGCGGAAGCGAGGGGGGCGGGGCTACACCGGGTCCGCGAGGACTCCCTCGGGCAGCTGCATGATCTCCGGCACGCCGGAGCCCCACCGGTAGTAGGACTGGAGCTTGTAATATTCGCCGTCGGGCTGGGAGGCGACCGCGTAGACGAACTTCGTCTCCGGGTCGGAGGCGCGCACGTGCCGCACGAACAGGTCGATCCGGTCGTCGAGTTCGACGGGCAGGCTGCCGGGGTCGGTCGTCGCCACGGCGAAGGAGATCCGCTCGATCCGCGGGGAGTCCCAGCTGAGGGTCACGTAGACGCCGAAGGCCTGCTGCCCGAGCCGCAACGCCTGCTCGGAGGGCTCGGCCTGGTCGATCTCGCGCAGCATCGAGCGCACGGACCCGGGGGCGATGCCGCCCTCGGGCGGTTCGCCGAAGTAGATGTTGACGGTACGGCCGACGTAGTCGATGCCGAGCAGGCCGACGGTGTCGCCGAGGCCGTGCCGGGCGATGAAGTCGAGGCTCGCGCCCAGGCTGGGCGGCATCGAGGCGATGCCCGCGAGCTTGGCCACGGGCTGGAGTTCGGTCCTGGGCAGCACCACCCAGATCTTCTTGAACCCTTTGACGACACCGAAGTCGATGCCGTAGCCGTCGACGGGGCAGTTCTCGCTGATGTCCGCGAGCAGCCGGGAGACGGGGTGGTCCGTCTCCTCCAACAGGCCGTTCTTCAACGCGAGTTCGTAGGGGTCGGTGTCGTGCGGCACCGTGAAGCGGCAGTCCAGCTCGCCCGCGCGCCGCGCGCCGGTCGACACCCGGAAGGCGACCACGCCCTGGGCGAGGTCCCCGCCGTAGAGGTCGAGGATGCGCCGCACCTTGTCGCGCGCGTAGTCCACCTCCAGCAGTCCGGCTGCTTCCTCGATGGCCGAGTGCAGCGCCTTGATCGCGCCTTCCTGAGTGGCCGGGGCCGCCTCACTCATGGCGTTCACCATCCTTGGGATTCATGGCGGCCAGCCTCAGCCATCCATCTTGAACAGACCTGTCACCGGACTTGCCGTCCGCTTGGCGCGGGGTCACCGGGGGAGCTCCCTTCTGGGCAGTTCGCCTGCGTGCAGCAGGAAGAGGGGGTGGAACCGGTAGCGGTCCTCGCCGAGTGCGGCGCTGTCCGGCTCGGAGGTGAGCAGGCAGGCGTCGACGAGTTCCTCCAGGGCGCGCTCGACCCCGTCCAGGCCGATCACGTCGCCGGCGAGCCGGGCGGTGAAGGGCCCCGGGCCGACCGCGGAGAGCCAGGGCAGCACGGCCGCGGTGATCGGGCTCAGCCGCGACAGCGCCCGGTCGAGGGTGCGCGGCAGGTCGAGGTCGCCGTACGACAGGGCGGCCAACCGGGCTCGCGGGTCCGCGAGTTGGGCCGCGAGCCGGGCCACCGTCCAGTGCGGGCGGGCGGCGAGCCTGGCGCCCGCGATCCGCACGGCGAGCGGCAGCCCGGCGCAGTAGCGCACCAGGTCGCGTGCCGCGGGGAGTTCGGCACGGATACGGTCGGCGCCGACGGTCTCGGCGAGCAGCGCCACCGCGTCCTGGTCGCCCAGCGGCTCCAGCGGGACCGTGCAGGCGGCCGGCACGGTCACCAGCCGTCTGCGGCTGGTGACGAGCAGCGCGGTGTCCGGGCTCGCGGGCAGCAGCGGGGTCAGCTGCGCGTCGCTCGACGCGTCGTCCAGCACGACCAGCAGCCGTGAGCCCGCGGTCAGCGCGCGGTAGCGGCGTACGAGGTCGGTCTGGTCGTGCCCGTCCCGCTGCCCGGCCTCCGCGGTGTCGCCCAGCGCGGAGAGGATCTCGGCGAGCACGGCCGCGGGGGCGCGGGCGGCTCCCCGCGCGTCCTGGAGGTCGGCGTGCACCACCCCGTCGGGGAACGACTGGGCGCAGCCGTGGGCCACTTCGGCGGCCAGTGCTGTCTTGCCGCTGCCGGGCATCCCGGTGACCAGGGCCGCCCTGAGCCGGGAGACCGGGCCCGCGGGCCTGCGCAGCAGCAGCGACCTGAGCCGTGCCGCCTCGGCCTTGCGCCCGGTGAAGGCGGCCGCCCGCACCGGCAGCACGACGAGCGGCCTGCGCGGCTGCGCGGCGCCCTCGCCGCGCAGCATCCGCAGGTAGGCCTTGCTGAGCTGCTGGCCGGGCACCACCCCGAGCTGCTCGTCGAGTATCCGGCGGCCCTCGGTGTACACCTGCACGGCCTCGGCCTGCCGGTCGCAGCGGTGCAGCGCGGTGATGAGGTGGGCGCGCAGGTTCTCCTCCATGGGGAAGCGCGCCACCAGGGAGAGCAGTTCGGGCACCAGGGAGCGGTGCCTGCCGGTCTCCAGGTCCGCCTGGATGCGTCGCTCCAGCGCCTCCGCCCGCAGGAATTCCAGCCGCGGCCGCTCGGACTGGAGCAGGTGCTCGGTCACGTTGTCCAGGGCGTGGCCGCTCCAGCAGTCCAGCGCGCTGCCGAGCAGCCGCCCTGCCTCCTCGTGGCGGTTCTCCCGCAGGGCCTGGCGGCCGAGGCGGTCGAGCCTTTCGAAGGAGAAGAGGTCGACCTCGGCGCCGCGGGCGTCGAGTACGTATCCCGGGCCTTTCCTTGAGATCCGCTCCGCGTCGTCCCCGAGTATTTTCCTGAGCCGGGAGACGTACGTGTATATCTGGGAGTTCGAGGTGGGCGGCGGCGCGTCCCCCCACAGTGCGGCGCTCAGCCGGCCGTCGGCGACCAGGGCGCCGCGGGCGAGCAGCAGCACCGCGAGTACGGTGTGGATCTTCGCCCCCGGCAGCGGCACCGCGGTGCCCGCCCGGGTCACCGACACCGGCCCGAGCAGCCGGAATTCGAGCGCATGCGGTGGTTCCGCGTGCAGGTCGCCACGGTCGGCAGGACCGTCGGCGGGCCCGTCAGCGGGCCCGTCGGCGGTCCTGACGGCCACTCCCCCAGAGTTCAGCACAGTGCGGTCCCGTCTCACGAACAATCCCGGCGAAATCTGTCCGTGACGGTATCCGCCGACTCTTTCTCCGCATTATCGAGTCGATTTCGGGCACGCGAAATCGCCGGGAAACCGCGCCAAAAGCGGCCGCGCCTAGGGTTCGAGCCAAGAGCCGTCCGGAGGAATTACCGAGAACTCATAGGAGAGTCATCCATGCGAAAGCCCCGTTCGGTCGCAGCGGCGTTCCTCACCACCGCGCTCCTCTTCCTTCCGCTGCTCCTCGCCCTCGGCAACAGCATGGGCACGAACGACCTGCCCTGGACGTGACTCTCGTCCAGGGCAGGTCGGGCCCGCGGGCCGGGATCAGCAGCCGTGCAGCAGCTCGGCCAGCACCAGCCCCTCGATCGGGCCGTCCGCGTCATGCGACTCCAGCGCCTCCCGCAGCCGGCCCGCACGCCGCACCCACACCGGGGCGTTGAGGGTACGGAACTCCTGCTGGGCCCACTCCAGCGGCGCGTCGGCGCCGGTGCCACCGGTGATGGCCTCGGCGCAGGCCAGGTTGGTGGTGATACGGGCCTGCAGGAAGCGGTCGTTGACCTCTTCCGCGGCGCGCAGCCCGCGCAGCAGGCTGGCGCGCGCCTTGTGCGGCTCGTTCAGCCGCCACTGCGCCTCGCCGAGCACGCACAGCCCGTGGGCCTCGCCCAGGCGGTCGCCCTGGCCGCGGGTGAGGCCCACCACGTCGTGGCAGACCCCCACCGCCTGGGCCGACTGCCCGGCGCTGAGCAGCGCCTCGGCGAGGCGGTAGAGATTCTGCGTGCGGCTGCGCAGCGACCCGGCCTCGTAACTGACCTCGATGGCCTGGTTGCTCAGCTCCACACCGCGCTCGGGATTGCCCAGCTCGATCTCGATCTGGGCCAGCAGCCCCAGCGCGTGCGACAGCCCCGAGGAGTCCCCGGCCTGCCGGAAGAGCACCAGGGCCTCCTCGCAGCGGCGGGCCGCCTCGGCGAGGTCGCCGGAGAAGCGGGCGCACACCGCGAGGTTGCGCCGCACGATGGCCCGGCCCTGGACGTCGTCGGTCTGCTCCAGGTGGACCAGGGCGGTCTCCAGGCGCTCCCGCGCCTCCTCGTAGCGGCGCTGGTAGATGGCCAGCGTGCCCAGCGAGCGGAGCATGGTGCCGGCCCCGCGGACGTCGCCGACGCGCCGCGCGCCCTCCAGCGCGCACTCGGCCGTGCGCTGCCAGTCCTCCAGGTGGTTGCGGGTCTCGAAGAAGGAGACGGAGCCCACCGCGAGGACCCAGGCGCGGCCGGCCTGGTCGCCGCGCGCGGCCTGCGCCACCAGCGAGCCGAGCACCTCCCGCTCGCCCTCGAACCACTCGATGGGGTCGGCGACCAGCTCGCTGACCGTCCCGCCGGGGATCTCGGCGGTGTACGCCGGGACGTGCGGGGCCACCTCGCCCTTGCCGTACAGCTGCTCCTGGGCCGCGTAGACGAGGGTGAGCATGGCGGACAGGACGCGGTCCAGGGCCTGTTCGCGCTCCTGCGCGCTGTCCTCGGCCAGGCAGCGCTCCTGGGCGAAGAGCCGCATCAGGTCCTGGAAGCGGAAGCGTGTGCCGCCGCCCGGCGCGGGGCAGGTCTCCAGCAGCTGAGCGGCGGCGAGCTGGTTGAGCAGTTCCTCGGAGTCACCGGGGGTCACGCCGAGGACGGGGGCGCCGATCCACGCCGGGAGGTCGGGCACCTCCAGCATGCTCAACTGCCGGTAGAGCCGGGCCGCCTGTACGGACAGGGCGCGGTAGCTGAGCCAGAGGCCGGAGCGGACGCCGCTCTCCCCCGTGCTGAGCACGTCGAGCCGCTCGCGGCGGTCCTCCATGCGGGCCGCCATCCTGCGCAGCGACCACTGGTTGTCGGACAGTAAGCGGGTCGCCACGATCCGCAGGGCCAGCGGCAGGTGGTCGCACAGGTCCACCAGCCGCTGGGCCGCGGCGGGTTCGGCCGCCACCCGCTGGTCGCCGATGGTGGCGGCGAGCAGCCCGAGCGACTCGGCCGGGCTCATCACGTGCAGCTCGACGCGGACCGCGGCGAAGGCGCCCGCGAGCCCGTTGAGCGGGTCGCGGCTGGTGAAGAGCGCCCGAGCGGGGCCGCGTCCGGGCAGCAGCGGGCGGATCTGTTCCAGGGAGCCGGCATTGTCCAGGACGACGAGCAGCCGCTTGCTGTCCAGGGTGCTGCGGTAGAGCGCGGCCCGGTCCTGGAGGCCGGCCGGGATCGACGGTCCCGCCACACCGAGCGCGCGCAGCGCCCGGTCCAGGGCCGCCTCCGGTGTGACGGGGCCGCCGTTGCCCGGCAGGTCCTGGAGGTCCAGGTAGATCTGCCCGTCGGGGAAGCGCTCCGCGACCCGGTCCGACCAGTGCAGGGCGAGCGCGCTCTTGCCGACGCCGGCCGCGCCGCAGACCGCCGCGATCCGCACCGGCAGGCCGCCGCCCTGGCCGGGCGCCGGCTGCACGAGCCCTTCCAGCAGCTCCAGTTCGGCCTCCCGGCCGACGAACGGCTCGGGCGGCAGCGGCAGTTGCCGCGGTACGACACCGGGAGCGGGCACGGGCGCGGCGACGGGCCGGGGCGGCGCCGTGCGCACCGGGGCGGGACCGTCGCCCTCCAGCACCTTGCGGTGCAACTCCTGGAGCTCGGGGCCGGGTTCGACGCCCAGTTCCGCGATGAGGATGCGGCGGCCCTCACGGAAGCAGTCGAGCGCCTCGGAGCGGCGGCCCAACTGGTCGTAGGCCCGCATCAGGACGGCACGCGCGTGCTCGCGCAGCGGGTGCTCGGCCACGACCGGGGACAGGTTCGCCACCACCGACCGGTAGCGGCCCTGCTGGAGCTGCACGGCGGCGTACTCCTCCGCCAGGTCGATGCGCAGTTCGGTGAGCCGGCTCACCGCCCCGGTGAGGGCGCCGCCGTCCATGCCGTCGAGCACCGGTCCCGACCACAGGGCGAGCGCGTCCTCGAACCTTGCCGCTGCCGCGTCCGGGTCGCCTGCCTCCGCGGCGGCCCCCGCGGCCGCCGCCGATTCGTACAGGTCGACCACGTCGACGTAATGGCCCGCCGTGTGCAGCACGTAGCCCGGCAGCACGGTCTCTATGAGGCCGTCCACACCCGCCTCGTCACGGAATATCTTGCGCAGCGCGGACACGCAGATGGCGATCTGGTTGCGCGCTGTGGCGGGCGGCTCGCTGTGCCAGACGGCCTCCGCCAGTGAGTCCACCGAGACGACGCGTCCCGGTGTGAGCAGCAGCACGGCCAGAATCGTGCGCTGCCGCGCGCTGCGTAGTAGTAGTGACCTGCCGTCCACGCTCACCTTGAGCGGGCCCAGCACCTGAAAAGATAGCCAGGGTGACACACCGTCCCCTTCCCGGGGCGGCGCACGCCCCGCCCCCCCGCGGGAGACATTGCAGAGTCATTGTGTGTACTACGCCTGGTCCGGACAACATGGTTGCGAACCTCTCACGCTACGTACCGGTATTTCACCCCGTTCCCTGCGTGTCTTCCGCGCCTCGCCACTGTCAGTCACCCAATGGCCAACGCCTCTCCGTCGTTTGGCGTATCTCCCTCAGGCGGCAGCCGATCTCCTTGCGTAGTCGCTCACCGGACCGGCCGTTGGCCAGCACGACCAGGCCGCGACCGGTCCGCACGCGCATCGCGGAGGCCGCGTAGTACCCGGCCTGGGCGGCCTCGTGCCCGAACTCCGTGTCGGAGCCGAGGACGTCGACCATCGTGCCGAGGCCGTAGAGGCTGTCCGGGCTGGGCGTGAGCATGCGGGCGGCGGTCTCCCGGCCGAGCAGGGCCAGCGGGGCGCCGAGCGCGGAACGGCGGATCTCCAGCGCCACCTCGGCCAGGTCGGCGGCGGTGGTCCACAGTTCGGCCGGGCCCGCGGCCGGGCCGGCGCCGCAGAGCGGGTGCCCGCCGGCGTCGTGGCCGACACGCGCCGCGGGGGAGCCGGTCGTCCCCGTCCTGTGCGCGCCCCGCGGTTCGCCGTACCAGCTGTCGTCCAGGCCGAGCGGCCCGAGCACCAGGCGCCGCATCAGCAGCCGGAAGGGCTCCCCCGTGGCGTCCTCGAGCAGCGCGGGGAGGCGGTCGGAGCCGGGGTCCGTGTCGGGCTGGCCCAGCAGATCGGCCAGCGTGGCCGGGGTGCCGCCCTCGACCTCGGCGTCCAGGGCCAGCACTCCCTCGTCCACCAGGCGCAGCGCGCCCAGCGTCGCGACATGCCGGCTCAGCGCGCCCGCCGGGAAGGCGGTGCGCGGGGTGACCGCCCTGCCCTCCCCGTCGGTTCCCGCGGCCTCGACCGCCACCAGGTCGCCGCCCTCCATGACGGCGACGGAGGCGCCCGGCACCCGGCACGCCGCGACCATCTCGGCGAAGGCGCGCCCGCCGAAGGGCGTGCGCCCGCGGGGGCCCTGGGCCCCGCCCTGGCCGTACCACCCGGGGCTGGGCAGCGCCGCCACGTCCAGCCGGCCGTCGGCGGCGCGCGGCACCTCGTCGAGCAGGGCGAGGCTCGCGGGCACCAGGTGCCCGGGGAGCCGCCGCCTGCAGTGGGCCGCGAGCGCCGCCGCGTCCAGGCCCTGCGCGCCGGGGCGCGGCACCACGTAGGCGGCCAGCCGGACGTCGCCGGGCGCGGCCTGCACTCCGATGACGACGGCCTCGCGGACGTACGGGTGGTCGTGCAGCACCTCCTCGGTCTCCGCCGGGTCGGCCCGGTGCTCGCGGATCCACACCTGCCGGTCGGTGCGGCCGAGCAGCTCCACCTCGCCGGCCGGCGTCCTGCGCGCCAGCTCCCCGGTGCGGAACATCCGGGTCCCCTCGGGGCCGTACGGGTCGGGCAGGAACCTCTCCGCCGTCAGCGCGGCCCGGCCGTCGTAGCCGCGGGCCACCCCGGGCCCGGCCACGTACAGCTCGCCCACCGCGCCGGCAGGTACGCGCCGGCAGGCCTCGTCGAGCACCCGTATCTGCGCGTCCTCACCGGGCGGCACGGGGTGCAGGAAGGCGCCGTAGGACGTCTCGGCCGTGCCGTACGAGGTGACCAGCCGCCGGGGGCCGAGCAGTTCGGCGAGCTGTTCCGCCGCAGGACCCGGCTCGCCGCCGGCGACCACGAAGGTCCCGGCCAGCGCCGCGACCGCCTCGTCGCCTAACTGCCTGATGAGCAGGTCGAGATGGCCTGGGGTGAGCTTCAGGAAGCCGAAGGGCCCCGCGGCCGCGAGCCACTCGCCCAGCCGCGTCGGGTCAAGGGCCTGCGGGGCGAGCAGCACCCGCTGCCCGGACCACAGCGGCGCCCACAGCCCGGTGGCCGTCATCTCGGAGGCGACCGAGCCGAAGACCGCGGTGCCGCCGCTGCCCGTCCTGTCCAACTCCCGCTCGGCCCAGGCCACATGGTGTGCCAGGCCGCGGTGGGTGACCGCCACGGCGTGCGGGCGCCCCGCCGCCGCGGGCACGTGGGCCACGCACGCCACGTCGTCCGGGTCGGGCGCCACGGCGAGCGGCCCGCCCGGGTGCCCGGCCAGCTCGCCGCACACCTCCGGGTCGTCCACGCACAGCAGTTGGCCCTCGAACCCGTCGGGCGGCCCGTAGGCCGCCTCGGTGACCAGCACCCGCGCCCCCGCGTCGGCGAGCAGCCAGCGCAGCCGGGCCGGGGGGAATTCGGGGTCCAGCGGCACGCACCCGGCGCCCGCCTTCCACACGCCCAGCGACACCGCGTGCAGCTCGGCGCCCCGGCCGAGCAGCACCCCCACCAGCGCGCCGCGCCCCACGCCCCGCGACCGCAGGTACCGGGCCCAGCGGTTGGACGCGGCGTCGAGCCCGCCGTAGGACAGGGCGAAACCGTCGCCCTCCACGGCCACGGCATCCGGGTTCCGCCGCGCCTGCCGTCCGACGAGCCCGGGGACGCAGGCGGCACCTGCCCGGTCCCGATCCGCCGCCGCTTCGCCCTCCGCTTCCGCCGCATCCCCCCCTTCCGCTTCCGCTCGCCGGCGCAGGCTCACCGGCCGCAGGTCGGCCCACAACTCCTGGATGCGGACCAGGCACCGCTCCCGCGACCCCGCGGTCCCCTCGGCCCGCCACCCCGCCGGCAGTTCGCGGTCGGTCCACCAGATCGAGTACTGCCCCTCGCTGTTGAGTACGACGCGCCGGTCCGCGGGGGCGGTGGTCTGCGGTTCGGACAAGGTCGCTCCTGTCGGGTTCCACGGGCGTTCGCTGGGTGGGGCGAGTCGCGCCACCCTGCCAGGGCGTGCCATACACGACCTATACAGGTACTTCAGGTGCGCTGATGACCGGTGCACGCGGTCGCGCCGGCATGAGTGCCCCCCATAAGTATCAACGCCCAACTCCGTTTCATCACCGTATGGTTGCCTCACACAAGCGCCAGGGAAACGTGGCCGGGCGAACGGAGGGAAAGCTCTCCCGGGCCCGGATTCCGCAAAGCCCGCGCGACCGGTTCCGCTCTTGCGCCAACGCCGATCGCCGCTGATTACAACCCGGTTACGGCCACCGGACCGACCTGGGGTCACGCTTGCCCAAGCGGCTACGATCATCGACACGCAGGCAGCTTTCCGATGCCGACTGCTCCCACAGAAGCGGAGAAATCGTGTTCGCCGCCTACGTCACGGTGACCATCCTCGGCGCGGTCTTCAACGGTGCCGCCGCCGTCACCTACCTGATCGGCCACGAATACCCCAAGACCCAGGCCGACATGAAGGGCCTGCCCCGCAAGTACGTCCCCGTGCTGGGCGGGTTGCTCGCGGCGGGCACCCTGGGCCTGGTGGCCGGCTTCCGGGTGCCGATCCTGGGGACCCTGGCCGCATGCGGCCTCATCCTCTACTTCATCGGCGCGATCATCGCCCACCTGCGGGTCGGCTCGCGTGACATCGTCGGCGGCATCGTCTTCCTGGCCACCGCGATCGCCGCCCTGGTGCTCGGCGTGATGTACCACGGGGCCGTCTGAGGGCTGTCCCGTTAATCCCCGGCGGGCGCGCGACGACAGCCACGGCGCCTCGCCGCGTTGTCGGGCTCGTCCGAACACGACCCGGTACGAGGGCGACCCTTCGCCTTGCGATCTACCGCATCTGACGCCGCGCGCTGGGTCCACCGCGGATTACGGGACAGCCCTCAGGGCCCGTCGTCAGCGGTCGCGGTAGGCGACCTTGTGGGCCAGCTCCTCAAGGCGCAGCCGCCAGCCGTACGGCACGGGCGAGTCGGCGAGCGCCGCGCGGGCGTCCGCGACCAGCGCGTCGATCTGCTCCTCGACGTCCGCGCGGACGCCGGAGGCGAGCAGCGCTTGGCGCAGCCGCACCGGGTCCCATCCGGCGCGGCGCCCGTCCCCGACCAGCCGGGCGACCAGCGGGTCCTTGGCCGCGGCCAGCGCGACCAGCAGCGTCATCTTGTGCTCGCTGAGGTCGAGACCGGTCGGCTTGCCGGTCGCCGCCTCGTCACCGAAGGCGTCGAGCAGGTCGTCCCGCAGCTGGAAGGCCTCGCCGGCCGCGACACCGTACGCCTCGAAGACCGCGTGCAGCCCCGGGCGTCC
Organism: Streptomyces sp. NBC_00433; assembly: GCA_036015235.1. Lineage (NCBI taxonomy): Bacteria > Bacillati > Actinomycetota > Actinomycetes > Kitasatosporales > Streptomycetaceae > Streptomyces > Streptomyces sp. NBC_00433. Next base: position 5,611,898 of record CP107926.1, on the reverse strand, counting down.
GGCGATGGCCGCGCCGAGGGCCAGCGGGCGGTGGATGGTGTAGCGGCCGGACTTGCCGACGGCGACCCAGCGGGCCAGCACCGGGTCCGGCTCCACCTCGGCGGCCAGCGCGATGTCCAGCTGCTGGCCGGTGATCATCTCGGTGACCAGCTCGTGCCACACCTCGGCGGCGGGGCCGTCCAGCCGGCCCGCGAAGCGGTTCGCGTACGTGAGCGCCAGGTCCCCGGCGAGGATGGCGACGCCCTCGCCGAACCGGCGGGACTCCCCCGCCCAGCCGTGCCGGGCGTGGACGTCGGCGTGCCGCGCGTGGACGGTCGGGGCGCCGCGCCGGCTGGAGGAATTATCCATGATGTCGTCGTGGATGAGCGCGAAGACCTGGAGCAGCTCAAGGGCCGCCGCCGCGTCGACGACCGCGTCCGCGCCGCTGCCGTCGGCGGTGCCGCCGGCCGCCAGATAGCCGATGGCGCAGAAGAGCGGGCGCAGCCGCTTGCCGCCGGCCGCGTAGAGCTCGGCGACCGCCGCGACGGGCACCGCCACCCGGGCGTCCACCGCCCCCCAGCGCGCCGCCTCGGCGCTCAGCAGGTCCTCGATCCGCCGGTCGACGCGCGCCAGCAGCCTGGCGCAGGCCTCCTCGTCGGCGGCGGTCGGCGGCGGCGCCGCCGACTGCGCCGTCCCGGGCCCCGGCACCTCCAACTGCGCAAGGTCCGGCGGCAGTTCGACTACGACGTTCTCCACGGCGGTCACCTCCGTTGGGGCAGTTCCTTAACGGTGCAGCCGTCCCGGCGGTGGTCGCCGGACCGCGGAACGCATCCTAGGCCGCGCCTATTGCCCGGGAAGCCGACCCGGATTGGCCCCGGCTTGGCGGTCCGCGCACGCCCGCCGGGCGGCAGTCCCGGCCCGGTCTCCCCACGGCGCGGCCGCCCCCCCGGGGGGGTCAGGCCGGCTCGGCGACCTGCCGGCCGAGGTCGATCTCGGCGCCGTCAGGACGCTGCAGCCCGCGGTCGAAGAGGCGGCGCACCCGGTCGGCGTTCTCCGGGCGGCCCGAGGTGCGGAAGAAGGTCGCGAGGCTGGCCGCGGACTCCTCGTCGGGGACGGGCACGCTGGCGTCGAGGAGGGCCTTGGCCTCGGCCACCGCCACCTTGTCGAAGCCCGCGACGCGCCGGGCGAAGGCGTCGACGAAGCCGTCCAGCTCGCCGGCCGGCAGGACCCGGTTGACGTAGCCGTACGCGGCGGCCAGCCCGGCCGGGAAGTCGTCGGCGCCCAGCATGATCTCCATCGCCCGGCCGCGACCCACCAGGCGGGCCAGCCGCCCCATCGGATTGCCCCCGGGAACCGATCCCACGCCCACCTCGAACTGCCCGAGGACGGCCCCTGGCCCGGCGAAGCGGATGTCGGTGGCCAGGACGAACTCGCTGCCCGCCCCCCGGGCCCGCCCGTCGATCGCGGTGACGGTCACCGCGGGCACCCGGCTCAGCCGGACCAGGTTGTCCGCGTAAGGGTGCAGTCCGGTGGGCCCCGGGCGCATGGCCGCCACCCGCGCCTGGTCGGAGAGCATGTCCCAGTGGGCCATGAAGAAGTCGGGATTGCCGCTGCGGAAGACCACGACGGTGAGGTCCTCGGCCTGTTCGATACGGGTCACCAGGTCCGCCAGCTGCTCGACGCTGTCGACGTCGTACAGATTGACCTCCCCGTTGGTGAACGTCACCTGCCAGTAGGAGGGTGACACCTCCTGCACCTGGAACTGCGCGTCGTCGCTCATGGCCCGACCGTAGGGGCAGGCCCCGCGGCCGCCGCGATTCCCCGGGGCCGTGCGGCCGCGATTCCCCCTTTCAGTGGACAGCGGCGGCCCGCGCCGCCGGGTCCGCCGACAGGCGGCCGCCGCCCCCGCGCGCAAGGATGGGGTGGACCGGACCGCAGGCGTCACGCGAGCGCGGAGGAGAGCCATGGCCACCGAGCCAGGAGTGCAGGGAACGTCCGTCCCGTCCGCCATCGCCGGCCAGACCGTCGTGGTGATCGGGGCCAGCGCGGGCATCGGATTCGAGACGGCCCGCCAGGTACGCGCCGGAGGCGGCGACGTGGTGCTCGTCGGCCGCAATCCCGAACGGCTCGACAAGGCCGCCCGCGAACTCCGGCCCGTCGGCACGGCCGCTTTCGACGCGAACGACACCGACCGCCTCACGCGGTTCTTCCAGGAGCTGCCGGGGCCGATCGACCACGTCCTGCTCACCGCGGGGAGCCCGGCGTACACCCCCTTGGACGATCTGGACATCGCCGATGTGACCAGCGCCTTCGCCCAGCGCATGGCGATGACCCTCGCTGTGGCCCTCGCCGCCCGCGACAAGATCAGGCCCGGCGGCTCGCTGCTCTTCGTCGGCGGCACCGGCGGCCGCCGCCCCGGCGCGGGCCTGTCCGTCGTGACCGCCATGACCGCGGCCCTCCCCGCCCTCACCGCCAACCTGGCCCTGGAACTCGCGCCGATCCGGGCCAACCTCATCGCCCCGGGCTTCGTCGACACCCCGCTGTCCGCCGCCCTGCTCGGCGACCGGCTCGAAGCCCGGCGCGAGGAGCTGCGCGGCACCCTGCCGATCCGCCGGGTCGTCGTCCCCGCGGACGTGGCCGCCCTCGCCCTGCACATCATGGGCAACGAGGCGCTCACCGGCGCCACGTACGACGTCGACGGCGGCCAGCAGCTCCTGCCCGGCTGACCGCCCCCTCCTCAGGCCCCCGGGTCCGGTCGGTGGCTGAGCAGATCCCCCGGCTGGCACTCCAGCACCTCGCAGATCCGCGTCAGGGTGGTGAACCGCATCGCCCTGGCCCGGCCGTTCTTGAGGATCGACAGGTTGACGTGCGTGACGCCGACCCGTTCCGCGAGTTCGGCCAGGGTCATGCCCCGCTCTTCGAGCAGGCGGTCGAGATGGACCTCGATCGCGTGCTCCTCCTTGTCCTCGGACATCAGACCGTTCCGTCGAGGTCTTCGCGCATGGTGACGCCGACGCGCATGACCCGTGCGAAGGACAGGACGCCGAGGCCGGTGAGGATCGCCATGAAGGGAACGTCCCACGACATGAGTGCGCCGACGATACCGGCGTGGCCGCCCCGGTCCAGCGAGTCGACGAGCGCCTGCCCGGCGACCGACACCGCTATCGCGCTGAGCACACTGCCGGCCAGCAGCCACCAGCCCAGCGCCCGCAGCCGCTGCGCGGTCCGCGTGGTGTAGAGGTCGGCCCCCTCCGCGCCCCTGATCAGCCGGAAGACCAGCAGCAGCGCTCCGACAGTGAAGACGAAGGGCGGCAGCTGCTTCGCGACGTGGAGCAGGCTCTGGGCGGTGCCGGGGTCGTCGGTGCAGTAGCTCGGATGAGCGTCCGCGACGACCACGGCACCCGGCGCGTGCGCCAGCTCCCGGAGCGCCGGGTCGTTGCCGCCGACCGTCGTGGAGGTGTCCGGGACGCAGAAGGAGCTGTCGCCGATGCCGAGGAAGCGCGGATGCGCGCCGTGCACGAGCACCGATCCGAGGACCGCCCCGACCGCCAGCACCGCGAACAGCGTCACGATGGCCCTGACCGCGCCCGCCATGGGCTCCAGTGGACTGCGCACCCTCGCCATGACCGCCCCCATATCGTTTATCGATGTTATCGAAAAACGATACAGCCACCCCCGGGTTCCGGCGACGGCTCCGGCACGGCGGCCTCCTCTTCACCCGCCCGTCACCCGGGGATGGGGCGCGGCTCACCGGCGGCTCACCCGGAAGGGAGAAGTTGGCTATACAACTTGGCGTACGAGAAGAGAGCACCATGACGGCACAACCGGGGGCCGCGGCCCCCGTCGGCTCCCTGCCCGCGATCTGGCTGCGGGACAACTGTCCGTGCGGGGACTGCCGGGACCCGCTTTCCGGGCAGAAGCTCTTCCAGGTCACCGAGCTGCCCGCCGGGCTCGCGGTGCGAACGGCGCGGGACGCGGAGGGCGCCGTCGAGGTGGAGTGGGCGCCCGACGGGCACCGCTCGCGGTATCCGGCGCGCTGGCTGCACGCCAACCGCCCCGGCCCCGCCTGCAGCTCGGACCACAGGACCGAGGCGGGCAAGGAGCTGTGGCGGGCGGCCGACCTGGCGGGCCGGATCCCCGCGGCGGACTGGGACACGTACGAGGCCGCGCCCGCCGAGCGGGCCCGGGTGCTCGCCGCGGTGCAGCGGCTGGGCTTCGCGCTGCTGCACGGTGTGCCGCGGCGGGACGGCCAGGTGCTCGCGGTCGCCGGGACCTTCGGCTTCGTCCGGGAGACCAACTACGGCCGGCTCTTCGACGTCCGGGTGGAGCCCGACCCGAACAACCTCGCCTTCACCTCCGCCCGGATCACCCCGCACACCGACAACCCCTACCGGGACCCCGTCCCCACCGTGCAGCTGCTGCACTGCCTGGAGAACGCCGCGGAGGGCGGCGACTCGGGCCTGGTGGACGGCTTCGCCGCCGCCGCGCTGCTGCGGGCCGAGGACCCGGCCGCCTTCGAGGTGCTGACCCGCGTGCCGGTGCCCTTCGTCTTCCGCGACGCGCGGACCGAGCTGCGCGCCGACCGCCCGCTGATCGGCGTGGACGGCCTCGGGCGTATCCGCGAGGTGCGGTTCAACAACCGCTCGATCGGCACGCTGCGGCTGCCCGCCGAGCAGCTCGACGCCTTCTACGCGGCCTACCGCGCCTTCGGCGAGCTGCTGCTGCGGCCCGGCCTGCAACTGGACTTCCGGCTCGCCCCCGGCGACTGCCTGATCTTCGACAACACCCGGCTGCTGCACGCCAGGACGGCCTTCGAGGGGAGCGCGTCCCGGCACCTCCAGGGCTGCTACGCCGACCTGGACGCGGTCGCGAGCACGCTGGCCGTCCTGCGCCGCGCCGACACGCTCGACCCGCTGGCCGAGCTGTTCGCGGGCTCGGGCGCGGCGGAATACCTGGGCGAGGAGGTGACGATGGCCGAGCACATGCTCCAGGCCGGAGCGCTCGCCGAGGCCGCGGGCGCGGCGCCGCACCTGGTGGCCGCCGCGCTGCTGCACGACATCGGCCACTTCGACGGTGCGGAGGTGACGGGCGCCGAGCTGATGGCCGGCAACGACAACCGGCACAGCCACAGCGGCGCCGACCTGCTCGCGCGCTGGTTCGGACCGGAGGTCACCGAGCCGGTCCGGCTGCACGTGGCCGCCAAGCGGTACCTGTGCGCGGTCGAGCCGGGCTACCGGGAGCGGCTCTCGGCGGCCTCGGAATACACCCTCCAGGTGCAGGGCGGCCCGATGACCGCGCAGGAGGCGGCGGCCTTCGCCCGCCTGCCGCACGCGCGGGACGCGGTGGCCGTCCGCCGCTGGGACGAGGCCGCGAAGGAACCGGGCGCCGACGGCCCGGACTTCGCGCACTTCCGCCCGCTGCTCACGTCCCTGCTCCGGGGCGACTGACGGCCGCCCTCCGACCGGTCGCCCTCCGACCGGCCGCCCTCACGCGGACGCAGGGCCCGTCCGGGCACACGCCCGCCCGTACACGACGATCCCGCCCGGCGCTCAGATCTCCTGGGCGCCGGGCGGCCTGCGGTGGCGGCGGCCCAGCGCGGAGGCCGCCAGCGAATTGTGCACGGTGAAGGCGACGGTGCCGGGCAGGTAGCGGTCCTCCGACCATTCCACCGGCGCCCCGACCGGGTCCGTGCTGCGGCGGCGCTCGCGCAGCAGCGCGTCGCCCGCGTCGCAGCCGAGCAGCCGCGCGTCGTCGCCGTCGGCGGCGGTGAGGTCGATGGTGTGGTCGGCGTCGGCGAAGACGACGCCCTGCTCCTGGAGGGGTTCGGTGTGCGACACGGCGTCAGCCGGTATGCGGGCGACGAGTTCGCCGATCCACAGCGGGTAGACCGTCCGCTCGACCATCACCGCCCGCCCGGACAGGGTGCGTACGCGCAGCACGAAGACGACCTGCGCGCCGGGCTCCACCCGCAGCTGCTCGCACTCGCGGGCGTCGGCGGGGCGCCGCTCCAGCCGCTCCACCCGGCCGCCGGGCTCCTCGCCGAGGGAGCGGGCCCAGCTGGTGAAGCTGACGAGTTCGGCGAAGCTCTGCACCGGCGTGGTGCCCAGGACCACGCGCCGGGTGCCGCGCCGGGAGGTGACCAGGCCGTCGGCGCGCAGCGCGCCCAGGGCCTGCCGGACGGTGCCGCGCGAGACGCCGTAGCGCTCGGCCAGCGTGCTCTCGGCGGGGAGCCGGCCGCCCGAGCCGTAGGCGCCGGCGGCGATGGCCTGACGCAGATCGGCCGCGACCTCGCGGTAGAGGGTGCCCTTCACGGGCCCCGCACTGCCACCCTGCAAGGTCCCTCCTCGGCCGACTCGACACGGTGGCGCACCGACGCCCCGCTGGACCCTACCCGCTCGTGGACACCGGGCGGCATCCCGTAGCGGACCGGCCGCAACCGGACGGCGACATTCCTGCCCCATGCACCGGCAGGAGTGTCGCCGTTCATCTTCCCGCCACCGGCGTCGGGCGTACTGGCGGAAGTTGTACAGCCAACCTTTGGCATTCAACGGCGGCCGGGCGCATCCCTGCTGCCCGAAGACCGTTTCCCTCAGGAGGAACCTCCCGTGACTGCCCCCCGTGTCCGCGCCGCTGCCGTGGCCGTCGGACTCACCGCCGCGGCCCTCGCCCTGACCGCCTGCGGGTCCTCCTCCTCCGGCACCGCGGGCTCCGGTGCCGGCGGAGGCAAGAGCGCGGCGACCGCGACGTCCGCCGCCGACCTCGGCGGCATGGACGCGCTCGTCGCCGCCGCGAAGAAGGAGGGCACCCTCAACGCGATCGCCCTCCCGCCGGACTGGGCCAACTACAAGGCCCTCATCGCCGCCTTCGAGAAGAAGTACGGCATCAAGGTCGCCGACGAGAACCCCGACGGCGCCAGCCAGGACGAGATCAACGCCATCACCTCCCGCAAGGGCCAGGACCGCGCCCCCGACGTGGTGGACCTCGGCAACTCCTTCGCGCTCAGCGCCGCCTCGCAGGGCATCCTCGCCCCCTACAAGGTCACCACCTGGGACGACATCCCGGCCGGCCAGAAGGACGCGACCGGCCTGCGCTACGACGACTACGGCGGCTACGTCTCGATCGGCTGCGACGCCAAGCACGTCCAGGTCTGCCCCGCCACCTTCGCCGACCTGCTCAAGCCCGAGTACAAGGGCAAGGTCGCGCTGAACGGCGACCCGACCAAGTCGGGCTCGGCCTTCGGCGGCGTCTTCGCCGCGGCGCTCGCCAACGGCGGTTCGCTGGACGACATCCAGCCCGGCCTGGACTTCTTCCACAAGCTCAAGGCGAGCGGCAACTTCAACCCGGTGGAGTCCACCCCGGCGACCGTCGAGAAGGGCGAGACCCCGATCAGCATCGACTGGGACTACCTGAACGCCGGCTACGCCAAGGAGTTCGCCGCCAAGGGCCTGGACTGGAAGGTCTCGGTGCCCTCCGACGGCCAGTACGCCCAGTACTACAGCCAGGCGATCAACAAGTACGCCCCGCACCCGGCCGCCGCCCGCCTGTGGGAGGAGTTCCTCTACAGCCCCGAGGGCCAGAACCTGTGGCTCCAGGGCTTCTCGCGCCCGGTCGAGATGACCGCGATGGCCGCCAAGGGCACCATCGACCAGACCGCCGCCGCGGCGCTCCCCGCGGTGACCGGCACCCCGGTCTTCCCGACCTCCGCCCAGACCGACGCGGCACAGAAGGCCGTGCTCGCCGGCTGGGCCAAGGCCGTGAGCTGACCGCGAGATGACCACGGCTCGCGCCGCGACGCCGTCGACCGCCGCCGGCCCCTCCCCCGAGGAGGCCGGCGGCGGCCCGGCTGCCGCCACCCCCGCCCCGCGCTCGGGCGCCGTCCGCCGCAGGCCGCGTGCCACCGGCTGGCTCGCCGTCCTGCCCCTGATCGTCTTCGTGGCGGTCGTCTTCGGGCTGCCGGCCTTCGCGATCGTCACCAACGCGTTCAAGACCGCGCCCGGTTCGCCCGACGGCGTGCACTGGACCACCGACAACATCAGCCGGTCCGTCCACGGCGCCTACCTCACCGCGCTCTGGGGCAGCGTCAAGCTGTCCGCCCTCACCGCCGCGCTCGGCGTGCTGCTCGGACTGCCGCTGGCCCACGCGGTGGTGACCTCGCGCTTCCGCGCGCTGCGCGAGGCCGTGCTCGCCGCCTCCGGGGTGCTCGCCAACTTCGGCGGGGTGCCGCTGGCCTTCGCCTTCGTCGCCACCCTCGGCAATTCCGGCGAGCTGACCCGCTCGCTCGACCTCACCTCGCACGGCTGGAGCCTCTACTCCTTCACCGGCCTGACGCTCGTCTACCTGTACTTCCTGGTGCCGCTGATGGTGCTCACCATCACGCCCGCCCTCGACGGCCTGCGGGCCCAGTGGCGCGAGGCGGCGCAGAACAGCGGCGCGACCACCCGGCAGTACTGGACGCACGTGGCGCTGCCGGTCCTGGCGCCGTCACTGGCCGGCGGGTTCGTGCTGCTGTTCGGCAGCGCTTTCGCCGCGTACGCGACCGCCGCCGCGATCGTCGGCAGCTCGGTGCCGCTGATCACCCTGCAGATCGCCAACGCCCTGTCCGGCAACGTCCTGGCGGGCCAGGGCAATGTGGCGCTCGCGCTGAGCCTGGACATGATCGTGATCGCCGGCCTGGTGATGGCCGTCTACATCCCGTTGCAGCGAAGGAGCGCGCGATGGCTGCGCTGACCCCGTCCGCCACCGCGCCGGACACCGCCGCGCCCGCCGCTGCCCGCCGCCGCGGCCGCCCCCGGCTGTGGCGCGGCCTCGTCGGCCTGGTCGCGGTGGTCTACTTCCTCGGGCCGATGGCCGCCTCGGTGCTCTTCACCGTGGACGTGCCGGGCGAGGGCTTCACGCTCAGCTCGTACACCGGCATCTTCGGCACCGAGGGCTTCTGGACCAGCGTGCGGCTGTCCCTGGAGCTGGCCGGCGCCACCATCGCGGTCACGCTGCTGCTGCTCGTGCCCGCGCTGGTCGCGGTACGGCTGACCGCGCCTCGGCTGCGGGTGCTGGTGGAGGTGCTCTGCTCGCTGCCGCTGGTGGTGCCCGCGGTGGCGCTGACCGCGGGCATCAGCTCGGTGCTGCGGTGGGGCCCCGACGACTTCGCGAACACCCCGCTCTTCCAGACCTTCAACGAGATCCAGAACCCGGACTTCCCGGTGGTGCTGCTGCTCGCGTACGTCCTGATGGCGCTGCCGCTGGCCTACCGGACGCTGGACGCGGGGCTGCGCGCGCTGGACCTCGCCACGCTGGTGGAGGCGGCCCGCAACTGCGGGGCGAGCTGGCCGCGGACCGTCGTCGAGGTGGTGCTGCCCAACCTGCGCGGCGCCCTGCTCAACACCGCGTTCATCACCCTGGCGCTGGTGCTCGGCGAATACACCGTCGCCTCGATCCTCGGCTACCAGCCGTTCGCGGTGTGGATCGTGTCGCTGGGCGGCAGCAATGCCCAGGTCTCGGTGTCGGTCTCGGTGCTCAGCCTGGTGCTCACCTGGGTGCTGTTGCTGCTGCTCGCCGCCGCCGGACGCGGGCGCTCGCAGCGTCCCGCGCGCTCAAACCGCCGCGACGCAGCGGCACCGACCGACGTCCAGGAGAAGCCGTGACCGCGACCGCAGTAGACATCCGCCCCCCGCTCGGCGCGGCCGCCGGCGCCACCGTCGAATTCCGCGGCCTGCACCGCAGCTTCGGGGCCACGGTCGCGCTGGAGGGCCTGGACCTGACCGCCAGGCCCGGCGAACTCCTGGCGCTGCTCGGCCCGTCGGGCTGCGGCAAGACCACCGCGCTGCGGATGCTCGCCGGGTTCGAGCACCCCGACACCGGCGAGGTGCTGGTCGACGGCGAGGACATCACCAAGGTGCCGGCCCACCGGCGCGGCACCGGCATGGTCTTCCAGTCCTACAGCCTCTTCCCGCACCTCTCGGCCGTGGACAACGTGGCCTTCGGGCTGAAGATGCGCGGCACCGGCCGCGCGGAGCGGCAGCGCCGGGCGGCCGAACTGCTCGACCTGGTGGGCCTCGGGCAGCTGGCCGACCGCTTCCCGCACCAGATGTCAGGCGGGCAGCAGCAGCGGGTGGCGCTCGCCCGCGCCCTGGCGCTCCAGCCGCGCGTGCTGCTGCTGGACGAGCCGCTGTCGGCGCTCGACGCCAAGGTGCGGCTGGCGCTGCGCGAGGAGATCCGCCGGCTCCAGCAGGACCTCGGGATCACCACCCTGTTCGTCACGCACGACCAGGAGGAGGCCCTGTCGATCGCCGACCGGGTCGCGGTGCTGCGCGCCGGGCGGCTCGAACAGGTCGCGGAGCCGGCGGAGTTGTACGCGCGGCCCGCGACGGCCTTCGTCGCCGAGTTCATCGGCACGATGAGCCGTATCCCGGCGCTGCGGGCGCCGGACGGCCAGGTCGAGGTGCTGGGGCGGCGGCTCCCGGTGGCGGGCGAGATGCCCGCCGCCGGCTCGCTGGAAGCCCTGGTCCGGCCGGAGGCGCTGCGGGTGTCCGCCGACCCGCGGGGGGCCGCCACGGTGGTGGCCGCCTCCTTCCTCGGGGCGGTCACCCGGCTGACCGTGCGGCTCCCGGACGGCGCCGAGGCCAAGGCCGACCTGCCCACCGAGGAGGCCGCCGCGCTGCCGGTCGGCTCCCCCGCGGCGGTCACCCTGCCGGACCGCCCGGTGCTGGTGGCCGGCCGCAGGCCCTGACCCGCGCCGCGCCCGGCGCCGGGCCGCGCCCCTGACGCCCGCCCGGCCGGGGGCCGAGCCGCACCGCCGGCACCGGCCGGGGCGTGCCCCGCGCCCGGGACCGGCCGGGGCATGTCCCGCACCGGGACCGCACCCGGCGCCGACGGGGGCGAGTCCCGGTCGGCGCCGGGGCCGCGCCCTCGCGGTGCGCGCCCCGCGGCCGGGCGCGGGTCCGCACACCGGGGCCCCGCCCCTGTCACGTGTGCGCGCCGACACGTTCCGGAGCCCCCGCACTTCGCCACTCCCCCCGCCCCTTCTACGAACGGCACCACGTGCACCTCCGTATCGCTGACGCCCTGCCCGCCGCCGTCCTGTTCGACATGGACGGCACCCTCGTCGACACCGAGCACCTGTGGTGGCGGGCCGTCGAGGATGCCGCCCTGCGGATGGGCTACCGGCCGACCGACGCCGACCTGCCGGACGTGCTCGGCCGCCCGGCCGCGTACACCGCACGGCACCTGCTCCGCGTGACCGGCGGGACGGCCGGGCAAGCCGCGCCGACGGGAGAGGCCGCCGCCGAGGCAGTGGCCGACCTGGCCGAGGCGCGGCTCACGCGGGAGCTGGACGCCGCCTTCGCCGCCCTGGTCGCCGAGGAGGTACGCCCCCGGCCGGGCGCGCTGCGGCTGCTCGCCGAACTGCGGGACGCCCGCGTGCCGGCCGCGCTGGTGACGGCCTCGCCGCGCCGGGTGGTGGACGTGGTGCTGCGTGCCCTGGGCGCGGACTGGTTCGCGCTGACCGTGGCGGCGGAGGACACCGCGAGGACCAAGCCGGCGCCCGACCCGTACCTGCGGGCGGCCGAGCGGCTGGGGGTGGCGGCGCGGGACTGCGTGGTGGTGGAGGACAGCCCCGTCGGCCTGGCCGCCGCGCTCGCGGCCGGGTGCCGGGCGGTCGCGGTCCCGTCCACCGTGCCGATCCCCGAGGAACCGGGGGTGGTGGTGCTCGGCAGCCTGGAGGACGTCGACCTCGTGCTGCTCTCCGCGCTCGCCGCCACCCGGACCTGACCAGGAGTCACCGTGCCCTACGTGCTGCTCGCGCTCGCCATCGCCGCCGAGGTCTGCGCCACCAGCTGTCTGAAACTCACCGACGGATACACCCGGCTCTGGCCCACGGTCGCGGTGGCGGTCGGCTACCTGCTGTCGTTCGCGCTGCTCGGCCGCGCCCTCGTCCGTATCCCGGTGTCGCTGGCGTACGCGGTCTGGTCGGGCGTCGGCACCGCCGCGGTGGCCGCCATCGGGGCCGCGGCTTTCGGCGAGTCGCTGGGGTGGCTCCAGTGGGCGGGGATCGCCCTGGTCATCGCGGGCGTCGTGGTGCTGAACATCCACGGCGCCCACTGAGCACGTAACGCCCCGGCCCGACCCGGCCCCCGGACGCCGCCCGGGGGCCGACGCGTGTCCGGGGGGCGGCGGCGGAGGCGCGAATTCAGGCCACCGACAGGTCCTCGGCCATGCGCGGTTCACAGAACATTTCCCGGCGGAGCGCTTACTGGGTCGAAGTTGTATAGCCAACTGACCCACGCCGGGCACGCGGAGGCATCGCCCGCCGTGCGGCCGGCGGACGGAGAGGATCCCGCCACCCATGCCACCCCTGCCCGCCGACGCGGCCTCCAGCAGCCTCGTCCTGGCCTCACCCGCTGCACCGCACGTGGGCGACAAGCTGACCTTCGACTGGACCACCGACCAGCCCGGCGCCAAGAACTGGATCGGCCTCTTCGGTCCGGCCTCCTCCCCCGGCAACGGCAGCGCGTGGGTGTGGACCTACGTCGCGAACGCGGCGTCCGGCAGCACCACCGTCGACACCCACGCCCTGGCCGGCGGCCCCTACCAGGCGTATCTGCTGCTCAACGACGGCAACCAGGTCCTCGCCAAGGCCGCGCCCGTCACCTTCGCGGGGTCCGACAGCCTCACCGCGAGCAGCCTCGCGCCGCACGAGGGCGAGAAGCTCACCTTCACCTGGACCACCGCCACCCCCAACGCCAAGAACTGGATCGGCGTCTACGACGGGGACCGGCAGCCCGGCACCGGCAGCGCCCTGGTGTGGGCCTACTCCGCCGCCGCCGCCGGCACCCTCACCCTGGACACCTCCGGCCTCAAGGGCGGCCCCTACACCGCCTACCTGCTCTACGACGACCTCTACCCGGTCCTCGCGAAGACCGCCCCCTTCGCCTTCACCCCCGTGCAGCCCCCGCACGAGGCGGTGGACGCGGTGACCGTCCCGGCGACCGCGGGCGAGACCGTCCGGGTGCCGCTCGGGAAGCTGTGGATCCGCCCCGAAGGCAACAGGCCGGGCGCCCCCGCCTACCGCCGGATCTCCGGCGACTCCTGGCTGGTGGTGGCAGGGGACGGCACCGTCACCGCCAAGGCGCCCGCGCGGGCCCCCCGCGCCCCGGGCCGGATCGTCGTCGGCGTGCAGGACAGCGCCGGCGGCAAGGACACCGTGACGGTGCAGGTGCCCGTCCGCGCCGCGGACGACGACCTCAGGCTCAAGGTCGCCTCGCTGAACCTGTGGGACGCCGGCGCGCACGTCGAAGGACCGCTGGAGAAGCAGGCCCGGCTGGTGCTCACCCAGGGCTTCGACGTGGTCGCGCTCCAGGAGACCGGCGGCGCCGCGGCCCAGGCGCTCGGCGACGCGCTGGGCTGGTACGTCCACCAGAGCGCCGGCAGCCTCGGCGTCGTCAGCCGCCACCCGCTGGCCGACGTGACCGAGCCGACCGCGGACCTGCCCGCCCTGTCGGCCACCCTCCAGCTGCCCGGCCGCACCACCGTGCGGCTGTGGGTCGCGCAGCTCGACGAGGCGGACTACGGCCCCTACGCCGCCACCTCGCACACGACCGCGGCCCAGCTGGTGGCCGCCGAGCAGGGCACCGCGCGCTACCGGCAGGCGCGTGCGCTGGCCGCCGCGATGCGGCACGACCTCGCCTCGCACACCCCGGTGATCCTCGCGGCCGGCCTGGCCTCCCCCTCGCACCTGGACTGGACGCGGCGGACCTCCGCCGCGCACGCCGGAGTCGGCGCGGTGGCCTGGCCGGTCACCGAGGCGCTGGAGAAGGCGGGCCTCACCGACGCCTTCCGCAAGGCCGACCCGAACCCGTCCAAGACCCCGGGCGCCACCTGGTCGCCGGTGCGCCCGGTGCGCGACGGCGGCGGCGCGGAGCCGCAGGACCGTATCGACCAGGTCCAGTACGCCGGTGCGCTGAAGGTCGTCGAGGCGCACAACCTCACGACCGGCTGGCCGCAGCCGGTACCGGGGACCGCCGCCAACGGCTGGCCCTCGGACCACGCCGCCGCGGTCGTCACCTTCGCGCTGCGCCCCGCCCACTGACCCCGCGGGCCGACCCCGCCCGCACCGACCGACCGCACCGCCCGACCAAAGGACTCGCACCCATGACCCCGATCAGCCGCCGCCACTTCGTCGGCGCCGCCGCCGCGGCCGGCGCGACCGCCGCGGCCGGCCTGCCCGGCACGACCGCCACCGCCGAGGCGTCCCCCCGCCACGACGGCAGCGTCCACGACGTGAAGCACGTCGTCGTCCTGATGCAGGAGAACCGCAGCTTCGACCACTACCTGGGCGCGCTAGGCGGCGTCCGCGGCTTCGACGACAAGCAGGGCGTGGTCTTCCCCAACGGCGACTCCGTCTTCCAGCAGCCCGACAGCGCGCGCGCCGAGGGCTACTCCCTGCCGTTCCGCTTCGACACCACCGCCTTCAAGGCGCAGGACTTCGGCGGCCTCGACCATGGCTGGTCGTCGGGCCACCAGGCGGTCAACAACGGCGCCCAGAACGGCTGGGTGGGCGCCAAGGGCCGCTACACCATGGGCTACTTCACCCGGCAGGACATCCCCTTCCAGTACGCCATGGCGGACGCCTTCACCGTCTGCGACCAGTACTTCACGTCGCTGAACGGCCCGACCGACCCCAACCGCCTCTACCTGTGGACGGGCACGCCGGGCCCCGGCACGGACGGCACCACCGGCCCCTTCACCGACAACACGATCGTCACCGAGAACCCGGTCGGCGACTGGACGACCTACGCCGAGCGGCTCCAGCAGGCCGGCGTCAGCTGGCGCGTCTACCACAACCCGGACGGATCGGACAACGAGCACGGCGACTACGACGACAACGCCCTGTCGTACTTCCAGCAGTTCGCGAAGGCGCCGAAGGACTCGCCGCTGTTCGTCAACGCGATGACGAAGTACGACCTGACGGCCTTCGACGCGGACTGCCGCAACAACGCGCTGCCCACCGTCTCCTGGCTGGTGGCGCCCTTCAACTACTGCGAGCACCCGAGCGCGGGCCCGGACTGGGGCGCGTGGTGGGTCAACGAGGCGCTCCAGTCGCTGATGGCCAACCCCGAGGTGTGGAAGAACACCGTCTTCCTGGTCATGTACGACGAGAACGACGGCTTCTTCGACCACGTCGTGCCGCCGTACGCCGAGCCGGGCACGAAGGACGAGTTCGTGGACGGCGTGCCGATCGGCCTGGGCAGCCGGGTGCCGATGTGGGTGTGCTCTCCCTGGTCGCGCGGCGGCTGGGTCAACTCCCAGGTCTTCGACCACACGTCGGTGCTGCGCTTCCTGGAGCAGGTGACCGGGGTGCGCGAGCCCAACATCTCGGCCTGGCGGCGGGAGGTCTGCGGCGACCTCACCACCTGCTTCGACTTCACCCGCCCCGACTTCAGCATCCCGAAGCTGCCGGACACCGACGAGCTGAAGGCGCGGGCGACCGCGCAGCACAGCCTGCCCTCGGTGCAGGCCCCCGCCGACGGCAAGCAGGCCATGCCGTCGCAGGAGCCGGGCGACCGCCCGCACCGCAACCTGCCCTACCGCCCGTTCGCGGACGTCGCGGTGGACCGCCGCACCGGCAAGGTCACCTGCACGATGGCCAACGAGGGCGAGGCGGCGTACGTCTTCACCGTGCTGCCCAACATCGCGCACCCCTTCAGCGGCACGCCCTTCCTCGTCCAGCCGCACGCGCACCGCACCTACGTGTGGGACACCGCGGCCACCGACGGGCGCTACGACTTCTCGGTCTACGGCGCCGACGGCTTCGTCAGCCGCTTCTCCGGCACGGTCGTCCCCGAGGGCCAGACCGACGTGGCCCTCCCGTCGGCCGACGCCGGCCTGCGGGCCGGCGGCCGCCCCGAGCACGCCGCGCTCGAACTGCGCCTGGTCAACGACGGCGACACCGAGCTGACCTTCGCCCTCACCGCGAACGACTTCCGCGACGAGACCAGGACCGTACAGCTCAAGCCGCGCTCGCGGACCAAGGTGGCCTGGCAGACCGACGGCGGCCGCTACGACGTCACCCTCACCGCGTCCACCGGCACCCGCTTCGTCCGCCGCTACGCCGGCACGGTCCACCAGCTCTGACGGCACCCGCCGAAAGCCCCGGGCCGCGGACCACGCGACCCGGGGCGCGGCCGGTCCCTCCACCGGCGGCGGGCACGCGCTTTCTTTTCGCACACGCGTCGCATGCAGGTGTCTTCCAGGGGCATACGGCTCCTCGGAGGCTGATAATCATGGGACCGTTGCTCGTTGTTCTTCTGCTCGCACTTCTTCTCTTCGGTGCGGGATTCGCGCTTCATCTGCTGTGGTGGATTGCCGTCATTGTGCTTGTGCTGTGGCTGCTCGGATTCGTCATGCGCGGCACCCACTCCAGCGGTGGCAGGGGCCGCTGGTACCGCTGGTAGCGGTGAACACACAATTCATCGGAGGGTGTCGCCCACTCAGGGGGCGACACCCTCCTCCTCTTTGCGCCGGATCAGCGGACCGCCGCGACAGTCACGCCGGATCGGGGTCGGGGACGGGGTCCGCGGCCGGGGCGGGGACGACGCGGAAGACCTGGTCCAGGCCGAGGACGCGCAGGACGCGGGCGGTGGCCGGCGGCACGCCGGCCAGCGCGACGTCCGCGCTGTGGGCGCGGGCGCGGTTGCGCGCGCTGATCAGGGCCGTGATGCCGCTGGAGTCGCAGAAGCCCAGGCCTGACAGGTCGACGGTCAGCAGCTGCCCGGCCTGCAGGGCGAGGGCGTCCACGGCGGCGCGGAATCTCGCGGCGCTGTCGTAGTCGAGGTCGCCGGCCACGGTCAGCAGCGGACCGGTGGGAATCTGCTCGCTGGTGAGGATCATCGCGGCCGTCATCACGCGGCGCCCGGACTCGTGGCCGCGGGCCCGGGTGCGGGGACGCCGAGGGCGAGCAGCGCGGTGTCGTCGTCCAGGCCGTCGCCGAAACCGGCCAGCAGGCGGGTCACGGCGGCGACCGTCGCATGCGCGCCGGCAGGCGCCAGGCCGTCGACGAAGGTGTGCAGGTCCTCCTCGCTGTAGCGGGGACCGCCTCGGGTGCGGGCCTCGGTCAGCCCGTCGGTGTAGAGCAGCATCGTGTCCCCAGGACGCAGAGAAGTGGTGGCGGAGGCGAGGTGGGGATCGGCCAGGACGCCGAGGAGCATGCCGCCGGGAGTCGGCAGGAAGTCCGCGGTGCCGTCGGCGCGCAGCAGCAGCGCGGGCGGATGGCCGCCGCCGGCCAGCTGCACCGTGACGGCGCCGCTTCTGCCGCCGGGGGTGAGGATGCCCGCGACCACGGTGCAGTAGCGGGGGTCGCTGCCGCTGTAGCTCTCGTGCAGCGCCGCGTTGAGCGTGGTCAGCGTGTGGACGGGGTCGCTGTCGATGAGGAACGCGGCACGCAGGGTGTAGCGGATCAGCGAGGTGACCGCGGCGGCCTCGGGCCCCTTGCCGCAGACGTCGCCGAGGAAGAAGCCCCAGCGCCCCCGGTCGAGGGGGAAGAGGTCGTAGAAGTCCCCGCCGATGACGTCGACGGACGCGGGGTGGTAGTACGCCGCCGCGTCCATGCCCGGCATCCGCGGCAGCGCCGGCGGGAGCAGACTCTTCTGCAGGATGGTGACGACCCGCTGGAGGCGGGCCCGCTCGGCCTCGACGCCCTGGTGGGCGGCCTCCGCCTCGGCACGGGCCTGCTCGGCCTCGCCCCCGGCCTGCTCGGCCTGCTTCCTGGCGCGCAGCAGCTCCTTCTCGTAGGCACGGCGGTCGCGGGCGTCGAAGACCGTGGTGCGGATCAGCAGCGGCTGCCCGTCGCTGCCGGCCTTGACGGAGGAGGTGACCAGCACCGGCAGGCGGCTGCCGTCGGCGCACCGCAGTTCCAGGGCGATACCGGAGAGCTGGCCCTGCATGGCCAGCAGCGGTGCGAAGTGCGTCTCGTGGTAGAGCTTGCCGCCCACGGTGAGCAGGTCGGCGAAGCGCCTGCGCCCCACCAGCTGGCTGCGGGTGTAGCCGAGCCACCCCAGCAGGGTGGCGTTGGCCTTGGCGATCTGCCCGTCCAGCATCGTGGACAGGTAGCCGCACGGCGCGTGCTCGTACAGATCCTCGGCACTGTCCTCAAGCAGCGCCGAGAACTGCGCGCGCTCCGCGTCGTCCACGGTCTCCTTCCCGGTGCCGGTGCCTCGGCCTGCGCCTCTGCCTGTGCCGGTGGCCCCTTCCGCGTCGTCGCCGGAGGTCCCGCACCTCACCGGGGTGGCCCGGCGAAAGCCACGATCTCCCGCGCGGTGGCGTCGGGGGCGCTCAGCTGCGGGCAGTGCCCGGTGGCGTCCAGCGTGACCAGCCTGCTGCCCGGGACGACCGCGTGCACGTACGCGCCCACCTCCCGAGGGGCTATCACGTCCTGCGCGCACTCCAGGACCAGCGTGGGCACGCTCACCGCCGCCAGCTCCGCCCGCGAGTCGGACAGGAAGGTCGTGTGCGCGAAGACCGCGGCCATCACCGGGTCGGTCGCGCAGAAGCTGTTGGTCAGCTCCTCCCCCAGCTCGGGACGCTCCGGATTGGCCATGATCACCGGGGCCATGGCCGCTGACCAGCCCAGATAGTTCGAGTCCAGCGATTCGAGCAGCTCGTCGATGTCGGCCTCGGTGAAGCCGCCGGTGTAGCCGGTGGCCGGGTCGTCGATGTAGCGGGGCGAGGGCGCGACCATCACCAGCTTGGCGAACCGCTGCGGCTCCCGCTCCGCGGCCAGGACCCCGACCATCGCACTGACCGAGTGCCCGACGAAGACCACGTCGGTCAGATCCAGCTCGCCGCATATGTCCAGCACGTCGTCCGCGTAACCCTCCAGCGAGGAGTAGCGCTCCCGGTCCCAGGCCGTCGGATCGGAGCGCCCCGACCCGACGTAGTCGAAGAGCACCACCCGAAACCGCTCGGCCAGCTCCGGCAGCACCAGGCGCCACATGTTCTGATCGCAGCCGAAGCCGTGCGCCAACATGACCACCGGCCCGTCGCGCCGCCCGGTGACCGCCACGTTGTTCCTGCCGACCGCGTCCATATCCCACATGGTCCCACCTCCGGCACGGCACCGGCCGATCAGCCGACAAAAAGATATCCCCCAATGGACCCGCCGCCGAAGCTCCGGGTGTTTTCGCCACCCGGGAAATCCGAGGCCTGCCGCCGCTCTCACCGCCCGTCCGCCGAATCCGCGCCGGCACGCCGGACGAAATGTGCCACCCACCGATTACGGATAATCCATCCGCCCGGGGAGAATTCCGCGACCCCCTCCGCGGCATGCCCGTCGCGGAGACCCGTCGTATCACCGACGGTTCGGTCCGACGCAGTCACCGCCCGGACGGTCCACCCGGCCGGACGCCGCTCAGGCGGAGGGCGACGCAGTCGACCGGCAGCATGACCAGGGCGGTCGTACCGCCGGAGTCCGACGGGCGGAGCTGGATGCGGATGCCGTGCCGCAGGGACAGCCGGCCGACCACGAACAGGCCCATGCGGCGGGACACCGCGACGTCGACGGTCGGCGGGTTGGCCAGCCGCTCGTTGACGTCGGCCAGGTCCTCGGGCGACAGGCCGATACCGGTGTCGTGGATCTCGATGAGCACCCGGCCGTCCGGCAGCGCGTGACCGGTGACCCGCACCTTGGTCTGCGGCGAGGAGAACGACGTCGCGTTCTCCAGCAGCTCGGCGAGCAGGTGGACGAAATCGTTGACGATACGGCCGGTGACCTCGGCCGACGGCACCGAGGTCACCTCGATGCGCTCGTACTGCTCCACCTCGGAGGCCGCGGCGCGCAGCACGTCGACCAGCGGCACCGGGCGGGTCCACCGGCGGCCCGGCTCCTCACCGGCGAGGACCAGCAGGTTCTCACCGTTGCGGCGCATACGGGTCACCAGGTGGTCCAGCCTGAACAGCGACGACAGCTGGTCCGGGTCGGCCTCGCGGGACTCCAGCTCGGAGATCAGCGACAGCTGGCGCTGGATGAGGCCCTGGCTGCGGCGCGCGAGGCTGGCGACCATCGCGTTGACACTGCCGCGCAGCAGCGCCTGCTCGGCGGCCAGCCGGACCGCCTCCCGGTAGACCTCGTCGAAGGCGCGGGCCACCTGGTCCACCTCGGGCTCGGAGAAGGTGCCCAGGGACTCGGCCGCCAGGTCCATACCCGGGTGGTCGGGCTGGGACAGCAGGGCGACGATCTCCGGGAGCCTCCGCCTGGCGAGGTCCTCCGCGGCGTCCTGCAACTGGCGCAGGGCGCTCGCACCGCCCGCCTCGGGAGGCCATATCCGGTGGGCCCGCGATTCCTCGATGATCAGCCTGGCCTTCGCCTCCGCGTCGGACAGCATGTCGTCCGCGGTCCGCACGAGGCCCCGTATCCGCTCTCCCGCGCTGTGCAGTCCCTCCGGCGATCCCCCGCAGGTCCGCGTGGGCAGGCTCTCGAACTCGGTCTCGACAGAGGACCACAGTTCGGCCGCCTGCTGCTGCACGGCGGCCGCGGTCCGGCGGGCGTGGTCGATCGCACGCTCGGCCTCGACCGCCGCACGGTGCCGCACCTCCATGGCGTGCTCGTGCGCCTGTCCGCGCACCGACTCGGCCTCGGCGACTGCCGCCGCGACGATGTCCTTGGTGGCGTACCGTATGCGCCGCAACGCGTCCTGTGCGTCGCGCTGCCGGCTGTTCACCTCCCGCCAGCGGTCCTTCCATTCCCCCGACCGCTCCGGCTGGGCGGCGAGGAGTGGCGCGACACCCTCGTACAGCCCAGGGGCACCGGTCAGGACCCTGACGAATTCCATGACGACGTCCAACGAGGGCAGGAAGGTTCCCGAGAAGGCCTCGTCGATGTCGGCCACCGTGAGCTTCGGCTCAGCGGACGCCGAGGCGATCTGGCTCGCGGGAGGCGCGCCGAATTCGAGGTGGAGCCGTTTGAGGCCCTCGGCGAAGTCCGCCAGCGCTCCGTCGTAAGCCGTGAGCGTCTCGAAGTCGTGGCTGTCCACGCCATGGCCGTTCAGCGTCGCCACAGTGCTCCTCGCATCCTGGGTGGGACCATCTCCGTGAGCCGGTCGGTGTCCTGCGTCTCCTCGTCATCCGCGTCAGGGGACGCCGGTGGACGAGAACGCCTGGAGGTCGTGCCACCGGACCACCACGAGCCCCTCGGGTCCGGCCACCGCGAGACCGTCGTCGACGGCGGCCATGGCGCGGGCCGTCACGCCCAGCGGCAGGACGCGGGAGGTGGCGGATCGGTGGTCCCACACCCGCACCGTGGTGTCCGTGCCCCCCGTGGCGAGCAGGACGCCGCCCCGCGCTCCGGCGAGAGTCACCATGGCGGTCACGGAACCGCTG
Source organism: Streptomyces sp. NBC_00433 (assembly GCA_036015235.1). Classification (NCBI taxonomy): domain Bacteria; kingdom Bacillati; phylum Actinomycetota; class Actinomycetes; order Kitasatosporales; family Streptomycetaceae; genus Streptomyces; species Streptomyces sp. NBC_00433. The sequence goes on along the minus strand of CP107926.1, from coordinate 5,590,556 downwards.
TGCCCCCTCAGCGGCTGCCCGACCGCTCGGGCGGCCAGCGGGTCCCAGATCCGCACGGTGCTGTCGTTTCCCGCGGTGGCCAGGAGAAGCCGGCCGTCAGGTCCGGCGAAGGAGACGACGGCCCGGACCCACGCGCTGTGGCCGGCCATCGCAGGCCCGACGGCCTGACCTGTCTTGAGGTCCCAGACGCGCACAGTGGCGTCGTTGCCGGTGGTGGCCAGCAGCCTCCGACCGTCGGGGGCGGTCAGCGTGATCATCGCCCGGACCCAGTCGTGATGGCCGGTCAGCGGCTGTCCGACGGCAAGACCGGTGAGGGCGTCCCACACCCGCACCTCGCCGCTGCTCGTCCCGGCCGCGAGCAGCGGGCGGCCGCTGGGGGCTGTACACGCCGCCAGTGATATCACCTGAGGACCGTCCGTGTTCAAGGGCCGGCCGACGGCCTGCCCGCTGAGCGCGTCGCGCACCTCCACCGTACGGCCGGTCACAGCGATCGCGAGCAAGGGCCGGCCGCCGGGATCGGTGAACGCCGCCATCGCCCCGGCCGAGCCGGATATGACGGTCAGGGCCTCACCCGCGGTGTGGCCCGTCCTCGGGTCCCGTATCCGCACATCCCCGGCGTTCTCCCCGGTGACCAGCAGGGAGCGGCCGTCCTGCCCGGTGAAGGCGAGCATGGACAGGACGTTGGTCGCCTTGCCCGCGGTCGCCTCCCGGACCGGCTCGCCGACCTGCGGGTCCCACACGCGGACCGTCCGGTCCTCACTGCCCGTGGCCAGCAGGGGACGGCCGTCCGGGGCGGTGAATGCGGCCATCGCGCCCGTCGTTCCCAGCCGGCCGGTCAACGGCCAGCCGGCATCCCGGCCGCCGACCGGAGGCCCGACATGGACCTGGCCGTTGCTGCCGCCGGTTGCCAGCAGGGCGCTGCCGTCCGACGCGGTGAACACCGCCAGCGACAGCACGCCGGCCCCATGGCCGGTGAGCGGATCCCCGACGGCCTCTCCGGTGAGCGGGTCCCAGATCCGCACGGTGTGGTCCTGGCTCCCGCTGGCGATCAGGAACAGACCGTCCGGGCCGCGGAACGCGGCCACCGCCCAGACCCGGTGCCCGTGGCCGGTCAGCGGCTTCCCGATCTGTGCGCCCTCCAGCACGTCCCACAGTCTGACTTCGCCGTCGCTGCTGCCGGTGGCGAGCAGCGGCCTGCCGTCCGGAGAGGTGAACACCGCCATCGACAGCACGCCGGCCCCGTGGCCGGTGAGCGGATCCCCGACGGCCTCTCCGGTGAGCGGGTCCCGGACACGGACGGTCCGGTCGTCGCCCCCTGTCACGAGCAGGCAGCGGCCCTCCGCCGTGGTGAAGGCGGCCATGGAGGTCACGAAACCACTGTGGCCCGTCGCATGTTCCGCGGTGCGTCGGCCGGTGAGGGGATCCCATATCTCCACCACCTCGGCTTCGCCGGCCGTGGCGAGCAGCGGCCGGCCGTCCACCGCGGTGAACGGCACCACCGTCCCCACCAGGGCGTGGTGGACCATCGGCCGTCCGATCGCCTGCCCGGTGAGGGGGTCCCAGACGCGAACGGTGAAGTCGTCGGCCGCCGTGGCGAGCAGCAGCCGCCCGTTCGGCGAGTCGAACGGCGCGATCGCCCACACTCCGCCCTCATGGCCGTGCAGGGTGAGATGGAGGGGCTGCGGGGCGAGATGCGCCCACCGCACACCCCACGTGGCCTCGGCATCGCCATGACGGGCAGCAGGCGCGTGAAAAGCGCCCGACGTGCGTGCCGTTCCCAGTTCCCGCAGTCCGGTCCGGTCGTCGGCCCGCGCGGTGGCGGCATTGTGCTGGGTGGCGATCGCCCCCGCGACAGCCGGGGGGACTTCGATCCGCCCGAAGGCGCGCATCATGAATTCGGCCACCAGCGAGACGATGTCGACGCGGTCCAGCACACGCGGGTGGCGTGCCACGTGCTCCCACGCGTCCTGGCCGGCCAAGGCGATGTGCGCCGCGAGGTGATCGACGAGATAGGGATTGAGCACCATGCCGACGGGTTCCCCGTCCGCGCGCTCGGTGAGCGCCTCGGCGACGGCCTTGTGCACGTCGCGGACATCGGCTGATTCCGTGGCGAAGAACTCGGTGAAGGTGCGGTGCGCGAGACGGTAGACCGTCTGCCCCGCCTCCGTGTCCAGGACCAGGTAGGGCGCCGCGGCAGCGGTGAGCGCGTGGATGGACGCGTCGGAGACGGGTGCCGCCCCGGGGCTCAGCGCGCTTGCCGCGGTCGCCCAGACCCCGTCGCGGATGGGCAGGCCGCGGCCTTGTGAGAAGGCGAGCGCCCGGAGCAGCGGACCGAAGGCGGTCGAGCGGTTCGTGAGCCGGTCGACGGCACGCGCGAACAGGTCGCGGTGGGTGCTCGTCTGCAGGAACCCGAGAGCGTCCGCCTGCGCCGGATCGTGGAGGATCTCGTGCACCGCCAGGCGGGCGTGCAGGAATTCCTGCCCGCTGTGCCCGAGGTCGATGGCCGCTCGTTCGATCTGCGAGGGATGGAGGAACACGACGTTCCGCTGCACGGCATGCGTCAGCCTGCGGCGGATGTAGCGGGACATGGCGTGGGGGTCGCGGGCGACCACCAGCCGCGTGACCGTCCCCCGGTCCTTCACGGCGGGCGGCGACAGCGCGTCGAGGATGTTCCGGTCGGTGGGAGCGGGAAGGTCGGGGCCCTCCAGGGTGGACCCGCGCGTACCGACGATCGCGCGGACCCGGGGCAGGGCCGTGAGCGGACGGATCAGCCTGTCCGCCAGCAGCAGCGGGTCGGCGGCTTCGTCGAGTGCGTCGAGCAGCATCGTGAAGGGGGTGGTCCGGCGGGACACGCTGTCCACGAGCCAGTCGATCCGCTCGCTGACGGAGAGTTCGCTCGGCGGGCTGCCGCATCCGGCGGCCTCGGCAAGGCGGGCGACGGCCTGCTGCGCCGTGGCGCCGGAGAGGTGGAGCACCGCGTCGAAGGGGTCGTCCGGGCAGCGCGCGCCGGGGGGAAGCGGACTCAGGTGGCCGCCGCGCAGCAGCAGTTCACGTAGTCGGGGCCTGGACAGCAGGAGTACGTGCCCCAGCAGTGCCGACTTCCCCGCGCCGGCCGCACCGGTGACGGTGAGCAGGCCCCGATCGGCGGTGTTCAGCCAGTCCAGGATCGCGTCCCGCTCGTTCTCGCGGCCCTCGAAGTGCCATGACTGCTCGCCCAGGTCGGCGCCCGCCGCCTTGGGAATGAAGTGCCGCTGCTCGTCGGCCGGCAGCTGGTCGATGACGGCCTGGATCTCGGCGAGGAGGTCCAGGGTCGTGGTGATCGCCCCGGCCGCCGCGGGCACGGTGCGGCGCAGCATCGCCCGCCCGGTCGACACGTGGGGCACCACCGGGCAGTCGCGGAGGTTGCGGCCGAGTTCCGTCGCGAGATCGCGCAGGTCGATGGCGCTGTCGGCCGCGAAGGTCCGGTTGAGGACGGCGTCCAGGGCACGGCTGAACGAGCCGAGGTCGGCGGTGGACCGGTGGGAGGTGGACACGAGCAGGAAGTTGTGCGGCCGGTCCGCGGCCAAATGGGCCGCGGCGCTGAGCAGTTCCACGAAGCGGTCGGAGCGGCAGGCGTCGATGACGACGATCGCCCAGTGGTCTCGGCTGTCGATGTGGGCCTGGCGTGCCGTGAGATAGGCCAGGATCTGCTCGGGCGCGACACCGCTGTGCAGGAGCGGGCGCGGGCTGGCCGCGTGGGCGAGCAGCGCGCGGTCGTCGTTGCTCTCGCCGTGGCCGGCCCAGTACAGGAAGGTGTCGGAGGGACGTGCCGGGTGTGCCCAGCGACTCAGGCGGTCCTCCACCGCCCCGGCGTCCCGTTCGGTCTCCGGAACCTCCCACGGAGCGGTCTCAGGCCCGAAGGAGGCGAGCGCCTCCGCCACGGATCTGACTTCGGCGGCGGTGTCGAGATCGTCATGGTGCCGGTAGCCGCCGATGTCGACGGGGAAGAATTCCAGCCCGAACCGGGGTAATTCGTCAAGAGCCACGTTCAGTACCTCAGCCCGCGGCTTCCCCGGGGCCGTGAGCCATGACCAGCTGCGTCACCGGCGCGACCCCGCCGGCTGTGACGGACACCCGGAACAGCCCCGGAGCGGGCGCGGCAAGGGTTGCGCGCAGTCCGTCGTCACGGGCACTCAGCCGGCCCCTCGCGACCTGGCGCCCGGTGTCCGCGTCCGTGAGGACGCAGCTCGCACCCGCGGCCTCGGTCCGGCCGGTGACCCGTACCTCCCACGGGTCCCCGGCGGTGACGCCTTCGTCAGGTACCACCACGCCCAACTCGCCGGACCCCATCGGCGGGCCGACGCGGTCGTCGTACTCGGTGAGAACGGCGTGGACGTACCTGAGCACCGTCTCGTTCCCCGCGAGGGCTCCGTGCTGCACGGGCAGGTAGACGGGGCCGGCCGCGCCACGGTGTGCCGCATCCCGGTAGACGGTGCCGTCGCCTTGCCGGTCACGGCGTTCGGGGACACCGTGGGCGTCCCGCCGCAGGTGCCCGTCGGAGTGGGTGAGGAACGCCTCGAACCGGGGCGTGACCACCGCCCCGTCGACGCGGATGCCCTGCACGGTCTCCTGCCCCACCCCGACGACCGCGCGGTGGTCGGGCAGCGCCGCGGCGCCGGGCGAGCGCATCCTTGTCTGGCGTGCCTGCACGGCGGACGCGAGTTCCCTGTCGCCACCGATGGCCTCCACCGTCGGCGGGTCCAGGCGGCCGGCCTCCAGCCCCCGGTCGACACAGCGGAAGTCCGGCAGAAGTTCGTGCACCCCCGGAAGCGTCGCGGCCAGGGCTTGCAGACGCCGCACGACCCGCCGCGGGATCCGGCTGCCCCGGTCGCCGTTCAGCACCACGGCGGCCTTGGCCGAGCCCAGGAAGGGTGTGCCGAGGGTGATGACCGTACGCGTGTCCGGCAGGAGGTCGCGGTGCCGTTCCAGGGCCGCCAAGGTGACCAGCCCGCCCATGGAGTGCGCCACGAAGACCAGCCGTGGAGGCCGGTCCCACAGCCTGCGCAGGGCCGGTTCGGACGCGGCCGCGGCGGTCCAGGCCTCCAGATGGCGACGGGCCGCCTGCGCGAGCAGCCCCCCGTTGTACTCCACCGGAAGGCGCCAGTCGTAGGGAAACGCGAGGAGGGCACGTGGATCAGCCACCGCGTCCCCCACCGTCCGGCACAGGGCGGCGTAGGGCTCGAAGCCCTGGAAGATCGGCGCCCAGGACGGCACCCTGAGCAGTGCTGTCGCGCGCACACGCCCGTAGGACCCGGCGCGCTCCCGGGGCGTGAGGTGCAGATCCTGGAGCGTCAGGGGGTTCTGCCACATCTGCTCCAGCAGGCGTGGGCTGATGCCCCACAACAACCGGCCGTCCTCGGCGTCGCGCAGCTCACTCCCCATGAGCCCCGGTACGACGACGACGGCGTCGTACGTGACGTCGGAGCGCGGCGGCGGGCTGCCACCCCATAATCGTCCGACACCCGGGCGTTCCGTCATTTGTCCCCCCACTTCCCATGCCCCAGCACACTACCGGGCGCCGGTGCGGCTGCGGGCACGGCCGGCTCCCCGGACAACTCGCCCGCCTCGTACGGCCGGACAGCAGGCCCGCACCCGTCGTGGTCGACGTGCAGCGCGACGTCGTCCACGCCGCCGCCCAGGACGCCATCCGACGGACTGGCCCGTCGTCGGACGGCCGAGCGCCGCGCACAGGTCGGTCATCAGACCGCCGCCTCGTCGCGGGCGCGCAGCGCGGGCAGGACGGTCCGGCCGAACAGCAGCATGTCCTCGTCGTACTCCGGGAAGATCAGCATGAGTCCGTCCAGATCGGCCTCGCGCACGATGTACCCGATGTGCTCGGTGACCGTCGCGGCCGAACCGGCCACGTACGCGGTCTGGAACGCCGCCTCGCCCTCGGCGCCCTCGGCCCACGCGCGGGCCTGGTCCTCGGGCACGCCCCAGGCCCGGCGCATGTCGGCGAGCGCCTCGCGGTCGAGTCCCGCGCCCCACTCCCTCACCTTCTCCGCGGCCAGCGCGTCGGTCTCGTCCTGGACCACGGTGAGCATCGAATAGGTCTTGCAGACGCGGTCGTGCGCCTTCGCCCTCGCGTGGACGTCCGCCGAGAGCGCCCGCATCTCGTCGAGGCTCTCGGCGGCGAGGAAGGCACCGTCGGCGTGCCGGGCCTGGAAGCGGCGCGCGTCCTCGGACTTGCCCGCGCTGATGATGGTCGGGCGGCTCGCCGGATGCGGGCGGGACTCGCAGTCGACGAGGTCGAAGTAGGGCGTGCGCATCGTGACCGAGGGTTCGGTCCACAGCCGGCGGACCGCCTCCGTCCACAGCTCCGTCATCCGGTAGCGGTCCTGGTGGCTCAACTCGGCGTCCCAGAGGCCGAACTGCTCGAACTCCTCCGCATAGGAGCCGTTGACGATGTTCAGGCCGGCCCGGCCGCCGGAGACGTCCTGGAGGGTGGTGAGCATCTTCGCCGCGATGGCGGGGTTGTGCACGTTCGCGTGCAGGGTGGCCCAGATCTTGACCCGGGTGGTGGCCTCGGCGAGCGCCGACATCAGCGTCATCGACTCCAGCGAGCGCCCCCAGTGGTCGGTGGTCCCGCCGAAGCCCCGCCACTTCGCCATCGACATGATGAAGTCGAGGCCGATGCTCTCCGCGCGCAGGGCCGCGCGCTTGTTCCACGCGTAACTCGCCTCGGGGTGCGGCGCCGTCGTGGACACCATCCATCCGCCGTTCCCGACGGGCAGGAAGATTCCGTACTCTTTCGCTGACACGTTGTGGGCCTTTCCGTGGGATTCCGGGCACCGGCTCGGCGCGGCCGCCCCGCGCCGGCACGGCTACGGGGCAGGCCAGACGAGCTTGCCGGCGGCGTGGACACTGCTGGCGAACGAGGTGTCGAACCACCCCTCGGCCTTGGCGGCGGTCACGCCGGCCGGCACGATCCCGAACTGGTGGAGCATGTCGACGAGTTTCGCGACGTTGGCGGGGTCGATGCCGCCCAGCGGCTGTCCTGGGGTCGGGTTGTCCTTGACGACCCGCGTCTCGGTCTTCCAGATGGTCGCGTTCAGCGCCTTGTCGTACGTGGGGCCCGACAGCTTCGCCGCGTAGCCGACGCACTCGGTGATGTGCTCCTGGCCGGACGAGCAGTAGTCGTAGGCGTGCAGCGCCGCGCGCAGGACGTCCTGGACCGCGTGCGGATGCGCCTTGGCGAAGGCCGGGTTCACGGCCATCGCGCCGATCGAGCTGGGGATGCCGTAGTCGACGGGCTGCCACACGGTGACGTCCTTGCCGGCCGCCTTGAGCTGGTTGGGCTCGTTGGAGACGAATCCGGTCAGCGCTTCGAGGCCGCCCTGCTCGCGGGGCAGGACGGAGGGGTCGTATCCCTCCTTGACCAGGGTGAGCGAGTCCCACCTGACCCCGGCCTTGACGAGCATCGCCTCGACGGCCGCGGGCACGTAGCCCTTGTGGCCGACCACCTTGCCGTCGAGCTGCGTGAGTGCGGTGATGTCCTTGTTCGTCATCAGGATGTCGAGGCCCGCGTTCGAGTACGAGGAGATGCCCGTGATGTCGATGCCGTTGGCCTGGGCCTGGATGACGTCCTGTTCCGCGACGGCGGACACCGTCGCCTTCCCGCCGGCCAGCAGCTTGGTGTTCTGCGCCGTGTCGCCGGTGCCGGGCTTGAGGGCGACGTCGAGGCAGAGGTCCTTGAAGTAGCCGAGTTCGGCGGCGGCGACGTATTCGAGGATCGACACCGACGACTGGTACTGGTAGCCGGACAGATACGTGATCCTGCCCGCGGCCTTGTTCTCGGCGCAGCGCTCGGCGGAGATCGCCGAACCCTCCGAGCCCGCCGCGGACTTGCCGCTCGAACCCGAGTCGCATCCGGCGACGCCGGCGGTCAGCACGACGGCGGCGAGGCCTGCGAACCCTGCTCTGATCAGGCGATGCTGCATGGATGACTCCAGAAGGGCGAGGCGCCGGAGGCGGCGCGGGCGCGGGCATGGATCGCCGAGCGCCCGGCCCGCGTGGGCCATGCGCGCGGCGGCAACGGATCAGTCCTGGGTGCTGTCGTGCCAGTGCAGAGCCCGGCGCTCGACCAGCGTGACCGCGAGCAGGAGGGTCACGCCCATGAGCGCGAGGACGAGGATCGACGCGTAGACCACCGGCAGCTGGTTCATGGAGGAGGCCACGCTGATCGCCGTGCCGAGGCCGCGGGTCGACCCCGACGCCGACATCTCGGCCACCACGGCGCCGATGATCGACAGCGGGAAGACGATGCGCAGCGCGGCGAAGACGAAGGGCAGCGCGTTGGGCACGCGCAGGTGCCACAGCAGTTCCACGCGGCCGGCGTCGATCGTCCGGTACACCTGGAGCACCTCCTGCGGCACGGACCGCAGACCGGCCGCGGTGTTGATGAGGATGGGGAAGAAGCAGATCAGGCCGGTGATGATCAGCTTGGGCATCGGCCCGAAGCCGAAGGCGACGACCAGGGCGGGAGCTGTCGCCACGATCGGGGTGACGTTGAGCACGACGGCGATCGGCATCACCGCCCGCCGTACCAGGGGGAGTTCGCTGGTCAGCACCGCGAGGACGAAGGCGGTGGCGAACCCCAGCCCGAGCCCGGCGGTCGCCTCGCCGAGGGTGACCAGGGCGTTGTGGACGTAGTAGCCGGGATTCCCGGTGAGCGACCTGCCGACGTCCGGCAGCGGCGGCAGCAGGTACGGCAGCCTCCTGGCCCCCCACTGCCAGAGGACCGCGAGAACCGCCAGCATCACCACGAGGGGCAGCCACATGGCGGGCCGGAGCCAGGCCGGCAGGGACCACCGCGGTCGGCCGGGACCGGATCGCGACGGCTCGGCCGGCGGCCGCGCCTCGGACTCCGCTGTGCCGCTTTCCTCGGCTACGGACATGTCCTCGAACCCCCCACTCAGGCGGCGTCGCTGTGCCAGGCGCGGCGCAGCCGCTCTCTGACCAGGTCCTCGTACGCGTGGAAGCGGCGCTCCCCGAAGAGGCGTTCACCGCGCGGCCGGGGCAGCTCGACCTCGATGGTCTCCACGATGCGGCCGGGCCCCGGGGCCATCACGACCACGGCGTCGGAGAGCCGGACGGCCTCGGTCACGGAGTGGGTGACGAACAGCACCGTCGTCTTCAACTCGTCCCACAGACTGAGCAGTTGGTCCTGGAGGCTCTCGCGGGTGAATTCGTCCAGGGCCGAGAAGGGCTCGTCCATGACGAGCACGTCGGGTCGCAGTCCGAAGGCGCGTACGATCGCGACGCGCTGCCTCATACCGCCGGACAGCTGGGCCGGAAGCTTGTGCACGGCCTCGCCGAGACCCGCCTTGACGAGGAGTTCCCGCATGGAGGCGGTGTCCGGCGCGGTCTCCCGCCCGGTGAAGCCGGGGATGCGCTCGCGGCGCCTGGCGGCGCCGCGGTTGATCTTCTGCGGCAGTGTGACATTCCGGAGTACGGACATCCACGGCAGCAGGGCCGGGCTCTGCGGCACGAGACCGATCATCTTCGCGGCGCACGCCTCGGCCGGCGTGACCCCGTGCACCCGGACGTCGCCGCGGTCGGGCCGTTCGAGCCCGGCGACGAGCCGCAGCAGGGTCGACTTGCCGCAGCCGCTGGGCCCGATGAGGCTCACGAACCGGCCGGGCCGCACCACCAGGTCGACACCGTCGAGGGCAACCGTCGCGGAGGGCCCGACCCCGTAGGCCCGGCGCACGGACCGTAACTCAAGTGCAGGCGCTCCTGGCACCTTCACGCTCCCCTCCATGTCGCGGGCGCGTAGGCCCGATCCCGGAAGTCGGAGAGCGTGCGTGGCGGGTTCGGCCGACTGCCACGCGGAAATCCGCTTGAGGTCCCCGACCGTAGCCATCGTGTGTTTCTGCCCACCACCGCCGCCGGTTACGCACGGTCGCAGCACAGACCGACCGGGCGTTCCCTCCCGCGTGTCATTCGACGTCGACGCAGGGCCGGTGGTGCGGGTCCCCGCCGCAGGCGCAGACGCCGGACCGGAGCCGCTCGGCCGGGACGCGGGGCCGCTCGCGCTCGGTGACGTCAGACTTCCGTCATGGGTCCAGGCGGCCGAAACCCGCGCGAGCCGCCCTAGTGTCCCCCGCCATGAGAGTCACCCAGCGCCGATCCGCCAACGGGCCGTGGCGCAGCCCGCTCCGTGGTCCATGGCTGACCTCGGTGTTCGGCCTCGTGCTGCTGGCCGGTGTCCCCCTGCTCTTCGTCACCGGCCTGCTGTCGTACGCGGCCTACAATCCCGGGCTGTCGCCGGTGAACGACAAGACGCCGGACAAGGGCCTGCTGGGCTTCTACCTCTTCGCCTGGCCGACCCATCCGTACTGGCTGTACCGGGTCAACCAGGGCGTGCACGTCACCTTGGGCGTCGTCCTGGTGCCGGTGCTGCTGGCCAAGCTCTGGTCGGTCGTGCCCAAGCTGTTCGTATTCCCGCCGGTGCGCTCGGCGGCCCAGGCGCTGGAGCGGCTGTCGCTGCTGCTGCTGGTCGGCGGCGGGCTGTTCGAATTCCTCACCGGTCTGCTCAACATCCAGCTGGACTACGTCTTCCCCGGCTCGTTCTACCCGCTGCACTTCTACGGCGCCTGGGTGTTCTTCGGGGCGCTCCTGGCGCACGTGGCGCTCCGCCTGCCGCTCGTCCTGCGGTCGCTGCGCAGCCGGGACTTCCGAGCCGAGCTGCGGACACCGACCGCGCGGACAAGGCCAGAACCGGCCGACGGCAGCGGGCTCGTGTCGTCCCACCCTGCGCAGCCCACGATGTCCCGGCGCGGCGCGCTGGGCATGGTGGGGCTCGGCTCGGTGACGCTGTTCGCGGTGACGGCAGGGCAGAGCCTCGGCGGACCGCTGCGGGAGACCGCCCTGCTCGCCCCGCACGGCCGGAACCCGGGCAGCGGACCCAACGGCTTCCCGATCAACAAGACCGCGGCCCTGGCCCGCATCAGGCCCGAGGACGTCGGCGCCGACTGGCGGCTCGTGGTGCGGGGCGGGGGCAGGCAGACGACGCTGACGCTGCCGCAGCTGCACCGACTGGCCCGACACCGCTCCACGTTGCCGATCGCCTGTGTGGAGGGCTGGTCCACCGAGAACCAGGAGTGGGAGGGCGTCCGGCTGCTCGACCTGGCGAAGCTGGTCGGCTACGGCGACCGTCCGCCGGGGGTGTTCGTGGAGTCGGTCCAACTCGCTGGCTCCTTCCGGGCGGTGGCGCTGCGCGACAACCAGGTTCGCGACCCGCGTTCGCTGCTGGCCCTGCGCGTCAACGGTGCGGCGCTCTCCCACGACCACGGCTACCCGGCCCGCGTCATCGTCCCCGCCGCGCCGGGCGTGATGAACACCAAATGGGTCGGCCGGCTCAGCTTCGGGGCGACCACCTTCACGAGGCCGGCATGACACCGCCGCCCGAACCCGCCGACGGCCGAGCCCCCCGGCTCAGGGACCGGACGCTCACGGCACGCTTCCGGCGGCGCTACGGGGACTCCCCGCCCCACCTGGTGGTCCTTCTCGCCTCCTTCGCCGTGTGCGGTTACGCCGCCGTCCGGCTCCTGGACCGCGACTGGTTCGGTGTGGCGAGGTGGATCGTGCTGGCGGCGTTGCTCCACGACCTGGTGCTGGTCCCGGTGTACGGCGGTGCCGACTGGGCGCTGCACAAGATCCTGGGGGCGAGAGGCCGAACCGCGCCCGGATCGGCGCCCGCGCCGCGCGCCGCGCTCGTCAACCACATCAGGGTCCCCGCGTTCCTCTCGCTGCTGGCGCTCCTGGTGTACTGGCCGCTCATCTCCCGGAGCCGCAGCCGGTCCTACACCTCGGCCACCGGACTGGCCGCGGACGTCTTCCTGACCCGCTGGCTGCTGCTCACCGCGGCCTTCTTCGCCCTGTCCGGCATCCTGTTCGCCGCGGGCCGGTTGCGGCGGCGCCGGGCGGGCCGGAGCCGGGCCGGGGGGCGGTCGGCAGGGTGAAGTCCTTACGAACTGATGGTGGCGCGGCCGGAACACGCCTACCCAGGGTCATCGGCGCCTAGGGTCGCCGCATGCGCGTACTCGTCACCGGCGGCGCGGGCTTCATCGGCTCGCACATCGTCGCCGCCCTCGCCGCCGACGGCCACGAGCCGGTCGTCCTGGACGCCCTGCTGCCCTCGGCGCACGCCGTGCCGCCGACGCTCTCCGAGGCGCCCTGGATCCACGCCGACGTCAGGGACCCCGCGGCGGTGACGGCGGCGCTCCGCGGTGTCGACGCGGTGTGCCACCAGGCGGCCATGGTGGGCCTCGGCAAGGACTTCGCCGACGCCCCTGACTACGTGGCCTGCAACGATCTGGGCACGGCCACGCTGCTGGCGGCCATGGCCGAGGCGGGCGTACGCGACCTGGTCCTCGCCGGGTCCATGGTCGTGTACGGCGAGGGGCGCTACGACTGCGGGCGGCACGGCCAGGTGGCGCCCGGCCCCCGGGCCGCCGCCGACCTGGCCGCCGGCCGGTTCGAACCGCGCTGCCCGCGCTGCGGGGCGCGGTTGGCCCCGGGGCTGGTCGACGAGGAGGCGCCCGCCGATCCGCGCAACGTGTACGCCGCCACCAAGCTCGCGCAGGAGCATCTGGCGGCGGCGTGGGCGCGGGCGGTGGACGGCCGGGCGGTGGCGCTGCGTTACCACAACGTGTACGGGCCCGGGATGCCGCGCGACACCCCGTACGCCGGGGTGGCGTCGTTCTTCCGCTCCTCGCTGGCCCGCGGCGAGGCGCCGCGGGTCTTCGAAGACGGAGGCCAGCGAAGGGACTTCGTCCACGTAGGGGACGTGGCTGCGGCGAACGTGCTGGCGCTGGCCGCGTCGTCCGGCAGGGCGGCCGGGAGCTTCCGTGCCTACAACACCGGCAGCGGAACCCCGCACACCGTCGGGGAGATGGCGACGGCACTGGCCGACGCGTACGGCGGTCCCGCGCCGGTGGTCACCGGCGAATACCGCCTCGGCGACGTCCGGCACATCACAGCGTCCTCCGAGCGGCTGCGCGCCGAACTCGGCTGGCGGCCGCGGATCACGTTCGGCGCGGGGGTGGCCGGCTTCGCCCGCGCCCCGCTGCGGCCGGCGCGCGGTCCCGACCCGCGTCCGGCCCTGAGCGGCCCGCGCCTGGAAGGGAGTTGACATGCCCGGCCGTAACGGCGTCCCACCGATCGCCGACATCGTGCTGCCCTGCCTGGACGAGGCCCGCGCGCTGCCCTGGGTGCTCGGCCGGATCCCGCCCGGCTGGCGGGCGATCGTCGTCGACAACGGGTCGACCGACGGCTCCGCCGCCATCGCCGCCGGGCTGGGTGCGACCGTGGTGCGCGAGACCCTGCGCGGCTTCGGCGCCGCCTGCCACGCCGGACTGCTCGCCGCCGAGGCCGAGTTCGTGTGCTTCTGCGACTGCGACGCCTCGCTCGACCCCGCCTTGCTGCCCGCCTTCGTCGAACGGATCGCGGCCCGCGACGCCGACCTCGTGCTCGGGCGGCGGAGGCCCGAGCGGCACGCCGGGTGGCCGCTCCACGCGAGGGCCGGCAACCTGGCACTGGCCAGGATGCTGCGCCGCCGGACCGGTCTGCAGCTGCGGGACCTCGGGCCCCTGCGGGCGGCGCGGCGCGACGCGCTGCTGAGCCTCGGGCTGGCCGACCGGCGCAGCGGCTACCCGCTGGAGATGGTGGTACGGGCCGCCGACGCGGGCTGGCGCGTCGTCGAGCAGGACGTCCCCTACTTCCCGCGAGCCGGCAAGTCCAAGGTCACCGGCACCTGGCGCGGTACCTGGCAGGCCGTCCACGACATGCGCGGGGTCCTGGCGGCGCCGCCGGTGCCCGCCACCGCCGCGCGGGGAGCGGCCCGGCCCGGCGGGACGGAACCCGGCACGGGCGGTGTGCCCGGCCCGGCGGCGCACGCCTCGGTCGAGCGCGGGAGCGTGCGATGACGACGCTCCTGGTGATCGCGAAGGAACCGGTGCCCGGCCGCGTCAAGACCCGGCTCACACCGCCGTATTCCCCGCGGGAGGCGGCCGCGTTGGCCGAGGCGGCGCTCGCCGACACGTTGGCCGCCGTCCTGGCCGCTCCGGCGGACCGCCGCGTGCTGGTGCTGGACGGCGTGCCCGGCCCCTGGCTGCCGCCGGGCATCGACGTCGTACCGCAGGCGGAGGGCGGGCTCGACGACCGGCTGGCAGCCGCGTTCGGGCGGTGCGACGGCCCGGCGCTGCTGATCGGCATGGACACCCCTCAGGTGACGCCGGCCCTGCTGCGGCCCGCGCTGGAACCCGCCGCGTGGGAGGGGTGCTCCGCGTGGTTCGGCCCGGCCGCGGACGGCGGGTTCTGGGCGCTGGGCCTGGCCGATCCCGATCCGGCGCTGGTGAAGGGCGTGCCGATGTCCACGTGCGAGACAGGCCGGTTGCAGCACGAACGGCTCACCGCCGCGGGCCTGGCCGTCGGGGAACTGCCGCTGCTGCGGGACGTGGACACCGCCCTCGACGCCGAACTGGTCGCGGCGCAGGCGCCGCACACCCGCTTCGCCGCCGCCATGGCCCGGCTCGCCCCGGCGGAGGCGCGGTGAGCGCGCCCTTCACCGGGGTCCCCACCAGCCGGCGCCACGACTGGTGGAGCGCCGACCCGTACACCCGCGCGTTGCGCACCGGCCGGGGCCCGCTCTATCTGCACCGCGCCGACGGCTGGCTCCTCCCGCTGGACGTCGAACGCTGGTGCTCCCGGCCGGACGCGGCGGATCTCACCGTGCTCGCACGCTGCCGGGGGCCGGTGCTCGACATCGGCTGCGGACCGGGCCGGCTCATCACCGCGCTGGCCGAGCAGGGCCGCCCCGCGCTGGGCATCGACGTCAGCGCCGAAGCGGTCCGCCGTGCCCGGCGGGCCGGTGGCAACGCTCTGGCCCGCTCGGTGTTCGACCCGCTGCCGCGTGAAGGGGACTGGCGGACAGGGCTGCTCATCGACGGCAACATCGGCATCGGCGGCGACCCCGCCGCCCTGCTGACCCGGATCGCCGAAGCCGTCCATCCCGCCGCGGCGCTGATCGTCGAGACCGCGCCCGACGGCGCGGGCGACGACCTGGACGAGAAGGTCCAGGTCCGGCTCGGCAACGGCATCGGCGCCCACAGCCAGTATTTCCCCTGGTCCCGGGTCGGCATCAGCGCGCTGACCCGCCACGCCGCCTCCGCGGGATGGCGTCCCGCCGACACCTGGACCTCGTCGAACCGCCGCTTCGTCGCCCTGCGGCGCTCTCCCCGGCAGCCCGCGGCTCCCGGGGACGCCGCCGCCGAAGCCTCCGGAACACCGTGACGCGGAACGGGTCGGCGTGCCGGCGGGCCAGGGCAGGGGGTCGGTCACCGATGCGGGCGGACTGCGGTGCCCCTGCGCCGAAGTGCCCGTGCCACCGGGTCCGCGGCCGCTTCCGGACGCGGTGACTGCTCGGCCGCCGGGTCGCGAGGAGACCGGCGGTCCCGGCCTGTTCGCGCCCAGAGGATCTTCTGTGCGAGGAGGGTGAGGCAGCCGGCCACCACGATGCCGGCGAGGTTGAGTGCCAGCTGACAGGCAGAGGTGAATGCCTCGTGCCAGGCACCGTAGGACAGGGCCAGCGCCGCGTCGGCTGCGGCGGGCACCGTGGTCACCGAGATCGCCACGCCCACCAGCGCACCGGACTTGGCCGAGGTGAGGGAGAGCATTCCCGCGACGCCGGCGAGGAGGGCCACGACGAAGGAGTCGGCGGTGGGCTGCCAGATGAACTGGGTCGCCGGGTGCGGGGCGTCGAACCGCGCGCGGTTGAAGAGTCCGAAGAGGTCCATGAGCGCGCTGAAGGCACCGGTCGCCGCCGTCGCCGCGGGGAAGCCGACCAGCAGGGCGATCGACGAACGGCGCACCAGGCTCCGTTGCCGCCGGATCAGACCGGTGCAGAAGCCCGCGAGCGGTCCGAACTCCGGTCCCACCGCCATCGCGCCGACGACCAGGATGGCGCTGTCCAGCATCACCCCGTAGGCGGCGAGCATGGTGGCGAGGGTCAGGAAGGCCATGTAGGTGACGCTGAGGGTGGATTCCTCGTGGCTCAGCTCCGTCATCGACTCCCACAGCACCGCGTCCGCTCCGTCGCCGGGCGCCGCCTTCTCCGCGGCGTCGGCGCTGCTGGACAGCGACAGGTCGACGGGGTCGGCGGAGATCGAGCCGCGTTCGTCGACGCCGAGCCCGCGCAGTTCGGCCAGCAGGGCGTCGGCGGCCTCGCGGGCGACGTCGGCGGTGACGAGGTCGCCGACCGGATCCAGGGCGGCGCCCTTGACAACCGTCAGGTGAGTCGCCCCGACGGCCGACGATATGCGCCTGGTCACCTCGCCGGTGAGGTCCGCCGGGACGATCAGCCGCAGATGGAGCACCGCCGCCTCCGGTGGGATCGTCGTCGTGTCGCGGCACCCGCCGTCCGCGGGCGCCTTCGGGGAAGACCCTACGCAATCAGGGACCCCGCGTTGACCGCCCCGAGCCGCTTCACCAGACGGTGATCAGCAGGTGGTTGACGAGCAGGGCCGTCGCGGCCTGCGCGGCCAGCCACGGGCGGTGGTCCCGGCGCGGCAGGAAGGCGGCCGCGGTCGTGAGCCACAGCGTGAAGGGCAGCCAGATGCGCTCCGTCTCGGCTTTGCTCATCCCGGACAGGTCCGCCGCGAGAACGGCCAGCAGGAATCCGCAGGGCAGGAGCACCGCGGCCGCCGTCCGCGGGTCCCACCGCCTCCACCCGCCCTCCACGGGCGCCGTCACGGCGGCGAGAGCGCCGCGCAGTCCGGCCGCACAGGCGAGGCCGGCCGCCGCGACCACCGTGGCGAGGTCCCCGAAGAACCAGTAGCTGTAGGGCCGTACCCCGCCGTAGCCCTGGTAGTAGCGCGTACGCAGCAGCCCGTAGGCCTCCCACCAGTCGAACCCGGCGGCGGTGAAGACGGCGGCGACCCCGGCGATCCCCAGCAGGAGGTACGGGACAGGGCGCAGGCTGCGCGCACAGAGCAGGATCGCGGCCGCGGGCACGACCAGGAGCGTCAGCCCGTAGGAGAGGTAGAAGGCCGCGCCGAACAGCAGCCCGCTGCCGAGCCCGGCGGCGGCCGTACGCCCGGGGGACGTGCGGGTGGCAGCGAGGGCGAGCAGGGCCAGCGCCCAGGCGGCGACACCCGTGAAGTAGCCGTCAGCGGAGGCACCCACCCAGACCGCGCCCGGGAAGAGGACCAGGAAAGGCGCCGCGGCGCGGGCGTGGTCCTCGCCGGTGAGGAGCCGCAGGGTCGTGAGGACGGCCACGACCGCTGACGTACCGGCGGTGATGCAGAAGGCTCCGGCCCAGGCTCCGCCGCCCAGGCCGATCCGGTCCAGGCCCACGAAGGTCAGGACGGCCCCGACGGGATGTCCCGCGATGTGCGCGGGCCAGTGGTCCGGCGAGCCCAGCAGGATGTGCCGGGTGAAGCCGCGCACCGCCGGGCCCGCCTCGTCGAAGCGCCGGACACCGACCAGGTATTCGCCGCTCGCCTCCAGCCGGCCCGCCACGCCCCGCTGCCAGCCGTCCACCAGGGCCAGGGACCAGGTCCACGCCGTCGCCCCCGCCCACGCCGACCACAGCAGCGCCCGCCAGGACAGACGTCGCGCCAGCGCGGGTCCGTAAACGCACACAAGCACCGCGATGATCGCCGCCGGCGGAGTGCCGGGGCCGACGTGCGGCATCCACCATCCCTCCAGCGGGGGGAAGGGAGAGCGGAGGACATAGCTGTCGCGCTGCAGGTAGCCGCCTATGCCGGCCATCGCCGCGAAGAACACGAGTGCCGCGCCGCCGGCGACCAGATCCCACCGCCTGCCATGGGCGGCAGTTGCGTCACTGCCGCCGTCGCCGGGGACGGCCTGAGCGGCTTCGAGCGGAGAGGAGGTCCTTGGAGTCACCCGTCGTACCGTAGGGACTTCGCGGCCGTGGATGAGGGTGTGAGGGCAGGACGTCAGACTTTCGTCATGACTCCGGCCGGCAGATGCTCCTGTCCGGCCCCGGGGCCCGTAGTGACGAAAGCCCCACAGCGTCCTCCGGCCCGGTGGCCGGGCCGGGCCGGCTGAGCCGTTCCCCGGGCCGCCCGGGAGGAGTCCGGCCCGCGGCGGGCCGCGATGGTCACGACTTGGACACTCCGCTGCCCCCGCATGCGAAACGTGGTGGAGTGCTGCTCCCCGGGGGTTGGGGCGAAAGACCGCAGGACGGGAAACAGGGGGAGTGAGGCTGTGCCGCTTTCGGCGTTGGTGGACCCCGCGGAGCTGGCGCGCGAGTTGACGTCCTTGGCCGACCAGCCGCAACTGGGGGGCCGGAAGCGGGAGTTACAGGCGCTGGCCGACGACCTCCAGCACGGCAGGGACTTGGAGACCTGGGCCGAGCTTGACCTCCTCCAGGCCTTCGCGCGGCCGGAGTTGCTGGAGCCGGTGGCCGCCACGGCGGCCCGGCCCCGCGGTTCCGGCGCCGCCGGGAAGCGGATGTGGAGCTGGGTCCGCAATGTGCGGGAGGCCCCGCTGGAGGCGGCCCTCGGCGTGATGGTCTTCATACCGCTGCTGGTCACCTGGGCGGGACTGCGGCTCGCCAGCGGTGCCTACGGCAAGCTGGCGAAGGACAGTCCGAAGGAGGCGTCCCGGCCGTTCCTCCAGCTGTGGCAGTCCGGCTTCGACGGCCACCTGTCGTCGTACGAACGGTTCGACAGCGTCGCGCTCACGGCGGTCGGCTTCATCGGCGTCCTGCTGCTGCTCGCGGTGTGGCACGCCTGGGCCCGGACCCGCGCGGAGAACGAACAGGCCGCGCAGGAGGCCGAAGGGGTCCTGGTGGTCGGCCGCCTGACGTCCGTGCTGACCCGTACGCAGCTCGCGCTGGCCGCGCACCGGAACGCCTCGCCCCAGCGGTTCTCCTCCGAACTCACCAAGGCGGCGGGCCAGTTGCGGACGCTGACGGACCGGGCGAACAAGACGCACAGCAAGCTGGTGCAGGTCGCCGAGGCCACCGAGCTGGCGGCGCAGGGCGTTTCGGCCGCCACCGACCGGCTGGCACGTGAGGTACCGACGCTCGGTGCCGTGGCCGGCCGGATCGAGACAGCGGTGACCGACGGCGCCGCGGCCGTCCGCACGGCGCAGGAGCACACCACCCGCACCGGGCAGGACAACGTCACCGCGGTGCGCGAGGTCGGCGACCGCATCGAACGGGCGGCCCTGGTCGTCGACACCGCCCTGAAGGACGTGTCCGCGGCGCAGCAGCAGCTCGTCGGGCTGTCGGACCAGGCGCTGCGGGCGTCCCATGAGGCGTCGCAGTCCATGGTCCGCAGCGCGGACCGCACCGGCGAGGCCGTCGAGGACTTGCGCAAGGCGTCCGAGCAGTGGGACGCGGCGGCCGCGCACTGGCTGGACGCCGCGGCCCGGCTCGACGCCGGAATCCGGGTGCTGTCCGGCGCGACGCAGCCCTCCGACGCCGCCCCCCACGGCGCGGGGGCGACCGGGTGACCCGGCTGCCTGCACCGCGCCGACGGAGCGGTCGGCGGGCACGGTTGGGCCCGCTCGCACTCGCCGGCTGGCTCTTCGCGGACTTCCTGCTCGTCCTGGCCCTGGTCGCGATGGGCGACCAGGCCGACCCGCTGGCCGAGCAGCGCCCGACGCCGCGGCCTTCGCCGACGCACACCGCGAAGCCGAAGCCGAAGCCGACCACCACCCCCGCCGGCCCTCGCTCGGTGATGAAGAGCCGCTTCGAATTCCGGGTCTCCGGCACGGATGACGCTTCGCTTATCCGCCAGATCAGGAACGCGACGGCCTCGCACGGCACCCAACAGGCCGCCTTCGTGCTCACCTTCGGCGGCACCCAGAACGGCACGGCTTACGCCCGCCGCGTCAACGCCCTCCTCCAGACCGCCCGCCCCCGCATGTTCGACCGCGACACAGCGACCGAGGACTTCCTCAATCTCCAGGCCGCGTCGAACACAGCGAAGGTGTGGGTCTACTTCTACACAACCCCCCGTTGAGCGGCGCGGCGGCCGGACCGGCCACGAGCCCTCGCGGGCAGCGCAGGGCAGCGGACGCGGCAGCGGGCCCCCCGCCGCCGGGTCCGCCCGTACGGCCCGCGCCGCCGGACGCACCGGACGCCGGCGTCTGGTCCGCGCCGGCCGGCACGGCGGACACCGCGGCACCGTCCGGGCCGAGGATGCCGGTGTTCCCCGGGTTGGCCGGGTTCGGCGGGTTCGGGCTGCGGCTCGCTGGGCTGGGGTTCCGGCACGCGCTCGATCCGATGCTGCGGGCGCCGCAAGCGGGGCAGTTGCCGCCCATGGACGGTGCAGCGGTACAGGGCCCGACGTTCCGGGTGCTCGACGGGGTGTGGATCTCCGGGCGCGGCGGGCACTGGCTGCGGGTCGACGCGGCCTTCGTCAATGACTGCAGGAAGCGCTGGGAGGGCAGTGCGGAACCGCGGGCCGATGCGATCAGGTCGGTGCTGGCGTGGCTGCGCCGCCACACCGCCGGCGACGTCATGCACCTGCGCCGGGTGGTGCTCTACCAACTGTCCTGCCTGCTCGCGGACGGTCCCGGCGGCCCGACCGCCGCGGCGGCCGAGCAGCTCGGGGTGGACCCGGCGGAGTCCGCGCTGCTGGCGTCGACGGTCGCGGCCGGCTTCCCGGCTCCCGGACCGGTCCGGGAGGCGGCCGAGACGTTCACCGACGTCGTACGGGAGCGCCGGCTGCACCGGGCCGCGGAGCTCGCGGCGGTGCTGCGGAGCGGCGACGCGGGCGCGGACACCGACCCGGTGCTCGCCGACGCGCTGGCCGACCTGGACCGCCGTACGGCCGCGGTGGAGGCGCTGGTCAGCGCCGCGGCCGAGCGCCAGCGGACCGGGGCGCTGGAGTCGGCGGGCACCGCCTGGCTCGGCGCCGCGCGCCTCTCGGTGGACGACCCGCGGGCCCGCGCCGGGCTGCTCGGCCTGGCCGCGGCGCGGGCAGACGCGGCCGATCCCGCCGGCGGCCCGCTGACCGCACGCCTCGACGAGGACGAGGTGATGCTCGACTGGGAGCCGGTACGCACCGGGGCGCGGCGCCGCGGCCCGGTGAGTTACACCGCCTTCCGCTTTCCCGACGGCGCACCGGAGCAGGCCGTCGAGGTACCCGCGACCGGGGGCACCGCGACCGCGCGCGACGCGGACGTGCCCACCGGAGTACGGCTGCGGTATGCGGTGCTGGCACTGAACGCGGACCGCGTGGTCGAGCTTCCCCACGCTTGCGAGGCGTTGCTGTGCACACCGGAGGTGGCGCGGCTGTCCTGGAAAGCCGTGCCGGACGGCGTCGCGCTGAGCTGGCGCGCGCACCGGCGGGCCGCCGCCGTCCAGGTGGCGCGCGGCACGGAGCCGCCGGTACCCGGCGGGCAGTCCGGCCTGCTCGACCGCCCGCTGCCGGCCGGCGACCACTGGTACCGCGTCAGTACCGGCTACCGCGCGCCGGACGGCGCCCTGGTGTGGTCGCGGGGCCGTACGGTATCGGCCCGCGCCGAGGAGTGGCCGACGCCGGTGCCGGACGTCTCCGTACGCCGGGTGTTCGACGACGGCCGGGTGGAGATCGTGTGGTCGCCGCCCGCCCGGGGCGCGGGGCGAGCGGTGTTGTGGCGGGCGTGGCGGGCGGCGCCCGGCGAGGACGTGTCGGCGCTGCTGGGCCGGCTGCCGCAGGCCGAGGCGGACGTGGCCGTCGAGGACGGCGCCGGCGCCGCCCGGCGCGTGGTGCTGCGGCCGGCCGAGGGCGAGGTGAACCGGATGATGGTGGTCAGCGTACTGAACGGCCGCGCGGTGGCCGGCCCGAGCGTGCTCATCGAGGTGCCGCGCGCGGTGACCGGCCTGACCGTACAGCGCACCGGGCCCGGCGCCGCCCGGGTGCGGTTCGGCTGGCCCGAGCCGGCCGTGCTGGCGCTGGTCCGCTGGGAGCAGGGCGGTCGGGTGCGCGAACGGCGGTTGGCCCGCAGCCGGATGGGCGCCGACGGAGCGGAGATCCCGCTGGACGGCCGCGCGGCCGTGGTGACGGTCACCGCCGTGCCGCGGCCCGACGCGGCCGCGGTGATCGGCGATTCCGCCAGGGAGAGCGTGCCGGCGCTGCCGGCCGCGGTCCCCGCCCAGCCAGGGCCGCCGCCCCCGCGGTTTGCGCCGGAGGCGGTGGGGGCAGCCCTCGACACCACCCTCGACCCCGCCCTTGCCGAGCCGGCCGCGTGGTGGCGTCGGGCGCCGCGGCGACTGCGGCAGTGGGTACGGGCCCGGCGCGGGCACGGCTGACCCGGTGGCGGACGCGGCCCGGCCCGTCGTACGGGCCCGCAGCCGCCCTGTGCCCATGGCCGTCAGGCTTTGACCACGCCCTCCGTCCCGGTGCCGAACTCGATGGTCGTACCGGCCCGCAGCCCCACCGTCTTCCCGGATTCGACAGGTTGGCCGGTGCCGTCCGGGCGGCGCGAGCGCCAGGCGCTCGACGACCGGTTGGTGAGGCCGAACCGCCCCGGGTTCTTGGGGTGTTCGGTGACCTCACCGACGACGTCGGTGAAGTCGTGCCGGTCCACGTCGCCCACGACGTGGTGCCGGTAGATGCGACTGCCGGGCACCAGGCTGATGGTGCGGCTGCGGCGGACGACACCCACGCCGGTGAGGATCTCCAGTTGGGCCGGGAGGACCAGCCTGCGCCCGCACTTCCAGCAGTCCGGCGCCGAGCCGCCCGCCTGGGTGAGGTTCAGCTTGCCGCACTGCGCGCACTGCAGGATGTTGTCCAGCACGGTGCTCAGCGCGCCCCGCCACTCGCCCTCGCGGGCCCGCTCGGTCGGGTCGGCCAGACCGCGGGTGAAGGTCTGCACGAACAGGTCCCGCAGCACCTCCGGCATGGTGTGCCACGTCGCGATGACGGTGTCCTGCTCACCGGGCACCGGCCGGTTGGCCCGGTTCGCCGGGTCGTAGACGAAGACCGGCCGGGTGCCGTAGAGGCGCCGCTGCGCGGGCTCGTCCAGGCACCGGATGTCCAGGGCGAGCTTGCCCTGGAACGGGTGGTGGTTCATGAACAGCATGAACAGCAGCACCGCGAGGGAGTGCAGGTCGCTCTGTGTGCCGGGTATCGCCCCCGGGTCGCCGCGCACCAGCTCCGGCGCCATGAAGTCCATGGTCCCCGCGACCGCCGCCTCGGAGCCCTCGAAGACCGCGTTGTCGTTGTCGCAGACCAGCACGTCGCCGGTAACGGGGTTGAAGAAGACATTCCCCCAGTTGATGTCGCGGTAGGCGATGCCCTGCGCGTGCAGAGCGTGGTAGGCCTCCACGATGTTCAGCGCGGTGATCACCTGAACGCGCGGGGTGACCTTGCCGACCGAGGGGTCGCGCCGGAAGAGGGCCTGGAGGTCCTGGAACGCGTCGGGCCGTACGTCCATCAGGTAGCCGAAGCCGCCGCTGAGCGCCTTGGGGTCCCAGACCAGGGACTGCGGCCAGAGGAACCGCGGGTCCCGCCAGCCGAGTTGGACCAGGCCCTCCAGGATGTGGCGCTGCATCTGGGTGGCCTGCGCGGGGTAGTACCACTTGACCGCGCGGTCGCCCTGCGCGGTCCTGGCCAGATACACCTCGCCCTGGCCGCCGGCTCCGAAGAGCCGGCTCACCGTGATGTTCTCGCCCTTGTCGGAGATCAGTTGGTGCCCGTCCGGGAGCATGCCGTTCATCTCGGAGATCCTTTCGTGTCCTACGGGACGTCTGCGGTCGGTGGGGGCTGCGCGTCCGGCGGTCCGGGGGCGTACCGTGCGGCGGGGAACGCGCCGACGAGCGTCGAGTCGTCTCCCGAGAAACTCGCCGCCCTGCCCAGCCAGTCCGCCAACTGCGCCTGCACCGCGCCCACTCCGTGCTCCCGGGCCCGGTCCCGCAGCCCCTCGGCGAAGGCGACGAAACCGGCGTGGTCGGTGAAGCTCTTGGACAGCCCGTCCGTCGAGATCAGCACGGCGATGCGGCCGTCCGCCGGCAGCCGCTGCCAGAAGAACCGCATCTGCCGCCACGCCTCCGGCTGGCACAGCGAGTCCGCCTCGTCCCCGTACTCCGGCCCGTCGTAGAGCGGGACGAACGCGTCGCCGTACTCGTCCACCAGCACGATGTCGCCGTCGCCGAGCTTCCAGCACAGCAGCAGCCGCCCGACGAGCAGGGCGCCGATCAGCGTGCTGCCGTACGGGATCGGGTCCGGCCGGGCGTCCGGCTGCTGGGAAGCGCCGCCGTCCGCGGGGAAGTTGGACTCGTACAGCGCCATCCGGCGCAACCAGCGGTGCGTGATCTGCTGCGGCAGAGTGCGGGCGGCAGCGAGCACGGCGGGCCAGCGGGTCTCGTCGACCCCCCGACTCGCCACGTCCTCGGCGAGCACCTGCACGCAGGCCGCGAACTCCTCGACCGCCCAGCGCGACCCGAGGTGACTGCGGTGATGTGCCTTCGCCCCGTGCCCGTCCGCCACCGCCAGCAGCACGCCGCCGTCCGCGATCGACCGGGCCAGCGAACTGTCCTGCGAGAACCTCTTGTTGCGGCCCTTGACCGTGTCGTGCAGCAGAGTCCAGGCGGGGGCAGGCGCGACCGGCCTCACCAGACCTCGTCGTCGTCGTCGGCGACGGACGCCGGCGGCTGGGTGGCCACCGGTTGCTTGAGCAGATTGCTCTGCGCGGCGTTCCCGCCGCCGATCGGCGTGGACGAGGCACGTACCGCCATGGTGGAGGCCCAGCGGATGGCACGGGCCAGCTGCGCGGAGTTCTTCGCCTCGATGGGGTCCAGTTCGGGGTTGGCCAGGAACTCCTTGAGCACGCTCTTCTCGGCGTCCCGCCCGATGGCGATGGCGACCCGGACGGCGCGCTTGCCCCACGGGGTGGCGTCGATGGCCCGCAGGCCGGCCCGCCAGTCGTCGGTCGGCTGGCCGTCCGAGACCAGCGCCAGCACCGGGCGCAGCGCGCGTTCCGGCATCGGCGGGGTGCTGAGCGCGGTGGCCGCCAGCTTCAGCGCCTCCCCCAGGCTGGTCCATCCGGAGGTCCCCACGTCCTTCCAGTTGAACTCGTCCACCGGAGTGGGGTCTTCGACGTGCCAGGCGGCGTACTGGGCGAAGGTGATGGCCCGGACCAGCAGGCTGGCCGCCGGGTTCTCGGAGGCGGCCTTCCGCATCTCGGGAACCGCTTCGCGGATGGCGAAGTTCAGTTCTCCGATCTTCCCCATGATGCTCATCGAGTCGGAGCAGTCGAGGATCCAGATGAAGTGGACGGGACGGCTGGCCATGGGGCCGCCAGGGATGTCGCTCACGCGTGTCCTCTCCGCGGCCGGACGTCGGTGAGTCCGGTTCCGCGCGTGTAGTGCTGCCGTGGGTCGGGAAATGCGGGACGGAAGGGAGGGGCCGGGCGGGGTCAGGCGCGGCCGGTATCGGGCCCCTCCTCGTGCCGGGAGGGACTTGCGGTCGCCGCGCCGAAGGCCCCGCTGCGCGGGTCGGGCAGTGATCTGATCAACTCCCACCACTTGCCCACCCACTTCGGGTCGGGATGGGCGTCCAGGTGCCACGCGACCTGCTCCCGCTCGTCGTCGCGCAGCCGCTTGGCGACGTCGCCGAAGACCTCCGCGACGAGCCGTGGCACGAGGCTGGTCCACTCAGAACCGCACCACTGGTAGTGCTCGCTCCACGTCACGAAGAGCGCCGCGGCCGCCCCGTGGTCCGCCACCAGCACGGAGACCAGCCGCTTCCTGTTCTCCGGCGCCAACTGCGCGGCGACGTACTGGCGCAGCAGATCCTCGTGCAGGGCCTTGCCGAGCCGTGCCAGTACGGCCGGCTCGCACAGCTCCGCCGGGCCGGCGGCAGCCAGCCTCGCCGCGAGCCGGGTGTCGAACCACATCCACAGGTCCTGCCGGATCGACCCGGAGTTCTTCAGGCGGTCCATCTGCGCTATCGCGGTGGTCGGTGTGACCCCGCCCTGCGTCAGCCGCCACCCCGTGTCGAGGACGTGTGCGATCGACCTCTGCTGGTCGGTGAGTTGTGCGCCCATCGTCAGCAGCGCGTGAGCCAGTTCGCCGAGCCGGTCGGCGATCGGGCCGGGCGCGGTCAGCGGCCTGGCCAATTCCAGGTCGAGTGCTGCCGGCCGGAGCATCCCCGTCGGGAAGTCGCGCGCCACGGATGCGGCTTCCGCCGCGGTCGGCGCGGTGTCGTGCCAGGCCAGCCACCAGACCAGTTCGTAGAGCGACGGCTCGCACTCCGCCGGGTCGGGGAGCAGCGCCGCCAGTCCGCGGAACACCGGCAGCCCGGAGGCGCCGCTCCCACCGAGCCGGTGCGCCTCGACGACCAGCCGGAGCCGCAGCGGCGCCCGGTCCGCCACCCGGCCGAGCCAGCTGCCCAGCGGTGACGCTGCCAGGGCCAGCAGTCGGGTCGGCCGCGGACCGGGGTCGGACTTCGCCGTCTGCTCCAGGAACAGTCCCACGAACGGCATCGGCAGCCGTTCGAGCAGGGCGCGCGTCGCGGGGCTGTCCCGGCGGCCCTCCCAGTCCAGCACGCTCCGCGACAGCCGGGCGGCCACCTTGATGTCGAACCGCTCCCGCTCCGTCGGCGCCTCGGAGCCGGGCGACGTGACGGCGGCCCTGCCGGTTGGCGGCGACAGTGCGTGCAGCAGCTCCAGCAACCCGCCCCATTCGGCGGGCGGTTCGGTCTGCAGGCCGTCGATCGCGCTGCACAGCCGGACCACAGCCTGCTCGCGTACGAGCTGTCGCGGGTCGCTCCCCTGCGCTCCGTCCGGATCCGCCGGCCGCGGCGCGAGCCCCGCGAGCGCCTCCGCCAGGTGCTGCCCGCCGCCGGCGGGCACACCCACCCCCAGCCACGCCAGCAGATTCGCCGGCGCGGGCGAGCTGAGCGGCGCGCCCTCGTCGGCACGGGCCCGCGGGGCGGCGGCGTAGGGCCGCACCCGGTCGGCCGCGCGGGTGTCGCGGGAGCCCTCCCGGTGGACGGCGGAGGCTCCGGGTTGCGGATTCGAGCCCGTGGGGGGTGGGGAGGCGGGGAGGTTCGTCATGGCGGAGCCGGGCAGGCTGCTGTCCTCGTCCCGCTCGTGGGGCGCGCAGTGGTCGAGGAGAGCGCGGCCCGCCTCGCCGAACTCGTTCTCGTTGCCGGGCCTGGCCGCCCAGGCTTCGACGCCGTGCAGCGCGGGGCCCCGCGGCAGCAGCACCCTCTCCAGCGGGCCGATGGCGAACGGCTCGTGCACCTGCTGCGGACCGGCCGGCGCGGAGCGCGGCGAGATCCCCCTTCGCCATGCCTGGGCGGCCACTTGCGCCCACCCGTCGACACCCCGCTCCGGCGGGCTGCCGGGTCCGCCGAGCCCGTCGTGCAGCCGGTGGAGATGGCGCAGCGCGACCTCGTCGTCGCGGTCGAAATCGGCCCCGGGCCCTATGCCGACGATTTGGTGCGGTGCGTCCGCCGGAGCGTCGGTGCGCAGCAGAAAGGTCAGCGACCGGGCAGCGGAGTACGGCAGGGAGGCGCCCGCGAGCGCGATCCACCGGGCGACGTCCGCCGGGTCGTGTTCGGCGATCACGATCTGCGGACCGGCCGGGGAGGCGAACAGGCGCTGCACGTCGGCGAGAAAGGGTTCGAGGCGTTCGGCGTGCGCGGCGGCGAACTCCACGAGGCGCGTGTCGTCGCACCATTCGGGGTGGTCGTCCACCTCCGACCACGCGGACGCCTGCTCCTGCTCCCAGAACGGGTCGAGCCACAGCTCGACCGGCAGCCGGCCGCGCAGGTCCGCCGCGCCGCCCGGCAGGTAGCAGGCGGTGACGCGCTGCGGCGTACGGTCGCCGCTGTCCGCGGGTCGCGCCTCCGTGCGACACAGCAACGTACCGCCGCCGCCCGGCAGCCGGGTGTGGCCCAGCGTGGCGGCGGAGCCGGGATCCCCCGGCGCGGCCGCCGCGTCGGCCACGAACAGGTTGATCCGGTCCAGGATCTCCGCCGGCGGAAGCTGCTGCCCCGGCACCGGCGCGGCCCACAGGCCGGCGGGCCGCGTTCCGGGCGGCAGTTCGTAGCGGAGCAGGTACGGCGTCACCGTGTCGCCCTCTTCCCCGCGCCCCTGCCGAGCCGGGTGCTCGTCGCGAGCCGGAGGCGTCCGGCCGGACGGATGCCTCCCGTCGGCCGGGCGTGCCTCCTCGGCCGAGCGCGCGTCCCCGTCCCCGCGCCGCGTACCGAACAGTCCCCGAACCACCGGCAGACGCACGGCTGTTCAGCCACCGATCGCATGGATGATCCCCTCGACCAGGGCGAGCGCCCCGCTCCCGGCCGCCGCCCCGGAGGTGATCAGGTCCAGCCGCTGCCGGATGCGGCCGGTGTCCGGAGCCGCCGCGCCCTGCTGACCGCCGCGCTCCAGCTCCGCGCGCACCGCCTCCGCCTGCGGCAGCAACCGCGGGTTCTCCTGCGCGAGTACGTCGACGAGGCGCTGCGCCAGCGCCACGACGGCCTCGGCTGCCCGCGCGTCCCCGTACTGGAGCGAATCGGCGCTGACGCTGGGGGCGTTGACGTTCATGGTGGTGTGATCACCCACCTGGATCTGCCCGTTGACGGGCGCGTTGAAGTTGAAGCTGCTCATCCTCGTCCTGTTCGCGAAGTCGCCGTCACGTGCGCGGCGATCGGGAGGGGCGTCGGGCCACCGGGGCACCGGAGATACGCGTCGCTCAGGTGAGACCGGCCGGTGCGACCGCTCCCGCCGGACCGCCGGGGGCCGGTACACCCGCACCGGCCCCGCCGCCGACAGGCGCCTGCGGCTGACCGCCCTGGTTGACGTTCAACTGGTTCTGGTTGCCGGCCTGGACCTGGCCGATCGCCCCGTTGAACGTGTACGTCTGGAGGCTGACGATCTGCTGCTGCTGGTGGGTGAGGTCGGCCGTGTCGATGTTCCGGCTCTCCAGGAACTCCGCCGTGCAGGCAAGGACGCCCTGCACCATCAGCTTGAAGTACTTCTGCGCGTCGCGGCGTTCGCTGTAGCCCATCTCGTCCCAGTGCGCGGCCCGTTCCCGCAGACTGTTCGCCGACCCGTAGTCGTGGCCGCGGTAGCCCTTCAGGATCTCGCGGCGTACCCGTTCGACCGTCCGGGCCCGCTCCGCCGCCCGGGATCGCCGGCGCAGCAGCCGGGAGGCGGCGCCGAGCACGCCGCGGCCGGTGAGTCGGACGGCGACGCGCACCGCGCCCCAGCGCAGCCGGCTCTCCGAAGCAGCGTACGCGGCGGGCAGTTTGAAGCGCGGGCCGAGCGGCGGCAGCACGTAGGCCGCCACCTCCCAGGACAGCACGGGCAGGTGGAGCAGCGCCTTGAGGTGCATCGACACCAGGACCCGGCCGCCGTCGCCGGAGACCCACAGACACAGGTAGGTCTCCATACCGGCGCCCGAGTGCACGGCGCCCGACTTCACGAGGCGGGACGGGATGGACGCCAGCGGCCTGCGCGTCGGGTCGGGCAGCGCGTCGGTCCCGAGTGAGGCGACGTTCGGACCGCGTACGTACAGCCGGTTGCGGGCCCTCAGTTCGTCAAGGCCTGTCGCCCGGGGCATCGCCTTGGCCAGGTGGTGGTGCAGGTCGGCCGCGGTGAACGGCACCGGCGTCAGCGTCCCACCGCCCGGCGCCTGCGCGGGCTTGCTGACGTCGAACGGGCTCCACACAGACTCCGTGATGCGCCAGCCGCTGCCGACGAACGGGTTCTGTGACTCCGCGTCGAGCCCGTACACGACCATGTTCGCCGAACGAAGGCCCTTGAGCTCCTGCTCCAGCGCCGGGTCCGCGGCGGGCGCGAGCCGCTGCGCCGACAGCCCGCTGTCCTTGAGGTCCAGCACCGACTGCCGTACCGCCCACTCGGTGCGGAAGACGACGACCGTCCCGACCGGCAGGACCGCCAGCGCCGCGACACACAACCCACCCGCGACCCCTGACTGCCCCTGGCCGAGCGCACCGACCGCCGCGAGCATCAGCAGCACGAACAGGCCCTGTAACGACAGCAGTTGCCGGTCCCGCTCGTCCCTGCGCCGCGTCGACAGCAGTGCGTGCCGCACCAGTGCCACCAGATTGACCCCGAACGGCAGCCCGACCGACTGGACGCGGTCGACGGTGTACTCCTCCAGCACTTCCCGGGCGAACTCGGCGTCCAAGTGCGCCGTGGCGCACATCTGCCGGGTGACCAGGTCCGGACTGTACTGGGGTAACACCGGCATCGGTGTGTTCAACAGGCGGCTCCCCTCTCCCCCGGAGACCGCCCCACCCCCTTCCCCCAACCTGCCCGGTGGACGGTGAGCCGATCGCCTGGAGGAGCACTGTAGAAGAACCCTGCCCGTAACGGGACGCGTTTCCGGATTGTTCAAGGTTGCGATCGGATAGCCTTCCCACCCACCCCACCAGGCCCTCCCGACGCAGGACCTCACCCCCGCGGCGTGGCCACTCGCTGTCCGAGGCCGCGGGGGAACCTCGCCTCGATTCTCAGTCGCTCCCCTGGACGGCGCTGATCACGACGTCGGTCACCGCGTCCGGGTTGGACACCATCGACAGGTGCGGCGCCTTCACGCTGACGGTGTGGGAGCCGGCCCGTGCCGTCATGATCTGCTGTTCGGCCGGGGGGATCACCCTGTCCGCCGTGCCGATCAGGGCCCAGGACGGAATGGTCTTCCAGGCGGGAACCCCGGACGGCTCGTTCAGGGCGCTGGCGGCGAAGGGCCTTTGTCCCGCTGCCAGTACCGCGGACTTGTTGAGGGGGACGCCCGCGGCGAAGAACCCGGGAAACAGGTTCGGCTTCACGTACAGGTCCACATCCCCGTTGCCGCCGGGGATGGGAACGGTGTTGAAGACCGTGCTGGGATCCGGTACGGCCAGCACCGATCCGGGCTGGGCAGCGCTCAGCTGCCCCACCGTCTCACCCTTGTCGGGGATGAAGGCGTCGACGTAGACGAGCGCCTTGATGTTCGCGAGGCCCGTCGCGGCGTTGGTGATGACGAAGCCGCCGTAGGAGTGGCCCGCCAGCACCACGGGCCCGGTGAGGGTCTGGAGGAAGGCCCGCAGGTTGGCTGTGTCCGTGGCGACTCCCCGGAGCGTGTCGGGGGGAGCCAGGACGGTGAACCCCCGCTTCTGGAGGCGCTCGGTCACCTCTGCCCAGCTGGAGGCGTCCGCCCAGGCGCCGTGCACCAGAACGATCGTGGGCGTGGCCGCGTGCGAGGGCCCACCGGCGGGTGCGTGACCGCTGGTGGCGGGTGCGTGACCGCCGCCGGCGGACGCGCAGCTCGCCGTCAGGGCGACTGCTGCCGTTGTCGCCAGCACGAGCAGGCTGAGCTGTCGCTTGGACTTCACGATGAGTCTCTCCTTCGTGGGGATCATCCGCTGAACTCGGACACGCAAAGCCCGCTCGATCGGCGACCCTCCTGGCGAACTCGCCGTCGCGAGCCCGGCGGCGCCGCACCCGGCCGTAATTTCGTTTTCCGAACCGTCTCCCGATGACACACGGGGTACGGATTCAGAATTCACGAGAGCTGTCGGTTTCCACTCTTCGGGACGATCCATGAACCGGCTTCCGACCTGGCATGTGATTCGTCAAAGGCGTTCGAAAACCCGGCGATCGGTATCAAGTCGTTTTCAGCGGACCGGGCAGAACCAAGGCGACCTCGAACTTTGCACGCTTGTGGACGCGAGTTTAGTTCGGCGCTGCCGGACCCGCACGCCCGCAGAGGTATCCGCGAAATACATTCACCGCGGTGGAGCAGCCGGTCATCGATCGGCTCAGCTTGCCGTGCACTCCGCCGTTCCTCGCGCTAGGCGAAACCGGGGGCTCCCCCGTGGACCGGTGCGCCCGCCGTATATTAATCGTCCGAGTCGGCAAGTGCGTCGCGGAGTGCGGCTCGCGAGGAAATACCGAGCTTCGGAAAAATCTGGTAGAGATGCGCGCCGATGGTTCGGTGGGAGAGGTAGAGCCGCTCGGCGATCTGCTTGTTGCTGAGGCCGGACGCGGCCAGTTCGGCGATCTGCCGTTCCTGGGGCGTGAGCATCTGACGCGCCGCCGCGCCGGCTCTCGGTGCGGTCCATCCGGAGGCGCGCAGCTCCTTGGAAGCACGTTCCGTCCAAGGCCGGGCTTTGAGCAGGGTGAAGGCGTCGTTGGCCTGGCTCAGCGGTCCCCGGCAGTCCGAGTTCGCCCGTGCCCGCCGCAGTCGTTCGCCGTAGGCGAGCCGCACCCGGGCCAGATCGAACGGCCACCGCTCGGCGCCCGGCACTGCCAGCGCCTCGCCGAACAGGCGTATCGCGTCCTCGTCCCTCTCGGCACACAGCGCGGCCGAGCCGCCGGCGAGCAGGGCCAGCCGGGGTGAGAGCGCCGCCATGTCGATGTCCTGCATGGCGCGTACATGAGCGGCCGCCTCGTCACGGCGGCCGGTACGTACCGCCGCTTCGACGAGGTCCATCGCCACCCACAGCGCGTGCGGTACGTGGGAGGCGAAGGTGCCCGGGGAACTGATGGCCGCGGCATGCTGGTAGGCGCTCTCGAAATCGCCTCGCCCGATGTCGGCGACGGCGCGTATGTGCCGGGCGAAGTGCAGTGCCGTCCCGACGCCCCGTGGTGTCGCGAACCGGGTGATCCGGTCGGCAAGACGGTCGGCTGAGCCGCCGTCACCGCGCACGGCGGCGACGACGGCTCGGCAGTACCAGAAATACCAGGCGAAGAACCGGTATCCCGAGTCCTCGCACAGCTTCAGCCCCTCAGCGGCCAGTTCATCGCACTCGTCCCAGTCACCGCTCAGGTAGTCGCCCAGGCACAAGTGCATCAGCGCCCCGAGCGTTCTTCGCGGGGGCCCGCCGTCCCGTCCCTGGAGGACGACCCTCCAGGAGGACTCGCGCAGGTCCGCCAACCTGTCCACGTAGAGCGACGCGGTCCCGATCCGCACGATGCGCCCGGGGTCGTTCTCGTGGGGAAGGCCGTCCAGGATGGGCCCCAGTTGTTCCAGGGCGGCGACTCCCGATCGGGCCGGGTCGGAGAAGGTCCTGCCGGCCACCGACAGCAGAGGAGGCGGCTCAGGACGCAGCCGGGCGAGCGCGGCGTAGAAGGGAGGCCACAATTCCGCGCGGCCGCTGTAGAAGCACAGGAGCAGCAGCAGGTGAACCGCCTCGATGAGAGCGGCGTCCTTGGCGTCGTAGCGGTGCGTGCCGGACTCGATCGCGCTCACGAGCATGTGGTGGGCGGTGTCGACGTCCCCGCCGCCGTTGATGGTCAGGTAGACGGCGGCGGCAGCGGAATGCAGGGAGTCCGTCAGATCCGGGTCCGCCCGGCGCGCATGGGCCAGCAGGTCCGACACACCGAGCAGATCCCCGGTGGCATCGGCGCCGATGTAAGCGGCCTCCGTCAGCCTGCGGGCCCGGTCCTCCCCGCGGGGGCTCAGATCGGCGCTCCGTATGAGAGCCGCCACGGCACCGCCGGCATTGCCGCGGCCGGAGATGAGGCGGGCGGCCCGTTCGAGCAGGATCGCCACGTCCTCGTCCGGCTCGACGGACGCCTCCCCCAGATGCCAGGCCCGGCGCTCGGGCTGGTCCAGCAGCACCTGGGCAAGGACCCGATGGGCCGCGCGGCGCTGGGCCGTGGTGCAGGCCTCCACCACGGCCGAGCGGATCAGGGGGTGCCGGAAGACCAGCCGCCTGGTGCCCGCGTCGAAGTGCACCAGCGTGTCCTCCTCGGCCGGGGTGAGCGCTTCGATACCGCCGTCGCACCCGGCCTCCCGCGCTGATGCCTGGAGAACACCGAGATCACCGGTACCGTCGAGCGCCGCGAGCAGCAGCAGGCTCCGGGTGGCGCCGGGAAGCGCGCAGACCCGGGAGACGAACAAGGCCCGCAGCCGCTGGCTGAGGGGCAGCAGGGGCGGAAGGCCCTGCGAGGCCGCGAGTTGCGGTCCGCTGAGCGCGGTCGGCAGCTCCATCAGCGCCAGAGGATTGCCCTCGGCCTCGACCAGCAGCCGCTCCCTCACCCGCTCGGCGAGGTGGGGAAACCGGGCGTCGAGCAACTCCCTCGACGCGATCCCGTCCAGCGGCGGAACTTCGTACTCGGGGAGGCCGACGCGGTGGAAGAGCGTCTGGCTCCCCGACCGCATGGCGCCAAGGAAGCCGACCCGACTGCCCTCCAGCCTGCGCGCGACAAAAGCGAGGACGCCCGCGCTGATGCGGTCCAGCCACTGCAGGTCGTCGACGATGAGGACCAGCCGGCTCGCGGTCGCCACCTGGCGCAGGAGCAACAAGGTCGCACTGGACACGACGAGCCGGTCCGGTGGCGGTCCGCTGTCGAAGCCCAGCGCCGTGCGCAGCGCTCCGCTGTGCGCGTCGTCGAGCTCGCCGAAGAAATCAGCCAGGGGGAAGAGGAGCTGGTTGAGGCCGGCGTAGCTCACGTCGGCTTCGAATTCGACTCCGGCGGCACGCACGACTCGCGCCCCCGCCGAGGACACCGCTTCCGCCGTGGCGTCGAGCAGAGCCGTTTTCCCCACTCCCGCGTGTCCGGACAGCAGGAGAGCGCCGCCGCGACGAGTGGCGGCGAGGAAGTCGCAGATGTCTTCGACTTGGCGCGCACGCCCCACCAGGGAATGGGAGGGGTTGTCCCCGAAAAGGCCCTTCAACGGTCACGCTCCAGTCAACCGCCGCTACCGTGCGCAAGCTTCACCGAGGCCCGGCTCTGCTCTGTTCCGAATTGACATGACGAATGACCGGATGTTACCCCCGAACCACCGGGCGACAAAAAAACTTTCACTGAATGAAAGTCGGGTTCGACGCCCCGGGGGGCGGAGTCCACCGTCCGCCGCAGCACACCGCTGGAGCAAAGGTGTCGTTGTAGGATTGAGCTGCCCTGAGGCTTCAGGGGCGTTCCGGCGCCGCCGTGGCGACGCCGTTGACCACGGGTTTCGAGTGGGCATCCAAAAGAAGACGACCACGCGCGAGAGGCGGGGAAAGGTGCCAGGCGAGAGCGGCGTGTCGGTGACCGGGAAGATTCTGGCCCTGCTGGAAGTCTTCTCGCAGGAGACCCCCGCGCTGACGCTCACCGAATTGTCGCGGCGGACGGGACTCTCGCTTCCCACCGTCCATCGCCGTGCCGCCGAACTCGTCGCCTGGGGGGCGCTGGAGCGCGGCCCCGACCGCCGCTACAGAGTGGGTCTGCGACTTTGGGAGCTGGCCGCCCTTTCTCCGCGCGGCCACGGTATTCGGGATATCGCCCTGCCGTTCCTCCAGAATCTCTACGACGCGTCGAAGCAGCAGCACATCCACCTTTCGGTGCGAAATCACCTGGACGTCGTCATTCTGGAACGTCTCAGCGCGCCCCGCGCCCCGCAGGTCATCAGCCGGGCGGGCGGACGCTTCGGCACCTTCGCCACGGGGGCGGGACTGGTGCTGCTCGCCCACGCCCCCGAGGACGTACGCGAGGAATACCTGAGAGGCCCGCTTCCCCGCTATACCGGGAGCACCGTCACGGATCCCGGCCTGTACCGGTCCCTTCTGGCCGCGGTCCGCAGGCAGGGCTACTCCTCCAGCGATCGGATGATGGGCCCTGACATCCACTGCGTGGGCGCGCCGATCTACGGGCCGGACGACTCCGTGGCGGCGGCGGTCTCCCTCTGCTTCCGATCCGGCACGCGGTCCGTTCAGGACGTCGCTCCTTCCGTGCGCGCGACGGCCCGCAGCATCTCGCGAGCTCTCGCCGGCCCTTTCCCGCCGCGAAGCAGCCCGTAGCCACCGGTACGGGCGCCGAGCCGGCGCGGCCGGACAGGTCGTCCAGTGGCGTGGGCGGTGCGGTGCGCGTCGGTCACTGGCGGAGTGTGCCGGTCACTGGCGGGGGCGCCGGTCCAGGGGGGTGCGCCGGTCACTGGCGGGGTGCGCCGATGCTGATTCGGCGCCCACCGCTCCCCCTCGGATGGTTCACCACCTCCACGATGGCTTCTGCCGTCCGGGCGATGTCCGCTTCGTCGGCGGACTGGCGCGCGAGGGCCGTGTCCACGCTGTCCACAAGACCGGGATGCCGCACGTCGTAGGCGGCGAACGTCTCCGTGTCGTCGGGATGGATCAGACCCGGGTGCCGGCCGATGTCGGCTGTGAGCGATCCGCACGTGACGGTGGAGACCTCGATGCCGAAGCCGGCCAGCTCCCTCGCGTAGCTCGCCGCCAGGTGGTCGATCACTGTGACGGCCTCCGAATGCAGCGCGAGGTAGGGCGTCGCGTCGGCACGGCGCAGGGAAGGCACCACCCAGATGAGCAGCCCGTCCTGGCGCTCGCGCATGGCAGGCAGTACGGCACGGTTCACCCGCTGGCTGGAGAGCACGTGCGCGTCGTATATCTGCGCCAGCTGGTAGGGGGTGAAGGATTCGACCGGTCCCCGCGGTACAGGACCGAGAGCATGGATCACCGCGTCGATACGGCCGGAACGCCTGGTGACCTCGCCGATCGCGGCGGAGACCGAGAGCTGGTCGGCGGTGTCGAGCCCGAGCGGGTGGAGCCGCGCGTCCTGTGACAGCACGCGGTCCCCCAGCGCGGTGAGATCACCGGGCAGCACGTCGCGGGCGGGCCCGAATCCGGCGTACACGGTGTGACCGGCGCCGGCCAGCGCCAACGCCGTCATCGCCCCGAGTCCGGTGGATGCCGCGGTGACAAGAACGATCTTCGACATCAGACTCCTCAGCGGTGCCCGCTCGGCCCGTGTGGGACGCAACTGACCACGTCGCCAGCGTCGAGGCGGGCCGGGTTCACCCGCCTCCGTCGAATGACGGTGGTCTTGACTGTGCTTCCCGCGGCCCCCGCCGCAGCCGGCCCGAGGACACCGGTTCCGGGCGGCGGACGCGGCGCCGACCGGAGGTCGCCCCGCCTCGGAGAGCTGTCCGCGGGACGTGGATCCCGGGGTCCCTCCCCAGCCGGACCGCCCGGGAGGCGCTTGCCGCGACCCGATTCCCCGGGAGGGGGCGGCGGGGCCGGTCCGTACTTGTACGCGGGGAGTTCACGCGTATGCGGCGGTCGGACGAACGACTGCCGAGCACCTGGCGAAAGCAGTGGTCGATCGACCGATGCGGCGCCGAGCGCGCCGGGGAATTCTGAGGTCGCGGCTTTGGACCGGCCGGCCGAAAAGGTGCCGGGAGTGACTCACGGCCACGGCCGCGGCGGTCCGGCTCTCCCCCGCAAGGCGGGAAGAGCGGGCGGGAGGGAACCTCCGTCGCCGCCGTGAAGACCCCGGCGCCGGATTTCGCGCACACCGCCGGAATGACCACAACCCCTTCAGACACGGAGATCCGCATGAGCGGCACAGACAGCGACTCGGCGGGCACGATCGTGCTCATCCACGGCCTGTGGGTCACGCCACGAAGCTGGGAGGGCTGGAGACACCACTACGAGGCCCGCGGATACCGGGTCATCACCCCGGCGTGGCCCGGCCTCGACCGCGAGGTCGAGGACCTGCGGCGCGACCCGTCCGGCATCGCCGGGGTCGGCCTCCGGGAGGTGGCCGACCACTACGAGACGATCATCCGCGGTCTGGGCCACCCGCCCATCATCATGGGCCACTCCTTCGGAGGCGCGGTCGTGCAGATCCTGCTCGACCGCGGACTCGGCCGCGCCGGAGTCGCCATCGACTCGGCAGCCGTCAAGGGCGTGCTTCCGCTGCCCCTGTCCACCCTCAGGTCGACCTGGCCGGTCCTGGGCAACCCCGCCAACAGGAAGAAGGCGGTCCAGCTGACGGCGGAGCAGTTCCACTACGCCGTCACCAACACCCTCACCGAGACCGAGTCGGCGGCCCACTACGAGCGGTACGCCGCCCCGGGCCCGGCCCGCGTTCTCTTTCAGGGAGCCTTCGCCAACTTCAACCCCAGGGCTGCCACCAGGATCAACTTCCGCAACAGCCGGCGGGCCCCGCTCCTGTTCATCGCCGGGGAGGCCGACCACATCGTCCCTCCGAAGGTGAACAAGGCCAACCGGCGCCTCTACCGGAAGTCGCCCGCCGTCACCGACTACCGGGAATTCGCCGGGCGCTCGCACTTCATCGTGGGCCAGCAGGGCTGGGAGGAAGTCGCCGACCACGCCCTGGACTGGGCGGAGGAACACGCCACCGCCCGCGTGTGACCACGGCGCCGCCGCGGTCCTGCTCCACACGGCCGCCGCGGCCGCCACGGCCCGCCGGCTCCCGGCCGCCCCGCCGTACCCCTCACCGTCGTTCCGCACCAGCGGTGCGGAACGCGCCCTCTTCCACCCGACGACCACCGCATAACGAGTCCAGGAGACAGACATGCCCAAGCCCCGCACTTTCCGCATCGCCGTACTGGGCGCGACCAGCGTCGCACTCGCCGCCGGCGTCACCACTCTGGCGTCGGCCGCGCCGTCCCACACCGGCAGTTCGGCCCCGAAGCCCACCGTCGTCCTCGTCAACGGAGCCTGGTCCGAGCCGGACAGCTTCGACAGCGTGATCAAGAAGCTCCAGAACGACGGCTACCCGGTCGTCGCCCCGCCCACCGCCCTGCGCAGCCTGTCCGGCGACTCCGCCTACCTGAGCTCGTACCTCAAGACCATCGCGGGACCCATCGTCCTGGTCGGCCAGTCCTACGGCGGCTCCGTCATCACCAACGCCGCCACCGGCAACACCGACGTCAAAGCGCTCGTCTACGTCTCGGCCTTCGCCCCCGACCAGGGTGAGAGCGCACAGGATCTGACCGCGAAGTACCCCGGCACCCACATCACCGACGACCCCGACGCCCCCCTCCCCACCGCCCTCAGCGCCGTCCCCTTCACCTCCGCCGACGGCACCACCGGCCTCGACCTCTACACCAAGCCCGATCACTACCGCGACCTCTTCCTGAGCAACCGCCTGGGCAAGAAGGAATCGGCCGCACTCGCCGCCGAACAGCACCCCATCACCCTGCAGGCCCTCCAGGACCGCTCCGGCGCCCCCGCCTGGAAGACCATTCCCTCGTGGTTCCTGGTGTCCAACGACGACCACCTCATCCCCGCGGCCACCGAACGCTTCATGGCCACCCGCGCCCACGGCCACATCACCACCGCCAACACCCCGCACGCCGCCCAGCTCACCAACCCCGGCACCGTCACCACCCTCATCGAGCAGGCCGCCCACGCGACCGACTGACCACCGGGCCGATCGGCCACTTCGAGGCAGTGACGTGCCCCCGGAGCCGGCACGTCGAAGTGAGGCACATCCACCCGGCCGCGGACGGCAAAAACCCCAGGTCAGATACCTGACCTGGGGTTCACCGTGGAACCGCCTCCGGGATTCAGGCCCGGACCTACGCACAGGGAAGCCGTGCTCCTTGCGGGACCGGTCGAGGTGGCTCATGGGGCGGAAGAGCGCGCCGAGACCCTCCGGCGTGGCGTGGACACAGCCACTAAACTGGGACCGAGGCGGAATGCCATGCGCCGGCGCCCGTCCCCGTGATGAAATCGACGCGACAGCCGTAGTCCGGCGACTCGACCGTACGGACTGGACCGTCTTCGGATCGAGCCACGATCGTGAGGCACAGCCGCTTTGAGCACGATGAAGCCGTCGTCGCCCTCCGTCTCCGCACGCATGAGCCGCCAGGTGAGCAAAGACACGGCCGCCGAACTGCTGGTCCGACGCCTGATGCATGCGGCGGGGTTGCGTTATCGCGTGGAGTACCCGGTGCCAGGAATGGCGCGGCGCCGGATCGACGTGGCTTTCACCTCGGTCGAAGTAGCGGTCCTGATCGACGGATGCTTCTGGCACGGCTGCCCCGAACACGCGACGCAGCCGAAGTCGAACGCAGAGTGGTGGCGACAGAAGTTGGACCGCAACATGGCGCGCGACACGGAGACCACGGAGCACCTGGAAGCGGCCGGCTGGGAGGTACTGCGCTTCTGGGAGCATGAAGCACCGGAAGACGTGGCACTCCGTGTGGCGGCGGCGGTGGAGCGGCGGAAGACCCAGCGGGGTCGGGGGAGGAATCGTTGAGCGGACTGAGCTTCGTCGACGTGTGCTCGGGGGCGGGTGGACTCGCTCTGGGACTGGAACGAGCGGGATTCACGCCGCGGCTCCTCCTGGACAACGAGTCGTCTGCCTGCGACACGCTCAGAGCCAACCGGCCGCATTGGAACGTGCTGAAAGCAGACCTTCTCGACTTCGACCCCGTGGACCACCCTGAGGTGTACGACGTCGATCTGCTGGCCGCTGGGCTCCCCAGGGTGAAGTCGAGCGCGACGGTGAAGCGCCGGTCTTCGGACACCGAGTTGCGTCTCATCGAGGCGACCGCCTACCTGGTCCACGCCGTGCAACCACGCGCACTGATCATCGAGAACATGCCGACCTTTGTCGACCAGGATTCCCTTGCGCCTGTACGGGACTTCCTCCACAAAGAGCTGGAGCACCTCGGCTACGAGCTGACCTGGTTCATCCTGAACGCCTCCGACTTCGGAGTGCCCCAGGACCGTATGCAAGGCATCCTCGTGGCCGTGAAGCAGCAGTGGGCGAGTGTCTTCCGACCGCCCCGCTCCACCGTCCACGAGTACATGTCGGTCGGAGAGGCGCTGGCACCGTCGATGCGTTCCCGCGGCTGGCCGGACGCCGACCGTTGGGCGGCCCAGGCGACGAGTGTGGCGCCGACCTTGGTGGGCGGATCCAAGGCGCACGGAGGTCCTGATTTCGGGCCGAGCGGTACGAAGGCCAAGTGGCGACGCATGGGGGTCTACACGAAGTCGTTCGGGAACGAGCCACCGGGCGCCGACTTCACGTGGGATCCGTCGCTCGGGGACGACGGGCTGGTAAGGATCACGGTGGACCAGACCGCCCTGCTCCAAGGCTTCCCCGAAGAGTGGCGGATCTCCGGACTCAAGACCGCCCGGTATCGTCAGATCGGGCACGCGACCCCGCCGCCGGTCGGAGAGTCGTTGGGACGAGCCGTCGCCGAAGCGTTGAACGCGGAACCGGGAGTCCCCGCGGCCGGCTAGACTTCGGCCACATGACCAGCTCGGCGCACCAGCAGCCCATCCTCGACAAGCCCTTTGTCCTGGACCTCTTCGCAGGACCCGGAGGGCTGGATGTCGCCGGGCACGCACTCGACATCCCGAGTCTCGGTATCGAGTGGGACAGAAGTGCGTGCCTCACGCGTTACGCGGCTGGGCTCGACACCCTTCACGCCGACGTGAGCGCGGTACGCAGGAATTCCTTCGAGACGCTACCGCCGGAGATAAACGTCCTCGCAGGCGGCCCTCCGTGCCAGACGTACTCGGTGGCCGGGCACGGCGCCGGACGCCAGTCCTTGGACCGGGTCAAGAAGTACATCGAACGGCTGACGGCGGGCGTGCCTGACCAGAAGATCGACGAGGACCTGCAAACCCTCACCGATCCGCGCACTGCGTTGGTCCTCGAACCTCTCCGATATGCGATTCAGGCGACCAGGAGCCCGAATCGGGAGTACCGCCCGTACGACGTCATCATCCTGGAGCAGGTCCGCGAGGTCGAGGCGCTGTGGAAGCACTACGCCAAGGTGCTGGAGGAGACAGGGCTCCCCGACGGGACCAGGTACAAGGTCGTCGTCGATGTCCTCGACACCGAGACCTACGGTGTGCCACAGACGCGATCCCGCGCGGTGCTGATCGCTCGGCGTGAAGGATTCGGCGAGCCCTCCCTCCCCTCCCCGACCCATCATTCCTACG
This sequence comes from Streptomyces sp. NBC_00433, assembly GCA_036015235.1. Classification (NCBI taxonomy): domain Bacteria; kingdom Bacillati; phylum Actinomycetota; class Actinomycetes; order Kitasatosporales; family Streptomycetaceae; genus Streptomyces; species Streptomyces sp. NBC_00433. The sequence continues at coordinate 5,548,884 of CP107926.1, read as the reverse complement.
AAGCCAAGGAATGGAACCGAAGGAACGGGAAGAACGAACCCGGCCAGGCGGCGGGCGGGGCCCACCAGCCCACCCTCTACGACGGCACGAAACCCGCCACCGGCGAACACCGGGCGACAGGCGACGAGGACCGACTTCCCTGGAAGTCGATGGGCGATGTCCTTGCGAATCCGGCCGGCTCACATCCAGGGCGCCGCACTCCGTTCCTGGTTCGCTCGAATTACGGCAGTTCCAGTCACCCGGGGCGCCGAGGCGTACGAAGCGACCAGCAGCCCGCCTTTACCGTCACCGGAAAAATCAGCCGCTTCGTAGTTTTTCAACACCGCGACGAGAACATCGTCTACGAGGGCGCGCGGTTCAGCATGAACGAGGCCGGGATGCTGCAGAGCTTCCCGCCGGACTATCCGTGGTCCGGTACGGCGCAGGCCCAACAGGTGGGCAACGCCGTACCACCCCTGTTCGGTGCACACCTTCTGAGCGCCGCTCTAGGGCTCCCCGAGCGGGACCTGGAGGCGTTGGGGAAACCGTGGCAGCCGGCCACGGAGGAACAACGGGCCAAGCTGCGAAGCAACGGCTGCGGGGCCGCCGACGCCTGCACCGACAGGTGCCCGCGCCCCACGGACCAGGTGCCGCCGCCTTCCTCCGTGCGTCCTCGTAAGAGCAAGAAGACATCGGTGAAGTAGTCCGGGCCCGGCCCAGGTCAATCCTCGCTCTTCCTGCCCCTGATCGGCGCAGTCTCGAACAGCTCCGCGAAGTAGCTGGTGAGCGTGGCCACGGTTTCCTCTGGGACAGGGTCCTCGTCCGGCCCACTCGGGAGTTCGTACCGCTGGACCGGCGGCGCCGATTCCGCTTCCGCGATCCAGTCCCGCAGACGGGCGGGGTCGCGGGGCAGGTCCGGCGCGAGGACGTCGTAGGTCAAGGTCGCTCCCGCCGCGTTGATCGCGACGCTGAGGCCGTTGACCTCGCGCCCGCCGGAGACCTGTCCGCTCTTCAGAAGACGAACCAACGCCTGAGCGGTGGGACGGTGATCGATCAATTCGCTCCGGAGAACGGTGTGGATGAGGTCCTGATTTCCGCAGGCGACCTCGACCGGCTCGTAGTCCGACCCGTTCCTGAAGAGTTCGGCCGCCCACCACAGGCGGGAGAAACACTGACGGTCCGCGGGACCGCGGAAGCGCTCGGCAGCAACACGCCTTTCCGGCCTGTTCGCCGTCGGCTCCGACAGGTTCCGCCAGACCACATAATCCGGGGCCACGGCCAAAGCGAGGTGGTTCCACAGGCGCTTGTCCGCCGCCTCTCGTCGCGTCAGGCGCAAGGTGGCATGGAGTCGTGGCGCGAGCCATGCGTCAGCTCGGGTGCGCTCCTCCCGGAACTCGAACATGGCGTCTTCCACCAGACTCCGGATCGGCTCGACCCACCACCTGGCGTCGTCCTCGGGGAGCGGCTCGATGACCTTGGCGAGATCGATGCCGCCGTGTACCTGTTCGCCCTTGAGCAGTTCCTCGGTGAGGAACGGATCGACGGCGGAGGTGGCGAGCAGCCCCAGGCGCTCCGGTACGTGGTTCGGTTGGGTGATCACGTCTCACTCTCGCGGTTCATCTGTTCGAGACTGCGGATGACAAAGGCAAGCGCCCTGGTCGCATCGGTGCGGCGGACCGCCGCGTAATGGATACGGGTCTGCAGCTCCACCCAGCCCGAGTCGCCGGTGCGCCGCCGATGGACCTGCCGTAGGGCCTCCTCTACGTGGACGCCGGGAATCACGTCCGGGAGCATCTCCCGCAGCACCTCACCCTGCCAGTCGGTGGGGAAGACCGGCCCGCCACCTGGCTCCACCTCCAGATCGCCGATGGCGCCGTGAAACACCGCGGTCCAGACGTCGGTGGCCATCTGAGCGACCAGAAGGTCACGCACCTTGCTGTCCACACCCGAGCCGCTGCTGTCCAACAGGTCGACGACGCCTTCGACATCGGTGTTCACGAACACAATGGGGACTCTGGCCGAGGTGTCCACGATCCAGGGAGCGTCGGCGTAAGCCTGGAGCCACTCCCGGGAGCTTCTCTTGAACGAGGCCTTCAGGACGTCCAGTCGGAGCCCATGGACCGGCTCGTCGGAAACCGTGTCGATGATCCAGTTCCGGTCGGTCTCGGCGATCGACCGTCCACGCACTCCGTCCACCGTCCCGACCGCGTACACGGCGAGGGAGGCCCGACCCAGGTGATCGTCACGGAACACCTCCAGCGAGCCGGACCAGTCCCGGCCGCCCTCCGCGTCGAGCGTGAGATTCGCAGAAGTACGGACGTTGGTCTCCCCGTCCGTCAGCACGGCGAGGACGCACAGATCCGACCAGGGCGCGTCCGGCGCGTTCGCCCCGGGTGGCAGCGTCGCCGAAAGACCGACCGTGGCGCTCACCCAGTCCGTGTGGCCCGCGATGCCGAGCGCGACAGCCTGCTGTTGGGTCGAGTACGCCGTGGTCTCCAACTGGTCGCGGGTACCGTCGGCGAGCTTGAGGGAGACCGAGGTCACCCTGAGCGTGACCGGCCGGTTGAGCCGCTTGTACGGGTAGAACTTCACGCGTCACTCCCCTTGCCGGCGCGGAGTTCGACAACGAGACGGGTGAGAGTGGTCCTGACCGCGTGGCTGGTGACGTCGGTGGTTCCTCGAAACTTCGCTCGCCGCGCGCCGGGTGTGAAGCGCAGCGTTCCGTTCTCCGCCTCGCAGCCCTCGACGCCCACAAGTTCCGCCCAGACCAGCCTGGGACGACCCCCCGAGCGCACGTCCAGTTGGGCCACCGGCACCATCGGAACGATCTCGTCGCCACGCGGAATGCTCACTTCGCCGGTGATCCGCCACTCCCCGCCGTCGCCGACCGTCGCGTCGAGCCCGTCCAGAACCGGAACCACCGGGCCGGTGGGTGTCTTGGCCTTGGGCCTCGTTCGCACCGTCAACGCCTTGCGCAGGGCCTCACCGCCTTCGCCGCCACTGCGCTTCTGCCGTGCGACAAGCTCTCTCACCGCGTTGTTGGCCTCGGCGGTCAGCGCGTTGATCCGCCGGTACGCGGACGGCGACCACCGCAGCGTCAGCTCCTCCGTCTGCCCCCAACGGTCGTGTTCGGGAGGTTCTGCCGCACGCAGGAATTCCTCGGCCTCCTTCGCGAAGGGGGCCGTCTCTCCGGCTGCCTCCCCCACCAGCAGAACGGCTTGGAAAGGATTGGTATTGGTCGGCAGCCTCGGAACCACGGTTCTCTTGACGGTCATGCGGTTGCCGCGCAGCGAGTGCATCCGGTTCTTCGCCCCGTCCCCGTCCCCCTCGGCCTCGGTGACGAGCAGAACCGCTTGGTGCGTACCGAACGTCCCATGGGCGCCCCCGGACAACGGCAGCTTCAGCGGGACATTCCGCGCCGCCACCTGCCCGGCTTCGGTGAGGCGATTCACCGTGGTGCCTTCGTAGTACGCCCTCAGGGCGCGGGTCCGGGAGGGCTGCTCGACAGACGGGTCCACCTGTTGCTCCGCCACGACCTCCTTGCCGTTCCGCAGCGCACGGACGGAGACCTCCAGGAGGGGGAGCCTGCTGCCCCCGCCGGTCATGGCGGCCCAGAAGTCACGTCCCAGTGCTTCGACCAGTCTTGTGTGCATCCTGTTGATGTCGCGCGTGTCCTCATCACCCTCGTCGTCGCCGATGGGCACGTCGTCAGGGTCGGAGAGGTTCGTCGCGAGGCCGGCCACATCGTGCGCGCCGACGATGAGGAAGGACGTGCCGGGTTCGTCGTTCTCCCGGGTCAGATACAAGCTCTCCACGGCCTCCTCGTCCGCCCACCAGGAACGGGCGACCATGGCGCCGGGCGAGTCGGGATCAGGCCGCCCGAACCAGGCGGGGCCCGCGTACGACTCGCCGTCGACCTCACGCCAGGGCAGTTCGAGACGGCCGATGACCCGTCGCTCGGTACGTCCCTCGTGAGGCACGGAGAGAGTGGAGTTGATGAACACGAGCCCGAGGGCGCTGGAGGCCCACAACGTCGCCTTGCCCAGGCCGTACGAGCCACCCGCGCCGGGACCGGACTTGAGGCTCTCCAACTGGCGTCTGACCACGGCGGCGAACTTGCCGTCCGAGTAATCGTCACCGATGAGCCCGGAGGCGTTGTAGTCATCGACGCGCAGCAGGACCAAGCGGCCCTTCTCGTACATGTCGCGGACACCGGCGTCCACGACCCGACCGACCTTCTGGTTACCGGCGGTCGCCGAGACGGCGGAGTAGTGCGGAAAGAGATCGTTCCAAAGAATCGCCTCACGGAAGGCGTCCAGGGCTTCGCCGGTGAGCTCATGCAAGGTGTAGCGGACCTTGACCGGACGGCCGTTCGCCGTCAGCCGCTCGTCCAGGCTGTTCTGGCACGTCTCTCGCGCGAGCACCTGCACGTCGGCATCGAAGGCGAAGGCTGCGGCATTACCCAGGTCGCGGCCACCGTCGTGGTAACCGGGGCGGTGGTACCAGGTGACCGGGAGGCCGGCCTGGGTGTCCGTGGTGCGAGTGTGCACCGTGCCCACATCCGTGTCGAGCGCCTTGGCGATGTCCGCCATGACGGTCGGGCGAGGCGTCGACCGGCCGGTGATCCATGCGGACACAGCGGCTCGAGTCAGGTTGAGCTCGTCGGCCAGTTCAGCCTGCGTCTTTCCTGCGAGCTTGAGCTGTCGGGCCAACCAAGGCCCGAACTCCTCACCTGTCTCCACGCCCCACCTGCTCTCCTCGGCGTCCCATGCCGACCGCATGGTGCGCGCCACGAGGCTAATTTGACAAGCGCAGCAGCGTCAACCGGTAGTTGATCGGCTCGATCGGCCACATCAGCTTCAACTCGGTGCCCAGTTTGCCCGCAATGGGCGGTATCTCCCCGCGGGGCGGGACCCTCCACAACCGGAACGATCAACTCCCCTCAAGAAGGGGGCAGTTCGGCTTGCACCCGCCACGTGACCGCCCTATCGTTATACCGATGGGAAATCCATCCCGCTGAGGAACCCGAACCCGGGGGAATGGGCGGCAGGGGGAGAAGTGCACCCAAATTCAATCCCGCAGGAGCAGGAGACAGAGCCGCACACCAGGCCGCCACTCCTACGCCACACTTAGCAATTCCACAAACGGCTGGCGACATGGGATCCACATCCGCTAGTGTGCATCGACCGAAAAGAATCTCACTGTTCGCCGGGGGAATCTGTATCAAAATACACCCCTGCGTGGCCTGAATAAGGGGTGTGCCAATCATGATTGAACAGGGTTACAACGACTACTTGATGTCGTCTCGAGAGATGAGTTCGTTCGAGGTGAACATCCATGCGGCAAAGACCGAGACCGAAATTATGAACATTCTTGAAGATTACGGCCTCACCGAGAAGGATTTTCCCGACGGCAGGGTCCCCGGGCTGCCGCCGGACGAGCCCCCTGCCATCTGAGGAAAAGTAGAAATCCCCAGGCCACAGCCTCTCTTCGCGACAGGACTCTCTCCCCCACTCGACGCCGCAGCCCTTCCGACACAGCCGATAGGAACCGGTACTACACAGGCACGCGCCGGCTCACACTGTAGCCGGCGCGCGCCAACCCCGTTCGCACATTTCGCTCGAAGTTTCACGATCCAGGAGAGCAGAGCAGTGCCGTCTTCGTCCTCTTCGGTAATTGAAACCGTCCTCGAACAATCCTCGCGCGTCCTGCAGACTTACGCCGTGGACCCTGGTCTCGTAGCCGAGCATGCCAATGGCGAGCGCCGTATCACCCAGGGCGGATATGGCGACCGCCAGCTTTTCGAGCTCGTTCAGAACGCAGCAGATGAAATGTCTGGCGAGTCGGGTGGGCGAGTTCATATCGTCCTCACGGAAACCCACTTGTACTGCGCGAACGAGGGTGATCCGGTGACCCCGGAAGGCGCTGAGACAATTCTCCGGATGAGCATGTCGAAGAAGCGTGGCGGCCAGATCGGGCGTTTCGGGGTGGGCGTCAAATCGGTTCTCGTTGTGACCGACGCACCGGAATTCTTCAGTAGCACGGGAAGTTTCGGATTCGATCGCACCTGGTCGTCCGAGCAGATCAGGGCCGTGCCCGGCGTGACGGCGCGCTACGGCCCGGAGTTCGACGCCCCGGTTCTGCGGATGGCTCGACCTCTCGACGTCCGGGCCGAGCGCGCTTTCGATCACGTTCTGAACGAGCTGTTGAACTGGGCCACCACCGTCGTTCGTCTGCCCCTGCTCCCGAAGGCGGATGACCGGTTGGGCCGCGACATGCACGGCGGACGGGCCAAGAGCCACGGAGAGCCCCGCGAGGAATTCCCCGCCGGCTTCCAACTGTTCTCGCCGCACGTCGCGAAGGTCGTGCTGGAGGACCGCCGGCTACGGCCCATGGCCCGTCGGACACTGACCGCCCGGCAGACCGGCGACCTGCACACCGTCGTCGAGGAGCGGACCGGGAAGGCCGTCGCCACCGACCGGTGGCGCGTGTTCACCACCACCCACGAACCCGGTCCGAGCGCCCGCGCGGATGCCGGAGAACTGCACGACCGACTCTCCCTCGACCTCGCCTGGGGCGTCCCCGCCCTGGAGAAGGACCCGGAGAGCGGTCTGTATGTCAGCCCGCGATCACGCGGACGGGGCAAGTTCTGGTCCTTCTTCCCGACCAAGTACGAGATGTCGCTGAGCGGCATCCTCAACGGCGCCTGGAAGACGAACGAGGACCGCCAGAATCTCCTCGACTCCTCTCCCTTCAACCAGGAGATGATCAGGGTGTCGGCGAAGCTGGTCGTCGACTCCCTCCATGCCCTTGCACCCGACGAAGACCCTGCCGCCTATCTCCCCCTCCTGCCCGGCCGGGTCAAGGAGGCGATCAGCTGGGCGGACGAGTTTCTGACCCGGGAGATCTGGGCCCGCACCGCGGACCACCCGTCGCTGCCCGACCAGGACGGCGTACTGCGCGTCCCGACGGCGCTGAGGATCCACCCGCGCCTCGGGGACCTGAAAAAACTCTCCGGTTGGCTGCGAATGTGGCACGAGTGCCCCGGGCGCCCTTCGAACTGGCTCCACCCGAGTGCCGAGGCGGACGCCCTGCGCTCCGGAAAGGTCGAACACATCGTCGTCGCGGCCGGGCATGGGCGGACCGATGTCCGGGAATGGCTGGAGGCTCTGGTCGAGAGCGGCACCCCCGAGGCGTCGGCAGTGGCCGTTCGCATCCTCGCGGACATGATCGAGAACGGCTCTCCCTATGCCGAGGAGGCCCGCAAGGCCCACATCGTGCTCACCGAGGAGCACGGTCTCGTCGCACCCGTGCACGGCAAGGTGTTCCGCCGTGCCGACCAGGGCGGCCTACGCGAGGCCCTGGTGTACTTGGTCGACGTGCTCGCCCAGGACCCATCGCTGGCTCACGCGCTCAACGTGCTGGGCATCCGGGAGGCTGATGTCGAGGGCCGGTTCGTCAGCATCCTCGATCAGGGCTTCGACCACTACAGCGACTCGGACTGGGAGCGGTTCTGGGAGCTGTTCCGTCAGGCGGGGGTGCGTCGGCTGGCCCACAAGGTCCTGGAGAGGGTGCCCGCTGCGCGCTCGACGCTCCGGGTGCGGACCGCCGACGGTCGGTTCCGGCCGATCGAGGACTGCATGCTGCCGGGTGTCGTGGCCGATGCGAAGCGCGACCCGAGCATCGCGGTCGACATGGCGTTCCACTCCGACGACACCCCCTTCTTCTCACAGATCGGCCTGCGGGAACGACCGGCCGGCGGCGTCCGGCCGCAGGAGGGCGAGGTGTGGTTCGAGGAGTACCGTGAAGCCCTCCACGCCGCCTACCTGCGCGGCCTGGACAGTCGCGCCCCGCGCCCCGCATTGAACCGGATGAAGGTCGAGGGGGCCGCGATCGGCGGACCGCTCCACCTCTTCCGCGCCCTCTCCGAGGAATCCCGTGCCGCCTTCCTGAAAGTGCTGCCCGACGACGCCGTGGTGGACAACTGGACGCGCCAGATCGGCGCACAGACCAACACCCGACAGGCCGTGCCCTCGCCGATCCGGTGGATGCTGAGGAAGTTCGGCACGATCGCCACCTCCCAAGGGATCAGGCCGCTGAAGGAGGCTGTCGGACCCCAGCTCGCCGACTACCGGGATGTGCTGCCGGTCGCCGACATCTCTCCCGAGAAGGCCCGCAGGCTGCGGCTCCCGACCACCGTCGACGAAGTTCCCGCCGACCAATGGGACACGCTTCTCGATGAGGTGACCCGCAGCGAGGACGACTCCTTCGTGGGCGCAACCTACGTGATGCTGACCCGGTTCGGTGCGGACTTCCCCGAGGACTCCCTGACCCGCTGCAGGATCGGCGAAGCCTGGGGAACCCGGCCCGACGGTGAGATCACCGTCGCCGTCGGAGCCCCTCAGTACCAGGCGCTGCGTGCCGAGCAACTCCCGGCGCTGCTCGTACCGACCACTGACGACGCCGAGCTGATGATCGAGAAGTGGGGCATGCTCCGCTACGCCGACGTGATCAGCCGGGAGACCCGCGAGGTACCGGAAGGTGACCCCGTGCTGCTGGTCGAGCTGTTCCCCGCCCTGCGGCAGCGTCTGAACAGCGGGAACCGCAACAGCATGGTGCAAAGGTGCAGTGAGCTGGAGGAGGTCACCCGTACGCCCAACGGCACGCACGCCTCTCCCCTGGACGCCGTGCGCCAGGACAGCACCGTCAAGGTCCGCGTTCCTCTGGACCCCGAACCGATGCTGCGCCTCATCGACCGCGAACTCGATCTGGGTCTCGGTGCTACCGGTTGCCGCACGATTCTGGAGCACCAGGACCGTATGGCTCGGGACAGCGAGCTGAAAGCGGCGCAGAAGGCGGTGCGTGAGTCTGAGGACGTGGTGACCAAGATCGAGCTGCTGATCGATGCGGACGCTCTCCGGCTCGGCCTCCCCGAGGGATTGATGGAGGCCGAGCTGCTGGCGACCAACGGGGTGGAGCCGTCCGGGCACCGGATCGCGCAGATGGCGTTCAACGCGCACGGGGACGGCGTGCTCCAGCAGCACGCCCGGGACATCCAGGCGCGCTTCCCCAACGCCCCTGTCTCGTACGGAGGTTCGTCGGCGGCCATCGCGTTCGTCTCGGAACTGAGGCTGCCTGTCGCCTTCGCCGGTTCGAGGACTCCCTCCCCGCCCCCGTTCGAGACCGTCGAGGGCCCTCGGGACTTCCCGAGCCTGCACGAATACCAGGAGAACCTGGTTCGGAACATCTCCACCATGCTCGACCGACTGGCCCCCCAGCGCGGCATGCTGTCCCTGCCCACGGGCGCCGGTAAGACCCGGGTCACCGCTGAGGCCGTGATCCGCTGGGTGAAACGGATCGGTGACCTCAAGGGTCCGCTGCTGTGGATCGCGCAGACCGAGGAGCTGTGCGAGCAGGCCGTCCAGAGCTGGAAGTTCGTCTGGAGCAAGGTCGGCGCCGAACGGCCGCTGACCATCAGTCGCCTGTGGAGCACCAACGAAGTCGGCGATGTCGTCGACCACCCGCACCTGGTGGTCGCCACCGACGCCAAGCTGGAGCGGTGCCTCGGCACCGACCAGTACGCCTGGCTGCGTCAGGCCGCCCTGGTGATCGTGGACGAGGCGCACACCGCCGTCTCCAAGCGATACACCGGGATCCTGGGTCAGTTGGGACTCACCCAGTACGAGACCGGCCGGCATCTGCTCGGTCTGACCGCCACCCCGTTCCGGAACCGTAACGAGGAGGAGACCCGCCGTCTGGCCGGCCGCTTCGGTAATCGGCGCCTCGACGAAGGAGTCTTCCCCTCGGGTGACCCGTACAGCGATCTTCAGAACTGGGGGATGCTCGCCCAGGTCGAGCATCGCACCCTTGAGGGCGGCAGTATCGAACTCACACGGGACGAGAAGACACACGCCGAACGGATGGCCATGCTCTCCCGGTCCGCTGAACAGCGGCTCGCCGACGACCACGCGCGCAGTCGGCGCATCGTCGACTCGGTGGCCGAACTCCCCACCGACTGGCCGACGTTGCTCTTCGCCACCTCGGTCGACCACGCCAAGTACCTGGCGGCCATGCTCAACGACCGGGGTGTCCGGTCAGCAGCCGTGGACTCGACGACCAGTGCACAGGACCGTCGTACGCGCATTGAGAACTTCCGAAGCGGACGTATCCGGGTTCTCACCAATTACGGTGTGCTCACCCAGGGATTCGACGCTCCGGCCACGCGTGCCGTGGTCGTGGCCCGGCCGGTCTACAGCACCAACGTGTACCAGCAGATGATCGGTCGCGGATTGCGCGGACCACGGAACGGAGGCAAGGAAAATTGTCTGATCCTCAACATCAGCGACAACGTCACCAACTTCGACACCGATCTGGCCTTCAATGAGTTCGAACACCTCTGGAGCCGGAAGTGACCGACGCCTACCGGGACAGCCCCCGGCTCACCGACGAGCAACTGGCCGTGGTCGAGCAGCCTTGGGACGCTCGCGTCCTGGTCAGCGCAGGCGCCGGTGCCGGGAAGACCCACACCCTGGTACGTCGACTCGACGCGCTGTGCGGTCACGAGGACCCCGAACAGGCGCTGGGGGCCGCGGAGATCCTGGTGCTCACCTTCTCCAGGTCCGCCGCCCGGGAGTTGCGCGAACGAATCTCTCGGCACGGGGAGCGAGCCCTTCGGGTACGCGCCCGTACGTTCGACGCATGGGCCTACGAGGTGATCCGCCAGGCGCATCCGGACGGCGAGTGGGGAGCCGTCGGCTTCGACGAGCGGATCTCCGCTGCGACCCGCGCGATCGAGAAGGGCGCGCTGGAGATCGGAGACGCGGTCCCACCCGCCCATGTCGTGATCGACGAGGTGCAGGACCTGCTGGGTGGGCGCCGCGAGTTGGTGGAGACCCTTCTCGACCGGTACCAGGACAGTTGTGGTTTCACCGTCGTCGGTGACGCGGCCCAGTCCGTGTACGGCTTCCAGATCGAGAACCTGAGCGAACGCACCGACGAGACCGGTCGGTTCTTCGACTGGCTGCGCTGCTCCTACCCCGACGACTTGGTCGAGCTGCACCTCACTCGGAACTTCCGGGCCACGACCACCGAGGCCCGGGTCGCGCTGGCGCTCGGCCCGCGTCTCCAGCAACTGAGCGATCGGGACGAGGCGGGAACGCTCTACGACGAACTGCGCGACCTCCTTCTCGATCCGGCGAACGGCATAGGCAGCCTGGACGACGACCTCACCCTGACCAGTCTGCGGGACCTCTCCGACACTTGCGCCGTCCTCACCCGTGACAACCAGCAGGCCCTTGTGGTCTCCGACCTGCTGCACGCACACGGCATCGATCACCGGCTGCGGCGCCCGTTGGAGGAGCGCCCGGTACCCTACTGGGTAGCCGAGTTGCTGCGCCGCACGGAGGCGAATGTCCTCACCGAGGACCGGTTTCGTACGCTCCTCACGGAAATCCCCCTCCCGTACGAACCCGACCCCTCCCTGTGGACGGTGCTGCGTCGAGCCGCGCGGGGAGCGGGACGCGGTGCGCTCGATCTGGATCGGCTGCGCCGGGCGGTCGCCCACGGCGGATTCCCCGACGAGGCGGCCGACCCGGAGACGGCCCGGATCGTCGTCTCGACGGTGCACCGGTCCAAGGGACTGGAGTTCGACCGGGTGATCGTCCTGACACCACCGACCCTCGCCGCACTCCACAAGCGGTACCGGGACGAGCTGGACCTGCCTGCCGAGGCCCGCGCGCTCTACGTGGCCATGACACGTGCCCGTCAGGACCTTTACCATGTGCCCCCTCCCGACCTGCCGCTCTTCAGAAGGGCGGGGAGTCGACGCAACGGCCGTCGCTACCTCGGATCGTGGCGGTCTTACGACAGGTACGGGATCGTCGCCGAGCCGGGCGACGTGAGCCGGGACGACCCACCCGGCCAGGAGACGGACGCCGTCGCCACGCAGGCCTATCTCCTGGAAGAGGTTCGTCCAGGTCGGGAGGTGCTGCTGCGCAGGCGTCACAGTCTGCCGATGGGCGAGACGGAGAGCCCGCCGTACGCCCTGGTGCACGAAGGACGGGAGATCGGCGAGGCGTCGCGGAGCTTTCGCGAGGCGCTGTTCCAGGTGCAGAAGGTGAACCGCGACTGGGACCCTTGGTGGCCCGACGAGATCCACGGCTTGCGGATCGACACCCTGGAGACCGTGACAGGCAGCACCGCCGCCGGCGCCAACGCCGGTCTCGGGGAGCGAGGCGTGTGGATCGTCCCTCGAATCACCGGCATCGGCCGGTACCGGAGAGCCGACGACTACGAGGAGCAACACGCATGACGCAGGTGGCAGGCCGACACTCCGAGCACTACCGGGTCCGGGACGAGGTTCTCCTGGCGGGGCTCCGCCGTGAGCTCCTGGGCCCTGCCTGGGACTCCGAGTCGGACGATCGGGGTGAGATCCTCACCCAGGACGCACCGATCGACCGCTATCTGACCGGTGTGCTGTATCCGCGTGCTGCGGACAGGGGCACGAAGGAGCAGCAGAACGACGACGCCGACGGACAGCAAGGGCTGGATGTCGCCCCTTTGATCGCCCGGGAAGACTCCGAGGAGTCCGGCACCGCGCAGGAGGTCGGAGCCTCGGGAGACAGGCGTCCCTCCTCGATGGGCCTCACCTTCGCAGTCCGCCCGGCCATAAGCGCTTCGATCGTGGTCTCGGCCCGTGCGGCCCTTTACGAGCCCACAGACGCCGCCGGCAAGCGTGTCCCTGCCCGCCGTGCCGAGGCCCGGACCACCGCCGACCAGCGGGAGCTGTGGCGGCGCAAGGAGATTGCTCTCCCGGACCAGAGCATCGACGTGACGCGGCCGGATCCGCGGATGAGGATCACGCTCGCCCCGGGAGCCGCTCTGCACGTCAACGTCCGGCGTCCGGACCAGGCCAACGGCACGGTCACGATCACAGTCACGTTGATCAACACGCAGAAAGTCGGGGAGTGGGATCTCCAGGACGCCTTCTCCCTGTTCCAGTGCGGCCTGTCGGTCCGGGCCGCCGACGGCTCCGCTGCGTTCGTCGAGCGTCCTGCCCCGGCCGCCGTTCACGATCCGGAGATCGCCACGAGTCGGTTGCTGCACCGCCACGCCCCGACCTTCGCGGTCGGCCACGGCTGCGCCGCCGAGTGGGACTGGACTCCGCAGCCGATCGGTATGACCGAAGTCGAAACGCCCGCCGTCCCCGAGGTGCGGACCCAGTTCGTGCCCTCCGTTGAGGTGCTGCTCACCGATTCCAACCCGGAGATCGACAGTTCGGCGCTGTCCATGCTGGGACTGGCCGAGCGGTCCGACGCCGAGGTCCTGGCCGCTCTGGAGGGGCTCGCGACGGGGTACGAACACTGGATCGACCGCAAGTCGGTCGAGGCCGACGCTCTGACACGCGGCCCGCATGCGAAGCCCGCGCGGGACCAGGTGGCGGCGTGCCACGAGGCGCTCGACCGCATCCGTGAGGGCATCGAACTGCTGCGGACCAAGCCCGATCTGATGAGGGCCTTCCGACTCGCCAATCGGGCCATGGCCGGCCAACGCGCACGCAGCGCCTGGGTGAAGGACGGACGCGTCGGCGCCCCCGACCCGGCCGCCGGTCGCTGGCGCCCCTTCCAGATCGCGTTCGTGCTCCTGTGCCTGGCCGGCATCGACGACCCCACACATCACGACCGGCGGGTCTCCGACCTTCTGTGGTTTCCGACCGGTGGTGGCAAGACGGAGGCCTACCTCGGTCTGATCGCCCTCACATCGTTCCTGCGCCGTATCCGCAAGGGCGCGGACGGCGGCGGTGTCACCGTCCTCATGCGCTACACACTGCGGCTGCTCACCCTCCAGCAGTTCGAGCGCGCGGCGATCCTGCTCTGTGCCATGGAGCACATGCGGCGCGGTACACCCGAGTTGGGCCGTGAGGAGTTCTCCGTCGGCATGTGGGTGGGACGATCGGCCACTCCCAACACGCTGGCCGTCGCAGGTGCGAGGCTCGACGAGTTGCGGAGAAATCTCGACAAGCGCCTCGCCACCGAGAATCCCGTCCAACTGCACGCCTGTCCCTGGTGCGGAACCCGTCTCGACGCACGGAACTACGAGGTCGACGAGGACGCCAGGCGGATGCGTGTCCGCTGCCCCGGCGCGGGCTGCGACTTCGCCGACGGCCTGCCCGTCCACCTGGTCGACGAGGCGGTGTACGACGCGCGGCCGACCCTGGTGATCGCCACTGTCGACAAATTCGCGTCGATGCCCTGGCGTCCCGCGACCTCCGCTCTCTTCAACCGCGACGACGACCCGGACGGCGGCACCCCACCCCCGGAACTGGTCGTCCAGGACGAACTCCATTTGATATCGGGTCCGTTGGGAACCCTCACCGGCCTCTACGAAACCGCCGTCGACGCACTCGCCGATCGACCCAAGGTGATCGCCTCCACGGCGACCATCCGTCGCGCCGCCGATCAAGGACGCCACCTCTTCGCCCGCGAAGTGCGGCAGTTCCCGCCCGCCGGTCTGGACGCCCGCGACTCGTGGTTCGCGGTGGAGACGCCACGTGAGGAGAAGGCGAGCCGCCGCTATGTCGGCCTCCTGGCCCCCGGCACCAGCCAGTCCACCCTCCTGATCCGCACGTATGCCACCCTGCTGCATCGGGCCAAGCAGGCGAAGGCCGAGGACGAGGTCCGCGACGCCTACTGGAGTCTCGTCGGTTACTTCAACAGCCTCCGGGTGCTGTCGGCGGCCGAACTCCAGGTCCATGACGACGTGGTGGCCTACCTGGAGCTGCTGGCCGAGCGCGAGGGACTGTCTGCCCGGTCCGTCGCCAACTACTCCGAGCTGACGAGCCGTATCGATGCCAGCGAGATCCCCACCCGCCTCAAAGGCATCGAGAAGCGGCTGCCCGATGACAACACCGTGGACGTCCTCCTGGCCACCAACATGATCGCGGTCGGCGTGGACGTGGACCGCCTCGGCCTCATGGCCGTGATGGGCCAGCCGCAGACGACCGCCGAGTACATCCAGGCCACCAGCCGGGTCGGCCGCGCGCACCCCGGCCTGGTCGCGGTCATGCTCAACTCGACCCGGTCCCGCGACCGTTCCCACTACGAGGGCTTTCAGCACTTCCACTCGGCCCTGTACCGCGAGGTCGAGTCGACGTCCGTCACCCCGTTCTCCGCCCGCGCCCGCGACCGGGGCCTGCACGCGGTGATCGTCGCCCTCGCCCGCACCCTGATCCTCGCCGCCCGCCCCAACGAGGGCGCCGGCCAGGTCGAGTCGTATGAAGACGTGCTCCGGGGACGTATCAAGTCGATCCTCCTGGAGCGCGTGGAGGCGGTCACCAGGGAGGAGACCGGTGCCGTGTCGCAGGCCTTCGACGAGTTCGTCAAGTGGTGGTGCGCCGAGGCCGACATCCACAACGGCCTGCTGTTCGAGCCTCAGAGGGGCAGTCGTACCCCTTCGCTCCTGAAGGCGTACGACGACGAGTCCCAGGACGCCGAGGCATGGGCCACGTTGTGGAGCCTGCGCGACGTCGATGCCGAGACCGCCCTGTTCATGGAAGGAACCCGATGACCCCGCCCCCCGCCCGCCGCCGCCGGACCGGCGCGAACGGAGCCGCCGCCCCCGCCCACAACCTGCCGCGGCGTGGTGCGGTCCGTCGGGCCCAGGCGATCACCACGTACGGCGTCGGCTCTCTCATCGCCGTCGACCATGAGTCCTTCATCGTCTCGGGTCTCGACGAGGCCGAGCGGAGCTGGAGCCGTGACGAGTCCCCGCGAATCTACGAACGGCGACTGGCCCGGGTACTCGGCGTCGACTACTTCCGGCTGCCACCTGCTTCGGACGACACCAGCAGGGACGGCCTCCGCGTCCGACGATTCCCCCTGATGCACTCCTGCCCGGAGTGCAACGACCTGCAACGGCACCGCGACTTCAATCCGCCCGCCGGGAGAAGTGTCTGCGGTACGTGCGAGGTCGACCTGGTCCCTTCCCGCTTCGTCGTCGCCTGCGAGGCCGGACACCTCGGCGAGTTTCCGTACTGGCAGTGGGTGCATCGCTCCGCGGACCGTGGTGCCACGGCTGCGGGACAGTGCGGAGGGAAGCTCAAGATGCGTACGACCGGGCACACTTCGTCACTCCGCTCCATTCTCGTCTCCTGCACCTGCAGGCAGGCTCCGGAGGTCTCGATGGAGGGTTCCTTCCGCAGGCGCGCGCTCAAGGACTTGGGTCTCACGTGCCGAGGCACCCGCCCGTGGCTCGGCGCGTCCGCTCTCGCTCAGGAGTGCAGACTCCCCCTGCGTACGTTGCAGCGTGGTTCGTCGGCGGTGTGGCAGCCGGTGCTGAAGTCGGCCCTCGCCATTCCGCCTTGGAGCGACGGCCGCGCGGATCCACTCGCCGAGCACTGGGACGCGCTCCGCGAGTACGACGAGCGCGACCACGTGGCGATCTACCTCAGGGGCGTTTTCAAGGGGGAGTGCCCGGTACCGCTGGACGAGGTGATGGCGCTCCTCGACGCAGAGCGCGAGGAGGACCCCGACAGCGAGACGGCCCCCACCTTCGACCACCGCTACCGCGCGCTGCGCAGCAAGGAGTACGAGCGGCTCCGCGCGGGCAACGACAAAAGCGAGCACTCCCGCGACGAACAGTTCGTCTGTGAGGGCCCTCTGGGCGACCAGAGCGTGCTCGACCCTCTCGGCGTCACCGGCCCGATGCTGGTCAAGAAGCTTCGCGAGGTGCGCGCCCTGAAGGCGTTCACCCGGCTGGTCGATGCCGAGTCGACGACCGACTCCACGGAGATGCCGCTGTCGGAACGTCCGCTGTGCTGGCTCCCGGCCATGGAGGTACGGGGCGAGGGAGTCTTCCTCCGATTGGACGAGGACCGGCTCGGCGTGTGGGAGAACAACGTGGCGGTGGCAGCCCGGGTCGAGCGGATGCGTACCGCCCATCGACGGACGCTCGAACAGCGGGCCGATGACCCGAGCAGGGCCGTATCCTCCCCCGCCACCCCCCGGATGGTGCTGCTGCACACGCTGGCCCATGTCCTCATCAACGAGTTGAGTCTGGGGGCGGGTTACCCGGCCGCGGCCCTGCGCGAGCGCCTGTATGCCGCCGACGAGATGGCCGGGATACTCGTCTATACGGCGACGAGCGACTCGGCGGGCAGCTTGGGTGGTCTGGTCGCCCAAGGTGAACCGGAGATTCTCGGTCATACGGTGCGTTCGGCCGTCCGCCGTGCCGAGTGGTGTTCCTCGGACCCGCTCTGTATGGAGACCGAGGCCTCCGGCGTCGGCGGAATCAATCTGGCGGCCTGTCACGCCTGCGTGATGCTGCCGGAGACGAGTTGCGAGCACAACAACATCCTGCTCGACCGCGCCCTGCTCGTCGGTACCCCCGACGACCCTCGAATCGGTTACTTCGAGGGTGTCCTGGGGCAATGACATCGGATCATCCGCAACGGCACCGATGATGATCCGACACGCCGCTCTCCGTCTCCTCTCGGCTCACGCGGGACACAGAGGTCGGGCTCCTGGCTCCACCCCGGCAAGGTGATCGATCTCTTCGAGCGGCTCGTCGCCGCTCCGGCCTCCTCGCGGCGCCCAGCAGCAGGCTCACGAACAGGTGAAACTTCCGGCGCCGGTTCCCCAGGAGGACATGACGTTAATTTATACACGCCATTTGCGGCGCAGCACGCTAGAAGTCGCGGAAGGCTTCGGACGGACGCGGCCCCACAGACCCTTGGTACTTGCCCGAATACAGCTTGATGGTGCCGACCGGGACCCAGAATGTGACTTGACCGATGCGCATTCCCGGGTAGATCCGGACCGGCTGCACGGCGTGGAACTGCAAGGTCCAGTTGTTGTGGGAGCCGATGTCGATCAGATCGGCCGTGATGTTGACGAAGAGACCGAGTCTGCCGAGTGACGACTTGCCCCTGATGATGGGCACGTAGTGGTCGCTGCCCATCTTTTCCAAGGTGGAACCGAGGTACACGCGATCCGGCTGCAGGACGATGCCTGCGTCGGTCAGCCATGTGCGCACGGTGGGCTGTTGGACCTGGACGTCCAGCTCCCTGTTCCGATAGGTCAGCAATTCCGTACCGAGGCGGAAGTCGTAGCTGTTCGGGTTGACCTGTTCGGGGTCGAACGGATCTATTTCGATCCGCTGAAGGTGATGCTGGCGGACGATCTCTTTTCCCGTCAATATCACTGTGCGCTCGCTTTCCCAGGGGGAGTCCACCTTTTTCAGGCGAGGCTCGGTGGCCAGAAAGGCGTCGGTTCTGACGTCTGCCCGTACATGCCTGAGTAGGAGGTGACAGATCCTGCCGTCCTCCAGAAACTGACTTGGCCCAGTGGCATGCTGGCTACGACTCGCAGTGGCTGGACGACGGTGAGTTCCAGGGTCCAGCAGTGAACCGCTCCCTGATGCCCGAGGTCGGCGGTCACCTGGACGAAGAGCCCGAGCCGACCGAGCGACGACCGACCGATCAGACTGGTCACGTAGGTGTCACTACCGATCACTTCAGCCGTACTGGCGAGATAGAGCCGCCCGGGGACGAGGACGTAGCCCTCGTGCCCGATGGTGGCCGAGTGCCATGTCACCTCACGGCGGGCATCAAGGGCACCTTCCGCGAACTTGAGATGCTTGCCCAGCGTGTAGTTGTAACTGTTCGGGTTCATACGACTCGGGTCGAAGGGGCGGATGACGATCTCCGCAGCATCGACGGCCGCTTCGATCTGCCGCCCGGTCAGAATCACCTGCCTACGTCATCCAACAGTGCGGCGGTGGCAGTGGCGAATTCCTGAAGCGTGCCGTTGTTGTCCACCGGGCTGCTCGGGTGAATCCGTTCCAGCCCGTTCTCCGTCGCATGCTGGGAGTCGCCGAGCGTCAGGTCGCCTCGCGCTTCCTTCCGCTTACGGGCCACCTCTTCGTCGACAGTGATCACCACGGGATGGAAACCCCCCTGGCGCAGGTAGGGGAGGTCGGCCGGCCTGGCATCGGAGCAGATGACCATCTGACGCCGAGTGCTGCCTTCACAGGCTGCGTGGATACGCGCCGTTTCTGACAGAAAATGCTCCTCGAGGACGTGCGGGTTGATCTTTCGCATGTGCGAACCGAGGAAATTGAGCAGGGCGCCGTCCTGTCTTCGTTCTCCGGTCTGCAGCGGACGTCCCGCGGACTCGTAGACCGCGGCCTGAGCCCGGTACAACGGTTCCGCGAGCGTGATGATGTGCACGGTGGCATCGTTCTTGGCAGCCCACTCCTGCGCGAGTGCCGAGAATGTGCTCTTCCCTGAGCCGGGCAGCCCGAACAAAGCGATGCGACATGTACGAGGGCCATTGGGTTGAGGGCACTGGATCATGGGCGGCTGCCGATCTCCGTGTCGATCGCGGCCAGGGCCGCCTCTACCGTCGCTCTCAGTTCCGTGTCGGAGGCGTTTCCGATGACCGTCCCCGTGAAGGGAGGGGCATCCATCCCGAGCAGCGTCCAGGGGATGTTGGTCACGTCGCGACGAGGGTGGATGGAGACGGGGACGACCGGATAGTCGCTGGGGGACGCGGATCGCCTGTCGTGCATGGTGCGGATCTCGTGCATGATGTTCCCGTTCAGCTGGGTGGAGCACCGCTGCTGATAGGAGCGCGAAGCAACCAGGATTGCCGAATCGGTGCTCAATACACCGTCGATGCTGTTGCGGGCCGTCGTTCCTCCGATCCCCTGATTCGCTTCCATGATGACGAAGTAGCGTCGCCGGAAGTGATGCAGCTGCGAGACCAGGCGCCGCACCTCCGCGATGTCATCGGTGCAATAGGAGATGAAGATCGTCGGACCGCGGAAGCCCTTCAGGCTCCTGGTGTCCGGGGGAATTCCGTCCCACTCGCTCCTGGCCTTCTGCAGCAGGGCGGCTCGCAGTGTGCGGTCGGCGTACGCGGCCCGTACCGCTTTGATGTCCTCACCCTTGCTGTTGTGTGGATAAAAGACCAGGACGTCGCCGAGGATGGGCAGCGTCGCCCGTGCATTGCTGGTGACGCCGAAATGAGGGCCGTTGCATTCCCCTATGCTCGTGAGTTCCACCTCGCCGTCGGGTCCCTCCATGGAGAAGCGGACCCCACTGCTCGGGGGGACATCGGCCCCGAAGACCTCGAAGAAGAGATCGTGCGGCACCGGAACATCAGCCGTTGTGGCGGGCGCATCCACTGTCTCCACGTCGCGCAGCCAGAAGTGCCGGTACAGTTTCGTGCCCGTCGCGAATTCCGCCAGAGCCGAACCGGATCTCTTGCTCAGCCTGCTCTTGAGGACGCTTTGACTGAGCTTGGTGATCTCTTCCTCCAACCGGACGTCGTCGACCTCCAGGAAGGAATCGGTACTCATGTACTGGTTCGAGATCAAGGGGAAGGCCTGCCGCAGCTCCTGGGACTCGCGTACGCCCCTGAGGATGCTCTTGACCAGCATGACTCTGAACCGATTCTGCGGTGCGAAATAGACCGTGGAATACAGGTGTGCGCGCGTCGCCAGGAAGTTGGCAAACGGCGCGGGGTCCGAACAGATGGGGCCTTGGTCGTCATAGGTGATGACCGCAGAGATGACGTCGTCCGAGTTTCCGAGCATTCCCACGGTGTGGTGCGCGTCGCGGTGTACGTAGTCGATCCGGTCGGCGTCGATCTCGCCGTCCAGCATGTGGCGTACAGGCAGGAACGCGGCGGCCAGATGGGAGTCGGGCCAGTAGTCGGCCGTCATCAGGAAGGCGATGAAGTTGCTGTTCAGCGGCGCGAGGATGGGATCGATCTCGGGCCCGAAGAGACAGGCCAGGGTGAAGACCGGCTTGGCCGGCCAGAGCGAGGTGTCCCGGCCGATCTTCAGACCGACCCAGGAGCGGACGTCGTCGTCGGGGACGAAGAACCCTCGAGTGGCGCTCTGGTAGGGGAGTTCGCCCACGTCCTGCAACAGCGCCGCGATCAGGATGTGCTCGTAGAGCCACTCCATCTCGGTGGGCTGGTCCGGTTGGTAGACGCGGTTGTACTCGGCTTCGAGTTGGGCGAGGAACTCCGAGTCCGCTGCCCCAACCTGGCGCAGGAGCTTGCGCATGATGTGCATGGTGCCGATGGCGTGCGCGTACCTGCTGTGGTCCGCTCCCACGAAGCTGTGGGAGGCGAAGCCCAACTGCTTGACCCGCCTCAGCCGCTGAACGGGGCGCGATTGAATGACGCGGTCGATGACAGGAGACACGAAACCGGCTGCGGTGTCGGATGTGTCGATGAGGCCGTGCACGGCATCGCGCACAGGCGAGAGAGGGTTGCGGCTCACCCCTTCCCTTCGCATGTTCCCCGATGCCATTCGCACATCTTCTTTCGCCTCAGTCGGGAACGTCCCGGCGCCCACCTTCACGTGGCAGCCTCGCCCCGACACCTCACGATCTGTCCCTACCGGATGCCGTGTAAACCTCGATCCTTCGGAGGCTGGTCTGCGGTGATTGTGACGGTTGGGTGCCCGTTATGTCCTCGTCGCCGTCGAGCGTGATCGCGTCCAACGCCTCCGGACTCGGCGCGACCACATACCGGGCCACCGCGGACCGCTGTATCCGGGGCGTGACGGCGGGTCACCACGTGCACCCGCAACGATGACCTCATGTCCTGGCGGCCCGGCATCATCAGCGGACTCCGCTCCCGCCCAGGTCCGTTCCCCCGTTACTGACCCCGGCCCCGGGTCGGGTCGGCCGCGTATCCCTCCGCGCGGCCCGGACGGGAAGACCGTGGACCCCGGCCGCGTTGCGGCCGGGGTCCACGGCGGCGCTGTGGCCGCGGGGTCCGGAAGTGCCACCGTGGACCCCGGCCGCGTTGCGGCCGGGGTCCACGGCGGCGCTGTGGCCGCGGGGTCCGGAAGTGCCGCGACCGGGAAGGGTGGTCGCGGCACTTCCACCGTCAGACGAAGATGAAGTACTTCCAGGACGTGTAGGTGGTGGTGTTGACGGTGTCTCCGGAGCCGCCGTTGACGTAGGCGGCGCGGACGCGGGCGCGGATGCCGGACTCGCCCGCGTGGCCGAGGTTGACGGCCGACTTGCCGCTGCTGCCGAGTCCGAAGTACTCGGAGCCTCCCGAGTACCACTTGCCCTTGTAGTAGATCTCCAGCTGGAGGAGCTGGCTGCGGCCCCGGTAGTAGGTCATCGACGTGGTGGAGACGGCGTCGGTGTTCTTGTGGAAGTAGTAGTACGAGGTGGAGCCGATCTTGCCGGTCCGGTAGTAGTGGGACAGGGCGGCCGAGACCTGGACGTGGGCGTACGCGGTGGACTTGGCGGTCTTGCCGATGTAGCGCGCGTCGCCCTTGAAGACGGCGGTGACGGCGGTGTCCCGGTTCATGGCCAGCGTGATGGACATGTTGCCGTGGGAGTCGACCTTGCCGCTCCGCATCAGCACGCTCGGCCGGTCGGTGCCGTAGGGGTCGGCCCATATCTCGACGGTGCGGTTGGTGTAGGTCGTGCCGAGGTGCGCGGTGAAGACGACCTTCTTGCCGTAGTCGTACACCTTGCCGTTGTTGGTCATCGTCAGGACGGGTGTCGCGCGCGAGACGGCGACGGTGTCCGAGGCGGAGACCGGGATGTGCAGGGCGTCACCGGCGTACGCCACCGTGTACTTGACGTTGCCGCCGGCCGGCGGGGCGTCGGTGAAGGAGAACGATCCGTCCGCCTTCGTGTGCACGGTGCCCAGCACCTTGCCACTGGGGCTCGCCAGGTCGACACGGGTGACCTGGAGTGCGATGCCGGTGCCCAGTGCCACCGTCGAGGACAGCCTCCCCGTCACGGTCAGCGTCTTGCCGCGAGCGGCGCTCGCCGGGGCGGCCACCGTCAGGGTCGGGACGTTCTTCGTCGGGTCGGTGAGCGCCTTGAGGGTGTAGCTGGTGCCGTTCGCCACGATCGCGAAGATCCGTGAGGAGTCGGGCGCCCACGCCACCGCGGCACCGGTCCCGCTGAGGCTGTACCTGCGCAGCGGCTGGGTGGCGTTCGGCCGGTAGACCGACACGGTGCTGCCGGAGAGCTGGGCGACCAGCCCGTCGCCGGCGACATCGGCGCTCCCCCCGCTGGGGTAGGTGCCGGCGGGGCTGAACTTCCCGTTCGCGTAGCTGTCCCGCTGCGAGCCGTTGACCAGCACCTGCGGGGCGCCGGGGACCAGGTCGATGTCCCAGATGCCGGAGTTCAGCGTGTAGTCGCGGTTGTACCGAGCGGTCGGCTGCGGCGTGCCGCTGGAGACGTCGACGACGGCCATCGAGTCCGTGGAGATACCCGTCTCGCCGATCGCGAGCAGCCCCGGGACCGCGGGGTTGGTGTCGAGGATCCCCGGACCCCAGATGCCAGAGAACTGCCCGAGCGTGACCGGGTTCGCCGGTGTCGGCGTCGGGGTCGGGGTCGGGGTGCCGGTCGGCGTCGGCTCCGCGGTCGCGGTCGACGTCGGGTCCGGCGTCGCCGTCTGCGTGGGGTCGGGCGTCGGGGTGTCCGTCGGCGTCGGGTCCGCGGTCGGACTGACCGTCGGGTCGGCTGTCGGGTCCGCGGTCGGACCGGCCGTGGGATCGGCACCCGGGTCCGCGGTGGGCGTCTCCGACGGGTCCGCGGTCATCGACCGGGCCGCGGAAGAGGTGGCCGAGCGGACGGCGGACGGGTCGACCGAGGGGTCGACCGACCCCAGGTTGCCGTCCCACTGGTCGCCGTACGTGAACCAGACCTTGCCGGCGGCGAACGCCACGTAGCGCGGGCCGGTGTTGGTGGCGACGGGATAGCGGGTCTTGACGTTCAAAGTGGCGGCGTCGAGGGCCACGATCTGGTGGTTGCCCTCGGCGGCCGCGTACAGGACCGTCCCGTCCTGGGACAGCGTCAGACCGGAGACACCGTTGATCCCGCCCACCGAGTCGACGGGCGTGCCGTTGTAGTCGGCGGCCAGGATCTTCCCCGACGCGTGGTCGCCGACGAAGACCCGGTGCAGTGTGCCGTCGACGACGATGCCGCCGGGCGAGGTGACCACTGCCGACGCCGCGGCGGCGGAACCCGCCGCGGCGACGCTCAGGATCACCGAGCTGAACGTGACCGCGAGCGCTGTCGCGGTAGAAATGCTGCGCGTACGCACAGTGTGTGTTCCCCCCACAGGAAAACCGGCAACGGCCGGAGTTTGAGAGCGCCGCGTACCTCCTACGCCGATCGCCGCAATGCGTGCGTGCGTGCGGACGGGCGTGCTGTTCGCGGCTGCTGAGCGCAGCATATGACACGGCTATGTCAACGAACACACGCTTGGGTCGCCGGTGGCGCACTCGGCCCGTTCGATGCCCGTTCTCCACGTGTTCGTGCTCCCGTTCCCCGCCTGCTCCGTGCCGCCGCGTCCACGTCGGCCACGTCCCCGGGGCACTCCGGCGGCAGGTCGTCCGGTCCGGCCACCGATCGGCCACCGGGACGGTTTCGGGCCACCGATACAGCGCGCCTGACCTCTTGTCGAACCTCGACAGATACCGGGGAGCACATCAGGAAGAAGGCCGCTCCCCGCGGGACCCTCAACGCCTGAGGTCGTGATCGCTGTCCGGATGTTCCCGCCGATCCCCTCCTGCTCTTCCAGACACAGCATCCGGCCGCGAAGCCTCCGCACGAGTGCTGTCCGCACGCGGGTTCTCCAGCTCCTGTCGCCAGGCATCGAACTGCGCTCGAATGCCATCGACCCTGACTTGGCCGACCCCGTACACCAGGAACCGCCCCCGTCACTGAATCGCCCGGCGCCGGCGAACATCTTGGGCATCCCACCGCGCGGCGCCGCCGCACCGGCCACCACGCGGAGGCCGGTACGGGCTTTGGTCCAAGGCGGCCGGTCCATCGTGCGCGCAAGCCCTCCTTCGGGGGGCGAGGCGGCGTGGCCGGCCCGCGTGCTCCGAACGGCCGGACCGGCCGCGCGTGCCCATGGCTGAGCGTTGACGGCCACGTCCGTCGTTTTCGGTGATCTGGCGCTGCCGGCGGGCCGACTCCTCTCCGGCTCGCGGGAGCGGCCCCGCCGGCGGGGTTTCGGTCGCCCGACAGGTCTTCGGCACAGCCGTGTGGTGGGTCCAGCCAGGGCAGGCCCGCTCGCGCACCCAGCCCGATCCGGCAATCGGGAGGCCCGGAAAGGGGCCGTGAAACGCCTGATCAGCAAATCCGCCCCGCGATGTCAATAAAGCGGTCGGCAAAAAGCGAATACCGCTCTTCGACACGGCCGGCGGAAGGCCGGGCACACGCGGCGGGCAGGGTTCGACTGGCCAACTCGGGCCTCTGCGCGGTCTATTGACAGCGCGGATGACGTGGTGCAAGCTGCCGCAGTCAGTTCTGGAGCATATCCGCCGTCGCGGACGAGGATTCGTCCGGACACGATTGTTAGCGCTCACATTCACCCGAAAACCTTGCTCCCCCACACACCGCAAGGAAGCTGCGTGAACATCAGAACGCCTGGCCCATCTGACCGCGGAAAACGCGGGGGTGAAACCGACGCGACCCCCGCGCGGAATTGACCGCCGCGCACACCAAGGGGAACGGCCGGCTGCGGCGCGGGGCACGGACGGCGGCCCACAGCGCGGCCGCCGCACGCGAACCCGCCGCGCAAGGTGCCGTGGGCGCGCCGGCGGACGCGACGGCGACCCGCCGGCCCGCGGCCGCGATGTTCCCCGACCGGTCCGCAGCCAGGGGCGACCGGACGGGCAGGGCCGTGCGGACTCCGCCGCCATCCGAATCGAGAGAGGCTCCATGATGTCGTCAAGAAAAGCACCCCGCGCCCTTCTGGTGGGCGCGCTCGGGATCGTGACGCTGGTGACGCTGACGGCGTCTCCGGCGTCGGCGGCCAATGAGCCGGTCCAGAAGTGGCTGACCACCTCGGACCTCGGCCAGCACCTGGCGCAGCAGCCCGACCTCGCCTTCTCAGCCTCGTCCGCGGCGGGGACCATCACGGTCAACGACGCGCAGACGTACCAGACGATGGACGGTTTCGGCGCCGCGATGACCGACTCCTCGGCCTGGCTGCTGTCCACCAAGCTGAACAGCACCGCGCACACGAACATGATGAACGCGCTGTTCAGCCCGAGCCAGGGGATCGGCATCAGCTGGCTCCGCGTTCCCATGGGCGCGTCCGACTTCTCGGCGACCGCGCAGCCGTACTCGTACGACGACAACCTCTCGGTCTCCACCGGCACGACCGTCGGGGTGGGTTCGGGCCGCTGCCTGGACGACACCGGCAACACCGCCAACGGTGTGCAGCAGTACATCTGGGACTGCTCGGCCGGCAACGCCAACCAGCAGTACTCCTACACCAGCGCGTCGGAGTTGCGTATCGCCGGCAAGTGCCTGGACGCCAACGGCCAGGGCACCACGCCGGGCACCAAGGTGATCCTGTGGACCTGCACCGGCGCGGACAACCAGAAGTGGAAACTCAACGTCAACGGCACCATCACCGCGGTGCAGTCCGGCCTGTGCCTGGACGCCAGCGGGGCGGGCACCGCCAACGGCACCCTGGTCCAGTTGTGGACGTGCGGCAACGCGAACAACCAGAAGTGGACGCGGCCCGACCCCGCGCTCGCCAACTTCTCGATCGCGCACGACCTCACCAACATCATCCCCGACCTGAAGCAGGCCACCGCGCTCAACCCGGCCATCAAGATCATGGCCAATCCGTGGAGCCCGCCGGGCTGGATGAAGGCCAACGGCCAGATGAACAACCTCAACAACGCCGGGACACTGCTCTCCTCCAGCTATGGCCCGCTGGCGCAGTACTTTGTGAAGTTCCTCCAGGCCTACAACGCCCAGGGCGTGCCGATCTACGCGATCACCCCGCAGAACGAACCGACGTACGCCACCGCGTACCCCGGAATGGAGTTCAGCGAGCCGGCCGAGGCGAGCTTCGTCGCCAACAACCTCGGCCCGGCGCTGGCGCAGGCGAATCTGACACCGAAGGTGCTGGGCACCGACTTCAACACCAACCTGCTGAACAGCTACGCCGAGCCCCTGATCAAGGACGCCGCCGCCGGCAAGTACCTGGCCGGCACCTCCTGGCACTGCTACGCGGGCAACCTCGGCGCCATGTCCACCATGCACACGGACGTGCCGTCCAAGGACAACTACGAGACCGAGTGCTCCGACGGCATCGACCCGCAGAACGCGATCGAGACCTTCATCCAGAGCAGCCGCAACTGGGCACGGGCCGCCACGATGTGGAACATCGCCCAGGACCAGAACAACGGTCCGGTGATCCCCGGCGGTTGCAGCAGCTGCACGCCGCTCGTCACGATCAACCAGAGCACCGGGAACGTCACCTACAACGCCGCCTACTACTCGGTCGGACACTTCAGCAAGTTCGTGGTGCCCGGGGCCAAGCGCATCGCCTCGACCACCACGGCGAACCTGGACAACGTGGCGTTCAAGAACCCCGACGGTTCGATCACGCTGGTCGTGTACAACACCTCGGGCTCGACCCAGTCGTTCACCACGAGCTGGAACGGCGAGAGGTACAGCGACTCGCTGGCCGCCCACGCCATCGCCACCTACAAGTGGACCCAGGGGTGACGGCCTCCCGCCGCGGGTAACCCACACCGCACCACCGCTCGAACCACCGCTCCCTGGCGCCGGCCCGGACCCCCGGGAGGCGCCGGGGAGCGCCCGCGCCGCCCCCGGGGTGCTCCGGGGTGCGGGCGCTCGCGCCGGACGATGATCCGGGTACCGCTGGGTGGCCGGTCATGCCGGTCAGCCCGGCGACCTGCGCACCGGCCCGCGGAGTCGGGCAGGGCCCGGACCGCCCGGCGGGCCGCTTCGGCCGCGCACCCAGCAGCCTCCGCAGCTCCGTTGCCGCCATATCCGAGAGCGCCAGGCCGAAGCGGACACGCTCAGTTCGTCCAACGCTCTTCACGCCGTCTGCACCCGTGTCCACCGCCCGTCAAGGCGGCGATCAGGGCGGGGTGGGTGCCGGACAGGTAGTCGGCGAGGGCTGCGTCATGGTCGTCGAACTCGTCGGGCATGTCCTGCGAGAACCAGCTGCCGAGAAGTTGGCCCAGCTCGGGGAAGCGGGCGTGCCCCTCCCAGGGGGTCCGGGGCATTCCGGGCGACGGCACGGCGCCCTCGTTGACGCTGCGCGCGATGTGGTCGGCGAGCCGGAGCAGCCATTCCTGGATGCCGGGGCCGGGGACGCCGGTGTCGGGCACCGGGTAGAACTCGCCCGGTTCGTGCCGCAGCCGCCCGGCCGGACTGCGCGCGTACTCCCTGAGCTGGCGCTCGGCGGTGGCCACACCCAGGGCCGGGTGTGCCAGGTGTGCCGCAGATACGCCTGGAGCGCGGCCCCGGGCGTGTCGTCGGTGTCGTCGGCGGGCTGCCCCAGGTACGCGCGCATCACCTGGTCCAACTCGCCGTAGCTGCGGTCGTGTTGCAGCGGCTCCATGACCAGCGGCCTTCCTCGGGTGCGGGCGGACGGGGGCGTGAGGGCTCACAGATACACCGGGAAGGTGGCCTGCACGACGAACCCGTGCTCGCTCGCGGCCTCCCGCCGCAGCACGACCCGCGCGGCCCGCACGTCGAACGGCTCCCGCCCGGCGTACATCATCGCGTCGATCAGCACCCGCCCCACCGCTTCCTCCCGCGACGGCCACGCGGCCTCCAGCGTCACCCGCTGCCGCGTCCCCTGCGCGAGCCGGCGGTGGATCACCTGCTCATTGCGGGTGATCACCTGCTGGGTGCACCATTGATCCGTCTCCCGGTCGGGACAGGTGGAGGTACGGGTACGCATGATCGGCTGCCTCTCGCAGGTCGGGGCGGGTCAGCGGTTCTTGTACACCCGGCGCGGCGGGTGCTCGGCGCGCATGTGCTCGCCGAAGACGTCGATGATCAGCGGCAGCCACTCCAGCCACGGCGGGCCGGGGGTACCGACGACGTGTTCCACCTCGAAGAACCGCTCCAACGCCTCCTCGGTCTGGAAGAGGGTGAGCGCCTCCTGGCATTCCGCGGCCACCTGCGGAACGTGCCACAGACACCGCGGGTGCCAGTCGTCGGTCGGGATCTGGAGGCCCTGGCGCGGGCTGAGCTCGTCGTCCTCCAGCGCGATGCCGTCCTGGCCGTAGTAGATGACCAGCATGCTCAGCAACTGCGGGAAACGGAAGGCCGGCTCGGCGCTGGTGGGCGTGACGTCGGCCAGGCGCTGTGCCCGTCCGACGTTCCAGCCGATGACGTGCCCGGCGATCTCCCGCAGTTGCTCGGGCGTCGCCCTGACGCCCCTGACAGGGAGTTCACGGTCCGCATCCAGCACCGCGGCCGCGGCGCGGAGTTGCGCCGCGACCTCGTACAACGTACGTACACACCGCGCCCCTTCGAGTCCCCGACCCGGCAGCGGGACGTCCCCGCCCTGGTGAAGACGTACGCGGTCCCTCAGGCAATATCGGCGGTCGACCCCGCGCCCCCTTCCCTCCGGACCACAGGCCCGGACGGAAGGGGGCGGTTGCCGACGGGGGAAGAGGGCTACCGGCTGCTGCGGGTCGGCCCCGTCCCTCGTCGCCAGCGGGTCAGCCGGCCCAAGGGGGGACCGCTTTTCACCAGCCTGTCCCAACGCGTCGGCGCCACCCCTGCGCGGTCGTCGCCCTTGGCCGAACTCCTCCATTGACAAGCCCTCGGCACGCGGGCGTAACTAATGACACGAGACCCGGGGCGCCATTGATGTTAGCGTTAACAATTTTCTGCCACCTCCCCCCACAGAAGGCGGATCGACCATGAGCGAGCACGAAGTGGCACGCGCACATCTCCCACTGGACCGGCGGCGGTTCCTGCTCGGAGCCGGCGCCGCCGGACTCGGGCTGGGCGGGACGCTGGCCGCGGGCGCCGCGACCCCTGCGTACGCGGCGGCTTTCGGCTGGTCGGACGATGGCACCCACTACGTCGTGGACACCGGCGCGAACCTGGTGTTCAAGGTCGCCAAGAACAACGGCGACCTGACCTCACTGGTGTACCGGGGCACCCAGTACCAGGGCTACAACGGCCAGAACTCGCAGGTGGAGTCAGGACTGGGCAGCTCGTCGGTGAGCATCCGCCAGACCTCGGGAACGATTTTGATCACCGTGGTGCACGGCACTCTGCGCCACTGCTACGCGGCCCGCAGCGGCGAGAACAACGTGTACATGTGGACGAACAAGGCCGACGACTCGGTGACCGTCACCCGCTACATCGTCCGCGTCCCGCCCGGCCGCTTCCCCAACAGCAACCCCGACTCATGGAACGCCACCACGGACACCGTGATCGAGGCCCAGGACATCTACCGGAAGTCGGACGGCACCACCCGCTCCAAGCACTACTCCGGGCAGCGCGTCATCGATTACGACTACATCGGCTGGTCGACCGGCTCGGTCGGCATGTGGATGGTGCGCAGCAATCACGAGAAGGCGTCCGGCGGCCCCTTCTACCGCTCGCTGATGCGGCACTACAACGAGGGCGGTGCCGGCCTGTACGAGATCCTCTACTACGGTGAGAACCAGACCGAGCCGGAGCGGTTCGGCCTGCAGGGCCCCTACGTGCTGGCCTTCACCGACGGCGGCGCGCCCGCGTCCTCCCTCTACCACTCGGCCATCGACACCTCCTGGGTGGACGGACTGGGCCTGGCCGGCTGGGTCGGCAGCGGCGGGCGCGGCAGGGTCGCCGGGGTCGGCATCTCGGGCATGGCGTCCGGCTACGCCTACACCGTGGGCTTCGCCAACAGCGCCGCGCAGTACTGGGCGAAGGCGGCCGCGAACACCGGCTACTTCTCCTGCTCCGGGATGCTGCCAGGCACGTACACCCTCACCGTCTACAAGGGCGAACTGGCCGTGTACACCACCAGCGTCACCGTGACCGCCGGAGCCACCACAGCACTGCACACCCTCACCGTCAGCGATCCGAGCGGCGCCGAGGCGATCTGGCGGATCGGCGACTGGGACGGCGCTCCGACCGGTTTCAAGAATGCCTCGCTGATGACATACATGCACCCCTCCGACCCCCGGGCCGCGTCCTGGACCGGGAACTTCATCGTCGGCACGTCGACCGCCGGCGGCTTCCCCTGCTACCAGTGGGCGGACGTCAACAACGGCCTGCTGATCTACTTCAAGCTCACCGCTGCTCAGGCCGCCGCCGCACACACGATCAACATCGGCATCACCACGGCGTACGCCCACGCCCGGCCGCGGATCACGGTCAACAACTGGACGTCGGCCATCCCCGCCGCGGCCACCGAGCCGTCCACCCGCTCCCTGACGGTGGGTTCGTACCGCGGCAACAACTACACCTACAGCTACGACGTGCCTGCGAGCGCCTGGCAGGCCGACACCAGTGCCTGGAACGTCCTGCGGATCGACGCGGTCAGCGGCTCGACCGGCACCGGCTACCTCAGCCCCGGCTACTCCTTCGACGTGGTGGAACTGCTCGCTTAGACGTACTTTCCTTTGGCGGGCTCGGGTCGTTGCATCGGGCGTGACGAGTCTTGCTGAGCGGCTGGTTCCGGATGAGATGTGGGAGTCGTTCCGGCGGGTGGTGCCCGAGACGGTGGCGACCCGCCCGCAGGGAGGCGGTCGCCGGCGTGCCGGGGACCGTGAGTGTCTGGCCGCGATCGTGTTCGTGGCCACCTCGGGCTGCACGTGGCGGCAGATCCCGCCGGTGTTCGGGCCGGCCTGGCCGACTGCCTACCGGCGCTTCGCGCGCTGGAGCGCCGAGCGGGTGTGGGCCCGTGTGCACCGGGTCGTCCTGGACGAACCCGGCGCACGCGGCGAGCTGGACTGGTCCCGCTTCGCCGTCGACTCGGTGAGCGTGCGGGCGCTCAAAGGGGGACCCTGACCGGACCGAATCCGACCGACCGCGGCAAGAACGGATCGAAGATCCACCTGATCACCGACCGGTCCGGCCTGCCGGTCGCGGTCGCCATCTCCGCGGCCAACACCCACGACAGCCTCGCCCTCCAGCCCCTGGTCGCGTCGATACCGGCCATCCGCAGCCGGCGCGGGCCACGCTGTCGGCTCCAGCGGTGGGCGAGTGCAACGTCCGCAAGGAGGGTCGACGGCACCATCGCAGGGCCGAGGCGGAGCAGGCGCGAAAGGCCGCCAAGAAGACGAAGGAAGCCCAGGCCAGAGCCAAGAAGAAGGGCAAACGGAAGAGGCCCAAAACGTAGATCGAAAACCGCTCCGCTCACACATCGCTCACGCAAGCCATCCCGCGGCACCACGGCCGCGTGACGCGGCATGCCCCAGAAATGCCAAAAGGCCAGGTCACGGGCTATTTGACCTGGCCTTCTCGGGAGCCGCCTTCGGGATTCGAACCCGAGACCTGACCTACGCATTACGAGACCGTGAGCGATCATGTTGCGTGGTGCCGCGTGGTGCCGCCTCGTGATGTTTTCGCTGATCAGAACCGGTGCACCGGGTTGGGTCGTACTCCCCCGTGCTGCACTGTCCAAAGGCGTCTGTCCACCGGCTGTCCACCGGTCGGGGCCACGCCCCCATCGCACAGGCGCGGCAGCCAGCCCTCGGATGGCTTCCCAGCCGCCCGCCGTTCAGCGCGGAGACCCTTGTCGGTAACTGCCAACCCGCCGGGCGTAGCCATATCGCCTGGCATCACTCCGAGCACCCGACCTGTAGCAATCCTGGTCCACAACACGGAGCTTAGGCCGTCGGCACCGACTGAGCATTTTCAGCGCTGCCTCTCCAGGGTGAAGACGGCCTTGGCGACTGACGTCATGCGGTTCGGGCTGATCCGGGATCTTCGGAGTATCCGCCAGGACTTCAGAGCGCCATACCCCGTTCGACAGGTGCCCGGGACGCGGCCAGTGCCCGGTTGACTGTCTGCTGTGTGGGGGACAACTGGCCGCCAGGCGGCCGTCTGCGCATGGTGGTGACCCAGGGGCCGCCGCCCTGGTAGGCACGGTCGGCCAGGACGGGGACACCCTGGCGTCCGCAGATCCCGATGCGTGGGCGGTGTCGACCGAGATGCCGAAGCCGGCAGCTGTCTGGGCCAGGGTGTCGTGCTTGCGCAGGTACACCGGACCGACGAGCGCGCGTTGGTGCGGTGGGGCTTGCAGCGGCGGTCAATCGGATTCAGTACCGACCCGGCCTCATCGCCAAGACCGGCCTTGACTTCGAGCCGCCGTAACCTCAGCCATTGAAGATCCCCAGAGGTAATCCAGGTGGCGCGGCATCAGTCGAAGGTGATGTTTTCTGCGTACAGACCCTTTGGGTTCTGCGCGATGTCGAAATGTACCTTCTGGCCTTCGGTCAGCCCAGGGAGCGCGTCGTTGACGAGGTTCGAGTAGTGGGCGAAGACGTCATCACCTCCGCCTGACTGCTCGATGAAGCCGAATCCTCTCGCAGAATTGAACCACTTCACAGTACCTGTAGCCATCTCGTACCTTCCTGCGCGCTCGGCGTGCGGCAAGAGATTTCGCGTACTCGGAATCTCTGGGGCAATTTCTCGTCTGTACTCCGGTGGCAAGGAGGGAATGAGTCGTCAATCGCGCTGCCAACCCCGCGCCGGTGCGGGCCTACGGCCGGCGGACGCGGGCACATGCGTCGAGGCAGACTGCCGCATCGCCGTCCTTGAGCACCGCCGGTAGGGCCTGATGCCTGCCGCAGCCGACGGGGCTGAGCGTTCGCATGCGGAATACGGTCGGCGACCTGTTGAACAGGGAGCCCGGCACAGCCTTTCCCCCGCATTCCGCCAGACCGAGGACTGATCTCCGCGCTTGAGGCAAAGGGGATCCGGGCGCCTGCTGCTCGAAGCCAGGCGAACGTCGCGTGCCGCAAGAACGGGTTCTCCCCGCGCATCAGGCTGACATGGGGATACCGAACAGCGGCTGCGCTGTCCGGAGCGGGCTGGGGGCAGCGGCAGGGGCGTCCGGGGCGGCGCTGCGGCAGGTGAAGCCGAGCCTGAGAAGGGCGCGGGTCACCTCGGCGGCGCTGAAGTCGCGGCGGTCCTGTCGGGTGACCACCTGCCCCACCTGCTTGACGGGGTAGTGGCGACGCCCGACGATCACGTACTCACCCATGATCGCCTCGGGCTTGATGCCCTTCATCGACGCTTGCACGCCGCTTTTGCTCAGATCGAAGGCGAAGCGGGCAATGATGCAGCGCATGGGACCTCGCAGAGGAGAGGGGGATGAGGCAGAAGCCGGTTCGCCTGAACAAGCGCGCTCCAGGAGCGTTCAGGCCGCCGGACGGAGGGCGGGCCGGCGGCCTGAGGTTTCCGTCGTGGCCAGGGTCGGACGGGTGGAGCGCCGGGCCTGGGCGGGACGGCTACGACGGCCGCGCGCGGAGGCGGCGGACGTGCTGCGCCTGGGGCGGTCGACGACCGGCTCGGTGATGGTGACGGGCACGCCGGAAGGGGTGCGGGCCCCGGTGATGCGGTGCAGTTCGGTTTCCCCTGACCGGATCTGGGTGGTCTGCGGGGTGATTCCGGCGGTCGTCATCAGGCGGGTCATCTCGCGTCGCTGGTTGGGCAGGACCAGGGTGACGACGCGGCCGGACTCGCCGGCGCGGGCGGTGCGTCCGCCGCGGTGCAGGTAATCCTTGTGGTCGGCGGGCGGGTCGACGTTGACGACCAGGTCGAGGTCGTCGACGTGAATCCCGCGGGCCGCCACGTTGGTGGCCACCAGCACGGTCACGTGACCGGTCTTGAACTGCGCGAGCGTACGGGTCCGCTGCGGCTGGGACTTCCCGCCGTGCAGTGCCGCCGCCCGGACACCGCTGTGGAGCAGGTGCGCGGTGAGCTTGTCGACGGCGTGCTTGGTGTCGAGGAACATCATCACCCGGCCGTCGCGGGCCGCGATCTCGGTCGTCGCGGCGTGCTTGTCCGTGTTCTGCACGTGCAGGACGTGGTGCTCCATCGTGGTGACCGCGCCCGCGGACGGGTCGACGGAGTGGACGACCGGATCGTTCAGGTAGCGGCGCACCAGCAGGTCGATGTTGCGGTCGAGCGTGGCGGAGAACAGCATCCGCTGACCTCCCGGGCGCACCTGGTCGAGCAGGGCGGTGACCTGCGGCATGAAGCCCATGTCGGCCATCTGGTCCGCTTCGTCCAGCACGGTGACGCCGACCTGGTGCAACTGGCACGCGCCGCGGTCGATGAGGTCCTTGAGCCGTCCGGGGGTCGCCACGACGACCTCGGCTCCCGCCCGCAGCGCACCGATCTGCCGGCCGATGGACATGCCGCCGACGACCGTGGTCATCCGCAGCCCCAGGGCCCGGGCGTACGGAGCAAGGGCGTCGGTGACCTGCTGGGCAAGCTCCCGCGTCGGGACCAGGACCAGTGCCAGCGGCTGCCGGGACTCGGCGCGCTGACCCGCTGTGCGGGCCAGTAGGGCCAGGCCGAAGGCAAGGGTCTTGCCGGAGCCGGTACGGCCGCGGCCCAGCACGTCGCGTCCTGCCAGGGAATTGGGCAGCGTGGCCGCCTGGATCGGGAACGGTACGGCCATTCCCTGCGTGGCCAGCGACGCCAGCAGCGAGGCCTGCAGGTCCAGCTCCGCGAAGGTCTCTACCGGCGGCAGGGCCGGAGTGACGGTGACGGGCAGCGCGAACTCGCCCCGCGGGGCCGAGGGCCGCCGGCCGCCGTAGCCGCCGGAGCGGGACGGCCCACCGGAACGGCTCGGGGCCTGGCCGCGGTAACCACCGCGGTCGGCGCCGGGGGAGCGGGTGCGGGAATAGCGGTCGGTCGAGCGAACAGTGCGGTTCACGGAGAACCTTTCCTCGATGCGGTGCGTCGAGGAATCCTCGGCGGCACGAGCCGCATAAGGAACACAAGAACGAACCGATGAAAGTGAATGTACGAAGCGGCCGACCGGATCTCAGGAAGAGCTGTCGGTTGTTCCCGCGGACACAAGCGGTACTCACACGCCCCTATGGTGGACCAGGGGCTGTTCTTCCCGGTGTGGCAGGCGGTGCTCCTCCGGGCGGGCGGCGGCCGGAAAGGCGCGCGGGCTACCACAGTGCATCGGGGGCCACAGGGGAAAGCAATAGGCCGGGGCCCGCACCCCAAGGTACGGGCCCCGGCCTACGCTACGCGTCAAGCGTCAGGCAGGAACGATGTTCTCGGCCTGCGGGCCCTTCTGGCCCTGCGTGACGTCGAACGAAACCTTCTGGCCTTCCTGCAGCTCGCGGAACCCGGAGGCGGCGATGTTCGAGTAGTGGGCGAACACGTCAGCGCCGCCACCGTCCTGCTCGATGAAGCCGAAACCCTTTTCCGCGTTGAACCACTTCACGGTGCCAGTAGCCATGTCAAATCTCCTTCGGGGCAGTGCCCGGAACCCGCACTGTGCGGACTCCGCGTCGCCGCGATGATCGCCCCATCCGGAATGCACCGGAAATACGAAAGTGCTTTCACTGCTTACGACAGTGAAGGCACTTGAAGTCTTTGGGAACCACAACTGCAACTGGGGAAAACCATAGCATGCCACCAGCGGTTATGCCTCCGACCTCTGATTGCTGTGCCGTCAGAGAGATATAAGACTGCGGTCAGTCTGCTGGTATTTCTGTGTTCGCGGTATCAGTTATTCCACGTCCGCCCAGGTGCACTCCGCTCCAGAAGGGGGCGCAGGACCCCAGCGGCGCCTGCCACTCCACGCGCCACGGCCCGTAGAAACGTCGGTGGAGATCGCCGGCGGAACGGCACCGAGCAACGGGGAAGTCAGATATCTGGTGCGCCGGCGACAGAGTCGCCCAGAGCGGGTAGGCCCAACGGCGCCGGGCTGCCTCAGGACCGAGCGCCGAGGCGTTGAGCGCCGTCAGAAGAACGACGCGACGTGCGCGCGGAACTCCGGCGGGGCGGCCCGAGCGGATCCGTCACCTACGGCTTTGGCGAGCATCGCGTCGGCGGAGACGGTGCTGCCGATTGCATCCCGATGTACGAGCCGACACATGGACGGCTGCCTTGTGACTCAACCACGCAGTGGCCTTCCTGAACACCGCCAACGAGGCGGGGCCCGGCCTGGCCGCGGCGCGCTCAAGAGGAGGCGGGCACAGGCTGTGGCGCCTCGACGGCGGCGAGGCCGCGGCGGTCTGGGGAAAGCCGTGGCAGGTGAAGCCGAGCTGGGTCATAGCCCGCGGAGGACTTCCCCGGCTGTGGCTTGCGGTAGACCAGTGGCCCGCCTGGTCATGTGGCTGCCAGGAGGATGGCGGTGTAGTGCGCGGTGAACGCGGCGATGGTGAGCGTGTGGAAGACCTCGTGGAATCCGAACCAGCGGGGCCAGGGGTCGGGGCGCTTGAGTCCGTAGACGTCTGCGCCCGCGGTGTAGAGCAGGCCGCCGGCGATGACGAGTACGACAACCGCGGTGCCGCCGGTGCGCGCGAAGTCGGGTAGGTGGAAGACGGCTGCCCAGCCCAGTGCGATGTAGCACAGGGTGTAGAGCCAGCGCGGTGCCGTGATCCACCAGATGCGGAAGGCGATGCCGGCCCCGGCCCACACCAGGGCCAGCAGCACCACCTGCGGGCCTGTGGGTAGCAGCAGTACCGCCAGCGGGGAGTAGGTGCCGGCGATGATCAGGAAGATGCTCGCGTGGTCCATCCGCCGCAGGACCGCCTCCCCGCGGGGTCCCCAGTCCCCGCGGTGATAGACCGCGCTGGTGCCGAACAGCAGCCAAGCCGACAGTGCGAACACCGAGCAGGCCGCCACTGCCGCCGCCGAGCGCGAAACGGCGATCACGACGATGCCGCCGGCCAGCGAGAGGGGGAACACCCCGGCGTGCAGCCAGCCGCGCATTCTCGGCTTCAGCGCGGCCGCCGCCGACTCCACCGCACCTTCCACCCGGGCTTCCAGACCGGAGGCTGTCCGCCCGGCCGTCAGTCGGCCGGTTGTGCCGGCAGGCGCATCAGCCGCCGGGGTGCGGCGGGTGTCGGGCGTAGCGCCGGAGCGGTACGGGGGCTTCCGTCCGTGTGTCGGCGGCTGGGCATCTTCAGTGAACATGCACTCATGTGAGGAAATCATCGGAAGGATGTGGGATTGCGATTGCCGCGAGCTGTGGGTCAGCTGCCGGTGCTGTCCTCGGATGCGGTGCGGCGGTGTGCGGCGTTGATGCGCTGGGCTTCTTCGAGTTGGTCTTCGAGGATGACGATGCGACAGGCGGCATCGATGGGGAAGCCGTTATCGACGAGTTCGCGGGCTCGGGCGGCGATGCGCAGTTGGTAGCGGGAGTAGCGTCGGTGGCCGCCTTCTGAGCGGAGCGGGGTGATCAGGCGGGCTTCGCCGATGGCACGCAGGAAGCCCTGCGTGGCGCCGATCATCTCGGCGGCCCGCCCCATGGTGTAGGCGGGGTAGTCGTCGTCATCGAGCCGGTTGAACGAATCGTCTGCTGTCATCGCACCTCTCTGTGGAACACGCTGGAGGGGCCTTGGTGCCATACCGGCACCAAGGCCCCGAAGGAACAGCTACACCATCTGCCGGCCCTGGTACTGCACCGGCCTACTGTGTCCGCATCGCCGCAGGGGGGGTAGCGGCATTTGCGGGGATCGCGGTTGCTTGACCGGAGACCACCTCACTATCGATGTCCTGCGGTACCCGGGCTCAAGATTTCCGCCCGGGCGATCCTGATGGCGCTCGGCTCCTCCGTTCTTCCCTCTGGAATCACTCACTTATCAAACGGAGTACTGCGCACTGCCTACTGCTGGTGATGCGAACTGCTCAGTGGCCTACGACAGCGCCACTCTTCGGCAGCCAGCCCCGTCGCCTGCCTTGCGTCTACCCTGGCTTGGAACCCCACTGCCGAACCTCCCGGTACGCGCGCCCGCAGCCGACGCCTTTACCGAGGTACTGCTCTCTTGACTTCACTGCTGGGCACTGCGAACTGCACTCACTGAACTGCGACTGCGCTACTGCTCACGGCGGCCCCTGATCACTACGGGCCACCCGGTCCGGTCGTCAGCCCCGTCGCCGTCAGGCAACCGCTCTGGCTTCGGAACTCCACCACCGCACCGTCCTGCGTACTTCACCTGCCTGTACTGCTTCCCGGCAGTTCGTCCCTGCCGGGCCCTGCTCGATCTCGGCTACGAGAGAAACCATAACCAGGCAACCGCCTGATGTCTACTCCGGCCAACATAGATTTTTGCGCGTTCGGCAGCGAGGTAATCGACCTCGAACAGCGATGGGAGAGGGCGAGGCCGTCACCGCCGGGTTGCCGGGTCAACGGACCATAGGCCGGGGCACAAGCCTGGGGCAGGCAGGACCGGGCATTGACGACCCAGAGACCAGGTGACGCGATGATCGTCAACGTGGCTTCCGTCCGCTCCGCGACATCCGTCGCCGGCGCACGCGAGAGCGTCCGGGACTTCCTCGACGGGCTCGGACAGCCGGCGATGGCAGCCGAGGCTGCCGACACGGTCGTCTTGGTCGTCTCGGAGCTCGTCACCAACGCCCTGCGCCATGGCGGCGGCACCTGCACCCTGGAGCTGACCGCGCACCCGAACAGCATCGAGGTGGACGTGCGCGACCGCAGCCCGCAGGCGCCGCGCATGCGCACCCCCGACCTGAATGGCGACACCGGAGGCTTCGGCTGGCCCATGGTCAACCGCCTCGCTCGCGCCACCGCGGTCACCCGTCAGAGGCCCGGTGGCAAGGCCGTCAGCGCACTACTCGCCCGCTAGATAAGGCGTTGACCACGAACGTTACCGGGGTTGGTTAGGCAGCTTTGGGGCGTAGGCGGCCCCAGCGTTGCTGGTGTTCGTTGCGGACCTTCGCGCGGCATTGGGTGGCCAGGACGTCGGGTGGCGGGCGTTGGAGGTGCGCCACCACAGGCAGTCCTGGAGCTTGCGGGTGGTCCACTTCAGCGGGGGAACTTCACGCAGAGGAGTCCGGTTGGTGTGGGCAGCCCGCGCACGGGAGCTTCGTTGCGTTGGTAGCGCACCCGCCGGACACCGTCACACCGCCGTGACCAGCGCGCCTACAAGATCAACCCGACTTTGAAATCGCCCTGCCTCCCCAGCAGTTCCACCCCTTCGCCCGCCCGCCGCACGAGCCCTGCAGGCTGACCGAACTGATGCAATATCAGGCACAACACGGACCCAGATCCGCGGTTCCCTCAAAGTGGATCATTCGTTCGACTATTCAGGTACTTTGCCCGGGCCGGCCTCCGGGCGGAGGCCGGTGCAACTGCGGCGGGGCCGTACCTGAGCGCCCAGACGTTGCGGGCTGCCCGCCGACGAGGGAATGCCATGGGGATCAAAGGGGCGGGCGGACCCGTACGACGCGGCTCGGCCGGCGGCGGACTTTACCGCGGGAGGCTATGGCACGGGCAACTGTCAGAACGGCACAAGCCCGAGATCGCCAAGCCCAGGCCACGGACAACCCAGCCGGTCCCAGGACTCGGATGCCCCGCAAGGATTCTGACGTTTCACCACGCACAGCTGTCCACCAGCTGTCCACCGTAGGCATCGTGCACCAGATGAATTCCGCAGCCCGGCCGCCCAAAATAGCAGGTCACAGCCTTGCGACCACTCATCGGCGACTGCGAGTAAACCTGCGAACCACGCATTGTGATGCGTAGACCGCATGTGTCCGATTAGCCTGGATTCCAAGGCCAACGAAAACAAGAAACCCCAGGTCAAAGACCTGACCTGGGGTTCACCGTGGAGCCGCCTTCGGGATTCGAACCCGAGACCTACGCATTACGAGTGCGTTGCTCTGGCCAACTGAGCTAAGGCGGCGTGCTGCGGGTCCGGCCAAGACTGGCAGGCGCAGCGGGGGCAAGTCTACAGGGTTGTGGGGGGTGGTTCCGACCGGGTGGGGATCTTGGAAGGGTGCAGGTCAGGTGCACTTCTGGTGGGGCGGGGGGACCGTGCCGGACAGGAGGTAGGCGTTGACGGCGGTGTCGATGCAGGTGGAGCCGCGGCC
Organism: Streptomyces sp. NBC_00433; assembly: GCA_036015235.1. NCBI lineage: Bacteria > Bacillati > Actinomycetota > Actinomycetes > Kitasatosporales > Streptomycetaceae > Streptomyces > Streptomyces sp. NBC_00433. Next base: position 5,508,077 of record CP107926.1, on the reverse strand, counting down.
GTAGGCGGTGTGGCCGTCGCCGTCGTAGGTGAGGAGGTGGCCGGAGGAGAGCTGGGCGGCGAGGGACTGGGCCCAGGCGTAGGGGGTGGCCGGGTCGCGGATAGTGCCGACCACCAGGATCGGGGCGGCGCCCTTGGCCTGGATGCGTTCGGGGTGGCCGGTGGCGGGCAGCGGCCAGTAGCCGCAGATCAGGGAGGACCAGGCCAGGGCTGCGCCGAAGTGGGGGGAGGCGGCGCGGAAGGAGCGCAGCGCCTTGGTGACGTCGGCCGGGGAGCGGAAGGCCGGGGGGAGGTCGAGGCAGTTCACGGCGGCGTTGGCGTACATCAGATTGCTGTACTTGCCGGTGCTGTCGCGCTCGTAGTAGCTGTCGGAGAGCTGCAGGAGCGGGGCGCCGTCGCCCTTGTTCGCGCTGATCAGGGCGCCGCGCAGGGCGGGCCAGGCCTCCTGGTCGTACATCGCGGCGATCACGCCGGTGGTGCCGAGGGCCTCGGTGAGGGGGCGCTTGGTGCCGGTGGGGAGCGGGTGCTTGTCGAGGCCGGCGAAGAGGGCGTCGAGGCGGGTTCCGGCGTCGGCGGCGGAGGTGCGGCCGAGCGGGCATTCTGAGCGCTTGACGCAGTCGCGGGCGAAGGCGTCGAAGGCGGTCTCGAAGCCGCCGGCCTGGACGCGGCTGCTCGCCAGGGCGTTCACCGAGGGGTCCATGGCGCCGTCGAGGACGAGGCGGCCGACGCGCGTCGGGAAGAGGCCGGCATAGGTGGCGCCGAGGAAGGTGCCGTAGGACTTGCCGACGTAGTTGAGCTTGGCGTCGCCGAGCAGCTGGCGCAGGACGTCCATGTCGCGGGCGGAGTCGACGGTCGAGACGTGGCCGATGAGGTCGGCGGACATCTTCTTGCAGCCGGCGGCGAAAGTGCGGTCGGCGGCGGCGAGTTTGTCGGCCTCGGCGGTGTTGTCGGGGGTGGAGTCGACGGCGGTGTACGCGTCCATCTGCTTGTCGCTGAGGCACTTCACGGGCTCGCTGCGGGCGACGCCGCGCGGGTCGACGGCGGCCATGTCGTAGCGGGAAGTGACGGCGGAGGGGTAGCCGGTGGCCGCGTACTGCAGGTAGTCGATGGCCGAGCCGCCGGGGCCGCCGGGGTTGACCAGCATCGAGCCGAGGCGCTTGCCGGGGCCCGCGGCCTTCTTGCGGGCGACGGCGAGCTTGAGGTCGTCGGCGGCGACGGGGTGGGCGTAGTCGAGCGGGACCTTCATCGTCGTGCACTCGAAGTCCGGGACGCCGCAGGAGTGCCAGGCGAGCTTCTGCTTGTAGTACGGCGCCAGGTTCGCGGGGGTGGCGGCCGGGAGCGGGGCGAGCGTGGCGGTGGTGGCCGGCGACGCCGTGTCGGACGGGGCCGGCGCCGCGGTCGCGGCCGGGGTGGGCGAGCCCGGGGCTGAGGCCGCTGCCTGGTGGCCGGAGCCGCCTGAGCAGGCGGACAGCAACAGCCCGGTCACCGCGATCGCGGCGGCCGGGAAGCGGAGCAGGCGCGTGGGGTGCTTGGGGTGCATCGGCGGCTCAGGTCCTCCCGTCGGATGAGTGCGAGCGTAGCTGGCGGCGCGCGGGACAACTGGGGGCGGTGTCCCCTAATGAGTGATTACGAGCTTTGCGACGATTTGCGGGATTGCGATGCGGTGTGGGATGGGTAGGCAGCCCGTGGGAGCGCGGTGGGGGTGCGGGAGGCGGGGAGCGAGGGCGGCAGGGGCCGTGAGGGCGACAGCAAGGGGGCTGTGGGAGATGTGGGGGATCCGGGCGATACGGAGGCCGGCGGCGGGGTGACGGTCTTGGCGGGGCCGTCGAGCTTCTCCGTCAGGTAGCCGGCGATCTGGGCGAAGAGTTCGCGGCGGGCGGCGATGCCGTCGATGACGCGTACCTCGTCGCCGTGCGGGTGCAGGGCGTCGCGCAGTCGCAGGGCGGCGGCGCGGGCGGCGGTGTCGTCGGTGGCGAGGGCCAGCAGCAAGGAGGGGCGTGGCAGTGGTGAGGGGGCAAGGGGTGGATACAGACCGGAGATCCCGGCGGCGGCGCCGTAGCGGCCCGTGGTGGCAAGTGCTTCGCGTACGGCGCAGGGGGCGTCGGCGCCGGCCCCGATGAGGCCGGTGGCGGTGCGGGCGGCCAGTACGCGGTAGCGGCGGGCGGCTTGGGCGAGGGCGGTGGCGGAGCCGTGCGCGCAGTCGGTGGGCTGCACGAGGACGAAGGGGTCGGCGAGCCCGCGCTTGGCGGCGAGGACGAAGCCGCTGTAGAGGTCGGCTTCCCCGTCGGCGGGCAGGTGGGCGACGACGACCGGGAAGCCGATCCCGGCGGCCTTCGGCGAGGCGTACTGCGGGGGCAGCCACACCCGGGTGCCCTCCTGCAACTGGTCGAGGGTGCCGCCTGCCGGATGCCCGAGGGTGCGCACCTCGGGCGGCGGCGGGGCGGGCTCCGGGGTGCGGGCCGGCGGCGGCGGTACGGCGACGAGCGCGGGCGCGGCCGCGCCGGTGCCGACCTCATCCCCGCCGCCGCCGAAGAGCGGTACTGCCAGCGCTGCGGCCAGCAGCGCGGCGGCCCCGGCGGCGCCCGCGCGGACGGCGGTGCCGGTACGGTCCACGGGCAGTTCGTACGCCCGCCCGGCCCGTTCGGCCCACCAGTGCCGCAGCGCGCGATGCCCGAGCAGTACGGCCGCGGCACCGGCCAGCACCATCGTTACGGACTGCACGACGTCAGCCACGGCAACCCCTTCGGGACGGCTGCGGCCCCGCCAGGACGGCAAGCGGACGGGACCACTGCCTGCACCTTGCAACGGGGACGGCCCAAGCCCCGGCTGCCGTCGCGTTCACCGGGCCGCGATCACCCGAACGCCGCAGTGCGTCCCGGGGGACGCGGGACGGGGGTGCCGCGCCTTCGGAGGCGCGGGTGGGGGGTCAGCCCGCGCGGAGGGCGAGGGTCATGGCCTCGACGGCGAGGAGGGGGGCGACGTTGCGGTCGAGGGCGTCGCGGCAGGCGAGTACGGCCTCGATACGGCGCAGGCTGTGCTCGGGGCGGGAGGTGGCGGCGATCTGCCGGATACCGTCACCGACCTCGGTATTGGCGATCCGCTCGCCCGTACCGAACTGGACGGTGAGCACATCGCGATAGAAGGAGGCGAGGTCGGTGAGAGCGAGGTCGAGGGTGTCGCGCTGGGTGCGGGTGGAGCGGCGCTTCTGGCGGTCGGCGAGATCCTTCATGACACCCGCGGTGCCGCGCGGCATCCGGCTGCCCGCGCCCGCCGCCGCGCCGAGGGCGGCCCGCATCTCCTCGGTCTCCTTGGCGTCGACGCCCTCGGCGACCGCCTTGGCGTCCTCGGCCGCCGCGTCGACGAGTTCCTGCGCCGCGCGCAGGCAGCCGCCGATGTCGGCGACCCGCAGTGGCAGCCGCAGCACCGCCGCCCGGCGCTCCCGCGCCGACTCGTCGGTGGCCAGCCGCCTGGCCCGCCCGATGTGGCCCTGGGTGGCCCGCGCGACGTCCGCCGCGAGCCGCGGGTCGATACCGTCGCGCCGGGTCAGCAGGTCGGCGACGGCCTCGGCGGACGGTGTGCGCAGGCTGAGCAGCCGGCAGCGCGAGCGGATCGTCGGCAGGGCGTCCTCCACCGAGGGCGCGCACAGCAGCCAGACCGTGCGGGGCGCCGGCTCCTCCACCGCCTTGAGCAGCACATTGGCGGCGCCCTCGGTCAGCCGGTCGGCGTCCTCCAGGACGATCACCTGCCAGCGGCCGCCCGCCGGAGAGAGGGACGCCCGCCGCACCAGGTCCCGGGTGTCCTTGACGCCGATGGACAGCAGGTCGGTGCGGACGAATTCGACGTCGGCGTGCGTGCCGACCAGGGTCGTATGGCAGCCGTCGCAGAAGCCGCACCCGGGGGCGGCACCCAGCGCCCGGTCCGGGCTGACGCACTGCAGCGCCGCGGCGAAGGCGCGGGCGGCGGTGGAGCGGCCGGAGCCGGGGGGGCCGGTGAGGAGCCAGGCGTGGGTCATACGTGACCCCGCGCCGCCGGACGTCACCAGGGCGTCGGCGTCCGCCGCGGCCGCGGACAGTTCGGCCACCACATGGGGCTGGCCGACCACGTCGTCCCATACGGTCACCGCGTACTCCCTTCGCTGCGAGCTTCCATTCTGCGGTATGGCGGTACCGCCCGCTCCGACGTCGACGGCTGCCCGTCCGTGTGTGGCGGATGCGGCGGGGAAGCGTGACGGGGTGAGCGGGCGGGGTGCGGCGCCATACCCTGTCCGGCTGGGGGCTCACCCACCGTTGGCGGCGCCCCCGGACTGCCCCCGTCCTCACCCACCCACGGACTCGCGGACGCCCACGGCGAGGAGGGGACGATTCGGGGGTGTCCCCGCAGGACTCCGCACGACTCCCGCTGGGGCGTTCGGGAAGAGCCCGAGGTGCGCACTCCGAGGAGATACCCCCGGAGCGGCACCGACCCCCGCACCCACCAACGGCGCACCCGCCAACGGCGCACCCACCAGCGGCGCACCCGCCCGAAGCGCCCCCGCCAAATGCGCCCCCCGCTCAGAGCGAGAGCCGCTGCACCCCGCTCGCAACCGCCCGCCGACCAGGCGACTCCGTGCCGGTCCAGCACGAACCCCGCCGCGCCAGCAGGCGCCGCAGCCACAGCTCCACCGCGACCAGTTCGCCCAGCCCGTCCAGCGGAGCTGCCGGCGTGGACGCCGCCGCCCGGAGCCCGTCGCGTACGGCCCGCGCGTCCACCAGGCCCGCGTCCGCCAGGAGCGGGGCCTCGAACAGCTCGATCAGCGGGTCGATGGCCGAGCGGACGCCGACCCGGGCGGCGGCCGCCGCGGCAGAGGAGTGGGAGGCGGCGCCCCAGCCGGCCGGCAGGTCGCGGACGCCGGCGCTGGCGAGCACGTCGCGCAGGATGTCGGCGCGCGCCCCGGGCCGGACGCGCAGGGCGCCGGGCAGGGCGCGGGCGGCGCGGACGACGGCGTTGTCGAGGTACGGCGCGTGCAGCCGCTGGCTGGGGACGGCGGCTGCCTGCTCCAGGACGCGGAAGTCGGCGGCGTGCCGGGCGAGCGCGGCTCGGGCCCGCCGCTCGCCGGGGCGTTCGATCGGCCAGGGCCGCCTGGCCGCGTCCTGGAGCCGGACCGACACTTCGGCCAGCGCCTCGCCGGTGAGCCACCGGGCGGCGGGTCCGGGCCGCACCCAGGCCATCGCGGCGAGCGACGCCCCGATGGGGCCGTCGGAGCCGCCGAGGGAGAGGCCGAAGGACCCGTCGGAGGCGTATCGCAGCAGCCGGGCCGCCGCGTCCTCCACACCCTGCCGGTATGGGGTGCGGGCCAGCCGCCGCGCGGCCCGGTAGACGGTGATCGGCACGGTGAAGGGCACCAGCACCGCGGGCCCCGCGGCGGCGGACCCGCCGGCCCGGGTCAGTGCGGCGACGGGCCGGACGAGATGCCGCCGGCGCCGGTCCATGAGGAGGTCGGCGAGCCGCGCGGGGTGCGCGTCGAGCACCTGCCGGGCGCCGAAGCCGATGAGGTGGTCGGCGCCGCCCGCGGCGAGCCTGCGCCGGTGGCGTTCGGCGACGATGAGCGAGGGGCCGGGTTCGTCGGTGAGCGGGACGGGCGGGCCGCCGGTCAGGTCGGCGTAGGGCAGCGCCTCGGTGCCGCCGGGTACGACGACGTGCCGCAGCCGCGGGTCGGCGGCGAGTTCGCCGGCCCTGGCCAACTCGCCGTCCCGCAGGGGCAGTCCGCCTTCGGTGAGGTCGTTGAAGGTGACGGCGAGCAGGCGTTCGCCGGCCAGCGAGCCGGGCGCCCCGGGGATCGTGCCGGGCATGCCGGGCAGTCCGGCGGCGAGCAGCGCCAGTGTGGCGGAGGCGCTGCCGCCCGAGAGGTCGGCGCCGATGCCGGGGGCGGGGATCAGCCCGCTGCCGAAGGGGTCCTCGTCGCCCAGGCCGCCCGTGTCGGGCACGAACCGGGGCTGCGCAAGCCGCGCCCGTACGGATTCGACGAGCGCGTCGCGTATCGCGGCGATGGCCGCGTCGGCGTCCGCGGCGGTGGCCGGCTGGTGGCCGACGGCGAGCGAGGCGGTGGGCTCGTAGCCGGTGATCTCGGGGGCGCCGTCGCGCAGGGTCAGCGCGTGGCCGGGCGGGACGCGGCGCACTCCGAGGTACGGCGTCCCGTCGCCGAGGGCCTCGGGCGCGTCGGGGCAGGCGAGCATGGCGGCGAGGTGGGTGACGTCGAGCCCGGCCTCGATGAGGTCGGCGAGCGGCAGCGCGGCGGTGGCGTAGGCCGTGCCGCGGGAGAAGCGGGTGTGGAAGACCGGCCTGGCACCGGCGAGGTCGCCGAGGACCGTGATGCGGCGGCCCAGTTGGAGGACGGCGGTGTAACTGCCCGGCCAGGCCGTCACATGGCGCAGCGCGCCGCCGCGGGCGGCGACCAGGCCGAGGCGCAATTCGGCGTCGCTGGCGCCGCAGCGCCCGAGGACCGCGAGCCGTGCGAGGCCCTGCGAGCCGCCCGTGCCGCCGTTGCCGCGCGAGCCGTAACCGCCGCCGTACGCGCTGCCGTTGGCGCCGGACGGGCGGGAGCCGTACGTGGGCGAGCCGTGGGTCCCTCCGGCGTGGGCGGAGTCCGCGTGCACGACCCGGACCTCGTCAGGGCGCCAGTCGCCCACCGCCCACAGCGGATCGAGCTCGCCCCACAGGAGTTGGGCGCCCACCGGCAGCAAGGTGCGGCCGCTGTCGCCGGGAACGGGACCCGCGGTGGCACTGCTCCACCCCACCAACCACCGCATCGTCGCCTCCACAGGCTGTGGACAGCCGATGCGCAGGATCCGACCCACCGCTTGCTCGCGCGCGCCTCGCCCCGCCATGCCGCCACGTCTGACGTCCGAAAGACCATGCTGCCACGTGGACACGCGCAAGGAGGCGCATGAGTGCTCCCGGGTGCGCCGGTTCGTGCGCCGGACACCTGCCCGCCACCACCGAACAGTACGGCCACCGAGGCCGATCGACGCGGATCGACGCGGATCCGCAACGGATCAACGGCAGAACGATGTCCGCCGGCGGCCGCCGGAGGTACGCAATCGGGACGTTGCGGACAGCCGCGGAGGGCGGGAGTCACCGCCCGGCCGAAACGTCGGGTTCGCGCCAAAGTTTTGGCGCGGCGGCGGCGTACGCCGGGCACATGCCGGAGGTGATATGCCGGGGAACAGGGGCAGTCGGGGACGATCGTTTTCCGCCGCGGATCTTCGTCCGGGACGCTGCCGATCACCCTGCCGTACGCCGCCGCCTGACCGCCGCCGCGACGGGGAGCGACGACGGCAGCCGAGCACGACTACCGCGCGTGCACGGCGCAGCGCGCTCCCGGCACCGCCGACGGCCGCGTCCGGCCGTCGGATTCCGGCCCGCGGGCGCACGGGAACGGGTGGGCGGCCCGCGCACGACACACGGCCCGGGGGGCGGTTCAACGCCCCCCGGGCCGGTCCGCCACCCGCGGGGATTGTGGCAGCGGAACTCGCTGGCCCGCCGCACCCCGCCATAGCCGCCTGGCGGAAGCGCGGGCCGACCCACGGCTCACCATGCAACCGGCCGCACCCGTCTCGGCACAGAGCGCACAGGCGGGCGCACGGCCACATATACCGGGAGCACACGCCGCACACCCCGAAGGGCGGTCCGCCGGCCCCCCGCCGGGTGCCGCCGGCCGCCAATCATCGGATCCCCGCGAGACGTTCGAGCGGGGCACTTTCCGCGCCACGGCCGCGTTCGGGTAAGGGGCTGGATTCGCGCCATCCGACACGAGACCCTTAACGGTCGGGAGGCGGCGAACTACGCTGGGTGCATCCGGTTCGCACCCGTACGTGCGGCTCGGGTATCCGGCACAGACACCGCGGCCGCCGCCAACGGGCCCCCGCGGTGGCTGAATCGGACTCCAGGGGAGGGCGACCCCCGCAGCCCCGACCGACCGACCAGGCCCGCCGGCCTGCCCCAGCGGCATCACGAGGTGAACCGCAGTGAACAGAGAACACCGCGGGCCGAACGAGAAACTCGGCACCCTTCTCGGTCTGGCCGGCATCAGCAACGCCGGACTCGCCCGCAGGGTCAACGACCTTGGGGCGCAACGCGGTCTGACGCTGCGCTATGACAAGACGTCGGTCGCCCGCTGGGTCGCCAAGGGCATGGTGCCGCAGGGCGCCGCGCCCCATCTGATCGCGGCCGCGATCGGCAGCAAGCTCGGGCGTCCCGTGCCGCTGCACGAGATAGGGCTCGCCGACGCCGATCCCGCGCCGGAGGTCGGTCTCGCCTTCCCGCGCGACGTCGGCGAGGCGGTGAAATCGGCCACCGATCTGTGGCGGCTGGACCTCGCCGGGCGGCGCGGACCCGGCGGTTCCGGAATCTGGCAGAGTTTGGCCGGATCTTTCGCAGTGAGCGCTTACGTGACACCCGCGTCCCGCTGGCTGATCACTCCGGCCGACGCGACGGTCGCCCGCGACGCGCCCGCACCCGGCATGGCGCACGTCGGGCACACCGATGTCTCCAAGCTCCGCGAGGCCGCCGAGGACGCGCGGCGCTGGGACTCCAAGTACGGGGGCGGCGACTGGCGTTCCGGCATGGTGCCGGAGTGCCTGCGGGTCGAGGCGGCGCCGCTGCTGCTCGGCTCGTACAGCGACGACGTCGGCCGCGCGCTCTTCGGCGCCACGGCCGAACTGACCCGGCTGGCCGGGTGGATGGCCTTCGACACCGGCCAGCAGGAGGCCGCCCAGCGGTATTACATCCAGGCGCTGCGGCTCGCCCGCGCCGCCGCGGATGTGCCGCTCGGCGGGTACGTGCTCGCGTCGATGTCGCTGCAGGCCACCTACCGCAACTTCGCCGACGAGGGCGTCGACCTCGCCCAGGCCGCCCTGGAGCGCAACCGCGGCCTCGCGACCGCCCGCACGATGAGCTTCTTCCACCTCGTCGAGGCCCGCGCCCACGCCAAGGCCGGCGAGGCTGCGGCCTGCGGGGCCTCGCTCGCCGCGGCGGAGGCGCTGCTCGAACGGGCCAGGGAGGGCGACGCCGACCCGAGCTGGCTCGGCTTCTACTCCTACGACCGGCTCGCCGCCGACGCCGCCGAGTGCTACCGCGACCTGCGCATCCCCCGCCAGGTCCAGCGCTTCACCGAACACGCGCTGGCCAAGCCGACGGAGGAGTTCGTGCGGTCGCACGGGTTGCGGCTCGTCGTCTCGGCCGTCGCCGAACTCGAGTCCGGCAATCTTGACGCGGCCTGCGCGGCGGGGGTCAAGGCCGTCGAGGTCGCCGGCCGTATCTCCTCCGCCCGCACCACCGAATACGTCCGCGACCTCCTCCACCGCCTCGAGCCGTACTCCCACGAGCCGCGCGTCCTCGAACTCCGCGAACGCGCGCGCCCGTTACTGGCCGCACCCGCGTAAGTCCTCCCCCCGTCCGCGGGGGGCCCGCGCTTCCCTCACGACCCAGGGGGTGCCGCCTGCCGCGGGGCCCCCTCAGGGGCGCGGGGCTGCGTCTGATCTGCGGCTGGCGCCGCGTGGGCGCGCTCAGCCCACCACCGGCCGGTGGTCCCGGGCGAAGCGAGATGGGGGTGCCCCCAGGCAAAGCTCTGGGGGAGGACCGAACAGCCCCTCACGGCCGGTGACGACGTGCACCTCGTCGACGACTGGGCGCGCAGTTCCCCGCGCCCCTAAAAACGCCCACCCTCCGCGCAGAGGGCACCCCCAAGGGGCGCGGGGAACGGCGCGCGCAACCACCCACCCGCCGGTGGTCCGGACGCGACAGCAACAGCCCCCCACGGCCGGTGACGACCTGCACCTCGTCGACGGCTGGCCGCGCAGTTCCCCGCGCCCCTAAAAACGCCCACCCTCCGCGCAGAGGGCACCCCCAAGGGGCGCGGGGAACGGCGCGCGCAACCACCCACCCGCCGGTGGTCCGGACGCGACAGCAACAGCCCCCCACGGCCGGTGACGACCTGCACCCCGTCGACGGCTGGCCGCGCAGTTCCCCGCGCCCCTAAAAACGCCCACCCTCCGCGCAGAGGGCACCCCCAAGGGGCGCGGGGAACGGCGCGCGCAACCACCCACCCGCCGGTGGTCCGGACGCGACAGCAACAGCCCCCCACGGCCGGTGACGACCTGCACCCCGTCGACGGCTGGCCGCGCAGTTCCCCGCGCCCCTAAAAACGCCCACCCTCCGCGCAGAGGGCACCCCCAAGGGGCGCGGGGAACGGCGCGCGCAACCACCCACCCGCCGGTGGTCCGGACGCGACAGCAACAGCCCCCCACGGCCGGTGACGACCTGCACCCCGTCGACGGCTGGCCGCGCAGTTCCCCGCGCCCCTAAAAACGCCCACCCTCCGCGCAGAGGGCACCCCCAAGGGGCGCGGGGAACGGCGCGCGCAACCACCCACCCGCCGGTGGTCCGGACGCGACAGCAACAGCCCCCCACGGCCGGTGGCGACGTGCGCCCCGTCGGCGGGCTGGTGGCGCCGCCCGCCGTAGAGGGCACCTCGCGGGGGGTCGGCGAAGTAAGTTGATCACCGGCACCCGCACGGGAGGTGGCGCCATGCCCCCAAAAAGC